>NZ_JARUXE010000025.1 GCF_030433895.1 Arthrobacter sp. PsM3 | reverse complement strand
CGTATCCGGAACACAGCAGCAGTATCAGCCCCAACCGCACCCCCGACAAGACCGCGACGAGACTCATGAATAGTGCTCGCGAAGTGGGGTGCGTGCCTCATTTGGGAAGTGCTCGCGAAACGTGTCCGGCTCCGGGTACTGCTGGGACCATGATGGATGGGTCAGGGGTTGTCGTTGTCAGCGCGCAGGGAGATCACCAAGCAATTCGCGGCGGAGTATGCGCGGGCGGCCAAGAAGGACAAGGGAAGGATCCTGGACGATCTGGTCGCTGTCACCGGCTGGTCCCGGGCCAACGCCCGCCGCGCGTTGTCCACGGCGCTGAAACGTAAAATTCCCGTCCGGAAAGCGAAGAGGAAGCCCCGCCCGCGGACTTATGGATACGACACGCTGATGGCTTTGATCAGGGTCTGGCGGCTGGCCGGCATGCCGTCGGGCAAGTACCTCGCGGCGACCATGGACCTGTGGCTACCCAAACTGGAAGCCTATGGTGAGCTGAAAGGTGTGCGGTTCAGCCCGGAAATCCGGAACCAGCTAATGGCCGTCTCCGGGGCCACGATCGACCGTCTCCTGAAGCCCACCCGCGAGGGGATGGCGCCGAAGGGCCTGTCCGCCACGAAGGCTGGCAGCGAGCTCCGCTCGTCCATCGCGGTGCGGCGGGCCGGCCAGGAACACGAGCAGGTTCCCGGGTTTATCGAGGCGGATCTGGTCGCGCACTGCGGCCCTGCCCTGGTGGGGGAATTCGCCCGCACACTGACCGCTACCGACGTGTTCACTGGCTGGACGGAGAACGTCGCGATCCGCAACAGCGCCTTTAAATGGATCCTCGCAGCGATGGAAACAGTCGCCGAGCGTCTGCCGTTCCCGCTCACGGGTTTGGACACCGATAACGGTGGGGAGTTCATCAACCAGGCCCTCGTTGGCTGGGCAGCGGCCCGGGGCATCTACTTCACCCGCGCTAGGCCCTACAAGTCCAACGACAACGCCCATGTGGAGCAGAAAAACGGTGACATCGTGCGCCGTCACGCCTTCCACTACCGGTATGACACCGCGCTGGAACTGCAGCTGCTCAACGAGCTCTACGCCCTGGTGCGGATCCGGTTCAACATGTTTACCGCGACGAAGAAGGCCATTGGCTGGCGGGAGAACCGGAACGGCCACAAGACCCGCATCTACGACAAACCCCGAACCCCCTACCAGCGGGTCACCGACGCGGGTGTGCTCACACCCGCCAAGGACGCTGAGCTCGAGGCCCTGTTCAACTCCACGAATCCCGCGGATCTCACCCGCGGAATCACAGACATCCAGCTCCGGCTCATCAGCCTCGCTGCCGACAAGACCCAGGCAATGCGTGACTCGCCGACGCGAGCAAAAATACGTGAGGCACGCAGAACCGTTTCGCGAGCATCTTGACGTGAGGCACTACGGACCGCCCAGCCCACAAAATAAGACCACCGCCGAATTTTCACGTTACACGGCGGGACGAGCGAAGCCGACCCTCAGCAGCTGACATGAAATTTGCGGTGCCCACGTCCCGGTGACCGGAGGATCCGGTGGGTTGGCGTCGTAGCCGGTCGTTATCCGGTCTGTTGCAGGGGCTCGAGGATGACCTGGTAGCCCAGGGACCCGAGTTGTCCGATCGCGCGGGCTTTGGTTTTGGCTGGTGCCTTCCTTGTGAAGTAGTCGGCTCCGGGGTCTTTGTAGAGTTCGCCGGTGGTGAGCAGGTGCCAGGCCGCGGTGAGCATGGCGTGTTCCACCGCGACGAGTGCCTTGGAGGCACGCGCCGGGCTGTGATGCGCCGGTATTTGGCGGAGAAGTAGGTGTCCTTGATCGTGCTGCCGAGAGGGCGGCGATGCCGAGGGCTCCTTTGAGGTATCGGATGCCGGGCCGGGTCTTGGTGGATTTGACCCGTCCGGCGGATTCGTTGGACCCCGGGGAGGTGCCGGCCCTGGATGCAAGGTGCCGCGCGCTGGGGAACACGGTCATGTCGGCGCCGGTTTCGGCGATGAAGACCTCGGCGATGGTGGTGCTGAATCCCGGGATGCTGATCAGGAGTTCCCGGGCGGGACGAAAGGGCGCGATCGCCTCCTCGATCCTGGCGCTCAGGGCCTCGATGTCGGCGGTGTGGTCGTCGATCCGGTGTAGATACAGTTCCGCCATGTAGCGGTGGTGGCCGCTGAACCTGCCAGTCAGCGCGTAGGTGAGCTCGGGAATCTTCGACCGCATCCGTCCGTGAGCCAGCTCTGCCAGGGCCGCCGGATCATCCTGCCCCTCGATCAGTACCTGCAGCATCAGCCGTCCGGAGACGCCGGTGATGTCCGAGGCCACCGAGGACAGTTTGATGAAGGCGTCCTCGAGGAGCTTCTCCAGCCGCTGGATCTCCCGGGTCCGTTCCCGGGTGATGATGGTCCTCGCCCGGGTGAGGTTCCGCAGTTCCCGGATCGGGGGCGGGGGCACGAAGGAGGCCCGGACCAGCCCGTGGGCGCCCAGGTCGGCCAGCCAGGCGGCGTCGGAGACATCGGTTTTGCGGCCCGGTACGTTCCTGGCGTCACGGGCGTTGACCAAAACCACGTCAAGCCCGTCGTCTTCGAGCAGGTAGTAGAAAGGACGCCAGTAGTCACCGGTCGCTTCCATGACAACCAGGCTCACATGTTCGTTCAGGAGGTGCTCTTTCAGGTCCAGGATCTGTTCGGTCATCGCACCCCATGTGGTGACCGTCGACGTCGTGGGCCTGGACCCGCGGCCCTGCACACGGACGCAGACCTTGGCATCCTTCTTCGAAACATCAATGCCCGCGCACCACGGGTGGTTCACTTCCATAGCGAATCACCCTTCCCAGTCATGCCAGCAGGAATCAAGGTGTCTGCGTTCCGGGGAGGACGGATTAGACAACAAATCTGACATTCGTGCTCAAAGGCAACAATCCACGGTCCCGCGGACAACAAAGCTGTGCCCTCCACCACCAAACTAAGCCACAGGCTCACCGGCACCATAGAGCGACCCGGGTCGACCGGAACACACTCCTTAAGTG
Source organism: Arthrobacter sp. PsM3 (assembly GCF_030433895.1). GTDB lineage: Bacteria > Actinomycetota > Actinomycetes > Actinomycetales > Micrococcaceae > Arthrobacter. Next base: position 74,086 of record NZ_JARUXE010000025.1, on the reverse strand, counting down.
TGTCCGCACCCCGGACAAGCACCAGAGAGCCACGGGATTCAGGCTTAGATTTTCCATGCCCACGGCCGAGCGCAGCGCCCCTCAGGAACTAAGTCGGTGTCTGGGGCATCACGGAACACTTCCGCCAACTGCTGAAGACTGATCAGATCGACGGCTTGCACCAGGTCTGGGCCGAGCTCGTAACGTCGTGAAAGCGACTAGAATGCGGGAGGCGAATACACCGTTGCTGACCCCTGAAAATGTGGCGCAATAACGTGCTCACATTTTGCCGGACCCGGGTTACAAACACTTGCAGCGAAGCTGGCAACTTCAGTGCCAGGAACCTCAGACGAACCGCTCACGTGTGCCGGGATCATGCGCATTACAGGCTCCGGTTATTCCAGTACACAGCAGCCCAACCACAAGCTGAACAACTGCCGCCACGCCAAGAGCCATGAGTGGAAGATCATCCGTAAGACCACCCCCCGTTGAGGTGGCCTGGTCGTCGTTTACCGTGGCCTTGGGCGGGTCCGTGGTGGTTCCAGTTTTCGGCTGGGCGTCACGGCTCGTGAAAGAGATTCTGGGCTCCTGCCGGTCTTTCAAGCAGACCCGATTCATGGGCCTTCGCATTTAGGCATCGTTGGTTCTTTTCGCCCGGTGGGGGCGGTGCCCGCCGGCGCCGCGTAGGCAACTTAGCCGGTAGTTAGCGAAGTTGCAGAAGCCTTGGAATCCGGGGGCTATTCCGCGGGTGGTCTCGATGACGCCGTTGGTGTCGACGTAGACCAGTATCGCGGGTTGCCAGGCCCGAAGGGGCCGGCCTCGCCGGGCGACTTCCACGCTGGGGCAGGTCGGGAACGACACGATCACCTCGGCCACCAGCACCCTTCGGTGTTCCGGGCAGGTTTGGTAGATGGCGAGGTGGGCGAAGTGCAGGCGGCGGTTCAAGTCCCTGGCGCGGGACTATGAAAGCCCTCGTCGCCGTGGAGCATTCCATCCTCATCTCCAACAGACCCATGCTCAACTCAGGCCAATGCTTCGTCGACCCGGGCCTGGACGAATAGTCCCGACGCCATGGCCACTGTGCTGGGAAAAGAATCGAAACCTTCAACAACTCGAAAAGTCTCGGCTTCCAAGTCACCCGTCAGCCTCTCCAGTCAGCCGATCAACTCGCATGCTGCCGCCCACCCCAAGGAAACGCCTATTATCATTTTTTCGCGTCAGCGTCTCTTTGGGTATTGGTTGCTTGATCGCTACCAATACAAAGAGGTCCCGACTCCTTCCTGCTGCAACACACTGCACCGGAACTGCTCACACAACGAAGTCGGCCTCAGACCGGACTAACCACGCTCATCCGCTAAGTGCCCGAAATGCGACCGCACGGCCAACCAGACCGGTCTCCGCGTGAACAGGACTGTGATCCCACCGTTCGGCCCAGTAACGCATTCGAATGGAGTCCTTCAGCAACCTCCCGGCCCCGGTACTGGACCGGTCGCGCGGATCCAATTTGAGCCCCCCTTGCGCCGGAGCTCGATCGTGGAGGCGCGATGCGCGCCAACGAGGTGGCCAGCAGCCCGCACCGGTTCAAAGGCAAGGAATTCATGTTCCCATACGGGCCGGACAGACGGGCTGGACTTCAGGACCACACGCGCCGCCTTGCGGGCGTGATTTCGGCGTCAGCCCCTCAGCCGCGGAGCTGGTGAAGTTCTCGCTTTCCCGGCAGCGGTTGCACGATCCGATCGGAGCCACTCGCTCATTTGACTCGAACATCTGGGGTACATTTGACGGGGATCAATGGCAGGAGTGCAGACTGAGCCAGCATGACTCCCAAGATACTAAAACCATGTGGGGTGTGTCCTGACGAAAACTAACATTGTCGACGAAGCTTTGCCGAGGCCGGTCAGAGTCTTATGGCTAACCAACTTGGCTGCACCTTATCGAGTGCCGCTCTGGCGTGCGATGCAAAAGCGGCACCAGCTTACGGTGGCACTTCTCGAGTCAGCGCAATCATTGGCAGCCGACAGAGCCGCGAACCGGGGAACCGACTGGCAGCCCAGAGAAACTGACACGGTTAAGTACAGCGAGATTCCAACGAGTAAACTGAAATACGGCGAAGCCAGATACTATTTTCTGCGCGATCCTAGATGGCTACTTCGCGTCCGTAATTATGACGTTATAATCTTTGGCGGTTGGGAATCGCCCGCGTACTGGCTATTGCTTCTCGCCGCAAGAGTTTTTGGCCTAGGACGAGTGGGATTCTACGAAAGCACCCTAAGTACGATGAAGAACACGCGAGGTCCCGTTGCCTGGGTACGCCGGCTATTCTTTGCAACTATGCATGCGGTCGTAGTCCCCGGACCCGATGCTCGCGGAGCACTCCTACACATTGGAATATCAGACGACAGAATCGTCGAGGGGGTCAATGCGGTGGACGTTAAGGCTTTCCATCTAGCGTCCCTAAGGGTGACGTCTCAGACGCCGCTGACGGTAGGTCATTCGTTTCTTTACGTGGGCCAGCTGATACAGCGAAAGCGCGTGAAAAACGTAATTGATGCATTCGAATCCATCGCGCTGCCTGAGGACCGCCTAAGTATAGTTGGATCCGGCGAGCAAGCGGATTACCTTCACCAAAAAGCGGCTAAATGTGGCTCATCGATAACGTTCAGAAATCATGTAGATAATTATCTGCTTCCCGAAGTCATGGCCGGTCACGAAACACTCGTACTAGCATCGTCGGAAGAAGTTTGGGGACTAGTTGTCAACGAGGCCCTCGCGGCAGGTATGCACGTAGTCGTCTCAGCCAACTGCGGAGTCGTCCCCTCAGTTTTGGGCATGCAGGGTGTCTTCATCACTAAACCAGATCTGAGTGATCTCGAATCGCAGATGCATAACTCTCGGAATGCATGGATGGCAAGAATCCAAGAACCTCAAATTCTGGTTCACACGCCCGAGCGTTTCTCCGAATCCTTTGATCGGGCAATCGACATGGTCCGGTAGCCGTATACACGTATGCGAAGCCGGCTCCTCAGAGGATGCCATTCGAGGCGACTGCCTCGCGCGTTTATCCATTCGCCGAGCTCGACGGTAACTGCTGCACTCTGCTGCTCGATACGCAACTCAAAATCTGACACTGAAAATCATCATCATAGGTTTCGCAGCGCGCCTACAGTTCGATCCATGGAGCGCTCCGGCGTACGCTGGCAAAGTTGGTTGCTGACGGCACAGCAGAGCAAGGACTCGTATGACCGATCGAGAAAGAAGCTCCACGAAGGGGGATGCATTGTTCAGCACACGGCGCCTGTCGGAGTTTTCGGGGGCAGGGTACGACAAGGGGCGGCCTAAGTCCGTTCAAGCACTTTGGGTACTCACGTCAACCGTCCTGGTGGAGCGCATCTGGTGCCCTTCCAGTGTTCGCGCGATCGTATTGCGCCGGTTCGGCGCCAGTGTGGGGAGCAGAGTCTTGATTCGACAGGGCGTTCGCATACACTGGCCATGGAAACTAATCGTCGGCGATGATGTTTGGATCGGCGTTGATGCTTGGCTCCTGAACTTAGAGCCGATCACAATTGAATCGAATGTGTGCATTTCGCAAGAAGCGATGTTGTGCACTGGAAGCCATAAGGCGGACGACCCGGCATTCGAGTTCGATAACGCCCCGATCCATATAGCGGAAGGCGCATGGGTTGCTGCCCGAGCCACGGTATTGCGGGGTGTGAGCGTCGGACGCAATTCTGTTGTAGGTGCGATGGCTCTTGTCACGCGGGATGTACCCGACGATACAACGGTGCTGGCACCGCAGGCGCAAATGACCTCAAAGGCGCCGAAGAAATGAAGATCATTCAGGTGGCCACTTTGATTTCGCCCAGCGGAGAGTATGGCGGTCCGGTCAGAGTAGCGGTCAATCAGACGCGTGAACTTCTTGCCGCAGGACATGACGTCCTCCTTGCGGCAGGAGCCCAAGGATTCGGGCGGCGACTGCCCAGCGAATTTGATGGCGTCCCCGTAATGCTATTCGAAGCTTTTAACCCGGTGCCCAAGACCGGATTCTCGGGGTTGGTGGCACCTGCTCTTCAAAAGTGGTTGAAGACCGCCGTGAAGTCGGCAGATGTTGCCCACATCCACTTGAGCCGCGACCTTGTGACCTTGCCGGCCGCCACCGAGGTCCGGCGCCGTAAGCTTCCTTATGTTCTGCAAACGCACGGAATGATAACTCCTTCAAATCATCCCTTGGCCGGAACGGTAGATGCGGTGTGGACCAAGCGTGCACTTGAGGGGGCCGACACCATCTTCTATCTGACGCCGCAGGAGCGCCTCGGATTGTCGAACGTCACGCGGGCGCCTTTGAATCTTAAAGAATTGCACAACGGGGTCCCGGAAACAAGAGGAACCCTCGCGACAGCGGAGGCTGCGATCGAAGTACTGTTTCTGGCGCGTCTACATTCACGCAAGCGCCCGCTAATGTTCGTTGCAATGGCGAAAGCCCTCCACAGCAAATACCCCGACGTTCGATTTTCGATCGTAGGTCCGGACGGCGGAGAAGGCCCCGCAATTGAAATAGCCATACGAAAATCTGGGATGGGCGACGCACTCAGATGGGAAGGTGCATTATCTCCTGAAGACACGACCTCCAGGATCAACCGATCGACGATATACGTTTTGCCATCGGTCGATGAACCATTTCCAATGTCAGTGTTAGAAGCGCTTTCCCTGGGAAAGCCCGTTGTGGTAACGGACAGCTGTGGTTTAGCGGCCGCAATTACCGAAGCAAGTGCCGGAACTGTTATTGACTCTAGCCTAGAATCCCTTGTAGTAAGCATCGATCGCCTGCTAGCAAATCCCGATTATAGAAAGTCTGTCGGCGTCCGGGCAAGAGTTCTTGCTGAACAGAAATTCAGCATGAAGGCGGTCTGTGATCAACTCCAACTCGCCTATTCAATTAGCAGCGGTGCATCATGAGCCTGGAAAATAGCAGTGGCTAGAGCCAAAACACTGATCATCGTACAGCCGTACGTTCCGGCTTACAGGATGGTTTTTTTCTCACGCCTCATCGACGTATTGAAGGACTCCAATGTTCACTGCCGCGTGGCGGCTGCCTCTCCATCCGTTCACGGGACCGATCGGGGCGACGCTGAGAGCGCGAACTGGATTATTCCAGTCCGCCACCGCCGACTCCACCTCGGCGGGCGAACGCTTACGTTGGGGGGTGCTTCAAAGTCGTGGGCAGGGGCCGACGGTGTCATTGTGGGCCATCTGGGGTCATCAGTTGACACCTACTGGGCCATATTGGACTCGAAGCGTCCTCGGAGCAGCCTTCGCGTCGGAGTGTGGGGACACATTGATTCCTACGTAGCCGATAGCCACCCATTAGACGCGGCCGCAGAGAGGTGGCAGCTCCGTCAGGCGGACCATGTATTCGCATACTCAGCAAGCGGCGCTGCTTTTGCAGCGGACCTGGGAGTTCCCGCTAGGCGACTTACCACCGTCATGAACACTATCGACACCCAAGCTTTGTCTGAGTGTAGCCAAGGGCTTGCAGACTCTGCGGTAGCGGAATATATGACTTGCCACGGACTCAAGCAGGGGCGCACGTTGGGTTTCCTTGGAGGGCTCGACGAAAGCAAGCGTATTTCATTCCTCGCGGAGGCCTTGGATCGACTGTGGGCAACGGATCCGGACTTGCGTGTCGTCGTCGGGGGTAAGGGGTCGCAATCCAATCTCTTGGACGTCTCGATCTCCAGGGGACAAACTATCCGGATAGGATATGCCACGCCGTATGAGAGGGCCATAATAGGTCGGGTGGCGTCGGCATTGCTCATGCCTGGCCGGATCGGTTTGGTTGCCGTCGACGCGCTCGTGCTGGGGATCCCAATCCTTACAACAGATTGGCCTTATCATTCTGCGGAGGCAGATTACCTGATCGAAGGCGAATCCCGCTACACGTCCGGAAATGATGTGGACTCCTATGTCGCCCTTGTGCGACGGTTCATGCTTTCCCCCGGCAATGGCGGAAAATCCTCCTCGGGTTCATCCTGGGCCTACCCGACTATCGACAACATGGTTGCCAACTTCAGCGCCGGCGTCCTCAGCATGCTCGGTAAGGCTGAAAGTCCGGAATGCCAATCGTGAAGCTCAACCACGGATATTACAACGGGAAGCACAAAGTTGAAGATCACAATTCTTGGAATTAACTACTCCCCCGAACCCACAGGAAACGCTCCATATACAGCTAGCCTGGCCGAGGGGCTCGTTGCGGCCGGTCACAGCGTCCGGGTGATTACGGGCTACCCCCACTACCCGGAATGGCAGCTGAAGGACGGCTACAGCGGCTGGGCTCATGATGAGTTGATGGGCGGAGTAAGCGTCAAGCGGCGCAGGCACTTCATACCTACCGCACCAACCGCCGTTCACCGGATGCACATGGAACTCAGCTTCGGTTTGCGCCTACTCTTTTCGCATTGGGGTAAGCCGGACGTGGTTTTGCTTGTCAGCCCGGCACTGTTCTCATCCGCAATCGCCCTCCTCCGCATACGGCTCACTCCACGTCGGCCCGCGGTTGGGCTTTGGATCCAAGACCTCTACAGTCTCGGAGTTGTCGAGACAGGAACGGGGAGCAAGAAGCTTGGATGGCTCATGGGCAAAGTCGAATCTGTGATTCTGCGTTCAGCAGATGGCGTCGTGGTCATTCACGACCGTTTCCGCGATTACATCGTCAACACCCTGGGAGTGCCATTCGAAGACACCAGAGTCATTCGCAACTGGACTCATCTCCCACCGTCTCCCGTTTCTGGGAACAAACAGTCCCGAGTCAGGCTAGGCTGGGCCCCAGAAGACGTAGTGGTCCTTCACGCCGGAAATATGGGCAAGAAGCAGGGACTGGAAAATGTCGTTGAAGCTGCCCGTTTGGCGCAAAAGCGGCAGAGCAAGGTGAAATTTGTCCTTATGGGCGACGGAAACCAGCGTAAGCGGCTTGAGGGGCGAGCCGAAGGTCTCACTCACATCCAATTTATAGCGCCGCTACCGGCCGATGAATTTCAACAGGCCTTGGCGGCCGCTGACATCCTTCTGGTTAATGAATTGCCTGGCGTCAAGGATATGGCGGTTCCGAGCAAGCTAACTTCCTATTTCAACGCCGGAGTTCCCGTGATTGCAGCCACGGATGGCGGAAGCGTCACCGCCATGGAGATTAGTGCGTCGCTTGGCGGCCTCAGGGTGGATGCGGCCGCTCCGGAGGCGCTCCTTGAAGCTGCAGAAGGGCTTGGGCTCGATCCAGAAGCTGCCGCGTCCCTCGGCATCAACGGTCTTCGTTTCAGAAATGAAATATTGTCCGAAGCAGCAGCCGTGGGCGACTATGATGATTTCATTACACGTCTGGCATCGTCGCACGGCCGATAGGTCGGGCGACTCACTGTTGCCATACCAAGTTTACTTTTATGGGGGGTTCCATGGCTAAGCGCGCGCTGATAACCGGCATCACAGGGCAGGACGGCTCCTACTTGGCCGAACTGCTGTTGTCAAAGGGATATGAGGTGCACGGCCTCATCCGCCGGGCCTCGACGTTCAACACCGCACGCGTGGACCACCTGTACGTCGATTCGCACGATCCCAACGCCAGGCTTTTCCTTCACTACGGCGACCTGAGTGACGGTGCAAGATTGGTCACCCTGCTTGCGCAGATCAAGCCTGACGAAGTTTATAACCTGGCAGCTCAGTCCCATGTCCGCGTGTCATTCGACGAGCCGGAACACACTGCCGACACCACCGGGGTCGGGACGATTCGGCTCCTTGAGGCCGTCCGAATGTCAGGGATCGAGACCAAGTTCTATCAGGCGTCGTCCTCGGAGATGTTCGGCGCCACCCCGCCCCCGCAGAACGAGGACACCCCGTTCTATCCGCGGTCTCCCTATGGGGCGGCCAAGGTCTACAGCTACTGGATTACCAAGAACTATCGCGAAGCTTACGGAATGTTCGCTGTGAACGGTATTCTCTTCAACCATGAATCGCCTCGCCGTGGCGAAACCTTCGTGACACGGAAGATCACGCGCGCAGTGGCCGCCATCAAGGCGGGCAAACAGGATTTGCTCTACATGGGAAATCTGGATGCCGTGCGCGACTGGGGGTATGCAGCTGAGTACGTCGAAGGCATGTGGCGCATGCTTCAGGTCGATGAGCCCGATGACTTCGTGCTCGCAACCGGTGGTAACTACACCGTCCGTGACTTTCTGCAGATTTCGTTCGAGCATGCTGGTCTCAATTGGGAGAACCACGTGCGCTTCGACGAGCGTTACCTGCGCCCGACCGAAGTGGACGCCTTGGTGGGAGATGCCTCGAAGGCGCAGGAAAAGCTGGGCTGGAAGGCCTCGGTTCATACACCGGAGTTGGCACGCATTATGGTTGACGCCGACATCGAAGCCCTGCGGCACGCCGGTAATCACTGGATTGATAGCGTCAACCTCGACAGTTGGAATAACTAGTGACCGCAGGCATCAATTTCGTTCCCGCCAAACTGGACCGATCGTCGAAGTTCTATGTTGCCGGTCACCGCGGACTCGTCGGCTCCGCGATCTGGCGCAATCTTGATGGAGAAGGCTTCACGAACCTCATCGGACGATCGTCCTCGGAACTGGACCTGAAGAATCGCGATGACGTCTTTAACTTCTTCGCAGAGGCGAAGCCGCGCTACGTGGTGCTTGCAGCAGCCAAGGTGGGCGGGATCCTGGCCAATAACACGCATCCGGTTGATTTCCTCAGCGACAACCTGAGAATTCAGGTGAATGTACTCGATGCCGCGCGTGAGCACGGCGTAGAAAGGCTCTTGTTCCTTGGTTCATCATGCATTTACCCGAAATTCGCCGACCAGCCAATACGGGAAGAATCGCTCCTCACCGGACACTTGGAGCCGACCAACGACGCGTACGCCATCGCCAAGATTGCCGGCATTATGCATGTCCAGGCTACCCGCCGCCAGTACGGCCTTCCATGGATCTCGGCGATGCCCACGAACCTCTATGGGCCGGGTGACAACTTCTCACCGGACGGTTCGCACGTGCTGCCCGCCCTGATTCGCCGCTACGACCAGGCCGCCAGGTCGGGCGCTGCTACTGTGACGAACTGGGGCACTGGTTCCCCTCGCCGAGAGTTCCTGCACGTCGACGACATGGCCACGGCCTGCCTTCACCTGCTTGAACATTATGACGGACCGTCTCAGGTGAACGTCGGCACCGGAACCGACGTCACCGTTAAGGAACTCGCGTCGGCTGTGGCTGAAGCTGTGGGCTATCAGGGAAACATCGAGTGGGATACCTCCAAGCCGGACGGCACACCGCGCAAGCTCCTTGACGTTTCCATGCTCGCCGAAGCCGGTTGGACCGCATCGATCGGGCTCAATGAGGGCATCCGAGAGACGGTGCAGTGGTACCGGGCGAACATGGCAACCATACGGACCTAACCGACCCAGCGGAGGGCCGGTCCTTGACGCACGTTGAACAAATTGGGGGAAATCAGGTGAGCGGAGACGCGCAGTGGCGGAAGCGGACCTCCCGTCTCTTGGGCGCCGTGGATGCCTTCGTCGTAATCTGGGCCATTGTCGGGGCATACGTCGTGCGATTTGGAGTTGAACCCGGCGCTGCTGTCAACGGCCAGGACTTCAACTACACATGGGTTTCTGTAACTCTGGCCGTCGCTTGGTGGATGATGCTCGGCGGATGGAACAGCAGGCAGAGCCGAATTCTCGGGGCCGGACCCGACGAGTATAAGAGGGTCGCTGCCGCCTCGCTGTGGCTCTTTGGACTGGTTGCCATATTCTCCTATGTCTTGCGGATAGACACGGCCCGTGGCTACGTTGGGATCGCACTTCCGGTCGGACTGGGCGGTCTCCTCTTGGCTCGCTGGCTCCTTCGGCAGCACCTGAACGTTGAACGCCAGGGAGGCCGCAGCATGTCACGTTTGTTGCTCGTGGGAGGCCCAAGCTCCGTGGCGCACCTGGCCTCATCCCTGGAGCGCGTTAAGGGCGCCGGGTATTTGCCCGTGGCTGCCTACACCCCCGGAGTTCACGATGGACTTGAAGCGGAACCGGAGTCTGGTCTGCCGATCCTTGGCTCCCGCCCCGACACACTCTCAATACTTGCGGCAATCACCGCATGCAATGCCGACACGGTTGCCGTGTCGGCCGGGGTCCAGCTGCATCCCCAGACGCTACGGCACTTGGGCTGGGAACTCGCCGCCCGCAATATTGGCCTGATCATGGCTCCGGCCCTGACAGATATCGCGGGCCCCCGGATCCATACGCAGCAGGTTGCCGGGCTGCCACTGATTCACGTCACGACGCCAGCGTTGGAGGGTGGCCAGGGGGTCGCCAAGCGTTTGTTCGATATCGTGGCGGCTGCGGCCATGATCATCTTGGCATTCCCGGTCATGGTGTGCGTGGCCATCGCGGTCAAGCTGGATAGCCCTGGCCCCATCCTATTCAAACAGGAGCGCGTGGGAATCGAAGGCGCTCGTTTCGGAATGCTCAAATTCCGCTCAATGGGGGTTGACGCTGAACAACAACTTGAACATCTCTCCTCCCATAACGAAGGTAGGGGCGTGCTCTTCAAGATGAAGCAGGACCCAAGGGTGACCCGCGCCGGCGCTGTACTGAGGAAGTTCAGTTTGGATGAACTACCTCAGCTTTTCAACATTGTTGCCGGATCCATGAGCCTAGTGGGCCCCCGACCCCCGCTGCCGTCGGAAGTAGAGGCGTACGAACAAGACGTGCGCCGCCGACTTCTCGTGAAGCCAGGTCTCACAGGGTTGTGGCAAGTCAGCGGCCGCTCGAATCTGTCCTGGCAGGACGCGGTCCGGCTCGACCTCTACTACGTGGAGAATTGGTCCTTGGCCGGCGATCTCATCATCCTGTTGCGAACCGTGCGAGCTGTCCTCTACCGGACCGGCGCTTACTGACCAGCGCTGCTGTTCGCGATATCCCGTTTAAAGCAGAAGGAAAAAATGCGCATAACAGTCATTGGTTGCGGGTACCTTGGCGCCGTACATGCGGCCTGCATGGCCAAGCTGGGGCACGAGGTGGTCGGCATCGATGTCGATGAAGGGAAGATCAATTCCCTCTCTGGCGCCGTAGCGCCATTTTACGAGCCCAATTTGAATGAGCTCCTCGAAGACCTCCGGGAGACTGGTCGCCTATCCTTTACGACTGACATGACAGCGGCCGCCGGAAGCGACGTCCACTTCATTTGTGTGGGCACCCCGCAGAAAGAGGGCGAGAACGGTGCAGACTTGGACTACGTTTACGCCGCAACACTCTCGCTTCGACCGCATCTCCGGGCTGGCGACGTCGTCGTCGGTAAGTCAACGGTGCCCGTAGGCACAGCAGCACGTCTTGCGGGACGGATCCGAAACTCCGAGCCGGGTGCCCACTTGGTATGGAACCCCGAGTTCCTCCGAGAAGGGCACGCAGTGGCCGATACCCTCCAGCCTGACCGCCTCGTTTACGGCGTGCAGGACGGTTCAGAGGACCATCCCGCTGTGACAATCCTGGACAGGGTCTACTCCGAGCTTCTGGGGGCGGGTATTCCGCGGATGGTGATGGCTCTACCCACCGCCGAGCTGGTCAAGGCAGCCGCCAACTCATTCTTGGCTACTAAGATCTCCTTCATCAACGCCATGGCAGAAGTCTGCGAAGCCTCGGGGGCGGACGTCACACAGCTGGCAGACGCAATCGGCATGGATGACCGCATCGGCCGGAAATTCCTCGATGCCGGCATTGGGTTTGGCGGGGGATGCCTGCCCAAGGACATTCGGGCGTTCATGGCCCGTGCTGGCGAGCTGGGCGCGGATCAGGCGCTTACGTTCCTCCGTGAGGTGGACGCCATCAACGTGCGGCGACGGGAACGCGTCGTGGAACTGACCCGCGCACTGTGTGTCGGAGCCTTACAGGATAAGCGAATCACAGTGCTGGGTGCAGCCTTCAAACCCGAAAGCGACGACGTCCGCGACTCCCCTGCGCTCAGCATCGCAGCTGAGCTCCATTCGCAGGGAGCCATAGTAACCGTCACCGACCCGAAGGCGCTGCCCAACGCCGCCAAAAGATTCCCGGAGCTGCAGTATGAATTTGATACCGAGTGGGCGATACAGGGAGCAGATGCTTTGCTGCTCCTCACAGAATGGCCGCAGTACCGCGGCCTTGACCCTTACGAACTTGCCGGGATGGTGGGCTCGCCCCGGATCCTGGACGGCCGCAATGTACTTGACGCCGCAAAATGGCGCGCGGCCGGATGGACCTATCGCGGACTTGGACGTCCCTAGGCCATGACTGACACCCAGAATCTCCCAGAAACCGATGGCTCCAGCACCTCACCACGGGACCGCAAGGGCGCGGCCCGCCGCCGTGACCGTCGCCGCCGCTTGATGATTGGCTTGGCCTCGCTGGCCGCAGTTGTCATCCTGGCCGTTGCGGCGGCAGCCTGGCTCGGCTCGAGGGCCAGCATCATCAAGAGCGAGCTAGAAGCCGCGAACCAGCTCATCCTTGTTCTCAAGGAGAATATTGCTGGCAACAAGCAGCACGAGGCCAGCGCCACTGTTGATCAGCTTCGCTTCCACACAGCGGCTGCCCGCGATGCTGCCGGAGATCCACTGTGGACCCTGGCATCAGCCACTCCAGGGCTCGGAGCGAATTTCAGCGCCGTGGCTGAAGTTGCGCGTTCAGCCGATGACGTCGCCACGTTGGGTGTCGCCCCTTTGGTAAGGGTGTTTGGCTCCCTCAATTGGGACAGTCTTCTACCGAGCAGCGCGGGAACGGATCTGGAGCCCATTCGCAACGCCTCCCCCAGCGTCTCAGCCGCAGCCCATGCCGTGCGGGCCTCCGCTGAGCGGCTGGGCGCAATCGATGCGGGCAGCCTGTGGCCGCAAGTGGCTGAGCCGCTGACGCGGGCCAGGGGGCAGCTTCAGGCCGTGACCGGGGCCCTGGATGCCTCGGCAAGCGTCGCTAAGGTTGCGCCGAACATGCTGGGAGTCGGCGGCCAACGGAACTACTTGTTGATGATCCAGAACAACGCTGAATCCCGGGCCTCGGGGGGAATTCCCGGAGCGCTGGCGGTACTCACGCTGGACAAGGGCAAACTCACGCTGGGCGCCCAAGGTAGCGCCGCCGACGTCGGGATCATGTCCCCGCCCTTGCCCGTTGATCCGGAACAGGAGCAGATTTACACCACACACCTCGGCAAGTACATGCAGGACGTCAACCTGACCCCTGACTTCCCTACTGCCGCCAGCACGGCACAGGCCATGTGGGAGAAGAAGACCGGGCAGCACGTGGACGGCGTGATTTCTCTTGACCCTGTGGCGCTGGGCTATGTCCTGGACGCGACGGGGCCGATAAAGATCACCAGCCCAGAATTGTTGGCGTTGGCCAAGACCGGCCTGCCCTCCGAACTGAACGGCAAGAATGTTGTGCCGACGCTGCTGTCTGACGTTTACGCCAAAATCGCCAGGCCCCAACTTCAGGACGTGTACTTCGCTGGGGTGGCAAAGGAAATCTTCGCCGCGCTCTCGAGCGGAAAGGGCGAAGCAAAAGGCTTGATCGACGGTCTGTCGCGCGGATCCGCAGAGGGCCGCGTCCTCGTTTGGTCCGGCATTAGCGACGAACAGTCGGTCATTGCGAAGTATCCTGTGAGCGGATCAATCTCGGGCCCCAGCGTGGCCCCGGCACAGTTCGGCGTGTACTTCAATGACGGTACCGGCGCCAAGATGGACTACTACATAAAGCGGACCGTACAGCTCGTCAAGGAATGCACCGGTGACGACTATGGCCAGGTCAAAGTCCGCATTACCAGCACCAATACGGCCCCTGCGGATGCAGCGACGTCACTGCCCGCATATGTCACCGGCGGTGGCGATTTGGGCGTCCCGGCGGGAAAAGTCCAGACCAATGTCGTTGCCTACGGTCCAGTACAGGCCATTGTGAAAACAGCCATCATCGATGGCAAGAAGGTGGACTTTGCCGCTAACCTACACGCCAACAGACCGGTTGGATCCGTGACCCTCATGTTGGCTCCAGGGCAGAGCAGCACGGTTGAGCTGACCTTCGGAAAAATCGTCCAGCACACGGAGCCTAAGGTGGTTGTCACGCCCACCGTCCAGCCTGTAAAAGATGTCATCCTGGCCCCCGAAAACGCAGCATGCAGCCCGTGAATGCAGACAGTAGGTAAACAGTACATAAAGCAACTTGATTCACTTTGGTAACACGCGTTATAGGTGCTAGTGTCTGCATGGACTTAACAAATGAGATTTCAACCTGCGGCCACTCCGGGGCCAGGAATCTCCGCCATTGACGTGACACTCAAAAATTATGGTCTCAGGGGGACACATGAAGAAAACACTTGCAGCAATCACACTCGCGGGTTCCATCGCACTTATGGGCGCGGTTCCGGCCATGGCCGATGGGTACGCGTCTCCGAAGTCCACCGGCGTCGTCTCGGACGGCAGCCCGGCCGTAGGTGAGACCTTCAGCTTCTCGGGCACGGGCTTCACCCCCGGCGAGGCCATCACCATCACTGTGGGCTCGAAGACCTTCAACGCCACAGCTGACTCCAACGGCAATTTCACGATCCAGCTCAGCATCAGCGAAGCCGGCACCTACACGCTGACCGCTAAAGGCGCTGTGAGCGGCAACGTCGCCACGTCCTCGGTCACGGTTCAGGGCGCGGCACTTGCGTCGACCTCCAACAATGCCGGCACGGCACTGGCCAACACCGGCACGGGACTTGCCAGCACAGGCGCGGATTCCAGCCTGCTGCTGTGGTCCTTGGTTGGCGGCGGGGCCCTCGCTGCCGGCATCACTTCGGTTGTTGTGGTTCGCCGCCGCGCCAAGGGCGAGATCGCAGCCTAACTCAACAATCCACCCGACGAAGGGTGGCTGGTTCTTCCGAGAAATTCGGAGATCCAGCCACCTTTTGGTTTTGATCCAAGCCGACACTGAAGCATCTGCACACCGAAGCTGTGATATCCATGAGGACTATGGGGAGACATTGGCGGCGCCGAAGAAAACTGTTTGGGCTATACATTCGCTCAGTTCCGTCACTGTCAGCATTCACGATTCCTCCGCTCCCGCGGCTCCGGCTGCGTATTGCCTACGTTCTTCTGACGTTCCTGGCGGTAGCCTCACTGGGTGTCACTTTGCTCGCATTGGCAAGGGCCTGAACCGGATATGAGAATTGTGGACAACCCTCGGTTGCCGGCGCGCCTTCTGGCCGCGTATTTCGCAGCCTTGGCCCTCATCGGGTTCTGGCCCACTCCCGTTGACGCCCCGGCCCAGTCTCTTCTTACAAAAGTGCTCGCAAAATTGCACGCCCATGGGATACCGGGCTGGATTAATTACAATCTGGTGGAGGCCTCCGCGAACGTTCTGCTGTTTATTCCGGTCGGATTCGCCGCCGCCCTGGCCCTTCCGTCCCGCCGGTGGTGGCACATCTCGGCGCTGGGCCTGCTGGCGTCCGCGTGCGTGGAGCTTGGCCAGTTCCTGTTCCTGCCACACCGAGTTGCCAGTCTCCTGGACGTGGCGACTAATACTGCCGGGGCCGTTGTGGGGGTGATCCTTGCCCGTGCGCTCCGGGAGAGAAACAAACGGCGGGCCCTGTTAACGCCAACCCAAAACGGGACCAGTAGTGCCATTTGAAAACAGGGCCACTGGTTGTTCGTTCTATTGTGCCGTAGTGGCCGTGGGCTGGTGTTTTCTGAGCCGGTAGCTGTTGCCTTTGAGGCTGATGACGTCGGCGTGGTGGACGATCCGGTCGATCATGGCCGAGGCGATGGTCAGGTCCCCGAAGACGTCGCCCCAGCGGGCGAAGGGCAGGTTGACGTCAGAATCATGGACGCGTGTTCATAGCGGCGGGAGACCAGCTGAAAGAACAGGTTCGCGGCGTCCTGGTCAAACGGGATATAGCCGACTTCATCGACCACCAGGAGACTGTAGCGGCGTAGCTTGACCAGTTCCTGGGCGAGTTTCCCGCGGGAGTGAGCCTCCTGCAGGCGGGCGACCCAGCCCGTCGCGGAATCGAAGAGGACCCGGTGCCCGGCTTTGGCCGCCTTGATGCCGATGCCGACCGCCAGGTGGGTTTTGCCCGTGCCGGGAGGCCCGAGCAGGACCACGTTCTTGGCCTCGGAGAGAAATGCGCCGGTGCCCAGATGGGCGATGAGGTTCCGGTCCGCGGAGGGCTGGTGGTCGTGTTGAACTCCTCGAGGTCCTTGTGCGCGGGGAACCTTGCGGCCCTGATCCGGGTCGCAGCCCCCTTGGCTTCGCGTTCGGAGACTTCCCGGGAGAGAACGGCGGCCAGGTACTCCTCGTGCGACCAGCCGGCGTCCCGGGCCTGGTCGCCGAGGCGGCGGAACCCGTCGCTGATCCGGGGTGCGCGCAGGGCACGAGCGTAGTACTCGATCTGTGAGGGTGTCCCGCTCATGACGCCGCCTCCAGCAGCACCGCCGGGTCCTGGCCGAGGTCGATGCCGAAGATCACGTCCTAGGCGGCCAGATCCCGGATTTGCACAACTTCCTCGGGCTCGAGGCGGTGCACCCGCTGGGTCCGGAAGTCCCTGCGCATCTCTGCGGCCCGGGCAACATGAGCCGGATCGGTCACCACCAGATGCCGCGCCCAGGCCCGGACGTGTGTGGCGATGATGACGCCGTCATGGGTGACCCAGACGGTGTCCAGATCAGCGGTGACATCCACGATCCGCCCAATGAACGAGGGGTCCACGGAATAGTCGTTGGAGAACACCCGCACGTAGTAAGCCCGCGGGAGCCGCACCGCGTTGCGGAATACCGTGTCCGGTGTCACCGGCGGTAGCTCCCTCATCTTCTCCCGGTCCAGGACGATCAGCTCGTCAGGGCGGCCGTGGCGGGACCGGGAATACCGGTGGTTGGCCTTGGGCAGCCAGTCCTCCAGCTGGCCGTTGAAATCCGCAGGTGAGCGGAAGTCCCGGCCTGGCATGAAGCGTTGCCGGAAGAACCTGTTCATCCGCTCGACCATGCCTTTGGACTCCGGATCCCGCGGCGGTAGCAGCTTGACCTCCAGCCCCAAGGATCCGGCGAACGCGGCCACCGGCTCCGTGGGCCGGCGCCGGCCGATGCCGGACTCGTTGTCCCACAACAGCCGGGACGGGACGGCCTGCGCATCCTGCAGCAGCGCCCACATCCCACCGATCAAATCCGGTGTCGTGCGCGACGGCAGCATACGTGCCTGGATGAATCCCGAGAACGCCGAAGTCATCACCAGCACCGGGGACGTGTCAGTCTGGCCCTCACCGACGGGCAGCGGATCATGCGGGAACCACAAATCGCACTGGACCTGGAATCCCGGCTCGTGGACCAGACGGTCGGCCGGGTCCGGCGGCGCGTATTCCGGCCGGATCGCGGCGACCTTCGCCCGGAACAGCGATGCGGAACCGGACCAGCCCACCCGCTCCGCGAGCGTTGCGGCTGGCATCGTCGGCGTCTTCACCAACAGCTCCCGCACCCTGGGCGCAAACGCATCAAAACTCGACACCCCCGCCGCCCGCTGGTACTTCGGCGCCCGGTCCGACTCCAGCGCACGCTCCACCGTTCCGCGGGAAACCCCCACGATCCTGCCGATCTCACGCTTCGAGTGCTTGCCCGTCGAAAACAGGTGGCGTATCTCCGCCCAATCATCCAAATTGATCACCTTCCATAATGGTCGGTGGCCCTGTTTTCAGTTGGCGCTTCTGGCCCTATTTTCGGCTGGCGTTAACAGGCCCAGCGCGGAAACCACCCTAGGCCTGCCGTGGACAGCGCTGTCAGCTGACGAAGGCCTTCATCCACGTCTTGAGGTCCTCGCCGAAATCCACGCGCTCCGAGGCGATCGAGATGACGGCCTTGATGTAGCTGAACTTGTCCCCGGTATCGTAGCGCCGACCCCCGAACACCACACCGTAGACTCCGCCGTCCTCTGCCTCTGAAGTGGCAAGGGTCTGCAGGGCGTCCGTCAGCTGGATCTCGCCGCCCCTGCCGGGCTCCGTCTGCTCCAGGACATCGAACACCACAGGATGAAGCACGTACCGGCCGATGACGGCAAGGTTGGAGGGCGCGTCCTCAACGGCCGGCTTTTCCACCAGGCTGTTCACGCGAACGTAGCCTTCACCCTCGATTGCAGAAATGTCCGCACAGCCGTAGGCACTGATTTGGGCCGGGTCCACCTCGATAAGCGCCACAACCGATCCCCCGGTCTTGGCCTGAACAGCCATCATGGTGGTCAGCAGCTCGTCACGCTCATCGATCAGGTCATCGCCCAACAGGACGGCGAAGGGCTCATCACCAACGTGCTGGCGGGCGCACAGGACCGCGTGGCCCAGGCCCTTCGCCTCGCCCTGGCGGACATAGTGGATGGGCCCCAAGTCGGAAGCATACTGGACGGCCTCCAGCTTCGCCGTGTCGCCCTTGAGCTCCAGCGTGCGCTCCAGCGCCGGTGCGCGGTCAAAGTGGTCCTCCAGCGCGCGTTTGTTGCGCCCTGTGATCATCAGCAGATCCGTGAGGCCCGCCCTCACCGCTTCTTCAACCACGTACTGGATGGCGGGTTCGTCCACCACCGGCAACATTTCCTTCGGCATTGCCTTGGTGGCGGGCAGGAACCGAGTTCCAAGTCCGGCAGCAGGAATGACGGCTTTTCTAACTGATTTCCCCAAAGTCATATCTGAACCATACAAATCGGTTGACCAAATCCGGAAATTCAAGGCCGCGACACGGCCGATGGGCAGCCCTGCCCATCGCACGGCCAGATTTTATCGGCAATACTTCTGGTTGCAGATTTAATCAGATATTGGGGGACAACTTGAACAACGACCAGCAGCCCGGCGTACCGCAGCAGCCGGAAAACAACGGGTGGCAGCAGCCCGGCCAGCCGCCCTACGGCGACCCTGCACAGGGCCCGTACGGCCAGCCGGGACCGGGACCGTTCGGCCAGGCCCCGCCCAAGGGCGGTATTCCTGCTTGGGGCTGGCTTGCCGGCGGCGTGGGTGTTGCTGCAGTCCTGGCCGTTGCTGGGGTCATGGTCCTCAACGGCCTCGGTCAGGGCAACGGGGGCGCAGCGGCACCGGCGCCCACCGAAAGCACCCGAAACCCGGAGTCCGCGAAACCCAGCGGCGGGGCCACCGCGGACGGGTCCCCGGCCGCGGCTTCCGGCGGCGACGACGTGTATCTCTTCCAGGATGCGGACTTCACCTCACCGCCGGTCTGGTCCGCGAAAATGCCTGACGGCTGGAAGATGTCCGGCGTCAAGGGCGGCACCATCACGTATCGCAGCAGTGAGAACCCGTGCATCTTCACCACCCACCAGGCCATCCTGCCGCCCCGGGAAGCCACCGTGGACGAGAAAGCAACCGCGGCCACGATGCAGGGCGAGATCGAGGGCGTCAAGAACCTGGCCGCCACCCCGGTGACAGTGGTGACCGACGCCGGGTCAACTTACACCAAACTGCGGACCTCGGCCGGCACCAAGATCGAACTGCAGGAGGCCGAACTGCGGTTCAAGAACAAGAGCAACACGGAGCTGGTGTACCGGATCGCTGTGCGTTCCATGCCCTCCGGAAACGGCCTGATGGAACTCAACCTCGCCTGCCCCGCCAGCCTGCCCACGGAGTCAGACCTCTGGACCGAACTGAAGGACAGCCTCACCATGGTGGACGATCCGGCGGCCTGATTTCAGCGGCCTTTGAACTCCGGGGTCCGCTTCTGCTGGAAAGCAAGGAAACCCTCGGCGTAGTCCGTGGTCTGGCAGAGGCGGGCCTGCTCGGCGTTCTCCTCTGCCATGGAGGCCCAGAGGCCCAGCCGCTGGTCCCGGATGTGCCCCACGAGCTCCTTGCTGGCCGTGAAGGCGGTGGTGGCGCCGGCGGCGGCCTTGGCCACGATGGCGCGGGTGTTCTCCAGCAGCTCAGCCGCGGGCATGGCCCGGCTGAACATCCCCTGGGCCACGGCGTCCGCGCCGCTCATGAGTTCGGCGGTGTAGATCAGGTCCAGGGTCCGGTGCATGCCGAGGCGTTCGGTGAAGTACCAGTGCCCGCCGGAATCGAGCGTGGCTCCGAGCTTGGCGAAGGGTGAGCCGAACTTGGCGTTCTCCGCCACGTAGACCACGTCGGTGGCCAGCAGCAGCCCCAGCCCCACGCCCAGGCAGGCCCCCTGCGCGGCCGCGAAGGTGGGGGCGGGGAACGCTGACATCTTCTGCAGCAGCGGCTGCAGGAGCCCGCCCAGGTACCCCTGGACGTCGTCCGTCTCCGGCGTGACCCCGGCGATGTCCCGTCCCGCGCAAAAAGCGCGCCCCTCCCCCCGGAGCAGCAGCGCCCGCACCTCACCGCGCGAGGCGGCGGCAGCGGCGTCGTCGTACGCCTGTGCTAAATCCTTGAGGGCCTGCCCGTCCAGCGAGTTGAGCTTGTGCGGGGCGTCGAGGACGATCTCGGCGACGCCGCCGGCGATGGAGAGGGAAATCATGGGGCTCCTGGGGTCGGGGCGGGAAGCGGGGGTTGGTGCCTTAGACGTCGAAGTCGACGGTGACTTCCGGCGTGGTGGGGTGGGACTGGCAGGTGAGCACGTAGCCCTTGTCCAGTTCGTCCTGCTCCAGCGCGTAATTCTCGTCCATGGTGACGGCCCCGGTGATGACTTTGGCGCGGCAGGTGCCGCAGACACCGCCGGCGCAGGCGAACGGCACGTCGGGGCGGACCCGCAGGGCCGCGTTCAGGATCGATTCGCGGGCGTGCGTGGGGCTGGCCACCTCGCCCTGGAGGCCGTCCAGTTTGAACGTGATCTTGTAGGTGGCCTGGGACTCGTCCACAATCACGGGACGGCCGGCGTTGCCCTCGGGGCGGTCCGGCTTGCCGGTGGTGAACAGTTCGAAGCGGATGTGGTCCGGGTTGACGCCGCGCTCGGCCAGCGTGTCCCGGCAGAGCTGGACGAGCTCGAACGGGCCGCAGAGGAACCACTCGTCGACGTCGTCCGCGTGGATGGCGGTCCCCAGCAGGGCCTGCAGCTTCTCCGCGTCGATCCGGCCGCTGAGCAGCGGGGCGATCCGCTGTTCGCGGGACAGCACGTGGTGCAGGGCCAGCCGGGCCGGGTACTTGTCCTTCAGGTCGGCCAGTTCCTCGAGGAACATCACGTCCATGGCGGCCTTGTTGGCGTAGACCAGGTCGAAGCGGGTTTCCGGGTGTGCGGCGAGCAGGGTGCGGGCAATTGCGATCACCGGGGTGATGCCGGAGCCGGCGGCGATCGCAACGAAGGAGCCGGGCTCCCCCGCGAGTTCGCCGGCCATGGCCTCCGGATGGTTCATGGAGTTCATCAGGTTCTGCTCTTTGCCGTCGCGGCCGTGCTTGGACACGAACGCGCCCATGGGGCTCATCACGTCCAGGACGTCTCCGGCTTTGAGCTCGGCGTTGGCCCAGGTGGAGAACTGTCCGCCGAGGTCCTTCTTGATGGCGACCCGGATCTCGCTGCTGCCGTCCGCGAAGCTCTGCGGTTCGGCGCAGATGGAGTAGCTGCGCCGGATTTCCTTCGGCTCGCCGTTCTCATCCGGCAGGGTGGTGCGCAGGGCGACGTACTGGCCCGGGAGGTAATCGAACTGGCCGGCGAGCTCGGCCGGAACGCCGAAGGTCACCTCGATGGCGTCATCGGTGAGCCGGCGTACCTCGTCCACGGTCAGCGGGTGGAAGGACGCGCGGCGGCGGCCGGTGGCTGCAGCCGTTTCAGCGGCGGTCTGGCGGACAATAGCCATGGGGCACCTGTTCCTTACAAAACTTTGAAGTAGTCGAACGGTTCCTTGCAGTCCTGGCAGACGTAGAGCGCCTTGCAGGAAGTGGAACCGAAGCGGGTGAGTTCCTTGGTGTTCAACGATGAACACTGCGGGCATTTGACGGCGAGGGACAGCCGGATGGGCCCGGCATGCCGGACGGCTTTTCCATCAACAGCAGTGTGGCCGGAGGGCGGCGCGATGCCGTATTCCTGCAGCTTGGCCTTGCCGGATTCCGTCATCCAGTCCGTGGTCCACGCCGGCGAGAGCACCAGTTCCACCCGGACGTGCGGGTAGCCGGCATCGTGGAACGCCGTGGTCAGGTCGTCCCGGATGGCATCCATCGCGGGGCAGCCGGAGTAGGTCGGCGTGATGGTGACCTGGACCGCGGGAACCGGCCCGCCGTCGTCGAACAGCTGGACATTCCGGAGAATGCCCAGGTCCGCAACGGTGAGGACCGGGATTTCCGGATCGCAGACCGTGGCCGCGATGTCCCAGGCCTTCTGCTCGGCCGTTTTGGTGTCCATCCCAGTCATGGTTACCAGCTTGCTCCGGGGTACTCGCGGGCGAGCACCTGCATTTCGGCGAGGAGGTAGCCGAGGTGTTCGGAGTGCAGTCCCCTGCGTCCGCCGCCGGGGGCCGGCTGGACCTTCGGAACCTCAAGCTCGGCTTCGGCCAGGACCTCGCCGGTGAGGCGGTCGAAGTCGGCGCGCAGGCTGGAGGGTTCGACGGCGGCGCCGAACGCGGTGAGGCGGCCGGTAAGCTCGTCGTCGCGGAACAGCTCGTCGACGTAGGGCCAGATGACCTTGAAGCCGTGGATCATCTTCGCCCGGGACTCGTCCGTGCCCTGGGCGAGGCGCAGCACCCACTGGGCGCTGTGGTCGCGGTGGTAATCCACTTCCTTGACGGCCTTGGCGGCGATGCCGGCCAGGGTGGCGTCGGTGGACTGCGTCAGCCGGCGGTAGAGCTCGAACTGGTAGTAGCTGACCACGAACTGCCGGGCGATGGTGACGGCGAAGTCGCCAACGGGGAGTTCGAAGATCTCCACGGAACGGAACTCGGGCTCGCGGCGGAAGTACGCCAGGTCATCCTCGCTCCGGCCATCGAGCCCGCCGGCGTAGCTGAGGAAGGACCGGGCGTGGCCCAGCTGGTCCAAAGCAATGTTGCCGAGGGCGATGTCCTCCTCAAGCTCGGGTGCGCGGGAGATCCAGTGGCCCAGGCGCTGGGCAAGGACCAGGGCGTCATCGCCCAGGCGCAGGGCGAACTCGGCGACGTCCTCGCTCGGCTTGGCGGTTCCGCGGCTGACGGCCAGGGCGATGTCCTCCGGACGGAGGGCGTTGCCGGGGGTGATGCGGGTGGCGCTGGCCGTGGCCTCGCCGCTGTTGCCGGAGCCTTTGACGCCGACGGAGATGTCCCCGTGGCCGCCGGTTTCTGCTGTGTCTGCGGGTGCCGGAGCTGCCGCGGTTTCAGGTGTGGTGCTCACAGGTGCTTCACGCCCTCGCTCTTGGTGTAATACGTGGCGTGCCGGTAGTCCTTGCCCTGGGGCGACTCGAAGAATGAGCCCTTGGCGTCCGGATCGCTGGAGGCGATGGCGTCGGCCGGGACAACCCAGATGGACACACCCTCGTTGCGGCGGGTGTAGAGGTCGCGGGCGTTGCGCAGGGCCATGGCGGCGTCCGGCGCGTGCAGGGAGCCGGCGTGGACGTGGGAGAGGCCGCGGCTGGAGCGGACAAATACTTCCCAGATGGGCCAGACGTTTCCTGCGTGCGGTTCGGGGGTTGTCATGCTGCGGATTCCTTCTCTGCTTGCTTGCGGCTCTGCTTTTCCGCGTAGGCGGCGGCGGCTTCGCGGACCCAGGTGCCCTCGTGGTGTGCTTCGCGGCGCCGTTCCAGGCGCTGGGCGTTGCAGGGGCCGCGGCCGGCGAGGACTTCGTGGAATTCATCCCAGTCCAGCGGGCCGTGCTCCCATTTCTTGGTCTCTTCGTTGAAGCGGATGTCCTTGTCCGGGAGGGTGAGCTCCAGGACCTTGACCTGCTCCATCATCATGCCGACGAAGCGGTTGCGCAGCTCGTCGTTGCTGAAGCGCTTGATGTTCCAGGCCATGGACTGCTTGGAGTTGGGCGAGTCGTCATCCGGCGGGCCGAACATCATCAGTGCCGGGGCGTACCAGCGGTTCACCGCGTCCTGGGCCATCTGCTTCTGCTCGGGGGTGCCGTGGGAGAGTTCCAGCAGGATCTCAAAGCCCTGGCGCTGGTGGAAGGACTCTTCCTTGCAGACGCGGACCATGGCGCGGCCGTAGGGGCCGAACGAGGCGCGGCAGAGCGGCACCTGGTTGGCGATGGCGGCGCCGTCGACCATCCAGCCGATGGCACCCATGTCCGCCCAGGTGCGGGCCGGGTAGTTGAAGATGGAGGAGTACTTGGCCTTGCCGTCCATCAGGTCCTGCATCATCTGGTCGCGCGGCTGGCCGAGGGTCTCGGCGGCGGAGTACAGGTACAGGCCGTGGCCGGCCTCGTCCTGGACCTTGGCCATCAGGATGGCCTTGCGCTTCAGGCTGGGGGCGCGGGAGATCCAGTTGGCTTCCGGCTGCATGCCGATGATCTCCGAGTGGGCGTGCTGGGAGATCTGGCGCAGCAGGGTTTTGCGGTAGGCCGCGGGCATCCAGTCGCGGGGTTCGATCCGCGAGTCATCCGCCATGACTTTGTCGAAGTATGCCTGGCCTTCAGCGTCACGCCGGGCCGCATCTTCGAGGCTCTGTTCGTGCCGTGCCGCTGTTGGCTCTCCGGGCACTGACTGCAGGGTCTGCGCTGCCATGGTTGCTCCTATGCATTTCCGATAAATAATTACCGACCGTTCGTTCAGGATATGCGGAAGGCGGGAGATGCGTCAAGCACCCGGGCAGTTCCCTTTGGGGTGTTCACCGGGATTCGCCGCCCTCCCCATGTTAAGTTGGAGCCTCCGGGTCGCGACGACCCGCCCCTCCCCCGAAAGGGCCTCCCCGTGGAAACGCCCCACCCCGTCCGGATCCTGACGGTCTGCACCGGCAACATCTGCCGCTCCCCGGTGGCCGAGCGGCTGCTGCAAGCCGGCCTGGACCAGGTGCGGCCGGGTGCTTTTGTGGTGCGCAGCGCCGGCACGCGGGCCATGGTGGGCGATCCGGTCCAGCCGCCCTCAGCGGAGATCATCCGGACCTACGGCGGGACACCCGAGGATTTCGCCGCCCGGCTGCTGACCCCCAGGATTCTCAGGGAGACCGACCTGGTGCTGGCCATGACCGCCAAACACCGCGGCGACGTCATGCAGATGGACGCCTCCCTGCTGAAGCGGACCTTCACCATCCGCGAATTCGCCCGGATGCTGCAGGTCCTGGAGCAGCGCGACGCGACGCCCGCCGCCGTCGACCTTCCGGCGTTCTGGCGGGAACTGCCCGCCCGGGCGGCCTCCGTGCGGCACCTGGCGCTGGCCGCCGAGGCCGCCGACAACGACGTGGTGGACCCGTACCGGCGCGGGCAGGAGTTCTACAGCCAGATGGAAGACGAGCTGGCCCCGGCCATCCTCACCATCCTGCGGTTCGCCCGCCAGCACAGCTGACCTTTTTTGCCCTGCGCCGCCGGCATCTTTTGAGCGGTGGCGGTGGTAGTGTCCGGCCATGGGAACGTCGCCGGAACCAGAAGAAGCAGCCGCAGGCCCAACCGCGGCACCGGGCGGAATGCACCGCCGCCGAACCATTGCCCTCGCCGTCATAGCCGGGCTGGTGGTCCTGGCGGTCGCCGCCGCGGCCTTCCTGCTGAACCGGCCGCGCACCGAAACCTCGGCCCCGGTGGAAACCTCCGCCCCGGCACCGGAAACAACACCGGCCACCCCGGAACCCAGCCCCACCCCGACGCCAGCTCCGGCCACGGAACCGCCGCCCGCCGCGCTGAACATCCTGCTCATCGGCAGCGACAGCCGGGTCAACGAGCGGGCCGCCGCCGCCTCCGGCGCAGCGTCCGACCAGCGCGGGGACGCCCTGGTCTTCATCCATCTCCCGGCGGACCGCCAGAGCGTCTACGGCATCTCCATCATGCGCGACCTGTGGGTGGACATCCCCGGCCACGGCGCGGCCAAGGTCAACGCCGGGCTGGAGCTCGGCGGCGTGCCGCTGATGACCCAGACCGTGGAGGCCCTGCTGGGCCAGCACATCGACCACACCGTGATGCTGGACTTCCAGGGCTTCGCCGCCATGACCGATGCCCTCGGCGGGGTGGACGTTGACATCAAGCAGGCGTTTCAGGGCACCGTTGACGACTTCGTGTACTTTCCGGCCGGCGTGAACCGGCTCAACGGGCTGCAGGCGCTGGCCTTTGTCCGCGAGCGCCACGCCTTCGCCGACGGCGACTACCAGCGGGTCCGGAACCAGCAGACCTTCCTCAAGGCCATGATGGCCAAGCTGGCGGCCGAAGGCGGACTGCAGGACCGGAACACCGTGAAGCAGCTGGTGTCCACCGTCCTCCCCCACGTCACGGTGTCCCCGGGACTGAACGTGGAGACCCTGGAACACCTCGCCTTCAGCCTGCGCAGCACAGCGCCTGGCAACGCCGTGTTCTTCACGCTGCCCACCGCCGGCGTGGGGACCAGCTGGGACGGCCAGTCAATCGTCCTGCAGGACCCCGCCGCCACTGCCGCCGTGTCCGCCGCGCTGTCCTCCGGGACCCTGGCCGACTACATCGCCGCCCACGGGCTGCAGAACGGGAACTGACTTCCGGACGGTGCGCACGCTCCTGTCCGGCTGCTGTTTCTGCTTCTGTTTCTTAGGGAATGCCCAAGAATGGGGCAACGCTGACCCAAGATTTACCGGACGGCAGAGGGTCTTCAGGATGCCGGGACATTCTTAGGCCAATTCCAAGATGCACATTGGGGCGGAATAAAGGTCCGCTGTCCAGTATTGGAGTCAAGCCCAATACTGAACAGCGAACGGAGATGCAAGTGACTGCACTGATCCAGGAACGGTTAGAGAGCGACTACCTGTTGGTCCTTCCGCAACAGAAGAAGCAGGCCGGGACGGACCGGGCGACCATCGCCTGCGTCATTCCCGCCTACAACGAAGAGGACACCATTGCGGAGGTTCTCCAGGCCCTGCTCAAACAGTCCCGCCTGCCCGATGTCATCCACGTGGTGGTCAACAACTCCACCGATGAGACCTTTTTCGTTGCCCGGGAATTCGCCGGACCTCACGAGCACGTTTATCAGGACACGACCTACCGGACCGAAGTTTTCATCCACGACATCGGGTCCAACTCGGATAAAAAAGTCGGCGCTTTGAATTACGGGTTTGCCCAGGTCTGCGACGACTATGACTACTTCCTCGGAGTGGACGGCGACACCGTAGCCGACCGGCATGCAGTGGAGCATCTGGAAGAGGAAATCCTCAGTGATCCCCGGATCGGCGGCATCTCCGCCATCTACACCGTCGCCGAGCCCCAGACGCGGGGATTCACCGCGAAATTCCTGACCGCCGGCCAGCGCGCCCAGTTTGCCGCCTTCAACATGGACAACCTTCTGCGGGGCCGGAACATGGCCGTTTTGGGCGGCCAGTGCTCCCTGTTGTCGATGGAGGCACTGAAGAACGTCATGGTGGATAACCGGCAGTCCACGCCGTGGGTCAAGGACTCCGAAGTGGAGGATTCGCTGCTTTCCCTGCAGATCAAAAACATCGGCTATGCCACCAAAATTTCAGCCCGCGCCCGTGCGTCGGTTGGCGGCATGGATACCCTGCGCGCCCTGGATGGCCAGCAGGTCAAGTGGAATTACGGCGCGATCGACCTGATGTGGCCCGGGCAGCGCAGCAACACCCCGGGGCAGCCTTTCCACCCGAACCTGCGGCTGCGGTGGAGCGAGAACGCCTCGATGGTCATCAACATCCTGACCCGCGTCTCCTTCATCATGCTTCTGGCAGCTTCGCTGAGCATCCATGCGTGGGTCTTTTACCCGGTGTGGTTGATTCCCCCGGTTGTCGCCGTGATTCTGAACCTTCGGATTGCCCTGTCCATCAAGGGGAAATCCGGCCGGGACATCGCCTTCGCGTTGCTGGCGGTGCCGGCGGAAATTTACCTGTGGCTGCGCATGGGCCATTTTGTGCGGGCGTGGGGGAAGTTCTTCACCAGCGCCCAGACGGATAACTGGGCTGCCCAGGCACGGGCCGAGCGGGGGGCCGGCAGCGCGTATTTGATGCCCGCTGTCGTATTCCTGGTGGTCGGTTTGGGCATGATCTACGCCTGGTTGCAGCTTCCCGTCGGAGTGCAGTCCGGCATCCTGTCGGTCGGCTGGCCCGTCCTGTACATCACCACCATGGTGCAGACCACGTTTATGCTCCGCAAGACCCTCCGCGGCCACCAGGGATTCCACGTATGAGCGCCGCAACGCACCGGCCGGGCCGGCAGGAATCACGGCAGGACTCCGCTGTTGCTCCTTCCCCGTCCAGGAAACGCCGCCGGCTCCCGGCGGCAGTTCTTCCCGCCCTGGTTCTTGGGACGGTTCTGGCTGTCTCCGGCTGTTCTGTTCCGGGGATGCCGGGCCCCACCGGGGCCCCCGCAGTGCAGCAGGTCGCCGTGGTTGAAACCCCGAGCCCCGCGGCGGGCACCAGCGCGTCACAGGCCGCGGCCGGCAATGAAGCACCGGCCCCGGCGGCCTCAGCGGCACCGACAGCCCCCGCGGCCCCCGTCTGGGTTCCGGTTGCCGGGGATCTGAGCCACGGAACCGTCACCCATACCCTGGGTGCTGCCGCCCATAACCTGATTGTGAATTACTGGATGACCGACGACGCCGCCGCGCTGAGCCCGAATGATGCCCCCATCATCCGCCTCAGCGCCCACATTGACGGCTCCCCGGACGGAAACGCCATCAAGGTCACCAGGTTCAATGCCCGGGTGGACGCGCTCGGAACCGTGCTGGCCAACGACCAGGGTGACTTCGCCGTCCAGCCGCCGTTCTCCTACTCCTCCGGCGTGGTGGTCCCGGCCAATCCCACCGCGCACAGCACCCAGGTCCTGTTCACATTTGACTTGCTCACCGAAACAGCGCCGGGCACCGGGATCTACACCCGTCAAACGGTTCTGGACACCGTCACCATCGGCTACGCCGTGCCAGGCACCGCGGCACGGAACTGACGCGGGGGGATCCGATGAACGAGCCCTTGACGGCGGTGGTGATCGAAGATGACCCTGACGTCAGCGAACTCCTCACCGGGCTGCTGCGGGAGTGCGGCTTCGCCGTCCACGCCGCGGCCACGGGCGCGGACGGCGTGCAGGCGGCCCGGATGCATGATCCGGACCTCATCACAACGGACCTGCACCTGCCCGGCATGAACGGCCTGGAAGCCATCCGGCGGATCCGCGAGTTCAGTGATGCCTACGTCCTCATCGTCAGCACCAGCAACGACCAAAATGACGTGTTCATGGGGCTGGATGCCGGCGCTGATGACTACATCACCCAGCCTTTCCGGCCCCTCATCCTGCAGGCCAGGGTGGAAGCCCTGCAACGGCGGCCACGGAAAAGCCCCTGCAGCCTGAGACCGTTCGAGGCGCCGGGTACCGACTGACAACCGTGTCATGGGCCTCAGCCGCCGTGGCCGGAACCGCAGACAGGCCGCGACCAATGGAAGGACACACAATCATGGACTCCTATGTGCGGGTCCTCGCAGGAACTCCAGCCCGGGAAGAAATCCGCCGGCCGCTGGAGGGCCCCGCCCCGACTCCCTCTCCCGGGGCGCGTTCGGTGGCACCGGCACGGCGCCAGGAACGCCGCTACCGGCGCGCCGGCCGTGCGGCGTCCATCCCGGCATGGCTTCTGAGCGCAGCCATGATCCTGACCGGAGCCCACGGCCCGGCATCACCCGATCATGGCACCGGGCCTGTTGCCGCCGCGGATCCGGTCCGGCCCGCCGAGCAGGCGCTTCGGGAATCAGCCGCGGCGTTCCTGCTGCACTGGGTGGATGAGGACGGGCGGGTGGTACGGCGGGACCAAGGCAACGATACGGTCAGCGAGGGGCAGGCCTACGGTTTGCTCATTTCCGCAGCCGTGGGTGACGAGCGGAGCTTTCAGAAGATCTGGACGTGGACCCGGGACCACCTGATGCGCGAGGACGGGCTCCTTTCCTGGCACTGGTCCGACGGGGCGGTCAAGGACCCGGCCCCTGCCAGTGATGCCGACCTGGACACAGCCCGGGCGCTGGTGCGGGCAGGCACCCTCTTCGGCCGTCCGGACCTGACTGCGGAAGGAAACCGGCTGGCTGGCCGTGTCATGGACAAGCTCACCGCAGAGACAGTGCATGGACGTATTCTCTTGCCCGGCCTTTGGGCCCGGCAGGGGCCCGCCCTCCCCTACAACCCCTCCTACGCCTCCCCTGCGGCTTTCGACATCCTGGGCGCGAGCACCGGCGACGCACGCTGGAGCGAACTTTCCACCGGCACCTCCAGGGTGACAGCCTCGCTCCTGGCCGCCGGTCCCCTGCTGCCGGACTGGGCGCGCATCCGGGCCGACGGGTCCGCGCAGCCCGTAACCGGGCCCGCCGGCACCGACGGGCCCGGCCTGTACAGCTACGACGCCGCCAGGGTGCCGGTGCGTTTCAGCGAATCGTGCCTCCCCGCGGATGTGGCTGTGGCGGCGCACAGCGCCACCGCGCTGGGCACCGGTACTGCGCTGGGCACCGGCCGGCAAGCGACATCCCTGGATCTCTCCGGTACACGGATGGCCGGGGAGGAACATCCCGTGTTTTACGTGGCCCGGGCTGCCGCCCGCGCAGCGGCCGGCGACCGTCCCGGAGCACGGGCTGACCTGGGCCGGGCCGAAACGCTCAACAGCATCCATCCCACCTACTACGGCACTGCCTGGATTGCCCTTGGACGGATCCTGCTGGATTCGCGGGTTCTTGGCGGCTGCCCCAAGCTGTCCTCCTAAAAGCAGCGCAGCGCCACCCGATCCCCTGCCCGGGTTGAACGTGTCGGCAGGCGTCGGACCGGGACGATCCCCGGGCCGGACGCTGATAGCCTGACCCTGGATCAGTGAGGGCGGCGAGCCGCCGCCTATGCAGGGGGAACCGTGACAATACAACCGGTGGCCGACGCCGCCACGACCAGCGCCGTCGTTGCGGACCCCGACCGGAAAAGGCTCGCCAGAACCACATCCACCTTGGAGAGCGCCGGATTTTCCGTTGCCTCCACCCCTGATGAGGGTGAGCTGCTGCGGCTCCTTGCCCGCGGACATCCGAGTGTCCTGATTGTGCACATGGCCTTCAGCCGCGCCGTGCCGGCAGGAACGGCAGCCGCTGATGCGTCAGGTTCAATCACCGGTGCGGCACCCCAGGAGGAGGAACCCGGCATTCCTGTGCTGTTCCTGGTTGACGAAGATCATGACTTGAGCCCGGACGTGCTCGAAATGCTCAGCGTCTCCGACTACGTCCGGACCTCTGCCCGTGCCGATGAACTGATCCACCGCGTGCAGAACCTCATCCGCCGCGGGCAACGACGCAGCGAGGTCCGGGGGAACTCCGAACGGCTGCGGCAGCGCCTCCGCGGCGTTTCCGCGGCTATCCGCGCAACCAACGACCCAAGAAACATGTCCGAGCAGTTCGTGCAGGGATTCGGGGAAACCTTCGACGCCGACCACGTCTGGTTCACCACCTTCGACGACGAACGGGTGCCGCTGATCACGGCACAGTGGAATCGGTACGGCCTGGCCCAGCTGCCGCCGCGCCTCGGAGCCCATGAACCTGCCGCCAGACGGGCAGCCAACAGGTTCTGGACTGAATCCGCCCTGTTGACCGTGGATGACCATCTCCACTACCGGCCGTCCCCGGAGGATGGTGAACTCCTGGACTGGATGGAAGCCATGGGTGCCCGCGCCTCTGCTGTGGTCCCGGTCGGAGAAGGCGAAGCAGCCTTCGGTATCTTGTGGATCGTCAACGCCCACGAACCCCGGCTGTGGACCGTCGCCGAGACCGCGCTGATCCGCCATGTGGCGGGCAATCTCGCCTACGGCCTGATCCAAGGGCATCTGATCAATGCCCAGCAGCTGGTCCTCAAACGGCTCCACCAGCTCGATCAGGCGAAGACGGACTTCCTCGCCATGGTCAACCACGAGTTGCGAACGCCCCTGACCTCGATCACCGCCTACTTGGACATGATTCATGACGGTGAGGGCGGTCCCGTGCCGCCCGGTATCGAAGAGATGCTGACCGTCATCGAGCAGAATTCGGACCGTCTGCGCGGCCTCATCGAGGACATGCTGAGCTTCGCTCGGCACGACAACAGCGACGATTCCCGGAAAGCTCCCGTCAATATCGGACACCTGCTGCGCATGGTAACGGCCGTGCTCCGTCCCATGTCCACTGCCCGGGACATCCACATCACGCTGGACCACGCCGGCGAGGATCTTGTAGTTGGCGCCAACGAAGCGCAATTGGAACGGGTGTTTACGAATCTGGTGTCCAACGCCATTAAGTTTACCCCCCGCGGGGGGCATGTCAGCATTACCGCGCAAAAATGCGGTTCCGAAGATCAGGCAGCCGAATTGCGGGTGGAAGTGGCGGATGACGGCATTGGAATTCCCGAACATGACATCCCGCAAGTGTTCCAGCGCTTTTTCCGCGCATCCAACGCCTCAGCGGCTGCGGTACCGGGAACAGGGCTGGGACTGGCGATCGTCCATGACATCATCACCCGGCACAACGGCAGTATCGCTGTCGCATCCGCTCTGGGACGCGGGACAACCTTCTCGGTGCGCCTACCCCTCGACAGCAATCGGGCGGCTCCCGGCAGGACGGAGCCCTTTCAGGAAGCGGTGGCGCCCGGGGTCATCCGGTAACCCACGCCCCGCACTGTCTCCAGCCACCGTGGCAGCCGGGGGTTGTCCCCCAACTTACGCCGGAGGTTCGCTACATGAACCTCAACGACTTTCTCATCAGCTTCACTAACGTAGGAACCCGTCCCGTACTCTTCATAGTGAAGCCGCCGTGCGAGGTCGGCCTTGCTCCTGACAATGCGGCCGCCCTCCAATAGCGCCTCCAGCAAATCAAATTCGGTGCGCGTCAAGACCACCTCAACCCCGGCAACTTCGGTGGTGCGGGTCGAAGGGTCCAGCCGCAGGCCGTTGTGGTCCCACACCCGCCTGGGGGCGGTATCGTGGGCCGTCGGCGCTCCCCTCAAAGACGCTTCAGGCATCAGGGGTCCCCGGGACGCCGGCACCGGCACTGGCGCTTCCACCAGTACCCTCTCCGCGGAAGCAGGTTTCGCCGCTTCCAGTCCCCTAGGGCGACGCAACAGGGCGGCAACCCGGGCCCGGAGCTCACGGGGCCGGAAGGGCTTAGTCAGGTAGTCATCGGCACCGGCTTCCAGCCCCTGCAGGGTATCGAGCTCCTCGGTCAGGGCTGTCAGCATAATGATGTAGGTGTCACTGAACAGGCGAATACGCCGGGCCACCTCAAAACCGTCGATGTCAGGCAACCCCAGGTCCAACGTCACGATATGAGGCCCGTACCGGGCCACCGCATCCACGCCTTCAACCCCGGTGCTGCACTCATGGACGGTGAAGCCCGACGCAGTCAGAATCGACCGGAGGGCCCCCCGGATATCCTTGTCATCTTCAATAACCACTGCCACGCGCGAAATATCTACCACATTCCCACCCCAGCAAATCGTTGAAGGTAACGCTAACAGGTTAGTGTCACTGGAATGTCACGATTTCGCGCACCATTGGCATAATGTCGGCCAAGGAATTCCTGCATGGACGGTTAGATGCCCCGACCCTTAAATGCCCCGGCCCGATTCCTGGCATTCCGGCAAGCGTACGCCCTCCGGCCCGCCGCTGGGCGGGGGCTGTGGGTGGCGGAATACCCCCGTGGCGAACGTGGGCGCCAGGCGACGGTTGTCTCTATATATTGGGGAGCATGACTGACACTCCCGCCACTGGTGGCCCTTCCGGCGCGATCGAAAAATCCGCTGCACCCGTTGCCAAGAAGATCCCCGCTCTCCGCACGCACCACGGCGACGCCTTCGAGGACAACTACGAGTGGCTGCGGAACAAGGAATCCGCCGAGGTGGTGGACCTGCTCAAGGCCGAGAACGCCTACCAGGAGGCGGTGACCGCGCACCAGGAGCCGCTGCGCGAGGCCATCTTCCAGGAGATCAAGGCCCGCACCCAGGAGACGGACCTCTCCGTTCCCAACCGCAAGGACGGCTGGTGGTACTACACCCGCTCCGTGGAGGGCAAGGAATACGGTATCCAGTGCCGGGTCCAGGCCCGGGACACTGGTGACCGCGTCGCCGACTGGACTCCCCCTGCCGTCGAGGTCGGCGTCGAGATCCCGGGCGAGGAAATCCTGCTGGACTGCAACGTCGAGGCCGAGGGCAAGCCGTTCTTCGCCGTCGGCGGGGCCGCCGTGACCATCGACGGGAACCTCTACGCCTACGCCGTGGACAACGCCGGCGACGAGCGCTTCACGCTGCGGATCAAGGACCTGCGCACCGGGGAGCTCCTGCCCGACGTGATCGAGAACGTCTTCTATGGCATCTCCTTCTCCCCCGACGGCACCCGGATCTTCTACACCGTGGTGGACGACGCGTGGCGGCCCTACCAGGTCAAGGCCCACGTGCTCGGCACGCCCGTCGCGGATGACGAGGTCATTTACCAGGAGGACGACGTCGCCATGTGGCTGGGCTTCGAGCTCTCCGCCGACCGGCGCCACCTGGTGCTGAGCATCGGCTGCTCGGAATTCAGCGAGACCCGGCTGCTGCGCTTCGACGCGCTCGACGCCGGACTGTCCACCGTGATCTCCCGGGACGAACGCATCCTTTACGAGGCCGAGCCGTTCCTGCTGGCGGACGTCTCCGGGACGCCGGCCGAGTCGATCCTCCTGACCCACAACAGGGAGGCCATCAACTCCATGGTCTCCCTCGTGGACCCGGCCGAGCTCGCCAAGCCGCTCGCCGAGCAGCACTGGACCACCGTCGTCGAGCACTCCGACGAGGTGCGGGTCAACGGCGCCGGCGTCACCTCGACGCACCTGGTGGTCTCCATCCGCAAGGACACGATCGAGCGGGTGCAGGTCCTGCCGCTGGCCGGGCTGGGCACGCCGGAGCAGGGCGCGCCGGTGGAGCCCGCCTTCGAGGAGGAGCTTTACACCGCGGGGGTGGCCGGCTCCGACTACGAGGCCCCCGTGATCCGGATGGGCTACACCTCCTACTTCACGCCGTCCCGGGTCTATGACTTTGTGCTGCCCACCGCGGAACAGCCCGCCGGCGAGCTGCTGCAGCGCAAGGAAAGCCCGGTGCTCGGCGGCTACTCCGCCGCGGACTACGTCGCCACCCGCGAATGGGCGGTGGCGTCCGACGGGACCCGCATCCCGCTCTCCGTGCTGCGCCACGCCTCCGTCAAGCAGGATTCGACGGCGGCCGGCCTGGTGTACGGCTACGGCTCCTACGAGATGAGCATGGATCCCAGCTTCGGGATCCCCCGGCTGTCCCTGCTGGACCGCGGCATCGTGTTCGTGATCGCCCACATCCGCGGCGGCGGGGAACTGGGCCGGCACTGGTACGACACCGGCAAGAAGCTGCAGAAAAAGAACACCTTCACGGACTTCATCGCGGCCACCGACTGGCTGGCGGAGTCCGGCTGGGTGGACCCGGCACGGATCGCGGCCATGGGCGGCTCGGCCGGCGGCCTGCTGATGGGCGCCGTCGCCAACCTGGCCCCGGAGAAATACGCGGCGATCGTTGCCGCCGTCCCGTTCGTGGACGCCCTGACCACCATCCTGGACCCCAACCTGCCGCTTTCGGCGCTGGAGTGGGAGGAATGGGGCAACCCGATCACCGACCGCGACGTGTACGAGTACATGAAGTCCTACACGCCGTACGAGAACGTCCGTGCGGTGGCGTATCCCAAGATCGCCGCGGTGACCTCGTTCAATGACACGCGGGTTCTCTACGTGGAGCCCGCCAAATGGGTGCAGCGGCTGCGCGAACTCAACACCGGCAGCGAGCCGATCGTGATGAAGATCGAGATGGAGGGCGGCCACGGCGGCGCCTCCGGCCGCTACGTGCAGTGGAAGGAACGGGCCTGGGACTACGCCTTCGTTGCCGACTCCCTGGACGCCACGGAACTGCTGCCGGGGGCCGGGGTTAAGTAGCTCGGGGGCTGGGGGCTCGCCCCTATCGATTTGCCTTTGTGGGCATCTCAGGCTTTATGTGTACCGCCAAGGGAGAGCGTGCCGAGGCCAGCGGGATCGGCCAGTAAAGGTGCGAAGGCCAGCTCTGCGGCTCCGATCATCATCAGGTGTGAACCCAAGGCTGCCCGGTATATCGTCACCTCGCTGGCGGGGCCCTCAAGAGCCTGAGACAGGAGTAGATCGTCTAGTGTTCGGGGGGAAAGCGCGTAAAGAACACCCAGAAATCCATCGAGAATTATCGCCTCGGGGTTGAAGATGTTCACCGCGTTGCGCAAGGCTACTGCCAGGTACCCTAGCTGCCGTGTCACTTCGACCGCCACGTCCGGGTTACTGCTATTTTGCAGGACCTGTTCCAGCTGGGACACATCGCCGCCTGCGAGCCCGGCTAGTTTGAAGAGCCTCGACTGTGTGACCTCGGTCTCCAGGCAACCCGTGGCGCCGCAGTGACAGGTAATCCCTGACGTGCGAACAAAGGTATGTCCTAATTCCCCCGCATACCCCGAGACGCCACCCAGGAGTCCACCTTCGGAGATCACGCCGCCGCCGATGCCACTGGCTCCACCATTGAGGTAGACCAAGTCTTGCCGTCCGGCGCCCGCACCGAAGATGAGTTCGGCTTCTGCAGCCAGGGAAGCATCGTTGGCGGCCGCGCAGGGGTAGCCACTGGCCTCACTCAGCATCGCGGCGATGGGTTCATTTCGCCAGCCCAAATGCGGGGCGTGCCGAACCACGCCCTCGGCCCGGTGCACCAAGCCCGGTACAGCTACACCGATCCCTGTAATGCGGTAGGAGGTATCGAGTTCCGAAAGCATCCCTTCGATAACCGCAGCCGCGATGCTGACGGCCTCCGCGGCCGTGGGAATCCGTTTCGTGCCAAATCGAACCTGCTTTTGGACTGTTCCGCCGAGACTCACCAGCCCGACTGTCACGGCGTCGATCTCCGGATTCACGGCAAGTGCCGCTGTCCACTGGCTGGGGCGCACCTCCGGACTAGGCCTGCCCACCCGGGCCTCCCCGGACGGTGCGGACTCGTAAACAAGGCCCAATGCAACGAGTTGTCCGATCAGGGTGGCCACCGTGGAGCGGTTCAGCCCGGTGCGCCTAGTCAACTGTGCCCGGCTAAGGACGCCGTGGTGATGGACCAACGTTGTGATCACGGACAGGTTGTTCCGTCTGGAAGGATCCTGCTCGCTGGACGGCGCTAGTGGCTCTGGGAGTAACGGCGGCGTGGCGGACCGTTGGGTCGGGGAGGGCATCTTCGGGAGAATATCAGTTACCGAGCGCGATGCGGCCGAGGAAGCTGTCACAGAACTCACGTGCGCGGTCCAACCGGTCCCCCAAGCTCTCGTTCCGCGTCCAGGCGACCGTCCTTGCCGGGCGCAATGGACCGGCGATCCAAAACGCCCGGCAAAGGCGGCTTCGTTCCCAACATCATTTTGTGCTCACTTTGATGCTTATCCGAGCGACCGCCGAATCCACTCGGAGCCGTTCGGACTTGATTCTCCGCCTCTCGGCGAGACGGCTATAGGTGAAGCAGGTCCGTGGACTCAGTGTTGAGCTGAGTGCGTCAGCGCTGAGGCCGCGTATTCGGCCAAGCTGGCGAGGGTATGCCGGTCCGAGGGCCAGTCGCTGAGCGCCTCCTTCACGACCGGGATGGACTCCTCGCTGAGAGCCGTTGCCCGAGCTGCGCTCAGAACCTGATCGAGGCTGACGCGTTCACCCCGCTCTGACGATTGCACGGCTGCCTCTACCATCGCCAAACTGAGAATGTTTCCATGAACCTCGCCCGAAGGAAGTATCCCGGAGCGGAGTGAGCTAACGAATTCGGCTAGCGAGCCAGCGATTTCCTCAGGCGACGCAGTGTCACCGTTGGGGGGCAAGAAACTATCGTCCTGTCCCTGATCTACCAGCTCGAAGGAGGCCTCGTTCTCGCCATCCCACCTG
The DNA here is from genome assembly GCF_030433895.1 of Arthrobacter sp. PsM3. Taxonomy (GTDB): domain Bacteria; phylum Actinomycetota; class Actinomycetes; order Actinomycetales; family Micrococcaceae; genus Arthrobacter. The sequence continues at coordinate 36,201 of NZ_JARUXE010000025.1, read as the reverse complement.
GCGGTGCCGTGTGCGCCGCTTATGCGCCAGCTCCCGTTCCATGAAGTTTCATGTCCGGCACTGCACCAGCTGCCAGTGAAGACGAAACGGGCCCCATTGCTAAACTCAAAAACTGCCGTCGTGGCGGCGTCCCCGGCATACCAGCTCCACGAAGGGTTGTATTCCTCGCAGTAAACTGAAACGGGCTCCTGGCCAAGCAGATAGCGTGCGACGTCGAAGGCGTGAATGGCCATGTCGATCAAGAGAACATGTTCCATTTCTTCGCGGAAACCACCGAAGTGCGGAGCCTTGAAGAACTCAGTGGTCACTATGCCAACCTCGCCCAGCGAGGACAGGTTATTCTTCAAAGCCGCCAAAGTGCGGTAGTAGCGGCGACTTTGGCTGATCATCAGCAGCTGTCCGGTCACTTCCGAAGCGGCGACCAGCGACAAACCCTGACTGACGGTCGGTGCGACGGGCTTCTCACACAGCACGGGCAGACCGCCGAAGAGCGCCTCCATGTTGGTTGGGTGATGAGCTGCGGGGACAGTCACGTTGACCACGGCCTGGGCTCCCGTGGCTCTGGCGAGGTCAGTGAGGTTCGTTCCAGTCGGGACATGGTCCAGCCCCGCTTCGTGCAGCGCGGCCTCAGCCGCGGACAGATTGAGGTCGACGAGTCCGACCAACTCGACATCTGCGGAGGCAGTGAGCACAGATATCCATTTCTTGCCCATAAGCCCAGCGCCGATGAGAATTACTCGGATAGGGGAACTCGTGTCGCTAAGTGTGGCAAAGGGGCTCAATTCTGCATCGCTCCCCGGTAGTCGTGGCCGTTGTAGAAATCTTCGGTTTCGTAGCGAAGTAGTTGAGGACTTGTGCGCTCGGGACGCTCGGTCGCGGCCCATTCGACTCCGTTGGCAATTACTCGTCGGACGTCCTTATGAAAGTAGACGGGGTAGTCCTGGTCCCCGGGGCTGAAGAAGAAGATTTTTCCATACCCGCGCCGGAACGTGCAGCCACTGCGGAACACTTCCCCCCCGGAGAAGGTACTTAGGAAAACAAGTTCATCGGGGGCAGGTATATCGAAGAACTCTCCATACATTTCCTGCTCAGGGATGATGAATGGGTGGGGAATTCCTTTCGCGATGGGGTGGGTGGGGTCCACGGTCCAGACGATCTCGCGGTCCCGCTCGGAGCGCCAGCGAAGGGTGCAGCTGGTGCCCATGAGTTTTCCAAAGATCTTGGACCAGTGGGCAGAATGCAGCACGATCAGGCCCATGCCGGCAAGGACGTGGGAGTGAACCCGATCCACGACTTCATCGGAAACCTCGGCGTGTGCAGCATGACCCCACCAGACCAGAACATCGGTGTTCGTCAAAAGGTCTTCGGTGAGTCCATGCTCGGGGTCATCGAGGGTAACCGTCCTCACCTGCGCACGCTCGCCGAGGTTCTCCTCGATGCCCTGGCGGATGGTGTTGTGCATCCCTTCCGGGTATATCGCAGCGACCTCCGGCTCAAGCTGCTCGTGGCGGTTTTCTCCCCAGACGACGACCCTGAGCGGTCCATTGGCGGTAAAATCAGACATTAAATTCCTATCTGGTTAGCGAATGAGTAGAGAATATTGTGCGGACCATTACAGCGTTCGTATGGTCAACCGGCTATTTGACTGCGCCCCCAGTTGCTCCAGCAGCAATGTACTTCTGGGCTATCAAGAGGAGCACAATCGCGGGAAGCGATGAGAGGACCGCGGTGGCCATCACAGCGCTCCAGTTCGATACTTCCGATCCTAAGTACTGGTAAATTCCCAAAGTCACCGGTCGCACGTCCTGGGTGGTCGTGAGTGTTAGCGCGAATAGAAAGTCACTCCAGGAAAAGAGGAAGGAGAACAGTCCCGCGGTAATGATCGAATTGCGACTAATTGGCAGCACGATCGAGAAGAACGCCCGCACCAGGCCCGCCCCATCCACTCTGGCCGCTTCAACCAGCGAGGGCGGGATGCCGATCATGAACGCTCGCAGGATGAGGATCGCGAACGGGATCGCATGCGTGGCATCCGCGAGGATGAGACCAGGAATCGAATTCAGGAGCCCCAGGTCGTTGTAGGCAGCGTAAAGCGCATTTGCGATCACAATTCCCGGGATCATTTGCGAGATCAAAATGGCGAGGAGTGCGGCATTGATCCAACGGAACCTGAACTGCGCCAGGGCATAGGCAGCCGGAGCCGCGATCGCAAGGCTGAAGACAACGGTTCCGGCAGAAACGACCAGGCTCGTGATGAGGTTCTTGCCCTGCTGGGAGATGGCCGTCTCATAGCCGGCGAAGCTGGGATTAGTGGGGAAGATCCCAGCAGTCAGAGTATTCCCTGAGGGCTGGAGCGAAGCGTTGATCATCCAGTAGATCGGGAAGAGCATGATAGCCAGGAAAAGTATTCCGATGACAGAGAATACCCAGGTCGGGACTGTTCGCCGTCGCTTTGGCGCTGGCCTCGGGGAACTGGTACGAACCACAGTTGGTGCCGTAATCGTCATAGCTGCATCCCCTATTCGTCGACGGCACGCCGGTTGGCGCGTAGATAGATGAGAGCGAAAAGGAGCGAGATGACTATGAGTATGTTGCTGTACGCAGCACCCACCCCGAAGTCGAAGTCAATGAAGGACTTTTGGTAGGAACGTACTGCCAGAGTCTGGGTCGCGTTGGCAGGGCCGCCGTTCGTCAAACCCAGAATGATATCCAGAACCTTGATCGTGTAAACAACCCCCAAAACCAGAACTACGCTGACCACCGGTCGAAGGCTCGGCCAGGTGATGTGCCGAAACGCTTTCCATCCAGTTGCTCCGTCGAGAGCCGCCGCTTCGTACAGCTCTTCGGGAATGTCCTGCAATCCCCCGTACAGAATCGTGACGTTGAAGGGAATACCGACCCAGATGTTGACAATAATGACTGCAGTGAGCGCAACGGCTGGACTCGTGAGCCACGGGATCGGCTCCTGTATCAGGCCCAGGGCTTCAAGAAATCTGTTGAGAATTCCGCTGTCCTGGTCCAAGATGGATCGCCACGTTGCACTACCCACGATGAGCGGAAGCAACCACGGCAAGAGCAGCATTGAACGCAGGAAATTGCTCAGCGGAAACCGTCGCCGGAAAAACGATGCCAACGCCAGCCCGATGACGAATTGTCCTGCAATTGATCCGATGGTGAACAGTGCTGTGTTGGCTAGCGCCGGAACAAACAGGTTGCTTCCAAATACCGCGACGTAATTCTGGAAGCCGACCCAGGGGGCTTCCCCCGTAAAGAAAGTTCGGGTGGTGTACTCCTGCATGCTCATGGTGATGTTCTTCACCACGGGATAGCCGAAAAACAATAGAAGAAAGACGGCCGCTGGGACAACGAAGAGGACCTTGGCGACGTTCTCTTCAGAGAACCGTTTCCTGGCAGACAGGGTGGCCTTGGGGGGGCGCAACTGTGGAGATTGACGAGAGGAACGCTCAATTGTTGACATTTTTTGCTGGCCCTTCCGGCTCCATTGTTGACACACCCTGCCTGCTGGCGGAGGACGAATCAGCCCGCAGCGGCCTTAGAGAAGGCTTCATCAACGGAAGCACCACCGGTGAGTGCGAGTTGGACGGCCGTATAGATGGTGGTCGCTGCCTTCGGCCAATCCTTACCGAGCTTGCCTGTCCGGGACCTGGCGTCTTCCACCTGCTTGGTGAACGCCGCCATGGTCGGGACCTCCGAGACGTACTTCTGGTGCAGACCGTTCTGTGTGGGCACGGTGTTACGCGCCTTCCCGAGGGCCATCTGGCTATCCTCGGTTCCGGTGCACGCCACGAACTCCGCGGCCTTCGCCTGCTTTGCCTTGTCACCCGTTCTGGGGACAGTCCAAACCATGCCGCCAAGCGGCGCGGTAGGTGTCTGTCCGGGCTTGTTCACGGGGATCTGAACCGTATTCCACTTGACACCCGGGACCTTAGCCAACGCCGGAATCTGCCAAGGGCCGTTGATCATCATGGCTGCCTTGCCTGCCACGAACTGGTCCTTAACATCCGCCTGGTTCCAGTTGATGACGCTCTTCGAAGCGGAGCCGCTCTGGACCAGATCAACGTAGAGCTGCAACGCGCCTTTGACTTCAGGGCTGTCCAGCTTGGTCTCGTCCCCGCCGTTCGTCCACATGAAGGGCAGGAACTGCCATGCGCCTTCGTAAGTGGCAGCGGCCGAGAAGGCCAGGCCATACTGATCTCCCGTGGTGAGCTTAGCGGCTGCCGCTTTCAGCTCGTCCCAGGTCTTCGGCGGGGTAATACCAGCAGCAGCGAGAACGTCAGCGTTGTAGAAGAGGCCGAGGGTGTCAGCAGGAAGGGGAAGACCGTAGACCTGACCATCCTGTGTGACGGCGTCCAGGCTGTTCCCTGCGAACGCTGACATGTCCACTTTGTAGTCACTGAGCGGGGAGAGAGCGCCGGTCGCGGCAACGTCTTTCACTTCGGGATTGTCAAGCATTAGGACGTCAGGAAGCGTCTTGGAGGATGAACGCTGAAGGACGGTCTGCATCCGATCCTTGCCTGGCACGGTTGTCCGCTCAATGGTGACGCCGACTTTGGCCGCGCACTTGTCGATCGAGGCCTGGAGGATCCCCTTGTCTGGATCGTTGTTGTAGCTGTCCAAGACAGTAAGGGACTTCACGTCTCCGCCAGAGGCCGGGGCCGCTCCACCGCCGGCGCATGCTGTGAACGTAAGCGGTGCAATGGCGGCCATCGCCAGAATGACCGTCACTCTTCTTTTATTGTTCATTATCAAAAAGCTCCCTTGCTTCGTGATGTGACTAGCGGATCTCGACGTTCGACGTCGGGTATCAACCAGCCCAATCTGCGCCAATGCGGATGACTAGATGCGCCAGACACAGCTGCTATATGTCGTGCACCACAACATATTCGCACGATATGTCGTGCGTCACAACATATAGCCCTAAATTCTTTTGCCGGTGGCGGCAGCCAGGGTGGAAGACCGAACCGGGCATCCGCCCCGACGTTGCGTTTTCGTTGGGCTATGCCCCCACTCAGGCCTCCGCTGAGCACTCCGGCCGCTCGGCCCAGTCCAGCGCGAGCCCGGGCGGGGGTGGGGCTGACCAAGGCAGAGTTGCCTCCCTGTCGGGGGCATTTTGCGCAGCGGAAATGGTCACGGAAGGGTTTGCGTGGGTTGAGGAAGCCGGTCGGAACAGACCCCGCACGGAGATACGGACCAGTGCCTATTTTCTTGTTGTTCACTTCGTTATAGCGCCAGCGGCTCACATTCGAGCTACCATTCACCACAAGAGGCCGCTATGAAACCCCTGCACCCCACAAAACAGAATGGCCCGGCCGATTCCTTGCGTGGAATCGACCGGGCCATACGTTGCTTGCTAGAGGCTCAACCTATTGGCTGCTCAACGCGCGGTGCCTCTTGGCTGCTCGATGTGCGCTGCGAAGGGGAAAATGGCCGGCAGCACCGCAAGCGTGCTGAGGCTCGTCCAGACCTGGGGGCGTTGGCGGGATCGAGGGCCATGAGGACCACGATGAGAACAATGGCGGCAAGGACAGCGATGTTGAGCCACGGGTGCAGCCATATCTTGAGCTTGAGTCCATCCCGCTCAGCAGCGGTCATGCGGTTCCGAGGCCGCCAGTGTGTCAGGGCTGTCAGCGTGTCGTATCCGTAGGTCCGCGGCCGGGCCTTCCGCTTGGCCTTATGGACCGGAGTCCGACGTTTGAGTGCCGTGGAAAGGGCACTGCGGGCATTGGCACGCGACCAGCCCGTGACACCGGCCAGATCATCCAGGATCCGTCCCTTGTCCCTCTTCGACGCCCGCGCGTACTTCGCGCGGGCTGCTTGATGATCTCCCTGCGCGTTGACAACGACAACCCCTGCATGGTCCCAGCAGCACACAGAGCCGGACCACGTTTCGCGAACATTTCCCAGATGAGGCGCGCACCCCATTTCGCGAGCACTATTCGTGTGCCTCGTCGAGCCCTTGACGAGCTCTTGACGAGCGTTCACGTGAGCACGACACTGGGACCCAGTTGAAGGACGGCACAATTTATGCCGCAGCCGAACAACTGGGCGGGCAATGGTTCGCCCGCCATCGCGCCAACAACGGAAGGCGTCCCGGTGACTTCGACGAGGAAGACCGCGCTCGTGGCAGGTATCTTCTACCTGATTACCTTTGTTTCGATCCCCACGCTCACACTGTACGGTCCGGTGAAGGGCCAGGGCTTTATCATCAGCTCCGCCGCCGACACTGGCGCGCTCTGGGGAGGCTTGCTCGAGGTGATCGTCGGCCTCGCCGGAATCGGCACCGCAGTCACGCTGTTCCCGGTGATCAAGCGGCAAAACGAAGCCATGGCGCTGGGCTTTGTCGCCAGCCGCACGATTGAAGCCGCCATGATCTTCGCCGGCGTCGCGAGCATCCTCTCCCTCGTTGCCTTGCAGCAAGCCGGCGGCTCCGGAGCGGACGCGACCTCGTTGACCACTGTGGGCGATGGGCTCGTCGTGTTCTACAACGGAACGTTCCTGCTCGGCCAAAGCCTCATGCCAGCCGTGAACGCCGTGTTGCTTGGGACCTTGCTGTACCGCTCGGGCCTCGTGCCGCGTGCCCTTCCCGTGCTTGGACTCATCGGAGCTCCCCTGCAGTTCACTGCCGTCATCCTGACGATGTTCGGCGTCATCGACCGAATCTCCACTGTGACCCTGCTCGCCGCGCTCCCGATCGCACTTTGGGAGTTCTCGCTTGGCCTCTGGCTGGTCGTCAAGGGCTTCAAGCCGTCACCCATTACGGGCGCAATGCTCGCCACCGCCGCGGTCGCCGCGCCCGCCAGACGAACCGACTCTGACTAGGTCGCCGTGACCATGGGTCTCGACAGTTACCCGGATAGCGACTGAACGGCCGGCCCCGTGCACCCAGGTTTACTCGGCCAGGACGTTGGACTTCCTCGCCGCCTGCTGGTGGGTGTTCCTGGTGACGGGCTTTGGGCACCCCGGAGTCCCGGCCGCCCCCAAAAGTGCGACTTCCGCCGTCGAACACCGCCGTGCAGCAGCAATTCGCTACTGTTCCTGCCTGGCGACGCGCCATGTGCCCGGCGTGTCGGTATGCCCGTAGCGCAGGGCCTTGTCCGGGTCGCGGGAGATTTTGCGCAGCGGAACCCCGCCGGAACAGATCCTGCACAACCCTCGTCCGGTGCCGCTACTGCTGCTGCCCCACAAAACAGTATGGCCCGGCCGATTCCTTGCGTGGAATCGACCGGGCCATACGTTGCTAGAGGCTCAACCTACTGGCTGCTCAACGCGCGGTGCCTCTTGGCTGCTCGACGTGCGCTGCTTTATCCGCCGCCGCACGAAGGGGAAGATGACCAGCAGCACCGCAAGCGCGCTGAGGCTCGTCCAGACCTGCGGGGCGTTGGCGGGATCGAGGGCCATGAGGACCACGATGAGGACCACCGCGGCAAGCACGGCGATGTTGAGCCACGGGTGCAGCCACATCTTGAGCTTCAGCCCATCCCGCTCAGCAGCGGTCATGCGGTTCCGCAGCCGCCACTGCGTCAGGGCCACGAAGCCGTACACGAACATCGCCACGAGTCCCGCGGAGTTCATGATGAAGTCGAAAATGACCTTCGGCGCCACGTAGTTGGCAGCGATCGCGACGTAGCCAACCACGGTCGAGAGCAGGATCGCCTTCCACGGCACGCCGGACCGGTTGCGGTCCTCCACCCAGCGGGGCGCATAACCGTGCTTGGAGAGGGCGAAGAGCATCCGGGATCCGGAGTACAGGCCCGAGTTGAGCACAGACAGCGCTGCGGTGAGCACGACGGCGTTCATCACCTGGTCGGCGGCGGGGAGGCCGAAGCGGCCAAACGCGAACGCGAAGGGGCTCGTCTGGGAGGGAAGCTCGTCCCAGGGAACCACCATGAGCAGGATCGCAACCGAGCCGATGTAGAAGAATACGATGCGCCACACGATGGTGTTCGTGGCCTTGGCGACGGCCTTGGCCGGCTGCTCTGATTCTGCCGCGGCCATGGTGACGATCTCGGTGCCGAAGTAGCTGAAGACCACGACGGCGACGCCGTTCAGGACCGCTGTCCAGCCGTGTGGCATGAAGCCGTGCACTGTCAGGTTCCCGACAGATCCGGTCGAATTCGGCAGCAGGCCCAGGACATAGAGGGTGCCAAAGATGAGGAACACGATGATGGCGGAGACCTTGATCGACGCGAGCCAGAACTCCGTTTCGCCGAACGAGCGCAGGGACATGAGGTTGGTCATGGTCAGCAGCAGGATGCCGGCCAGCGCAAAGCTCCAGTCCGGAATCATGGGGATCCATTCGTTCAGGATCCGCCCCACGATGACCGCCTCAAAGGCGACCACCCCGACCCAGAAGTACCAGTAGAGCCAGCCGATGGTGAATCCGGCCCACTCGCCCAGTCCGTCGCGGGCATACTCCATAAACGAACCGACCACCGGACGGTTGGCGGACATCTCGCCCAGCATGCGCATGACCAGGATGACGAGCGCTCCGCCGATTGCGTACGAAATCAGTGCGGCGGGGCCCACCGAACGAATCACGGAGCCGGAGCCCACAAAAAGGCTCGCACCGATGATGCCACCCAGCGCGATCATGGTCAGGTGCCGCGGACGGAGGGTCGCGTGGGCGGACGGAGCCTGTCCCGCCTTCCGGGATTCGCCGGTGGTGGCTGTTGGTGCTGCGAGAGTCGCGGGGTCTTGCATACGTATCTTAATTCCTAGATTTGGGGGTTGTGATGCCGAACACAATTCCTGCCAAGTGTGCGCGACGGAGTCCCCCAAGGCCATGGATGATGTGCACTGCTTCCCGCGGCGCTCTTAGACACAATGCACAAGTGCCGCCGGTAGGACCGACGGATCCAGGGGCGGAAGCTCTGGTGACGGAAGACTATGAACCGCGCGATTCAGGCGTGGTCTGGCCCAAAGCCACTATTTCGTCATGGAAGGCGAGGTAGAGGTTGGCAATAATCCTTGGGCTCGAAAGGGACCCGCCCACCAAGGTTTCAGCCTTCTTCAAGCGGTACCGGACGGTGTTCGGGTGGACAAACAAGACGCCGGCAACCTTCGCGACGTCCAAGTCGTTCACGAGGTAGCAGATGACCGTCTGTTTCAGTTCGCCGTCGACGTTGAGGGCTGCAACAAACCTATTGAGCTTGTCCCTATCCTGTGGCGTCTGCCGATGTCCAAGGAGCCATGTGGCCGGGTCCACCTCATCCAGCCGGACGATCCCCCGGTAAGCTCCCGAGGCAGTGGTCATTGCGGCCTGGATTTGCCGACGGGCAATCCCGGCTGCTGCTTCTGCTTCCCGGAAAGCGTCGGGGGTCTTTGCGAGATCGGTATAGGGTTCGGACAGGCCGATGAAAACGGCCGTTTCCGTCAACTCCAGCCAGGCGTCCAGGGCTGATGAGTCCGAGACCACCGCATGAAAGCCCGGCGGGCTTTCGGGCGTCCGACCGTTCTCTGCCAGCAAGAGCCCCAGGCCACTAATTTCGGCACCCCGCAAAAGTCGTTCGGACAAGGACTGGCCCAAGGGCTGCTGGGTGAGATTTGCAGCGACCAGGGCGCGTATCGGCGCATAGGGAACGAAGCGGAATGTGCGCATCCGTTCCCAGTGCCTGAACTCGCGAGCCACCGGCACGCCGTCCTGCAGCATGGTCAGCAACTGCGTGTTCTCGTGCCTTTCCCGGGAATCCGAGAACTGAGCGATCCCATGTACCGCGGCCAGGAGCCGCTGTGTCGTTTCCAGCAACACATCCCCGAGATCGGTCAGTACGCGGTGGTTTCTGCTGGCCACGGCCACGGTGAAGCCGTCGCCGCGAAGCACCAGCGACCGTGCCATGACTCCCCACTGGCCTATCACGACGGGATCAGACTCGTTCTTCCGGTTGCGCAGCTCTCTCCAAATCAAGTGTGTCGGACCGTCCCCGGAGGATTCGACGATCTTCCCGGAATCCTCATACAGCACCGCTGTACCCCGGCACGCTGCGGCGAGCCTGACTATGAGGGCCTTAACCGGATTCTCAGCAGAAATGCTCTGCAGCAGGTCATTGCTTAGCCACAGTGCGCGCTTTTGCAGGTAGGCGTCCGGAGATGCCTGCGACTTGTTGATGAAGTTCTCGATGCGGTGGAACGGAACATCCGGCGCCACCGTGTACAACGGGAGGCCGGCCTGCTTGCAGGCCGACACCAGCTTGGCGGGCACCTGGTCAAAGTAGACCCCGACACCGAAGAACACCGCCGCCACCCGGGCTTTCCGCAGGTCATCGACGAGTCGCACAGCCAGCTGTTCGTCCCCTTCGGCATTCACAAACCTCAACCCGGTGGTCAGCAGAACCGTGTTCGGCTCCAGCCAGGCCGCCGGATTGTCGATGTCACTGGTGTGCGCCCCCGTTATGACTGCGGCCGGGCTGCCCGGGACTACCGGGACCAGGCCCAGCAACGCTTCTGAAACCACGTCGTTGAGCGTGACGGCGGGCTTGTCGGGCATGTGGACTCCTGGCTGAAGGGTGAGGGAGGCCCGAGTGGAAGCTGTTTGGAAATCTCACAACGGCCTCTTCCCTTTATTTTAGTTTCACCAGTGACAGAGACTCACGTCACAGCGGAAGGTTGTTGGTACCCAATCAGCATCCTGGAGGAACCATAGATGTCCAATCTCAGAGTTGCAGTCGACGTCGGGGGCACATTTACTGACGTCTGCATTTTCGATGAAGCAACACAACGCATGCGGGTCACCAAGGTCCCGTCGACACCGGCTGACCCAATGCTGGCGATATTGCACGGCGTGGAACGTGCAGAGATCAATCTGGCGGACGTGTCGTTATTCTCACACGGAACCACCGTTGCAACGAACGCCCTGATCACCCGGAACTTTCCCACGGCAGCCATGGTCACGACCAAGGGGTTCCGGGATGTCATCGAGATCCGGGACGGCACGAAGGATGACCTGTGGGACGCCTACAACGACGTAACCGGTCCCTACATCCGCCGCCGTGACAGGTTCGAGGTGACCGAGCGCATTGACTACGCCGGCAACATCGTCGCTCCCTTGGACGAAGAGGAAGCCCGCCGTCTCGCCGCAGTGCTACGTAAGCGCGGCGTCACAACCATCGCCATCTGCTTCATCAACTCCTACGCCAACGCCGAGCACGAAATCCGGATGCGGAAAATCCTGGAAGAGGAACTTCCCGACGCCACCGTCTCCACCTCGGCCGAGATCCTGCCCGAAATCTTCGAGCATGACCGCTTCAACACCGCCGTCGCCAACGCCGTACTGGGCCCCCTGGTGTCCGGCTACGTCAGCCGCCTCGCCGACGAGCTCGAAAGCGGCGGTTACGACGGCGACCTGCTGCTTCTGCACTCCGGCGGCGGTTCCATGACCCCGCGCATGGTCAAGCGCTACCCCGTGCGCCTCGCCGCGTCGGGCATCGCAGCCGGCGCCATCGCGGCCAAGCACATCGCCCAGCAGTGCGGCTTCGAAAACGCCGTGAGCCTGGACATGGGCGGCACGTCCACCGACATTGCGCTGGTCTCCGACGGTGAACTCCGCATCACCAAGGAATGGCAGGTTGAATACGGCCACCCCATCGTGTTCCCCAGCATCGAAGTCCTCACCATCGGCGCCGGCGGCGGCTCGATTGCGCACATCGACATTGCCGGTTCGCTCCGCAACGGCCCGCAGTCCGCGGGCGCCGACCCTGGCCCCGCCTGCTACAACATGGGCGGCGAGGACCCGACCAACTGCGACGCGAACGTGGTCCTGAACAGGCTCGGATCCACCCTGGCCGGCGGCGCAAAGACGCTGGACCGCGGACTCTCGCAGTCCGCGATTAAGCGTGCCATTGCGGAACCTTTGGACATGAGCGAAGCGGAGGCCGCACACGCCATCCTCCAGGTGGCGAACGCCAATATGGCCGACGCCGTCCGCCTGATCTCCATCCGGCGCGGCTATGACCCCCGCGACTTTGCGCTGATCGCCTTCGGTGGCGCCGGCGCCCTGCACGGCGCCGAGGTGGCCAGGGAACTGAACATCCCCACCGTCGTAGTACCGCCCAACCCCGGCGTCACCTCGGCCCTGGGCTGCCTCCTGGTGGACATCAGCCACGACCTGTCCGCGATGTACACGGCCGTTGCCGCCGAAGCCGACGCCGAGGACCTGGAGAGCAAATACAGGGCCCTCGAAACGGAAGCCACCGCCCGGCTCCGGCACGAAGGCGTATCCGAGGAGAACTCGATCCTGCAGCGGATCATCTCCATGCGCTACCAGGGACAGTGGCGTTCAATGGCCGTGAACATGGGAACCGGCGACGGCGCCCTGGAAGAAGCCATCCAGAGCTTCCACCAGCAGCACGAGCGCGAATTCGCGTTCCGCCAGGATGACCAGCCCGTGGAAATCTACCAACTGCAGCTGTCCGCAGTCGGCAAGACGCCCAAGCCCTCCTTCGCTCCGGCGACGGAAAGGGTCTCCGGACCCGGCGAGCCCGATTCGGTCCGGCCGGTGTACTTCGGCAAGGACGGCTGGGTCGAAACGCCCGTCTACGACCGCACCAAGCTCGGCGCCGGCGCGAGGTTCGAAGGTCCCGCGATCATCGACCAGCTTGACTCCACGACGGTGCTGCCCCCGCGCACCACCGCCGAAATCGACGAGTGGCTCAACATCCGGATCCACCTCACAGAGTTCAAAGACCAGCAGGGAGCCTCATCATGACCGACGTGATCACCATGCCAGACCTCCATGCCGCCCATACCGATGCGCGGCAGGCATCAGGGCTTGACCCCGTGACGTTCGAGGTGCTGAAAAACGCCTTCGTCACCAGCGTCGACCTGATGAGCGAGCAGATTCTCCGGACCTGCTACTCCTTCGTCATCTACTCCCGCGACTTCTCCTCCGCCCTCTGTGACGCCACCGGAAACACCGTCATGCAGGGCAGCGGTGACATCGCCGTGCACGTCGGCACCCTGCACTTCCAGTGCAAGGCGGTCATCGAGGAATTCGGCAAAGACATCCACCCCGGGGACGTGTTCGCCATCAACGACCCCTACCGGGGCGGCACGCACTTCAACGACGTCAGCTTCATCCGGCCGATTTTCTCCGCCGGTGAGGTGATCGCTTTCGCCCAGAACAAGGGCCACTGGGCGGACATTGGCGGCAACGTTCCGGGTTCGTTCGATGTCAACGCCAAGGAGCATTTCGGCGAAGGCCTGCGGATCACCCCCGTCCGGATCTGGAGCAAGGGCGTCTTCCTGCACGACGTCGCCCAGCTCCTGGTCTCCAACACCCGGGCCCCGCGCCAGGCCATGGGTGACCTCCAAGCCCAGTCAGAAGCGACCGCCGTGTGCGAGCGCGAAATCCACCGCCTTGTGGCTAAGTATTCGAAGACAACGGTCGTCGCCGCGATGCAGGAAACCCAGGACTACGTCGAAAGAACCGTCCGACGCCGGCTCGAGCACCTGCCGCAGGGGCAATGGGAAACGACCGACTACATCGACTTCGATCCGGGCAAGGGCGAGGGCCTGGTGCCCATCAAGATCAAACTAACCCTGGATGGGAAAGGAATCCACTACGACCTGACCGGTTCCGCGCCCGCGGTGGAAACCTTCCTCAATTCCGGTTACGGCACCACCCACTCGGCCATTTACGCCGGCACGAAGACATTCTTCCCGGACGTTCCGTTGAACTCCGGCTTCTACGCCGCCGTCGATGCGGAAATCGGGCCCGAGGGCACCGTGGTCAACGCCGGCTGGCCTTTCGCGGTCACAGGGTTCTGCTCCGGCCCCTACGAAAAGCTGATGAACGGGATCTTCGAGCTGTGGTCCCAGATCATGCCCGAGCGCGCCATGGCATGTGCGTTCAACCTCGAGTATCTCCTGGTGGGCGGCCGTGACGGCCGCACCGACGATAACCCGTACTTCATGTGGTACGACTGGATGGCCGGCGGCTGGGGCGGCCGGGCCTCCAAGGACGGAGCCAGCGCCACTGCCCCGGTCTTCGGCCCCGGTCTGGCGGTCCAACCTATCGAAGGCCAGGAGCGGCTCTCCCCCGTCCTGACCACGGTGCACCAGATCGCCACCGACTCCGGCGGCCCCGGGAGATTCCGCGGCGGCCTGGGCATCGAAAAGGGCGGCACCCTGGTCGACGCGACAAAGACCGTGATGAGCTACTGCTGCGACCGGGCACGCTCCATCACCTGGGGCATCGAAGGCGGCCTTCCGTCCATCCCGCACGGTGTGTGGATGAACAAGGGCACTGATCAGGAAAAGTTCCTCGGTTCGAACTTCTCAGCTGTTCCGCTGCGCTCCGGGGACTCGTTCACACGCCCGTCCGCTGGTGGCGGCGGCTACGGCGATCCCCTGGAACGGCCTTTTGAGGAGGTCCTCGAAGACGTCATCGACGAGTATGTGTCGATCGAACGGGCAGCCAAGGACTACGGCGTCGTCATCCGCGAAATCGACCGCGAACTGGACCAGTTCGAGATTGACCATGCAGCCAGCACCGCGCTGCGCCAGCAGATCCGCGCCGACCGCCCCGGGTGGCTGACCGCCGATCCTGTGGTCGTGGCGGAGAAGTACCGCACCGGAGAGGTGGACATGCTCGATGTGATCCGCCGGCACGGCGTGATCCTGGACTGGGGCACCGGGGAACTGTTCCCGGAGACCACCTCTGAGTTCCGCAAAAGCATGGAGAAGCGCTCCTCGTCCCATTGGCACTAAGCGCATTCTGACCGACCCCGGGCCCGCCGACGCTGACCGCATCGGCGGGCCTGGCACCTCATTGCCCTGCATCGCGATGGATCCGTGACCACGGTGGGGGAAGCACCCAGTTTTGCAGGAAGCGAACCCGGCCCGAACCCCGCATGCCCGGGCCAGGCGTTCCTTCCAGAGCATTCCGAGGCTAAGCCTCACCCTCCCTAGCTTCTTCAACAGCTGTGAAAGGTGCGAAATTGTCGTACTCAAACTATGTCCTTCCGGCCAGCATGCGTGCCGGAAGATGGTCCCTCACGATGGCTTGGTGGGCGGTATTCTCCGCCATGTTCTGGATCTACGTGGCTGTAGCTTCGGCAGGAGCAGTTGGCGTCGTGAACACCCTGATTGGCATGGCGCTCACCATCGTCACCTACGGCGCCATCAACAAGGTCCTCTCGCGGTATGCGGCGCGGACCGGGCTCACTGTCAGCCTTTTCTCCCGCACCCTTTTCGGCCTGGTCGGCTCCGCCCTGGCATCGCTGATCTTCGCAGCCACGGCCATCTACTATGCGGTGTTCGAAGGATCCATCATTGCCGTTGCCTTCCACGAGTTCTTCGGTGGGAGCATCGTCGTCTGGTATGCCGTGGTGGTGATCTACGCCATCCCACTGGCCCTGGGGGGCGTGCAGAACTGGTTGGACAAACTCAACGGTGTCCTGCTCCCGCTTTATGTTGCCGGCCTGATTGCGGTGGTCGTCGCGGCCACCCTCATCAGGGGCGTACCCACCGACTGGATTGGCCAGGCCGCCGTCTCGTCCGCACTGCCGGGCTGGCTGACTTCTTACCTTATCTACATGGGCGTCTACATCATGATGATGTACACCTTCGACTATGCCCGGATGGGACGTAAGCAGGACGAGAAGTTCCTGGGAACCGTGACATTCGGCTGGGTCTTCTATGCATTCACGTTCGGACTGAACGGGCTGGTTGGCATCTACATCATGAGTGCATGGCGAATTGAAGCCTCGGAAACCGGAGTCGTCCAGGCCTTTATCTCATCGCTGGGGATTGTCGGCCTGCTGGTCATCCTCATTTCACAGACCCGCATCAACACGGCAAACTACTACCTCGCATCAGAAAACATCTCGGCGTTCGCCAGCCGGGTGTTCCGGCTGGACCTGCCCCGCTATATCTGGGTTATCGTCACCGGCGCCCTGGCCTTCCTGCTGATGCTCACGGACGTTTTGAGTTACCTTCTCAAGGCCCTGGCCTGGCAGGGTGTCTTTGTCACCGCGTGGGTTGCCATCGCACTGGTATTCATCGGCCTGAACTGGAAAGCGCAGGATCAGGTCCCTGATATCCGGCCGGCCAATCTCAAGGCGATCAGCCCCGGAGCGGTCGCATGGGTGTTTGCTTCAGCAGTGGGAATTGCACTCACCGAACAAACAGCGTGGCCGGTGGTTTCCCAGCTCACACCCCTGATCACCATGGCGTTGGCGGCGGGCGTGTACTACGGCGCCTACAAACTCTCACCGCCGCGTTTGATCAGTTCCGCAGCGACCGTTGACCCGGCCGATGAAGAGCTGGATCCTGCCCTCACACATTAGGGTTGGTCCTTAAATCCAGGCGGCCCCGGCAGTCATTACTGCCGGGCCCGCCTGGTTCTTGTTGCTGTTTCACGGTGCTCCAGCCGTTTCACGGCCCGCCGCGAACCCTTGTCCGTCAGATTGCGGTGTATGCCGGCATTGACTCCCCGGCGCGGGCCGCGATCTTCGCCGCGGTGCCACGGCCCATCCGCACGGCCCCGTCCACGTGCTGGTAGCCGGCGGCCGCCAGGTCGGAGGAAGCCCAGTAGATCGGTCCCACGGGTGTGAGCTGGTCCGCGCCGTAACGGTGCAGGCCGCCCAGGTCGTAGCTGGAGGCATAGGCGCCGCGGGTCCACTCCTCCGATCCCCAGTCGGATTCGTAGTACACCGCAGGCTCCAGTGCCTTCGGCCCCAGCGACTTTGCGAAGTCTTCCAGGATCACACGGCGCCGCTCGTCAGCGCCCAGCGCGAACATGGCAT
The DNA here is from genome assembly GCF_030433895.1 of Arthrobacter sp. PsM3. Classification (GTDB taxonomy): domain Bacteria; phylum Actinomycetota; class Actinomycetes; order Actinomycetales; family Micrococcaceae; genus Arthrobacter. The sequence goes on along the minus strand of NZ_JARUXE010000025.1, from coordinate 19,438 downwards.
CGGCTTTCTCATCCGGCACGAAGGCGACCAGCGTTCCGCGCGGGTCCTCGTGGTTGGTGTTGTCATAAATTTCCTGCACCATCAGGTCCGGGCTGAAGCAGGTGCCGGACAATCCTTCGTCCCGCCAGAACGGTGCGTCATAAACGGCATGGACCTTGATGACCAGCCCCAGGGACTGGTGTTGGTGCATCTGGTGCTGCCGGCGCGGCAGGGGCGGATCGAAGGAAACCCGGGAATAGAGGTTGGGCGGAACGGCCATGATGGCGTACCTCGCCCTGACGGTCGCCTTCTTTGACACGGCGGTCACGCCGGTGCCGTCCCCGCTCTGCCCCCATTGCAGGGTGCGGACCGGAGAGCCGAGTACGACGTCGTCGCCCAGTTCCGCGGCGATCGTTTCGGAGAGCCGCTGCATGCCGCCCACCACCCGCTTGTCCAGAAGCAGGTCCTCATCGACCAGATTGGAGAACGAGCCCGCGGACGCAGCCATCAGGATGGCCTGCAGGACGGAGAAGGAGTGGGCAGGTTTGGTCAGCATGCCTCCGGCGAGGAAGTGTCCGATGTTGGCACAGGCTTCCTCGTCCGTGGAATGCTGGCGCAGCCAGTGGTGCAGGGAGATGGTGTCCAGTTCCCGGGCTCTGGGGTGGGCCCACGGCTCGGCGGCGCCGACGTCGGCCGCGAGCTCGTCCAGGATCTCGATCAGGCGCTGGATCTCGCGCCCGGTCTGCTCCGGAACCGGGAACATGTCCCCGGCGTACTCGGTCCGTTCGCCCTTCGGAGACACGTACACGGATTTTCCCTCGCGGTACCGGCTGAAGGTTTCCAGTCCGAGCTCGTCCAGGATGGACGTCAGCGCGTCCTGGTCCGGGGAGATCCACTGGCCGCCGATCTCCAGCACAGCGCCGTCGATGGTGTCCGTCCAGGTCCGGCCGCCTACACGGTCGCGGGCTTCCAGGACGGCGACGGTCAGGCCGGCGGCTTTGAGGTCACGGGCCGCTGTCAGCCCCGTGACGCCGGCGCCGATGATGACGACGTCGCGGTCAAGAGTGTTCACTTTTTCCTCGGTTTTCATGGTCGTGTTCATTCCTTGTCATGGGCTTGGGTGGGGGCCGCGCCGGCCAGGACCGGAACTCCGCTGGTGGGGCGGTCGCGGTCGTCGATGTCGGCGCTGACCTCGATGTCAGCGGTGACCCCGACGTCCGCGGTCTCTTCTTCAAGCACAAAGTCCGCGACCTTCAGACGGAAGCCCTTGGTGAGTACCGCGAGGTACACCACGCCGGCACCGGTCCAGATCAGGCCGAAGGTGAGCGCTTCCGGATGCAGGAAGGCCCACAGCACCCCGGTCATGCCCGCTCCGATCAAGGGCAGCACCAGATAGTGGAATACGTCCTTTGGGGTGCGGTACCGCTTCTTGCGGACCACGAAGTAGGCGATCACGGAGAGGTTTACGAACGTGAAGGCGATCAGTGCGCCGAAGTTGATCATGGACGCCACCAACTCCAGCGACGGCGTGATCGCCAGCAGCGAGACCACACCCACCAGTGCCACGGTGAAAACCGGTGTCCGGAATGTCGGGTGGACGTAGGCGAAGAGTTTGGCGGGGCGCAGCACGCCGTTGCGCCCCATCACGAAGAGCAGGCGCGACACGCTGGCGTGGGAGGAGAGGCCGGACGCGATGGTGGCCGCGAACGCTCCGGCCAGGAACAGCAGCTGGAAGACCTGCCCGCCCACGTAGAGCGCCATTTCCGGCAGGGTGTCGTCGGTGACCAGGAATTGGTCCACCGTGGGGAACACGGACTGGCCAAACCAGGCCGCCAGGAAGAAGATGCCGCCGCCGATTCCCAGGGTGAGCAGGATGGCCCGCGGCATGGTCTTGGGGTCCTTGGCCTCCTCGCTGTACATGGTGATGGCGTCGAAGCCGATGAAGGAGAAGCACACCACGGTTGCTCCGGTGAGGATCGCCGCAGCCTTGATGCCGTCGTTGAACAGCGGCGCAGTGGAGAAGATGGTGCCTTGTCCCATTCCGTTGGACAGTTGGATGGCGGCCAGGGCAACAAACGCGACAATCAGTGCGATCTCGAAGACCACCAGCGTGGAGGTGACCTTGGAGGTTGAGGTCATGCTGCGCAGGTTGATTCCGGTGATCAGGGCGACGTACAGCACCACCCAGATCCAGCCCGGAACGTCGGGAAACAGGGCCTCCATGTAGATGCGGATGAGCAGCGCGTTGACCACCGGCAGCAGAAGGTAATCCAGCAACGCAGCCCAGCCCACCACGAAGCCGAGCCCGGGGTGCATGGTCTCGCGGGTGTAGGTGTACGCCGATCCGGCGGCCGGGAAGACCGCCACCATTTTCCCGTAACTGAGTGCGGTAAAGAACATCACCACGGTGGCCACCAGGTACGCCATCGGGACCAGGCCGCCGGTTTCCGTGGAGACAATGCCGAACGTGTCAAAGACCACCGTGGGGGTCATATAGCCCAGGCCCAGGCCCACAATGGCCCACATTCCCAGGGAACGCTTGAGCGATTTTTTCGGTGCCATGGAGCTCACTTCCTCAACGTGGATTCGACGTCCGCGGGTGCGGCGGTGCCCCGGTGTTCCCGCAACAGCGCGGCAGTCTCCACCGGGGTCTGTGCGTTACCCACGGCTGTCGGAACCGATGTAGCTCATGACGTGCTTGATCCGGGTGTAGTCCTCCAGGCCGTACATGGAGAGATCCTTGCCGTAGCCGGACTGTTTGAAGCCGCCGTGCGGCATCTCGGCGACCAGCGGGATGTGGGTGTTGATCCAGACGCAGCCGAAGTCCAGCTTCTTGGCGAACTGCATGGCACGGGTGTGGTTCTGGGTCCAGACGGAGGACGCCAGGCCGTAGTCCACGTCGTTGGCCATCTGCAGCGCCTGGGCGTCGGTGGAGAACTTCTGTACGGTCACGATCGGTCCGAAGACTTCTTCCTGCACCAGCTCGTCGTCCTGATTCAGGCCGGACACCACCGTGGCTTCGTGGAAGTAGCCCACGGTGCCGTGCCGCTTGCCGCCGGTTTCGACGACGGCGTGATCGGGCAGGCGCTTGACGAACCCGGCGACCCGTTTGAGGTGTTCGGCGCTGCTGAGCGCTCCGAAAAGGACGCCTTCTTCGTCCGGGGCGCCGGTCCTGGCGTTTTTCCGGACTTCGGCGGTGAAGGCGGCCACGAACTCGTCGTGGATGCTCTCGTGCACCAGCAGGCGCGTCGCCGCCGTGCAGTCCTGGCCGGCGTTATAAAACGATGCCGGGACGATGCCCTCGACGGCCGCGGTGATGTCCGCGTCGCTGAAGACGATGACGGGGGCCTTGCCGCCAAGTTCAAGGTGGACCCGCTTGAGATCGACGGCAGCGGCTCCGGCCACCTCCATGCCGGCGCGGACCGATCCGGTAATGGACACCATGCCCGGAACCTTGTCCGCCACGAGGGCCCGGCCGGTGTTCCGGTCACCCAGGACCACGTTGAAGGCGCCGGCGGGGAGGAATTCGCTGGCCAGTTCGGCGAACAGCAGGGTGGAACTGGGTGTGGAGTCCGAGGGTTTGAGGACCACGGTGTTGCCGGCGGCCAGCGCCGGGATGACCTTCCAGGTGGCCATCATCAGCGGGTAGTTCCACGGGGCCACCTGGCCGATCACGCCGATGGGTTCACGGCGGATGGAGGAGCTGTGGTCCGTCAGGTACTCGGCCGTAGCCCGTCCCTCCAGGGTCCGGGCGGCACCGGCAAAGAAGCGGATCTGGTCCACCAGGACATCGATTTCGTCCGAGACGATCCCCCCGCGGGGCTTGCCGGTGTCGGCGCATTCCAGGTCGGCGAGGTCCTCGGCGCGGCTCTCCACCGCGGCGGCGATGCTGAGCAGCGCCCGCTGGCGTTCCCCCGGTGTGGTCTCGCCCCAGGTTTCGAACGCGGCCGCGGCGGCAGCGTATGCCGCGGCTACGTCCGCCGCATTGGAAATGGGGGTTCTGGCGATGACCTCTTCGGTGGCCGGATTGATAATGTCCAGCCTTTCCGCAGAGGAAGATTCGACATACCGGCCGTCGACGAAGTTGTGTAGCTCGCGCACACTCATATGGGTTTCCCTTCCAAAAGACATCAATCAGGACAGCGCATTTGCGGCCCGCTTTGTGACGCGGTTCACAGCGCCTAAGTGAGACTACACCTGATTCATCTGGAATGGGATGTTTAATCTATATGTCTTCTCCCAGGAGGAGTTTCAGCTCCGTGCCAGGGCACCGGACAGCGTCCCATCCGCGGCTCGCGGCGCCGGCATCGGACACGGTGGAGCCCACCCGCAGGGTCGGCGAAACCGACAAAATCACCCGGCCGCTGCTGCTGACCAGGGCGATGGCCGTTTTCGTGGCGCGGAGCAACGGCAGTACTTCCGGCTCCAACCGCCGGACCAGGATGTCCGCCCCCACGACTCCCCGCATGGATCCGCCGGTGCCCACCGGCACGGTGAGCGTCAGGATGTAGTCGCAGGTGCACAGGTGGTCCACGTAGGGGCCGGTGATGTGGCCGGTCCTGGTGGCTTGGGGGACCTGATACCACTCAAAGGCCCTGAAGTCCCGCAGGTATTCCGCGTATTCGCGCGACGCCAGGTCCAGCCGGCTGGGCTTCGTGGTGGTGCCCAGCAGGGGATTGTCTGAGAGCGGGCCCAGCCACCAGGCGAAATGCAGCGCCTGGCTGGTGTCAGTTTCCGGAGCGGCGATGAATCCTGCCCCGATCACCAGCGGATCAGCCGCGGTCAGCTCCGGCTCCACCAGGGAGTACACCAGCGAGTCGATCCGGGCGGTTGTGGCGCCTGCTCCGGACGCCTCCACCGCAGCGCGCCAGCCGTCCAACATGGTGAAGACTCCGCTGAACAGGGCACCGATGGCGGCCGCGCACTCCCTGCCGCGTCCGGCATCCGGCCCGTTGTCTTTTATGCGCATGGCCATGCTCTCATTGCTCAATTCTTTCCTTTGCTGCCAACAACCAACTCGACAGTTCGCTCAGCTGAGCCCGCACCAGCGCGCGGGCCCGCTCCGGGTCATGCACGGATATTGCCTCCGCGATCTGCACGTTCTGTCCGAAGATGCTCCGGCGCAGACCGTCGTCGGCCACTCCGAGCCACAACAGGGAACCAAATTCGGCCTGCAGGCGGATCTGTTCACGGACAAGGCGCGGCGACTGGCTGATGACGGCGATTTCCAGATAGAAACCGCCCGCGTTGCGGGCCGCGTCGCTCACCGTGGCAAAATCGGCATTCTCCAGCCATAACCGCAGGCGTGCCGATTCCTCATCCGAGGCCAGCTCCGCGGCCCGTTCGGTGCAGCCGGCGCTGAGCACCCCGAAATAGACGGCGCTGTCTTCGATATCGACCCGGGCCATGCCGCGCAGCCGGGCCCAGAGCAGTGCTTCCGGGGCCCGGGACACAGGCAGAACGAAGCTGCCCCCCTCCCGGCCGCGACGGGTTTCCACCAACCCGGCGTCCCGCATGGCGCTCAGTGCTTCGCGGGCCGTCACCAAAGCCACACCGAACCGCTGTGCCAGTTCCGCTTCGCTGGGCAGGCGGTCCCCCGGCGTCAGGACGCCCAGGAGGATCGCATCGATGAGCCGCTGGGCGACCTGCTCCGAACGGCCGGCGCCGGACAGCTGGGCAAAAACCGCGGCCCGGGCTCCCCGGGAGGATGGCTGCGGCGCCGGGTCTGACGTCACAGTTCCGTCCCGCGGCTTGGTGGCGGGATCTGCGCGCAAAGGTGGGGCCTGTCATCCATAGCGCCACTGTATCTTTCGGTTCGGGTCTTGGCGCAACATCTTGCGCCCCTCGCACAGATTGCCAGGCGCACGCGTACAAACAAAGGCAAAAGTCTTGACGTTCTGCACGGTGACGGGTGTCACAGCGGTGCATACGCTCAGGGGACGGTCAGTTCCTCCCCCAGAAACTGCTTCGGCTGTCTGCAACTTGGGCCGCAGGAGTGAAAGGAAGCCCTCATGCCACTGAAGCTAAAACGTCCGCACGAGTCGACGGTCACCGCCACCACCGGCCACCATGCACCCGCCAGCGGCTGGTGGCGGCCGGATGGCGACCCGGAGCCTTTCCGCTACCTGCAGCAGGGGGAAATCATGCCCTCTCTCGGGGGCAGCCAGACCCTGTGGAAACTCATCCACGAGCTCGATCCCTGGCTCAGGGTCCGATACGGGGCGGCGGAACTAAGGCACAGGCGTCCCGTCATACGACCCATAAATCGCGCTCACCCAGAAGGACAGTAACGCCATGAAACGCAAAACCCTGGTCCAAAGCAACAACAACCGGCGGCTCGTATCACCGGTACCCGGCAGTGGCCAGCAGTCGCTCACCAGCAGCAAGCAGTCAGGGTGGGTGAGCCCCGTTCCCGGTGAAAGCTCCGCCGACCGGCTGCGCGTCCAATCGACGCCGATGGCCGCGCCGGCCTACGGTGCTCAAAACCCAGGTGAATGAGGGGCGCTTTCGTGCCCGAGAACGCCGGATCCGCCGCGCTGCGGAGGGACTTCGATGTAGAGGATGACTCCGGCAGAGGCCGGCAGGTACCAGTGTTTGCGGTGCCTGTTGGGCCGGTAGACGTGGCCGAAGGGGTCCAGGACACGGACGTTCGCCAGCTGGTCCTGGCCGGAGAGGCAGCGATCGACATCCTGGAGGGTTTGCCCGCGAGTGGTGACTCCATCAATGTCCAGAATCCAAAGCCCCGTATCCGAACCGTGTTCCAAGGCGAGGGTTTCAAATAGATCAGACAGCAACTGGTCCGGGGTCTCCGGGTAAAAGCGCCGCAACCGGTGATCTTCGGGGTGAACCTCGCGGGCGTCCACCAATGCCTGACGGAGCCAATGGAATTCCGCCGGACCGTGGGCCGGCCCAAGGATCAAGTGACGGTTCGGATCCAGGGACAGGTCATAGGAGTTGCCGGCGCGGTCGAGAATGCACGCGGCCTCCCCGACATACTCAAACGCCGCTATCAGCGCCGGTTCGGACTCATGGTACGAAAACGCCCCGCTGTCATCGACGGAGACGAAATCCCGGGCACCGCCGGCAGTCGCCGGAACAACCGGGGTGTGTCTTTTCGGTCCTGGTGTGGCCTCCATGGCGGTGCGCTCCTGCTGTGATCCAACCCGCAGCCGCAGTGGCTGCTGCGGTCCCTATCTTCATGACATCACAGTCAGAGCCGTTCCGTGCCGCCGCGCCGAAGGAAGAGTTTCAGAGCTCCATCAAGGTGGCCACATTCTCAGACCACTTCCACCAGCTGAATCAACGGACTACCGGTCCCAGCCCGGGATTGCCCCGGCATTTTACGACCCGGGATGTGGCCCCGTCCCGGCACTGGGGACATCGACATAGGGCCTGAGGGCCAGCAAGTGCTTGGCCAGCGCGACTTCCGGTTGCCCGGGATGCGCTTCCACGTATGCCCTTAGTTGTTCCCGTTCAGCCGCACCCTCCGGCCCGGACAGTGCCATCAAAGCCTCAATAACAGCTATGGCCTGCCGTCGAATGTCCGGCATCTTCTTGCCACTGGGAACTTTTGCTGCGCTGAAGGTCATTAGGCGAGGACGCGACGGCGGAGGCCCGCCCGGGCTGCGTTCCGGAAGTGAAGACGGACTGGTCGACATTTGATGTCCCTTATTCCTGTTCCAGTTGAACCTGAAACGGATCCACGGCCATACGCGCTCCCAGGAGCGGGTGCTCGACGCGGAGGACTACAACATCATTCTACGCCCGGCCTGCAAGGCCGCTCCTGAGCGTCTGGGCGATGGCCCGTCCGGTCCCTCCGGCGCCGGTCCGCAAACGCAGGGGGTTGGCTCCGGATGCTAGGAAACATCAGACGGTAAAGCGGTCCGGCGGGCGGTTCCGCGATTGAGCGCTAGGTGCCCGCCCAGAAAGCCGGCTCCTGCGGCGATCGCGTTTCCGGCCAGGCCGAGCTTCATACCCAGGGCATAGCGGCCTCGCTTCCGCGCGATCAGGGAGCCCAGGAGAAGGAAGACGGCGACGTCGGTGCCCAGCGCGTGCACCGCTCCGAGCCGACGCTCGGCGCCCGTCATTTCCGCCCAGTCACCGGCTCCTGCGATAGCGGTCGGCCCGGCCGCCGCCAGGCCTGCTCCGACTAGAAGCGTGGCGCTGCGACGGGCCTCGGGTCCTCCGGCCACGTCGAGGATTGACGCGCTGATCCAGCACCCGAGCGTCAGGTCGGTGAGTGGCGGATGTACCGAGTGGCCAAGGACGCCGGTGTGAAATGGGCTGCGACGTGCCCAGCCGATAACAGGCCCGTAAACGAGCCCCTGCGCGAGCGCCACCCGCTCCGAGATGGGACTCTCGCCCACGGCCCGGGCCAGACGCTGCGGCAGTGACAATTCGCTCACGCTCACTCACGGTACGCCGGCGCTGCGCCGCTGTATAGAGACAGCCGCTAACCGTTCGATGTTGTGTCCGCTTCAGTTCTGGGGACGGCACAACAGGGCTTTTCAGCTCAGCGGAAGGCTCCCACGCCCGTTAGCTTCTGGCCAAGGATGAGGGTGTGGACTTCGTCAGTACCTTCGTAGGTGCGCACCGACTCGAGGTTGTTGGCGTGGCGCAGCGGTGAGTACTCAAGGGTGATGCCGTTGCCGCCAAGGACAGTCCGGGCCTCGCGGCAGATTTCGATCGCCTCACGGCAGTTGTTGAGCTTGCCCACGCTGATCTGGTGGGGCTGCAGTTTTCCTGCGTCTTTGAGCCGGCCCAGGTGCAGGGCGAGCAGAAATCCCTTGTTGATCTCCAGCGCCATGTTCACGAGCTTCTGCTGGGTGAGCTGGTACCCGGCGAGCGGGCGGCCGAACTGGAGTCGCTCCTTGGAATAGGCCAGGGCGTCCTCGAAGGCGTCGCGTGCCGCGCCCATTGTGCCCCAGGCAATGCCGTAGCGTGCCTCGTTCAGGCACGAGAACGGGCCCTTGAGGCCTTTGGCGTCGGGCAGGACCGCGTCACCGGGGAGGCGCACGTTTTCCAGCGATATTTCGCACTGGATCGAGGCGCGCATCGAGAGTTTCTGCTCGATCGGAATGGCGGTGAAGCCGGGAGTGCCGGTGGGCACCACGAAGCCCCGCACGCCGTCGTCCGTCTGGGCCCAGATCACGGCCACCTGGGCGATGTTGGCGAGTCCGATCCACCGCTTGGTGCCGTTCAGGATCCAGTCACGGCCGTCCCGGCGGGCGAAGGTGGTCATGGCCGACGGGTCTGACCCGGCGGTGGGCTCGGTGAGGCCAAAGCATCCGATTGCCTCGCCTGCCGCCATCCGCGGGAGCCACTCCTGTTTTTGCTCCTCGGAGCCGTGCTTGGCGATGGCGGACATGGCGAGGGACCCCTGGACCGACACGAAGGTGCGGATGCCGGAGTCGCCGGCTTCAAGTTCGGCGGCGGCGAGGCCGTACTCGACGGCGGTTCCGCCGGCACAGCCGTAGCCCTTGAGATGCATGCCGAGCAGGCCGAGTTTGGCCATTTCCGGCACGATTTCGATCGGGAACCTCGCCTCGTCGTACCACTGGGCGATGTTCGGCTTGATTTCCTCCCGTACGAAGGTCCGGACCCGGTCGCGCAGGGCGAGCTCTTCGGGGCTGAGGAGGGAGTCGAATGAGATCAGGTCCGAGGGGTCCACGGCAGCGGCTGCCTCGAGGTCGGCTGAACTAAGGGCAAGGCTCATGGTGTGGTCCTTCCGGGGCTGAACGGCTGGGGGAATGGGAAAGGCAGGGGGAACGGGGGCTTCGAGGGCTAGGGGGAAGTATTGCTTTGCGGGTGCCGCAGCCACTCCACCACGTCCCCGGTGTGCTCCCCGAGTGCGGGCGGCGCGTGGGTCCGCGGCGGCAGCGGCGGTGTCCAGGTGATGGGGTGGCGGATCTGTCGTCCGATGACTGAGCCGCCGGCGTCGTGCATTTCGATGGTGGGCGCCAGGCCCAGGGACTCCGCGTAGGCAATGCCCTCCCCGATGCTGGCCACCCGCCCGGCGGGCACCCCGACGGCGACCAGGGTGTCCTGCCACGCCGCCGCACCTGCCCCGGCCAGCCCGGATTCCAGCAGCGGGATGAGGTCGCGCCGGTGCCGGACCCGGGCCGAGTTGGTGACGAAGCGCGGGTCCACGGCAAGCTCCGGCGCCCCGATGGCCGTGCACAGCCGGGCAAACTGCGCGTCGTTGCCCACGGCTACGGCCAGGGGCGCGTCTGCTGTGGCCAGCAGCTGATAGGGGACGATGGAGGGGTGGTCGTTGCCCATCCGCTTGGGCACCACACCGGCGCCCAGATACGCCTGCCCCTGGTTGGCGAGTGCGCCCTGGAGGCTGGACAGCAGGTTGACCTCGATCCGGCGGCCCCGTCCTGAGGAGGCACGCTCGGAAAGGGCTGCAAGGATGCCGATGGTGGCATCTTTTGCGGTCAGGACATCGACCAGCGCGACCCCCGCCTTGTAGGCATCGCCGTCCGGGTCGCCGGTAATGCTCATGAGCCCGCCGAGGGCCTGGACGATGAAGTCGTACCCGGGAAGATCCCGGCCGCCGGCGGAGCCGAAGCCGGAGATTGATGCGTACACGAGTCCCGGGTTCTCCCCGGCGAGCGACTCATACCCGAGCCCGAGTGCGGCGAGCCCGCCCGGCTTGAAGTTCTCCACCAGGACGTCGGCGCGGCGCGCGAGCTCCCGGGCAAGCTCGAGGTCCGCAGCGTCGGTCAGGTCCAGGGTGATGGATTCCTTGTTCCGGTTGACGCTCTCGAAGTAGGTGGCCCCCGTTTTCGACGACGGCGGGTCCCACTGGCGGGTGTCGTCCCCGGTTCCGGGCCGTTCGACTTTGATGACGCGGGCGCCGAGGTCGGCCAGGGTCATGGTGGCCAGCGGCCCGGCGAGCACGCGGGAAAAGTCCGCGACGAGGATTCCCGCGAGGGGAGCGCCGGATCCCGGTTTACTCATGAAAGCACGGAGCGAATGGATGCCTCCAGCACGGCGAGGCCCTCGTCGAGGACGTCGGCCTCGATGACCAGCGGGGGCAGCAGGCGGATCACATTTCCGTTGGTCCCGCAGGTGAGGGTGAGGACGCCGTGGGCGTTGGCTGCCTTGGCGGCGGCGCTGGCGAGGTCCCCGCGGGGTCCTGAGCTGTCGCGGAACTCGATGGCCATCATGGCGCCCCGGCCGCGGACGTCGGCGACGCCGTCGAGGGCCACAAGAGGCTCGAAGCGGCGGCGAACGGCGGCTTCGATGCGGGCGGCGTTCTCCAGGAGGGTACCCTCTTCGAGAATGTCGAAGACCGCCAGGGCGGCCTCGCAGGCTACCGGGTTGCCGGCGTAGGTGCCGCCGAGACCGCCGGTGTGAACGGCGTTCATGAGCTCGGCCCGCCCGGTGGCGGCCGAGAGCGGCAGACCGGCGCCGAGGGCCTTCGCGGTCAAGGTGATGTCCCCGGCAATGCCTTCGTGCTCGGACGCGAACAGCTTTCCGGTGCGGCCCATGCCGGACTGGATTTCGTCGATGACCAGGACGATGCCGTGGCGCGTTGCGATCTCGCGCAGCCCGGTGAGGAATCCGGGGGCCTGGACGATGAAGCCGCCCTCGCCCTGGATCGGCTCGATGACCATCGCGGCGAACGTCTCCGGCCCGTGCTGGGCCAGGAGTTCCTCGATCCGTCCGAGGGCTTCGCCGGGTCCGTTCGGGGAGGTGTGTGCGGGCGCCGTCGGGCCGCGGAAGACCGAACCCGGGAAAGGTCCGAAGTTGAGCCGGTACGGGTTTTCCTTGGCCGTCATGGCCATGGTGAGCTGGGTGCGTCCGTGGTAGGCCTCGTCGAAGACGAGGATGTTCGGGCGCCGGGTTGCGGCCCGGGCGACCTTGACCGCGTTTTCCACGGCCTCGGCACCGGTGGTGAACAGCGCGGTCCGCTTCTCGAAGTCGCCGGGGGTGTGCTCGTTGAGCCACCGGCAGACCTCGACGAAGGAGGCATATTCGGTGACCATGAAGCAGGTGTGCGTGAAGCGCTCGAGCTGGGCGGCAGCGCGCTTGGCCACCTTCGGGTTCGCCGCGCCGACGCTGGTGACCGCGATTCCGGAGGCGAAGTCGATCAGGTGGTTCCCGTCAACGTCCACGAGCAGCGCATCCTGCGCGTGGTCGATGAACACCGGCATGGTGATGCCGAATGCGTCGGTCACGTGCTTCCGGCGTTCGGCTTCCAGTTCGCGGGAGCGCGGGCCGGGGAGCTCCGTGAGCAGGCGGCGGGCTGTTGCTGTGACGCTGGCCGGGTCAGTGGCGCGGCTGGGGGCGAGTTCTGGTGTGACCGTCATGGGTCCTCCTCGTGGGTTTGGATTCGTGGTTTGGCTCCCACGATAAGGACGGCGGAGCCTGCTGTCTTTGGATGATTCGTCCTGCTGAATGAGCACAGAAGCCGGATTGTACAAAGGCTTGTACCTTATGCTTGAGGCATGATCACCCTCGCTCGGCTTGTCGAGGCCGCAAAGCCCGACCTGGTGCCCTACTGGCCGGTTCCGCTTCCCCGCGTTGAGCTGACGGGCGTCCACGTGTCCGAGCTTGAGGATCCCACCGTGTTCCTTTACGGCGGCGAACTGCTGCTGACCGTGGGACTGCAGCTCGGCGGCCTCAACGGTGATGCCCGGGCGGAGGCGGCCCGAAATTACGTGCAGCGGCTTGTTGACGGCGGCGTGGCGGCCCTGGGTCTGGGCCTGGGTTCAGGCCACGCCATGGTGCCCGACGAGCTCCGGGCCGCATGCGTGGAATTGGGCCTTCCCCTGCTGACAGTCCCCCGGGAGTCCCCGTTCCTGGCCGTATCGCGGGCCTATTGGGAGCTGGTCAGGCAGGGCGGCGAGGCCGAACTTACAGCCCTGCTGGGTCTCCAGGTGGCACTGACCCGCGCCGCCGCGGAAGAGGATGCGGAACCCGAGATCGTCCGCGAGCTCTCCCGCGCCCTCGGCACATGGGTTGCCTACCTGCCGGAAGGTGACGGGACTCCGTCGTCGGCGGCGGCCAGCGGCGGCGAACTGCCGGCCGGGCTGCTGGCGGAACTGGCCCGCGAATCCGCCAGGCTGCGGACCGCCCGCCGGGGGGCGACGGGCAACATCCAACTCGCATCCGGCACCGCGTCCCTCTATCCGGTATCCGACGGTCCGGCGATGTCCGGCTACCTTGCGCTGGGCCGGAGCGGGCAGCTGGGTGCCGCCGAGCGCCACCTGTTCCTGACCGCGTCCACGCTCCTTGCCGCGAGGGCGGCAGGGCAGCGCCGCGCGGCGGCTGAACGGCGCCGCGCCGAGGGGATGCTCGCCGCGCTTGTCCTGGAGGGACACGATGATGCCGCGCGCCTCCTGGCCACCCAGATGGACTCCGCCCCGCTGCCCGAGACGGCATTCGTCGTGGTGCTTCCGGACCTGGAAGAGCTGGCAACGCAGCCCCACCCGGACGGACTCGTGCTCGAGCGTTCCGGTGTGATGTTCGTGCTCCAGGCAGCATCCGGCCCCTCGCCGAAGCTGCCCAAGGGTGCCCGCGGCGCGTGGGGCGGGCCGATGCCGCTCCGGCGGCTGCACGAAATCCGGGCCCAGGTCGCCGAGATTGCGGCCTCCGCCCCTCCCGGACAGTTCATCCGCGTCGGGCACGGACTCGACCTCCCGGCCGACGAGTGGGTGGACACGCTGGTGGCGCACCCGGGCCACCTCCTGGAGACCGTCCGGGCCTACCTGGCCCACCGCGGGCAGTGGGAGGCCGCCGGGCGGGAAATCGGCGTGCACCGGAACTCGGTGCGGTACCGGATTGCCCAGGCCAAGGAACTTCTGGGCGTTGACCTGGACGACCCCGACGTCGCAGCCCAGCTCTGGCTTGCCCTGAGGGGCCGCACCCAGGCGCCCCCCAAGGAATAAAGGCCCTGCCACCAAGGCTTTTTGACGAATCGTACAAAGAAAAGGCCAAGTCACGACATTCCGCACCGTGACTGGGGTTGTCACGTTGCCTACTCTCAATGCACAGCTTCACTGCATCATGGAGAGGACGATCGTGACGATCGAAGACACAAAGCCAGCCACAAAGACCGCCGGCCGCACGAGGACCATCCGCGGCGCCGTGCTTGAAACCATCGGGGCGGACCGGCCCTACCAGGACAGCCTTCCCATCCGGGTGGCCGAACTCGAGCTGGAAGGTCCCGGCCAGGGCGAGATCCTTGTCCGCATCGAGGCCGCCGGGGTATGCCACTCGGACCTGTCCGTCGTGAACGGAAACCGGCCGCGGCCGGTTCCGATGCTGCTCGGTCACGAGGCCGCCGGAATCGTCGAGGAACTCGGTGCGGGTGTCACTGACATTGCCCTGGGCCAGCGCGTGGTGATGACCTTCCTCCCCCGGTGTGGAGAGTGCGCCGGATGCCACTCGAACGGCAAGACCCCCTGCGCGCAGGGCAGCGCCTCCAACGCGGAAGGCACCTTGCTCGGTGGCAGCCGGAGACTCTCCCGGGACGGTGAGCCCGTGCACCACCACCTCGGCGTCTCCGCTTTCGCCACGCACGCCGTGGTCTCCCGCCGTTCCGTGGTGCCCGTCGGCCCGGACGTGCCGGCGCACATCGCTGCGCTGCTGGGCTGTGCCCTGCTCACCGGCGGCGGAGCCATTCTCAATGTTGCCAAACCCGGGCCTTCCTCCCGGGTGGCCATCGTCGGGCTCGGCGGTGTCGGCATGGCCGCGCTCATCACCGCCAGGGCCGCCGGCGTCGAATACGTGGTCGGCATTGACACGCTGCCGGCCAAGCTGGAAGCCGCCATGAATCTCGGCGCGAGTAACGCCATGACCTCCGCTGCGGCGCTGGAATGCGGTGAGAAGTTCGACGCCGTCATTGAAGCCGCCGGACACCCCCGCGCGCTGGAAGCCGCCATCGCCTTGACCAAGCCCGGCGGCATCACCGTGACGGTCGGCCTGCCGGCCCCGGGTCAGCCCGCCTCCATCGACCCGCTCGCCCTGACGGCGGAGGCCCGGACCATCGTTGGCAGCTACCTCGGCTCAGCCGTTCCGGAACACGACATCCCGATCTACGAGGAGCTGTGGCGCTCCGGGCAACTTGCCGTGGAAGGCCTCGTTTCGGACACCATCCCGCTCGAGGAGATCAACCGGGCCATGGACACGCTCGACGGCGGCCACGCGCTGCGCCAAATCATCACCTTTTCCTAAACCACCAGACTTTCCCTGAGGAGAGAACACCATGTCACTCACCAACGACCACGTTTACAGTTCCATCGTCATCGGCGCCGGCTTCGGAGGCCTGGGCCAGGGAGCCCAGTTCGTGCAGGAAGGCGTCGAGGACTTCCTGATCCTTGAGCGCGGCAACGACGTCGGAGGTGTCTGGCGCGAGAACACGTACCCGGGCGCCGCCTGCGACACCCAGGCGCTCGTTTACTGCTACAGCTATTTCCTCAACCTGAAGGTGTCCCGGCTGTTCGCCGGCCAGGAGGAACTCCTGGGTTACCTGCGTTCCCTGGTGGAGGAATTCGGCCTGGCCAAGCACATCCGCTTCGGCCAGAACATCACGGCCACCGAATGGGACCAGGACCGCAGCCTCTGGACCGTGCATACCGCAGACGGCTCCCAGTTCCTGGCCCGTTCCGTCGTGGCAGCCTGGGGCCAGCTGAATGTGCCCAACATCCCGGACATCCCGGGCATTGAGTCCTTCGAAGGAGAGGTGTTCCACTCCTCCTCCTGGCGCCACGACCTCGATCTGACCGGCAAGCGCGTCGCATCCATCGGCTCCGCAGCCACCGCCGTCCAGTACGTGCCCGAGGTAGCCAAGATCGCCTCGAACCTTACGGTGTTCCAGCGGTCAGCCAACTACATCCTGCCCCGCGACCAGTACGTCTTCACGGCCGAGGAGACCGCGGCGTTCCAGGCGGACCCCGAGCTTTACCGCACGAAGCGCCAGGAGATCCATGAGCTCCGCGAAGCCGGATTCGAACGCACCCGCCGCCACAGTGCAGCATCCGAGGAAGGTGTCCAGCAGGCCCGCCAGCACCTCGAGAACCAGGTGGCGGACCCGGCCCTGCGGGCCAAGCTCACACCCGACTACGACTTCGGCTGCAAGCGCATCCTCCGGAGCGATGAGTTCTACCCCGCCCTGACCCGCGACAACGTGGACCTCGTGACCGAGAAGATCACCGAATACACGCCCCGCGGCATCCGCACGGCAGACGGCGTCGAGCACGAATTCGACGTGATCGTTTACGCCACCGGGTTCAAGAGCCACGCCTTCCAGGGCTCCATGCGCGTTGCCGGACGCGACGGACTCGGCCTGGACGAGCGGTGGGGCAACGCCCCGGAGGCCTACCTCGGCATCACCGTCGACAGCTTCCCCAACCTCTTTATGGTCTACGGGCCGAATACCAACCTGAACCACAACTCGGTGGTGTCCATGCTCGAAGCCCAGCACCGCTACATCGCGCAGGCCGTTCAGTACATCGCGGCCGACGAGACGAGGGTGCTGGAAGTTCACCGCGGCGTGCTGGAGGAATTCAACGCCCACGTCCAGGAAGAACTCGGCAAGTCCGCCTTCTCCTCCGAGTGCTCCTCCTGGTACAAGAACGAGGACGGCCGCGTCATCAACAACTGGTCCGGCACCGTCAACGAGTACCGGGCCCACACCCAGGACCTCCAGCTCGAGGACTACCTCCAGCTGGCCGCGGCCGGTTCGGAAAAGTGACCAGCCAGGATCTGTTCAGCGGAAGGCCCGTAGCCGAGGACGCAGCCGACGTTCTGGAACGGTTCCGGGCCTCCGGCGGACGCCCGTTCCACACCTACCCCGTGGACGAGGTGCGGGGAATGTACGAGCGCGGCTGTGCCGCCAACGGCCTCACCGGCGATCCGCTTTCCTCGGTCACGGACTTCGGCGTGCAGGACTTCGGCGTGCGGGTCTACGAGCCGCGCACCCAGACCGGGCCGACCGCCGTCGTGCTGTTCCTCCACGGCGGCGGCTGGGTCATGGGAAGCCTCTCCACCCATGACGGGCTGTGCCGGCGCCTGGCTGCCCTCACGGGCCTGCCCGTGGTGGCGGTGGACTACCGGCTCGCCCCGGAGCACCCCTACCCTGCGGCAATCGAGGACAGCCGGGCGGCGCTGGACTGGCTGTTCAGCGCAGCTCCGGTCCATGGCCTGGACGTAACCAAGGCCGTCCTGGTCGGTGACAGTGCAGGCGGCCAGCTGGCCGCGGTCCTGGCCATCGAAAACGCGGAAAGCGCCTATCCGTGGCCGATCGCGGCGCAGGTCCTCATCTACCCGATGGTCGACCTGACGATGTCTGCCCAGTCCTACAGCCGGGTCACCGAAGGCTTCCCCCTGGTTGCCGACACCATCGCCTGGTTCGCGGACCACTACCTGCCCGAGGGGATCGACCGGGCGCGGCCGGACATCAGCCCCGCCCTGGCCCAGCTCCCTGCCGGGCTTCCGCCGGCCTACGTCATCACAGTGGACAACGATCCGCTGGTTGACGAGGGGGCAGACTACGCCGCCGCCCTGGCCCGGGCCGGAACCGAGGTCCATTACCAGCACCTCACCGGATACGCCCACGGACTGCTCACGTCCGCCGGGCGGATCCGGCGCGGCGAAAAGACAGTCGGCGACGTCGCCGGCTTCATCAGGAACCGCACAGCCTGACCGGGGCGGACCCTGCCGTCCCGGCACCGGAAGGCTGATCAATCGAAGCACGGTGATGGCCCGTCAATTCCTTGACGGGCCATCACCGTCATTCACGTTCTTAGGAAAAACTCCATGACCACTTCCCTCGTAGGTCCGCTCTCACCAGTTCGTGAGGCCGAGCTTCTTGACTCCGTCCCGAAGGGCCTGCTGATCGGCGGGCAGTGGCGCGAAGCGTCCGACGGCGGCACCTTTGACGTCCACGACCCCTCCACGGGTGCAGTCCTCGCCACTCTGGCGTCCGCCACGAGCGCCGACGCCCTCGCCGCGCTCGACGCGGCGGACGCGGTGCAGGCTTCCTGGGCCCGCACCGCGCCGCGGGAACGGGCCGAGATCCTGCGCCGGGCCTTCGACCTGGTGACGGCCCGGGCCGAGGACTTCGCCCTGCTGATGACCCTGGAAATGGGAAAACCGCTGGCCGAGGCCCGCGGCGAGGTCACCTACGGTGCCGAATTCCTGCGCTGGTTCTCCGAAGAGGCGGTCCGCAACTACGGCCGCTACCTCCCCACCCCGGAGGGCAATAACAGGATCCTGGTGCAGAAGAAGCCGGTGGGCCCCTGCCTGCTGATCACACCGTGGAACTTTCCGCTGGCCATGGCCACCCGCAAGGTCGCCCCGGCCGTCGCGGCCGGCTGCACCATGGTGCTCAAGCCTGCCAGGCTGACCCCGCTGACCGCGCAGCTCTTCGCGCAGACCATGCTGGAGGCCGGGCTGCCCGCCGGCGTGCTCAACGTCGTGGCCTCCTCCAGCGCCGCCGGCATCTCCGGGCCGCTGCTGGCCGATGCGCGGCTGCGCAAGGTTTCCTTCACCGGCTCCACCCCGGTGGGCAAGCGCCTGATGGCCGACGCCGCCACCAACGTGCTGCGCACTTCCATGGAGCTCGGCGGGAACGCGCCCTTTATCGTCTTTGAGGACGCGGACCTGGACAAGGCGGTCGTCGGTGCCATGGCCGCCAAGATGCGGAACATGGGCGAGGCCTGCACCGCGGCGAACCGCTTCCTGGTCCAGGAATCCGTGGCTGCCGAATTCACGCAGAAGTTCGCCGCGGCCATGGGCGCCCTGACCGTTGGCCGGGGCACCGACCCCGGCACCCAGGTGGGACCGCTGATCGACGCCGGTGCCCGTGATGACGTGCACGCCCTGGTCAGCGCCGCCGTCGACGCCGGTGCCACCGCGGTCACCGGCGGCGCACCGGCTGGCGGCGCCGGGTACTTCTACCCGCCCACGGTGCTGGCCAACGTGCCCAACGACGCCGACATCCTCCGCCAGGAAATCTTCGGCCCCGTCGCCCCGGTCACCACCTTCGCCACCGAGCAGGACGCCATTGCCCTGGCCAACGCCACCGAATACGGCCTGGCCTCCTACCTGTACAGCCGCGACTTCAACCGGCTGCTGCGCGTGGCCGAGCAGATCGAATTCGGCATGGTGGGATTCAACTCCGGGGTCATCTCGAACGCGGCCGCTCCGTTCGGCGGGGTCAAGCATTCCGGGCTGGGCCGCGAAGGCGGCGCGGAAGGAATTGCCGAATACACCACCACCCAGTACATCGGCATCGCCGACCCCTACGCCGGCTGAGCGCTACGGATCCAGGCTGGCGCCGCGCACCCCGCCGGCTGACCGCTGCGGATCCGGGCTGGTCATCGCCGACCCCGCCGGCTGACCGCTGCGGATCCGGGCTGGTCATCGCCGACCCCTACACCGGCTGAGCGCTGCGGATCCGGGCTGGTCATCGCCGACCCCTACACCGGCTGAGCGCTGCGGA
>NZ_JARUXE010000024.1 GCF_030433895.1 Arthrobacter sp. PsM3 | reverse complement strand
TCGGCCACCCCCTCCGATCACTGCAACTCAACAACCACAAACCACTGCAGCTCCGAAACCGGACAAACAGCGCACTAAGCGACACAGCAGAAACCAAGCTGCAGCATGCCACGGGGGGCTGGAGCTGAACGAACTGGAGCTGGAGAAATGGCAGCCCTAAATATACGGTCCCCGGTGCTGGCGCCAGCCGCACCGGGGACCGTTCCCGTCCCTACCCAAACCACAGTAGTGAGAGCGTGATCGGTGTGTTAAATATCCCCGCAGTTACCTGGACCCTCACGGTCATCCTGCTGCTTAGCGGAAGCTACTACTTACTGCAGGCTGCGAAGTCCCACACGCGCACCGACCAGATCAACAAAAGCCTCCACGCCCTCATGAACGTCCTGATGGCTGCCATGTTATGGAACCTGGCGCCGTCGACCATCCTGGCTCAGATCGCAGTCCTCACCGGCGCGGCACTATGGTTTGTCATCCAGGCCGTAGCCCGGCCCGAATTCAAGATACTATGCGCGGGTAGCCAGGGCCGGCTGAAATGCGGTTACCACAGCCTCAGCATGGGCGGCGCTGCCTTCATGATCGCAATGATGACTCATACGGTTGCCAGCCCTGGAAACGCTACTAACGCCAGCGGTATGTCAATGTCACACGGCCACCACGTGATAGCAGGCGGAAACCACAACACAGCCGCAACAGCAATTGACCAGCAGCCCACGTTGGCGATCCTGTTGACCGTGCTCTTCGGAGCCGCGGCAGTCATTTTCCTTGTCCTTCTACTGCGCAGCCGGAAAACGGCAAACACCCGCCGCAAAGCGGCATCCCGCCGATTCTCCCTCCGTACAGAACACGGATTCGAAGCCCTCGGCGCAACCATTATGGCCCTCATGTTCGCCACCATGTCGGCTTGAGCGGACGTCCCTCATGCTGGGATATGACACTGGAGATGTTCATCCTATGAATAAGAATGATTCGCTTCGGCCTGTACGTATCTTGAAAGATGCCGGAAAGAAGACCATAACCAGCGCCACCAGGCCGTCCCGTCGGTCTCCTCCGGCCGCAATGCCAGCCCTTCGAGCGGCGGACGCGGAACTTGAGAGGGGCGACGTGGTCCCCGCCATTGATGCCTCCACAAGCAGAAAGCAGCGGGCCATGAGAACCCGACCCCCAAGTGTGGTCCGAACCAACACTGATCAATACCTCATAGAAAAGATTTGCCACTTAAGCCTCGACCGGAGAGTGCTTCTTCTGCACCGGACCGGAGACGGATTGAGCGCGCACAGTACCCCGGGGCCTTCCGTTTCAGAACGCGGGAGGCCCCGGTACCAGGCATCTGGGCAATTGATCCTCAGGCAAAGCCCGGTTCCGACAAAAGTGACCTTTGTTGCTGACCGATGGCGTGGCGCCCCAATGAATATGTGGGCCACCAACCCGGTCGCTCTGCCTCGGGCGTTGCCTTGCCGGAAGCAAGGCTCCGCAGCGGACCTTCAGAACGACGGTTCAGTACCCGGCGGGCGACAAGACCGGCCAAAGCAGCTCTCATGTCGTGGCTGATTCTCATTCTTTCGGGGTCGCTGGAAGCTGTTTGGGCGGCAGCATTGCACCGGGCACTCCAGGCCTCAGGTAGGCGCAGGCTCGCACTCGCCCTTCTCTTCCTGCTCTCCGTCCTTGCCAGCATGGCCGGCCTCGCCATCGCCATGCAGTCCATCCCCACCGGCACGGCTTACGCAGTATGGGTGGGCGTGGGCGTGGTGCTGACCTCGACCTACGCCATCATGAGCAAGGCGGAGCGCCCGACGGCCGGGCGCCTGCTGCTGTTGAGCGGCATCGCCGCCTGTGTGGTCGGACTGAAGGTGGTGGCGCGGTGACTCAGCGTTCACTGGCTTGGCTGATGCTGTTGGGTTCCGCCGTGTTGGAGGCCGTTTGGGCCACCGCTCTGGGCCTCTCCGGCAACCTCACCATCCTTTTACCCACCCTTGTTTTCGCCGTGACGGCGACCCTCAGCATGGTCGGGCTGGGCCTGGCAATCCGCTGTATTCCGCTCGGTACGGCTTACTCCGTCTGGGTGGGGATCGGCGCTGCGTTGACGGTTGGCTGGGCCATGGCCACGGGAAACGAATCCTTCAGTGTCCTCAGACTCTTTTTCATCGTGGGGATTGTGGCCTGCGCGGCCGGGCTGAAAGCGCTTCCGGCGCTTGCGCATGACAAGTCCCCCACTCACACCATCCGACGGATTGTCCCCGGCTACCCGTCGTCGGAAATGAGCGCCCCCCGCGTAACCGACGGTGAGGAGACTCGGCGGCCGGTTTAGGCCATTGTTAGCAATTCCCCGAGACGGTGAGCCGTGGAGTCTCACTGAGCAAACCGGACGGCCATCCGGCGGTCTTCGACGTTCCCTATCTTTCAGCGGTCGCTGCCCGGCTCACCGGGCGATGATGACGTCGAGCTTCCGGGGGCCGTGAACACCCTCGACGCGTTCGAGTTCGATGTCGCTCGTGGCGCTCGGACCGCTGATCATGGTGAGCGGCCGGGTGCCGTCGATCCGCCGCAGCGCCTCGGGCAGGATGCCGGCAATGTCGGCGGCGTTCACGACGCAGATGTGGTGGTCCGGGACGAGGCTGATGGCGCGGCGGCCCTGGTTGGGGCTGCCGTCCAGGATGATGGTCCCGGTTTCGGCGACGGCGACGGCGCTGCCGGTCACCACGGCGTCAATGCCGTCGAGCTCTGCGACACTCAGCGGCGCGGCGGTGGAATCCAGGTGGCGCCGGCGCTCACCGGACTCGTGGTCGAGTCCGGTGAGCCAGCCGGCGTCGACCCCTGTGGGCACAACGTAGCTTTGCGCGCCGGCGAGGAGTTCCGCGATCCGTGCCGGCACCCCGGCCGCGTCCACCACGGATACCTGCGCCTTGTAGTCGATGAGGCGGTCCACCAGCAGCTCGATCAGCGCCGACTCATCCAGCGGGGATGTTTGCCGGTATTGGCGCGGGATCTGCGGCGCCTCGGGGTTGTCCTTCAGGGCGGTGCGGATCCGGCCGAGGATTTCTTCGCGGGCGCTCATGGCTGGTCTTCCTTATCTTGGGACGGCTCGGGGGCGCTGGACGTGTCCGGTTTCCGGTGTTCCTTGGCCCACCAGCTGCGGAAGGATTCCCGCGGGGGCGCCGGAATGTCCCGGCTTTGCGTCCAGCCGGCGGCGATGCCGGGCAGTTTGGTGATCTTCTTGTCGGGGCCTGCAACCAGGCGTCCCAGCGGGAGCCCTTTTTCGATCATCCCCAGCCGCTTGCCGGAGGACAGCGCCCAGGACGCGGCCTTCATCCCGGCGTCCATCTGGCTGGGCAGTTTCTTCTTCCCCCGTTTGCTGTCCACATCCACGCTGCGCAGGTGCACCAGGATGTCCGGAATGTTGATCTTCACCGGGCAGGCATCGTAGCAGGCCCCGCAGAGGGAGGACGCGTAGGGCAGCGAATTGTTCTCCTCTGCCTGGATGCCGGTCATCAGCGGTGAGAGGATCGCGCCGATCGGTCCGGGATAGGTGGAGCCATAGGCGTGGCCGCCGGTGCGCTCGTAGACGGGGCAGACGTTCATGCAGGCGCTGCAGCGGATGCAGTGCAGCGCGGATCGTCCCATTTCGTCGGCCAGCGCGGCGCTGCGGCCGTTGTCGAGCAGCACCAGATGCATGTTCTGCGGTCCGTCGCCTTCTGTGACGCCGGTCCAGAGCGAGGTGTAGGGGTTCATCCGTTCCCCGGTGGAGGAGCGCGGCAGCAGCTGCATGAACACTTCTAGGTCCTGCCAGCTCGGCAGCAGCTTCTCCACGCCCATCACCGTGATCAGGGTCTCCGGCAGCGTCAGGCACATGCGGCCGTTGCCCTCGGATTCGACGACGGCGAGGGTGCCGGAATCGGCGAGGGCGAAGTTGGCGCCGGAGACGGCGACTTTGGCGGAGAGGAACTTACGCCGGAGGTGCGCGCGGGCGGCCATGGCCAGCACTGCCGGGTCGTCGGTGAGCTGGGGATCGGCCCCCGGCATTTCGCGCAGGAAGATGTCGCGGATTTCGGTGCGGTTCTTGTGGATCGCCGGGACCAGGATGTGGCTGGGCTTGTCGTGGTCGAGCTGGACGATGAGTTCGGCGAGGTCGGTTTCGAAGGCCGTGATGCCCTGCTCTTCGAGATACTCATTGAGCCCGATCTCCTGGGTCGCCATGGACTTGACCTTCACGACTTCGGTTTCCCCGGTGTCGCGGACCAGTCCCGCGACGATGGCGTTGGCTTCGTCGGCATCGCGGGCCCAGTGGATGACTCCGCCGCGGGCCGTGAAGTTTTCTTCGAACTGTTCGAGGAGTTCGGGAAGCCGTGCCATCACGGATTCCTTGATCGCGCTGCCTGCGTCCCGCAACTGCTCCCAGTCCGGCAGTTCGGCAACCATCTTCAGCCGCTTGTCGCGGATGGTGTGGGTGGCGTGTCCGAGGTTTGCGCGCAGCTGAGCGTTGCCAAGCTCGCGGTGCGCCGCCGTCGGAAACGATTCGGAGGCGAACAGGTTGCCCGTGCCGTAGACGGGCAGGGAGGGCATGCCCAGGAAGGTGCTCATCGGGTTGCCTTTCCGGTGGATACGCGGACTTCGCCGCTGACGGACGCCGGTTCCTCCGCGGTGCTGGCGAGGATTTCGGCGAGGTGCAGGGTGGTGACGGCGCTTCCCTGGCGGGACAGGCCGCCTCCGATGTGCATCAGGCACGAGGCGTCCCCGCCGGTGCACAGTTCGGCACCGGTTGCCGCGATGTTGGCCGTCTTGTCCTCGAGCATGGCAGAGGAGACGTCGGCGTTCTTCATGGAGAATGTGCCGCCGAAGCCGCAGCACTGGTCTGCCTCCGGCAGATCCGCCAGGTCGATGCCCTGGACGCTGCGCAGCAGCTGGGCCTGCCGGTCCCCCAGCCGGAGCAGGCGCATGCCGTGGCAGCTCGGGTGGTACGTGACACGGTGCGGGAAGAACGACCCGAGCTGCGCCCCGGCGTCGGTAACACCGAGAACGTCGACCAGCAGTTCGGAGAGCTCGTACGTTTTGGCGCCGACGGCGGCGGCCCGGGCCTCGAGGGCCTTGTCCCCGCAGGAGCGGGCCACCATCGGATGCTGGTGCTTGACGGAGGCAACACAGGAGCCCGACGGCGCGACGGCGACATCGTAGTCCGCGGTGTCGAAGGCCGCGACATGGTTGGCGACGACGGGGACCGCTTCCTTGAGGTAGCCGCTGTTGACGTGCATCTGCCCGCAGCAGGCCTGGCCGGACGGGAACACGACCTCGTGCCCCAGCCGTTCCAGAATTTTCACCGTGGCACGGGCCGTGGCCGGATACATCGCATCCACGATGCACGTGGCGAACAAGGCAATTCTCATGAAAGCCCTTTCGAGGAGCCTAGGAACATGTGGTCAGACCATAGTACAACACGTGATCCCCGCCACTTCCAACCCTGGATCCGGGAGTGAATCCGCTCACATCGGCGGTGAGATGTGCGCTACACTCTCATGGTCCGACCACAGTGGTCTGACCATAGACCAGTCGTCTCTCAACGTGGAGGAACTCCGTGGACCACTTCACCCCCAGCACCGACCCGGTGCTTAACAGCGTGGCCTGGTCGGCCATCGTGGCCCTGCTGCCGCTGCTTACCTTCTTCATCCTGCTCGCCGTCGTCAAGACCAGGGCGCACGTGGCAGGGGCCTTCGCGCTGCTGGCGGCCCTCGTGGTCGGCATTGTTGCCTTCCACATGCCGCCGGGCCTGGCAATCCTCTCGGCAACGCAGGGCGGGGTCTTCGGCGCGTTCCCCGTGCTGTGGATCGTCATCATGGCCGTCTGGCTCTACCAGGTCACGGTGCTCAGCGGACGCTTCGAAGACCTCCGCCGCGTGTTCGACGTGATCGGCGGGGGCGACGTGCGCCTGCAGGCGCTGCTGATCGCGTTCTGCTTCGGCGGCCTGCTTGAGGCGCTGGCCGGGTTCGGCGCACCGGTCGCCATCACCGCCACCATGCTCCTCGCCCTGGGACTGCCGCCACTGCGCGCCGCCGCCGCCGTCCTGGTGGCCAACACCGCCCCGGTAGCGTTCGGCGCCATGGCCATCCCAATCACCACCGCCGCCGGCCTCACCGGACTGCACGCCACGGACATTGCGTCCATCGTGGGCCGCCAGGCACCGCTGCTGGCAACGTTCGTGCCGCTGATCCTGCTCTTCATCCTTGACGGCCGCAGGGGCCTGAAGGACTGCTGGCCCGCCGCGCTCGTCGTCGGTTTCTCCTTCGCCATCGCACAGTTCCTCTGCTCCAACTACTTCTCCTATGAGCTCACCGACATCATTGCCTCCCTCACCGGCCTGGGCGTGGCAGTGCTGTTCTTCCGCGTCTGGACACCGAAGGGCAGCATCGCGGCACGCGAGCGTCTCGGCGTAGCTTCCGCCGCCGCGCAGAACGCGGCCCACACGCCCGCCGGAGGCTCACGCAGGGCAGCGGCCGTGGCCGTCACGGAAAAGCCCGCCGGCGGTCTGACGCCGACGCGCACGTGGCTCGCCCTGTTCCCCTACTTCCTCGTGATCGTCGTCTTCGGCATCGCGAAGCTGTGGAAACTGGGCGTGGATGTCCCGGCATTCCTCGCCTCGACCGACGTCAAGATCCCCTGGCCCATCCTGCACGACGCCCTGGTTGACGCCGCGGGCAAACCCGTCTCCTCCACCATCTACTCCTTCCAGTGGCTCTCCACCCCCGGCACCCTGCTGCTGATCACCGGACTGATCGTCGCCTTTGTGTATTCGAAGTACGACGACGGCGGCCGCTTCCGCGTCACGGTCGGCGACGCTGTGATGGAAATCGGGCGCACCATTTTCCGCATGCGCTGGGCAGGCCTGACGATCATTACCGTCCTCGCCCTGGCCTACGTGATGAACTTTTCCGGGCAGACGGTCTCAATCGGCACCTGGCTGGCCGGAACCGGCACGTTCTTCGCGTTCCTCTCCCCCGTCCTGGGCTGGATCGGCACCGCCGTCACCGGCTCGGACACCTCGGCTAACGCACTGTTCGCCAAGCTTCAGCAGACCGCCGGACTGAAGGCCGGAATCGACCCGAACCTTCTGGTGGCCGGAAACACCTCCGGCGGCGTGGTCGGCAAGCTCATCAGCCCGCAGAACCTCGCGATCGCGGCGTCCGCAGTAAACCTTGAAGGCCAGGAGTCAGTGATCCTGCGTAAAGTAGTCGGGTGGAGCGTGGCTCTGCTGCTGGTGCTCTGCACTCTGTCCTACCTGCAGTCCACCCCTGTCCTAAGCTGGATGCTGCCTTAGCCTCCGGCCCTCCCGCAACGGGGAGTGCGGGCGGGTCTCCCTGCCCGCATTCCCCCGCCCGAAGGAAACGCCCGTGACCACCGCTGAAGCAGGAGCAACCCCCCGCCGTCGAACCCATGACGCGCTCCTGAAGGACATCGAAGCGGACCTGCGCTCGGGCAAGATCAAGGTCGGGGACCGGCTTCCGGGCGAACGCACACTGGCGGAGACGTACGGTATTTCCCGGGCGTCCGTGCGGGAGGCCATCCGGGTCCTTGACGCCATGGGCGTGCTGCGCAGTTCGGTCGGATCCGGTCCCACGTCCGGGGCGATCGTCATTTCCGACCCGTCCGCGGGATTGTCCTCTGCTCTGCGGCTGCATGTGGCCAGCAGTCGGCTTCCGGTCGAGGACATCGTCCAGACCCGCATCCTGCTCGAGACCTGGACGGCCCGGGCCGGCGCGGACCGGACCGGAGGAGATGAGGACCTGGAGCAGGCAGCCCGGTTGCTGCGGGCCATGGACGACCCGGAAATGGACCGCGACACCTTCCACGAACTCGACGCGCGGTTTCACGTGGCGCTGAGCTCACTCGCCGGCAACACTGTGGTCGCCACCATCATGGAATCCCTCAGCGGCTCGATAGTCGGCTACGTCAAGGGGGCGATGGACGCGATGGAGGAGTGGCCGGAGGTTTTGTCCGTGCTGCGGACCCAGCACCACGGCATCTTCGACGCCGTCCAGGCACACGACGGGGAGCTGGCCGCCCGCCTTCTGCGCGAGCACATTGAGTGGTTCTACCGGCAGGCGCAGGAGGCGACAGCGGCCCAGGCCGCGCCCTGAAACAGGCCTGAAGAACCGAGTCCCGGCCGGAGCGCCTACTTGCCGAGGAACGTCCGATAACTGCTCAAGGAACCGGTCCCGGAATACCCCAGATCGGCCGGCGAGAGCGCCGAAACCCCGTCCGCTGAAATCACCTGGACCGCCAGGCTTACTTCCGGGTCGCCGGCCGCGGCGTCCACAATCGCCGGAAAAGCATCCCGAAGGACACCCATCATGGTTTCCCGGTCCGAGGTGTCGGCGTGCAGAAAGACATCCCCGCTCCGGCCCATGCCGCCGGAGGACTTGTAGCTGGCGTCCACCCTGGCCACATGAGCCACCGGTCCGGCCGCCGCCTGGTACTTGGCGGCGTAATCCGTGTCCGAGGTTCCCGGTTTCGCCCCGCAGCCCGCCAGGGCCATGGCCAGCAGTCCCACGGTCAGTGCGGTGACAATCTTTCGCATGTCCCGACTCTAGTCTTTGCGGCCAGTACCGCTTCCAGCGGCGAGCCTGGAATCTGTCTAGACTGGCGCGATGAGGTCGAAGTGGGGGATCTGTCGCTCTGCCGTGGTGTTCATGGTTGCTGGCATGCAGCTGACTGCCTGCGGCATGGCCGACGTCGTTTGCCCGGCGGTTGGCTGGGTCAGCACCATCACCGTGAGACTCGAGGGCGACGTCACGGCGGTATCCAACTTGGAACTGTGCACCGCGGAAGGCTGCTCCGTCCCTGATCTGGCCACGCCCCAGCCCGCATCACCGAAATCAGAGGTTCCCGACTCGCCGGGTCCTTCACCGTCGATGGCTCCCTTCGCCGCCTCCCAGACGGCGGTCAATGCCTGGCTGTTTACCGTTCGGGGCCTATTGCCGCACGAAGTGACAACCCGGGTGCTCGCCAACGACGGCAGCCTGCTCGCCCAGCAGCAGTCCCGGCTGGAATGGACGAGGGTCGGCGGCTCAGAGAAATGCGGCGGGCCCCTGACAACACATCCCATCACCCTCCAGCTCTCCGGCCGGCCGCAGTGACCGCGGGCACCCACCCACGAAAGGATCACCCATGACCTTCTTCCAGGATTTCCCGGTGCCCCCCGCGCCTCCGCGCGGACGGGCAGTGAAGTACGTGCCGCCGGTCTGGGCCGGCCCCCCGGAGTACGAGCTCCCGGCCGTCTTGCACATCGGCCAGTTCCTGCACCTGAGTCCAACCATGGTGGTCGCCGTCAAGAGCGCGGCGGTGTTTTCCACGGGTTGTACGTTTGATGTGTCCTGGACCATCCGCCGGGCCGAACGGACCGACGAGGAGTGGGCGGATCTCAACGAAGTGTTTTTCCGGCCCGGACCCGGCCCCCGCAGGGGCTCCGGCGCGGGTTCGATGCTCCTGTTCGGCGCGGCTTTCCCAGACGGTTCAAAGTCCAGCACCGGCGCGCACCCACACGGGTTCTTCGAGAGCACAGAGGAGCCTGCCCCGCCGGTCCTCCTGCTGAGAAACGGCGGCGGGAGCGGCGGCGATGACGAGTTCTCCGGCTCAGGAATCCTCTGGCTCTGGCCGCTGCCGCCGGCGGGGGAACTCCGCATGGTCGCACAGTGGAAGGACTTCGGCCTGGAGGAGTGCTCCATTGTCCTGGACGGCGCCCAACTCCGGGACGCAGCCTCCGGCGTGCAGAAATTCTGGTGAGGGGCGTGTCGGGCCAATGAGCGGCGTCGCGGGATCACCGGGGCTTTCCCGACGGAGCCTGCTGGGGCTCGGAGCCGGGGCCGTGGCAGCCGCGTCGGTCGCGGGCTGCGCAGGCGGGACGTCCCCCGGCCACGCACCGCCCGTCGCCATGCGCACGGGCAACTTCACCTCACGGTTCCGGCCGCAGGAACCGACCGGCTGGTCCATGGCCTTGCCGGAATCCGCCGGCGGGACGCCGCCCGGCTCCCTGCCCGTGGCGCTCTTCCTGCATGGCGCGCACGCGGACCACCGCATGGTTTTCGAGGACCTGGATGCGGCTCAGGTTTTGGCGCAGCACATGGCGCGCGGAGGCGCGCCCTTCGCGATCGCTGCCGTGGACGGAGGCGAAACCTGGTGGCACCGCCGTGCGTCGGGCACAGACACGCAGTCCATGCTGGTCGAGGAGTTCCTCCCCTTACTGGCCGGCCAGGGGGTCGACACCGGCCGGCTGGCGCTTTTCGGGCTGTCGATGGGCGGGTTCGGCGCCCTGCTCCTCGCCGCCCGGCACCGCCTCCCCGGTCTCCGCGCCGTGGCCGCGATGAGCCCGGCCGTCTGGAGCCAGTACGACCCGGGCCGGTCCGACAACTTTGACAGCGCCGCGGACTTCGCGGCCAACGACGTCTTTGCCCTGCGCCCGAAACTGGAGCCACTGCCGAAAAGAATCGACTGCGGCACAGCCGACAGCCTGCTTTTCAGCGTGCAGGACTACGTGAAGGACCTTCCCGGTGAACACGAGGGAGGCTTCCAGTCGGGCGGCCACGACAGCGGCTACTGGCGCTCCATCCTCCCGGACGTCGTGGGTTTCCTGGGCCGGAACCTGGCGTGATGCCGGTGCCGAGGGCCCCGGTCAGCTGCCGACGTAGGCCGCCAGGTGCTCGCCGGTGAGGGTGGATCGGCCCGCGACGAGGTCCGCGGGGGAACCCTCGAAGACGATCCGGCCGCCGTCGTGGCCGGCGCCGGGGCCGAGGTCGATGATCCAGTCGGCGTGCGCCATGACGGCCTGGTGGTGCTCAATGACGACCACTGACTTGCCGGCGTCGACGAGCCGGTCGAGCAGGCCCAGCAGGTTCCGGACGTCGGCGAGGTGCAGGCCGGTGGTGGGTTCGTCGAGGACGTAGACGTCACCCTTCTCTGCCATCTGGGTGGCCAGCTTGACGCGCTGACGCTCGCCGCCGGACAGGGTGGTAAGCGGCTGGCCGAGGGTGAGGTAGCCGAGCCCGACGTCCACGAGCCGGCCAAGGATCTTGTGCGCCGCCGGCGTCCGCGCCTCCCCGTCGCCAAAGAACCCCTCGGCCTCTGTCATCGACATTGCCAGCACTTCGGAGATGTTGCGGCCGGCCAGCTTGTATTCCAGGACTGAGGCCAGGAACCTCCTGCCCTCGCAGTCCTCGCACGTCGACTCGACGGTGGCCATGACTCCGAGTTCGGTGAAGATGACGCCCGCGCCGTTGCAGGTGGGGCAGGCGCCTTCCGAGTTGGAGCTGAACAGCGCCGGCTTCACGCCGTTCGCCTTGGCGAACGCCTTTCGGATCGGCTCAAGGAGGCCTGTGTACGTCGCAGGGTTGCTGCGCCGCGACCCCTTGATGGCACCCTGGTCGATCAGCACAACACCGTCGCGGCCGGCCACGGAGCCCTGGATCAGCGAGCTCTTGCCGGACCCGGCCACGCCTGTGAGCACGCACAGCACGCCGAGCGGGATGTCGACGTCGACGTCCCGGAGGTTGTTTGTCGACGCGCCGCGCACCTCGAGCGCGCCCGACGGCGTCCGCACCGTCTCCTTGACCGTGGCCCGGTCGTCGAAGTGGCGGCCGGTGATGGTGTCACTGACCCGCAGGTCCGCCACGCTTCCTTCGAAGCAGATGCTGCCGCCCTCGGTGCCTGCGCCGGGACCGAGGTCAACGACGTGGTCAGCGATGACGATGGTCTCCGGCTTGTGCTCGACGACAAGAACCGTGTTGCCCTTGTCCCGCAGCTGCAGCAGCAGCAGGTTC
This sequence comes from Arthrobacter sp. PsM3, assembly GCF_030433895.1. Classification (GTDB taxonomy): domain Bacteria; phylum Actinomycetota; class Actinomycetes; order Actinomycetales; family Micrococcaceae; genus Arthrobacter. The sequence continues at coordinate 65,794 of NZ_JARUXE010000024.1, read as the reverse complement.
ATCCGCTCGATGTCGTGCGGGTGCAGGCCGATCGTCGGCTCGTCGAAGACGTAGGTGACGTCCGTCAGGGACGAGCCAAGGTGCCGGATCATCTTGGTCCGCTGCGCCTCTCCGCCGGACAGGGTGCCCGCCGGCCGGTCCAGCGAGAGGTACCCCAGCCCGATTTCGGCAAACGACTCAAGCAGGTGCCGCAAACCCTTGAGGAGCGGAGCGACCGATGGCTCGTTGAGCTCACGGACCCAGGTGGCCAGGTCGCTGATCTGCATCTCGCACAATTCGGCGATGTTCTTGCCCTGAATTTTCGAGGACCTGGCTTCCCGGCTGAGCCTCGTGCCGTTGCACTCGGGGCAGGCTTGAAACGTGATGGCGCGGTCAACGAAGGCCCGGATGTGGGGCTGCATCGCGTCGACATCCTTGGAGAGCATGGACTTCTGGATCTTCGGGATCAGGCCCTCATAGGTGAGATTGATGCCCTCGACCTTGATTTTGGTCGGCTCCTTGTAGAGCAGATCGTTCATTTCCTTTTTGGTGTACTTCGCGATCGGCTTGTCCATGTCGAAGCCGGCGCCGCTGAAGATGCGCCCGTACCAGCCGTCCATGCTGTAGCCGGGAATCGTCAGGGCACCCCCGCTGAGGGACTTGCTGTCGTCGAAGAGCGCTTTGAGGTCGAAGTCAGAGACTGAGCCCATGCCCTCACACCGCGGGCACATCCCGCCCAGGTAGACGGCGTTTTGGACAACGCTCTTCTCCACCCGGCCGCTCTTCTCGGTGCTCATCACCCCGCTCGCTTTCCGCGTCGGGACGTTGAAGGAGAACGCGGTGGGGGGTCCCACGTGCGGGGAACCCAGGCGGCTGAAGAGGATCCGGAGCATGGCGTTGGCGTCGGTGGCTGTCCCCACGGTGGAGCGGGGGTTCGCGCCCATCCGCTCCTGATCGACGATGATCGCCGTCGTCAGCCCCTCCAGGAAGTCGACGTCGGGCCTGGCCAGGCTGGGCATGAAGCCCTGCACGAAGGCGCTGTAAGTTTCGTTGATCATCCGCTGCGATTCCGCCGCGATGGTGGCGAACACCAGGGAGCTCTTCCCCGAGCCGGAGACGCCGGTAAACACGGTCAGCCGGCGCTTCGGGATCTCAAGGGTGACGCCTTTGAGGTTGTTCTCACGCGCGCCGACCACCCGGATCAGGTCGTGGGTGTCGGCGACGTGCGGGGGCCCGTTTACGGAGCCGTCTGTGCTGGTGGTGGCTGCGATCGCCGGGGTGATGCCCATGACGGTCATGCTAGCAGGGGATCAGGCGGTGCAGGCGGCCTTGCGGGGTCCTTTTGGGGAGCCTATTTCAACAGGGCTACATCGGAGACCAGGACAATGTGCTCCAGCATTGCGGCCGCTGCGCCCGGGGCATCCTTGGCCCTGATCGCATCGGCGATCTTGCGGTGCGAGGCCAGCGATTCCTCCGGCCGGCCGGGCTGCCCCAGTGATTCGAGACGCGTTTCCAGGATCATTCCGGCGATGAAGGTCATCAGCTGGGCCAGCACGCCCGAATGAGCGGCGGCGGTCACGGCCTGGTGGAACAGCTCGTCGCCACGGGCACCCCGGGCGCCTGAGGCAACTTCCTCGGCCATGGCATCGAGTGCGCGGTCGATTGCCTTCATGTCGTCCGATGTGCGCCGGGCCGCGGCAAGCTCGGCCAGTTTGACCTCGAGCGTGCTTCGCGCCTCGACGATCTGGCCCTGTTGCCGGCGGACCGCACCGTCACGGCCCAGCACGCGTGGTTGTCGCCCCTCCCGCCGGAAGGCGCCAGCGCCAGCGTGCACCGGACTCCCGACTTTGCGCCGGCCATTTCCGAGGCACAGGGCGTCAATGTGGCAGCCCTTTACGCCAACGGGCTGGTGGACCACATCGTGGACGAACGCACCGACGCCGCGCTCGAGGGCAGGGCGTTCTGCCGGCGCCCGGGAGAGGCCATCGAGTACGAACTGGCCAGTCTTTCCCCGGTGGGAATTGAGGAGCTGCTGACGCGCAGGCTGGCGAAGTATCACCGGCTGGGCTTGGGGTAGGGGCCTCAGCCAGGCAGCGCCTGGCGCTGCGGCCACAGGGTCACGGACTCCAGCGCGGACAGTGCCCGGGCCATCGCCTGGGCCTCTGCGGTGAACAGATGCCCGTGGACGCGCTGGCTGCAGAGGCGGAGGGCCTGGCCGCGGTCCAGGCCGAACCAGTCCATCACGGTGTCGATGCCGTGCGGGCTGAGCCGCCAGGTCTTGTCCGCGTCCTTGACGATGGCGTCCTCGATGGAGAGGGCCTCGCGGCGGGAGTCGTGGCCGTCGATGATGGCCAGGATGGCCGGCACCTTCCCGGCGTCGTACCCGGCCGCGGCGAGGATTCCGGCGGCGAGCCGGGCGCCTTCCTTCTCGTGCAGCAGCACCAGGTCCGGCCGGCCGCCGCCGGGCGCAATAGCTGCCAGGACTTCGGCCGGGGGCACCTGCGACCAGCCGATGTCATGCAGCATGATCGCGGGGAGGGCGACAGCGGCGTCCGCCTCCGGGTGCGCATCGAGCAGGGCGCGGGCCAGCCCGAAGGCGTAGAGCGTGTGGGCGTCGTTGTCGCGGACTAACAGGTACGGTGCCGCAAGGTTCCAGATGGCGGCCAGTTCCGGCGCCAGGACAACGACGCCGTCGGGCTCAGCCTCGATACCCGCGGAAATGTCCAGGCCGGAAAAATTGGCGTCAGGCTGCAGTTTGGTCATCCCGCCAGCGTGCCCGCCCGACAGGCTCCCGGCAAGGCCGGGCTTCCGCCCAGCGGAAAGCCCCCGGCCAAAGGAAAGGGCCCGGCCGGTACGAACCGGCCGGGCCCTTCCATGCCTGGACCTACACCAGGGTGGAGGTGTCAATCACAAAGCGGTACCGCACGTCGGAGGCCAGCACGCGCTCGTAGGCCTCGTTGATCTTCTCGGCCGGGATGACCTCGATCTCGGCGCCGAGGTGGTGCTCGGCGCAGAAGTCGAGCATTTCCTGCGTCTGGCGGATGCCGCCGATCATGGAACCGGCAAAGGAGCGGCGTCCGGCGATCAGCGCGAACGCGTTCACGGGCAGCGGCTCGGCCGGGGCGCCGACATTCACCAGGGCGCCGTCGAGGGTCAGCAGCTGCAGGTAGGAGCTGATGTCGATCGAAGCGCTGACCGTGTTGATGATCAGGTCGAAGCTGCCGGCGAGGTCGGTGAAGGTGTTCTCGTCGCTCGTGGCGAAGTAATGGTCCGCGCCGAGGCGCAGGCCGTCTTCCTGCTTCTTCAGCGACTGCGAGAGCACCGTGACCTCGGCACCCATGGCGTGGGCGATCTTGACGGCCATGTGGCCCAGACCGCCGAGTCCGACGATCGCGACTTTCTTGCCGGGACCGGCGTTCCAGTGGCGCAGCGGCGAGTACGTGGTGATGCCGGCGCAGAGCAGAGGTGCGGCGACGTCGAGCTCAATGCCCTCGGGGATGCTGACGACGAAGTCTTCGGTCACCACGACGTGGGTGGAGTAGCCGCCCTGGGTGATGGTGCCGTCACGGTCGACGGCGCCGTAGGTGCCGGTGTTGCCCTTGAGGCAGTACTGCTCCTCGCCCGCAAGGCAGTTGACGCACTCGCGGCAGGAGTTGACCATGCAGCCGACGCCGACCCGGTCGCCCGTCTTGTGCTTGGTGACGGCCGAGCCGACCTCGGTGACGATGCCGGCGATTTCGTGGCCCGGTGCCAGCGGGTAGGACTGCGGTCCCCAGTCACCGCGGACGGTGTGGATGTCGGAGTGGCAGATGCCGGCGAACTTGATGTCGATCAGGACGTCGTGGGGACCAACGTCCCGGCGCTCGATGGTGGTCGGAACGAGGGGTTCCGTCGCCGAGGTGGCGGCGTAAGCATTAACGGTAAGCATGAGTCTCCTGCTTGTGGATGGTTCAGGGGAGGTTGCCCCGGCGTCCGGCACCGGTCAGGTGCGGCCTTTAGGCCCGGTCGTCATCGGGGGCACTATCCATCAAACACCAAACAGCGGCCGGTGAGGGAGGCCCTGCTGATAGGGGTACTGGCAGTGACTCCCTTACGGCGCCGCACCCTCTAACGTTGATGGCATGGACAACCAGAGCGAGACCCGGGACTTCCTGGCCACTCGGCGGGCGAAAATCACCCCCGAACAGGCGGGACTTCCGGTCTACGGCGGCAACCGCCGCGTCCCCGGATTGCGGCGCGGGGAAGTGGCGATGCTGGCCGGAGTCAGTGTCGAGTATTACACCCGGCTGGAACGCGGAAACCTGTCCGGAGTGTCCGAGGGCGTCCTGGAAGCCCTGGCGAGGGCGCTGCAGCTGGATGAGGCGGAGCAGGCCCACCTGTTCGACCTGGCCCGGGCCGCCAGCACCAGCCGCAGGCCGCAGCGGCGCCGCGCCACCGCCCAGCCGGTCCGTGCGAGCATCCAGCTCATGCTCGACGCCATCACCAACGCCCCCGCGTTCGTGCGCAACGGGCGCCTGGACATTCTGGCCGCCAACCAGCTCGGCTACGCCCTTTACTCCGAGATGTACGCCGGCCCGGTCCGGCCGGCCAACCATGCCCGGTTCATCTTCCTGGACAACCGTTCCTACGGTTTCTATCCGGACTGGGACCGCGCCGCGAATGACACGGTAGCGATTCTGCGCACCGAGGCCGGCCGCGACCCCTACGACCGCGGCCTGACCGACCTCGTGGGGGAACTGTCCACCCGCAGCGAGGAATTCCGCACCCGCTGGGCGGCCCACAATGTGCGCCAGCACTACACCGGCATCAAGCATCTGCGGCACCCGGTGGTCGGGGACCTCCACCTCCTGTACGAGGCCCTGGAGCTTCCAGCCGACGACGGGCTGTCGCTGCTCGTCTACGCCGCCGAGCCCGGTTCAACCACCGCGGACGCCTTGCGGCTGCTCGCCAGCTGGGCCGCGACTCAACAGTCGGAGACGCGGGCCGAGGCAGAGCCGGAACAGCCGCAGCCGTCGGCGGCTACCCGATCAGGGCAAGCACCGCTCCAGCAGTAACGACGCCGCCGGCCTCCGCGCGGACGCCCGTGACGGTCCCGCCGCGGTGGGCGGAGACCTGGGTTTCCATCTTCATCGCTTCGAGCACGACGACGGGATCCCCCGCCGCGACTTCGGCGCCCGGTGCGACGAGCCACTTCACCACGGTGCCAGCCATGTCGGCGCGCAGCTCCCCGGGATCAGCGCCGGCAGCTCCGCCGTCGGACGGTCCGTCCACGGAAACCCCCGCAGGAAGCGGGCCGCCCGAGCGGGCCCAGCCGTCCAGCAGGTCCGCCGGCAGGCCGACGGCCATCCGGCGGCCGTCCACCTCGACCGTGATGGTGCGGCGTTCGCCGTCGGGCGCTGTGGTGCTAAAGCCTGGATCGGCGGGGATGGAGCTACTGTCTGCGAAGTCGGTTTCGATCCAGCGGGTGTGGATGCCGAGGCCGGTGTCGGAGGTGAAGTCCGGGGATTCGAGCACCGCGCGGTGGAACGGCAGCACTGTGGCCACCCCGGTGATGCTGATTTCGGCGAGGGCCCGGCGGGCGCGGCGCAGCGCCTGCTGCCGGTCGGCGCCGGTGACGATCAGTTTCGCCAGCAGCGAGTCGAACTGCGGCGGGACGAAGGAGCCGGAGCGGACGCCGGTGTCGACCCGGATGCCGGGGCCGGTGGGGCCGTGGAACTCCTCCACGGTGCCGGGCGAGGGCAGGAAGCCGCGCCCGACGTCCTCGGCGTTGAGCCGGAATTCGAAGGAGTGTCCGCGCGGCGCCGGATCCTCCGTGATGCGCAGCGGTTCCCCGGCGGCGATGCGGAACTGCTCCTGGACGAGGTCGATCCCGGTGGTTTCCTCGGTGATGGGGTGCTCCACCTGCAGGCGGGTGTTCACCTCGAGGAATGCCACGGTGCCGTCGGCGGCGACCAGGAATTCCACGGTGCCGGCGCCGGAGTAGCCGGCTTCGCGGCAGACGGCCTTGGCGGCGTCGTAGATCTGGCGGGTCTGCTCGTCGCTGAGGAACGGCGCGGGGGCCTCCTCCACGAGCTTCTGGTGCCGGCGCTGGAGCGAGCAGTCGCGGGTTCCGACGACGACGACGTGGCCGTGGGTGTCCGCGAGGACCTGCGCCTCGACGTGCCGCGGACGGTCGAGGTAGCGCTCCACGAAGCATTCGCCACGGCCGAAGGCGGCGACCGCCTCGCGGACGGCGGAGTCGAAGGCTTCCTCGACCTCGTCGAGGGCGCGGACCACCTTCATGCCGCGGCCGCCGCCGCCGAAGGCCGCCTTGATAGCCATCGGCAAGCCGTGCTGTTCGGCGAAGGCGCGGGCCTCCGCGGCGGTTTCCACCGGGCCGTCGCTGCCGGCGACGAGCGGTGCGCCGGCGCGGACGGCGGTCTCGCGGGCGGTGATCTTGTTGCCGAGCAGGCGGATGGCGTCCGGGGTGGGGCCGATCCAGGTGAGCCCGGCGTCGAGGACGGCCTGGGCGAATTCGGCGTTCTCGGACAGGAAGCCGTAGCCGGGGTGGAGGGCGTCGGCGCCGGATGCGGCCGCGGCGGCGAGCAGCTTGGGGATGTTGAGGTAAGTGTCCGCGGGCGAGTTGCCACCCAGGGCGTAGGCCTCGTCCGCGGCCGAGACGTGCAGGGCGTCGGCGTCGATGTCCGCGTAGACAGCAACGGAGGCCAGCTGGGCGTCGTCGCAGGCCCGGGCGATCCGGACGGCGATTTCACCGCGGTTGGCGATCAGGACCTTGCGCATCAGTAACTCGCTTCTTCTTCGGGGGTGGGGGGTTCGGGGGTAGCGGCTTCGACGGCGGAGTCGACCCAGCGGAAGCGGATCCTGCCGCCGATCGGGACCTGGGCGGCGAGGTCCAGCTGGGAATCGACCACCACGGCGATCACCGGGTAGCCGCCGGTGATGGGGTGGTCGGCCATGAACAGAACGGGGAGTCCTTCGGGCGGGACCTGCAGGGCCCCGGCGACGGTGCCTTCGCTGGCGAGTTCGCCCTGGCGGCTGCGCTGCAGCGGGTTTCCCCGCAGGCGCATGCCGACCCGGTTGGACTGCGGGGTCACTTCCCAGTCCTGGCCGCTGAAGGACGCCAGCGCGGCGGCGTCGAACCAGTCGGCGCGCGGGCCGGGGACGACGTCGAGCACGGTGACGCCGGTGCAAGGGAAGTCCGGCTGCAGTTCCGGGTGCCCGACGACGCCGGACTCGGCCTCCCCGCCGGCGGCGACAAGCTGACCGGCGGCCAGCGGCGCGGGGCCGATCCCGGACATGGTGTCGGTGGAGCGGCTGCCGAGGACGGGGGCGGCGTCCACTCCGCCGCGGATGGCGAGGTAGCTGCGGAAGCCGCGTTCCGGGGCACCGATGGTCAGGGTTTCGCCGTCGAGCAGGGCGAACGGGGTGGCCATCGGGACGGTCCGCAGGAACGGTCCGGAGTCCTCCCCGGAAGGCGTCCCGATGGTCAGTTCCGCGGGAGCCCCGGCGACGGCGAGGACCTGGTCGCCAATGGCCTGCACGGCGAGGCCGCCGGCGACGGTCTCCACCGCGGCGGCCGACGGCGTGTTCCCGACGAGCCGGTTGGCCCGGCGCAGCGAGGCGCGGTCCAGCGCGCCGGCGGAGGAAACGCCCAGGCCGGAGTGGCCATGGCGTCCGAGGTCCTGGATCAGGCTTTGCAGCCCTGGAGAGACGACCCGCAGGCCGGACGTCAGCCCCGGCGCAGGGACCCGGGCAGGGTGTTCCGGCGCCAGTGTGACGATTTCCCGGACCGCCCGGAACTGGACCTGGTGGCCGGGGGCGGCCAGGGCGGGCTGTTCCCGGTCCAGGTCCCACATCTTGGCACCGGTGCGGCCGATCAGCTGCCACCCGCCGGGCGAGCGGCGCGGGTAGACGGCCGAGTAGTTGCCGGCCAGCGCCACCGAACCGGCGGGGACGGCGGTGCGCGGCGAGCTGCGCCGCGGCACTTCGAGCACCTGGTTCTCCCCCATCAGGTAGCCGAAGCCGGGGGCGAAGCCGGCGAAGGCCACGGTCCAGATCTGCCCGGTGTGGGCGGCGATCACGCCGTCGGCCCCGAGCCCGGTCAGCTCGCCCACCTCGGCGAGGTCCTCGCCGTCGTATACGGTGTCGATGAGCACCAGCTCGCCGTCCGGCTGCTTGGGCGCGGTGAGGTCAAGCTGGAGCAGACGCGCGGCTATCCGCCGGGCCGCGACCGGCGAATCGGCGGTGACCAGGACCGTCTCGGCCGCGGCCAGGACATCCAGCTGGCCCGGCAGCGGCTTCTCGAGGAGCAGCCCCTGCAGTGCCAGCACGTCCTGGGTTCCGGAGAGCTCGGCGAGTACCGCGCGGGTTCCCACCGCCCGCACGGAGCGGACCTTTTGTACTGCCAGGGTTTCCATAGCTGCCTTCATCGTTGCCGGTGCGTCGGGTAGGGTCCGCGCCGCTTAGGCGTGGGCTTCCTGCAGGAGGCGTTCTTCTTCGTGGGTCTGCGGGTTCCTGCCCAGGGCCAGCCCGACGACGGTCACGATCGAGGCAAGCGCGAGGTAGCCGGCGATCAGGTACCAGTTGCCGGTGGCGGCGTAAAGGGCGGTGAAGATCAGCGGTGCGACGGCGCCGCCGATCACCCCGGCCAGGGTGTAGGCCAGCGAGCTGCCGGCGTAGCGCAGCCGGGCCGGGAACTGCTCGGTGATGTAGGCGGCCTGCGGGCCGTACATGAAGGCGTGGAAGGCCAGGCCGATCACGACGCCGAGGGTGAGCATGGCGACGGACTTGCCCTGGATCATCCAGAAGAACACCGGGATGTAGAGTGCGGTGCCGGCGGCGGCGATGCCGTAGACGAGGCGGCGGTTGAAGCGGTCCGTGAGGGCGCCGGCGGCGGGGATCAGGAACAGCTGGAACGCGGAGCCGATCAGGATGGCCGCGAGCACGTTGCCGGTGGTCATGCCCAGCGCCTTGGTGGCGTAGACGGCCACAAAGACGGTGAAGAGGGCGTAGAGCACGTCGGGGCAGACGCGTGACAGGGCGGCGGCGACCAGCGCGCGGGGTTCCCTGGTGAAGACCTCCTTGATCGGGGCCTTCGGCTGCTCGCCGTGGGCCTGGATGGCCTTGAAGACGGGGGTTTCCTCAAGCTTGAGCCGGATGAGGAGGCCGAAGACCACCAGCAGGGCGGAGGCGAGGAAGGCGACGCGCCAGCCCCAGCCGAGGAAGGCTTCGCTGCTGAGGGTGGCGGCCAGAACAGCCAGGACGCCGTTGGCCATCAGGTTGCCGGCCGGCGGGCCGATCTGGGCCGCGGAGGACCAGAAGCCGCGTTTGTTGGCATCGCCGAATTCGCTGGAGAGCAGGACGGCTCCGCCCCACTCGCCGCCGACGCCGATGCCCTGGGCCAGGCGCAGCAAGACCAGGAGGATGGGCGCCGCGATACCGATGACCGAGTAGTCCGGCAGCGCACCGATCAGCACGGTGGCGATGCCGATCAGCATCAGGGTCACGACGAGGACGTGCTTGCGTCCGATTTTGTCCCCGAGCCGGCCGAAGATCACGCCGCCGATGGGGCGGGCCAGGTAGCCGACCGCGAAGGCGGAGAAGGAGAGCAGCAGGCCAACGAACTCGTCGTTGCCGGGGAAGAAGATCTTGGGGAACACCAGGGCCGAGGCCACGGAGTAGATCGCGAAGTCGTAGTACTCCAGCGAGGTGCCGGTGAGGCTCGCGACGTAGGCCTTGAGGGCGCCGGGCGGCAGCTTCCTCTTGCTGGCGGCCGGGGTGGCCTGATGCGGTGCGGTCATGATTTTCCTCCGGGGTGCGGGTGCTGCCTGTGCGGGGCGGGTGTGATGTGCGGCGCCTGGTGCTTGACGCGGCGCCGGTGAAGCTGTGCTTCTTAGCGAACGGACTAGACGAACGCGGCCGTGCTGATGCCGGCGGCGGTGAGGGCCGCGCGGACCGCGGCGGCCATGGTGACGGCCCCCGGGGAGTCGCCGTGCACGCAGATGCTCTCTGCGCGGATTTTCAGGATGGAGCCGTCGATCGTGCGGACGGCGGAATCGGAGGCCATCCGGAGGACATGCTCAGTGACCTCCGCGTGGTCTTGGAGGACGGCTCCGGGCAGCGTGCGGGAGACGAGGGTGCCGTCCGGGTTGTAGGCCCGGTCCGCGAAGGCTTCGGTGACGGCGCGGAGGCCGGCGGCCTCGGCCAGCCGGAGGACCTCCGAGCCCGGCAGGCCCAGGATGGGCAGGTTCGGGTCGACGGACTTCACAGCGTCGACGACGGCTTGCGCCTGCGCGGTGTGCGTGACGATCGCGTTGTAGAGGCCGCCGTGCGGCTTGACGTAAGTGACCTTGGCGCCTTCCGCGGCGGCCAGGGCCTGCAGTGCACCGATCTGGTAGACGATGTCGTCCGCCAGTTCGTTCGGGTCGATGTCCAGGAAGCGGCGGCCGAAGCCGGCCAGGTCCCGGTAGCCAACGTGGGCGCCGATCACGACGCCGGCAGCAACCGCCTCGCGGCAGGTCTTCCGGATCACGCTGGGGTCTCCGGCGTGGAATCCGCAGGCCACGTTCGCGCTGGAAACCGAGCGGAACATCGCCGTGTCGTCTCCCAGGCTCCAGCGTCCGTAGGACTCGCCGACGTCGCTGTTCAGGTCGATGGTTGCCATTTGTGATCCTCGTCTCATTGGTTCCCCTTATCTAGGATGCACCAAATCTACGGATTGTTCAACAATTCTTCGATTCCACGATGTGACGATCGTGTAAATTCTCAAGTATGACGAGCTCCGAAGCAGGATTCCGTGACCTTTCCGCCCCCACCCCCGGCGGGGCGAAGCGGTCAGGCGCCGCCGGAGTCGCCAAGCGCTCAGTCGCCGCCGGCGCGGCCAAGCGGTCAGGCGCGGGCGGCCCGGTTGTGGCTCCGGCACTGGGCGCGGCAGCCCGGCTGCGTGTGGCCATCCCCTCCGTCGCGGACCGGGTGGCGGCGGAACTGCGGCTGCAGCTGGCCGAAGGGCTGCTGCTACCCGGCGTCAGGCTGACCGAATCGACCATTTCCGAGGAGTTGGGCGTCTCGCGCAACACCGTCCGCGAAGCCTTTGCCGAGCTTGCGGCCGAGCGGCTGGTGGTGCGGCATCCGAACCGGGGAGTCTTCGTTGCGAGCCTGGGGCCGGGCGACATCCATGACGTTTATACGGTGCGCCGGTTCATCGAAGTGAGCGCCATCCGCGGCGGAGGGAGCCCCGAACGGGTGGCCGCCGTCCGGGCCGCGGTGGAGGAAGGCCGGGCCGCGGCGGCAGCGGACGACGAGGAAGCCCTGGGCAACGCCAACCAGCATTTCCACGGCGCCATCGTGGCACTGGCCGGGAGCCGGCGCCTCAACACGATCATGGCCCAGGTCCTCGCCGAGATGCGGCTGTTCTTCCACAAGGCCACCGTGGACGCGCATTTCTACCGCAACTACCTGGACGACAACGAGGAAATCTGCCAGGCACTGGAGGCTGGCGACCTGGAGCGCGCCGGGGAACTGCTGCTGGCCTACTTGGACCGCTCCGAAGAGAAGCAGAGCGCGGTCCACGGGGACTAAGCGGTCTGGCCGGCCGCACCGACCCCCGGGTCGGCACGCCCGCGATACGCATCAGACCGTGTGACGCGCTTTCAGTCCTGCGCGGCGGCGAATTCCTGACGCCGCCGAATTCCAGTGTCGACAGGAATTCTGAGGCGCATGGGGAACTTACCGCGTCGCGGTCCCGCCCAGGCACCCTGCGAACCCGGCTATTTTGGACCCACTCACATCACAGGCATCACAGGCATTCGTCCACGATCTTGCCAGTAACACCGCCGATGACCGTTCCAAGTCCGGCCCCGGCAGGTCCGCCGAGGATTCCTCCGATCGCGGCTCCGGCCCCGGCAAGGGTCTCCTGCCAGTTCCCGCCGGACTTCTTGTAGACGACCGTAGTGCCGCCGCCTTCGGTGCCGTCTGTGGCCAAGTAGGAGCCGGCCGACGCCGAGGCGAACGCCAGCGCGACGGGGCTTGCGCCCGGTTTCAGCAGCATTTCGTCGTAGGCTTTCCGGACCTCGTGGTGCGCAGCGGCCGCGTCTTTCTTTCCGGATGTGGCCGCAAACCCTTCCTCGCAGATCCCGGCCAGGACCGGAACTTCGGATTCGGTAATCAGCCCCATTTCCAGGAGCTTGTCCAGGATGATTTTGGTGGCCCGTAGCCGGTCACCTTTGGCCTCCCGCATGATCCGCCCGGTTTCCCGGGCCACCGCGCTTTGCAGGTCCCCGACGCCGACCCCCACCGCCTGTCCCCGGTGCCAGGAGCGACTCTCCATCGGCTGTTTGTCCATCATTGTGCCGCACCTCCATCAACTGTGGTCTTGCAGGTGCGCACAGGTTACGCCCGCCGGGGTTCCTTCCGGTAGACCTTTTTGGTTCCGCGGAAGCGCCGTAGGGCGGGTGGAAAATCGGCACAGTAGATGCAGGGCAGCTCAACCCATCCAGTGTGGGAAGGCGGGAGGTTGGCCCGGCCCAGGTCAGCCCTTGGACCGGTGCGTCGGCCGGAATTCCCCGGGCCAGTTGGCCGTCCGGATCCGCTTGAGCTCGCTGACCGGGCCCGTGGCACCCCATTCGTCGAGGCCCAGCCGCGAGAGCGGGTCCAGTTTGTTGATCGTGGGATGGGATCCCTGCAGGGCCTCTGAGGCGACCGCGGCGTGCGTCACCTCGCCGAAGACCAGGACGCAGTCGCCCATCTCGAGCGTGCTGTGGAGCTTGCACTCCAGCGCCACCGGCGATTCCGCGACCCGGGGGACCTGCACTGTGCGGCCTGCTTCACGCGTCAGGCCGGCGGCATCGAACTCGCTCACCTCCGGCGGGAAATTCGTGCCGGTGGCGTTGACCTCGGCGATGAGGTGCGCCGGAGCCAGGTTCACGATGAACTCTCCCGTTGCGACGATGTTGCGCAGGGAGTCCTTCTTACCCACCGAGGTGAACTGAATGATGGGCGGTGTCACCGAGGCCACCGTGAAGAACGAATGCGGGGCAAGGTTGTCCACCCCGTCGGCAGACGTACTCGAAACCCATGCGATGGGCCGGGGAACGATGACCGCCGTCAGCAGGCGATAGAAGTCCCCGGAGGGAAGTTCGTCAGGGCTGAAGTCCGTGCGCATGGCTCCACCTTACGGCCACGCCCCCGGGCCCGGGGCCGGCTGGCTGCCCGGACGCGAGGCAGGCAGCCAGCCGCGGAGGGAGGCGACTCCCCAGACCGTCAGCAGGCTCGCGACCAGCAGCAGCCCCGCGCCGCCCAGATCGATCTCCCCCATCCAGGTGGTCACCGGACCCTCCAGCCCGAATCCGGCATGGAAGAAACCGCCCAGGGTGATGGCTGAAATGACCAAGGCCGATACGGCGGAGATGCCGGTGATCAGCGCGTTGAAGCCGAGCCTCCGCAGCGGATGGTGGAGGGCGGAGCTGTACATGCGCATCATGGCCACCCCGTTCGCGGTGTCGCACAGCGTCATGGCCGCGGTGAAGGCCAGCGGAAGCGCCAGGAGTGCCAGCGGGGAAACTCCGGCCAGGGACGCCGCCGTCGCCATCACCAGCAGGCCGATCGTGGTGGCGGTGTCGAAACCCAGCCCGAAAAGGAAGCCGATGACGTAGATGCTCCGCGGCCGCTGGACCCCCGAAAGGGGTTTCGCCAGCAGCCGGGCCACCAAGCCCTGGGCCGCCAGATCCTCGTCCCGCACGTCTTCGCCGCCCCGCGCACGCCGGTAGGCCTTCGCGGCCCGGATGAAGGCGGACCCGTTGAATAATCCCATGGCCAGCAGGAAGATTCCCGACACTCCGCTGCCGATCAGCCCCAGCACGAGGTTCCCGGTGGTGCCGTCTTCCATGAGCTCCCCCATCATCGCGGCACCGCCCACGACGAGCACCCCGGCCAGAATCACCACGGAGCTGTGGCCCAGGCTGAACGCGAACCCGACGCTCACCGGGTCCTTCCGCTGGGACACGAACTTGCGGGTTGAATTGTCGATGGCGGCTAGGTGGTCCCAGTCATAGCTGTGTTTGATGCCCGCGCCGTAGGCGGTCAGCACCAGCCCAAGTGCCAGCGGCTCTCCGGCCGTCACCGAACCGGCAAGGAGAAGCCCGACGGCGGCAGCGTGCAGGGCCACGACGGCCCCGAAGGTGACTCCCAGCCGGGTCCGGAACGGGAGCTGGTCGCGGTGGCGATACAGGGCGGCGAATCCGGTCAACGAGGTCATCAATATTTCCTAAGGTCCAGCGGCGAAGTGCCATGCCACCGCCGACGCAGGAGGGCGCTGCACGTGCCCAGCAGCCTGTTGAGCTCCCCGGTGCTGTTCGAGAGCGACCGGAGCACCAGCCCGCTGATGCCATCCACCGTTGCAGTCAACGAGACCCCTGTGTAGGCATCATGGCCGCCGGCCAGGGAGTGCAGTTCGTCCGCGAGTCCCTGGTCAACGCGCGCATCGACCACGATCAGGGACCCCACGTGGCTGAAGCCCTCCATGAACCCCATCCCGGTGACGTCGTGCTGCGGCGGCCGGATCAGCAGGTTGTCGAGGGCCAGCAGTCCACTGTTGCCCCCGGATTCAACGTGGATTTCGGTCCGGAGCCGCAGTTCCTCGTACCGGAACGAGGCTCCGTCCGGCGACCAGCCCGGCGTGATGACCTCGGTCATGACCAGGCTCGACGTCGGGTGCATGCTGATGTGCGTGTTCTGCCGGTAGCTGGACTCCCGGTAGGCGATCAGCTGGTCCGGGGCCAGCTCCAGCTGAGACCGTTCCCCCAGCCGCAGCCGCATCCGCTGCTCGGCGAACGACCCCGGCGTCCGGTAGATCTTCGTGGCCGACTGGGTGGTCAGCAGCAGCTTCGCCCCGTCCGCCACCTCCACGTCCATGACATAGAGATCAGCCCCCAAATAGGCCCCGCCAGGATTCACCACGACATAACAAACCTGCCCGGAGTCATCCAGATAGTGCGGCCGCAGCACCCGCAGGGCTCCCCGGTGGTACTGATGCGTGGCCACGGACCGTCCACCCCTGTCGGCGACCAGAAGTTCAAGGCGGCCCATCACGGGCCGATCAGCGGACGCGGGTGAAGGGGGCCGCGGCGTGGCGGGCACCGCGGAGCGGGCACGGCCCCCTTCACCCGCGGGCGCCGGCCCCGGTAAGGCGACCACGGGAGGATCAAGAGCCGCCGGCGTGCTCATGGTGCGAGGTCGAGCATCAGGACATCGCGCCGCATCCATTCGATAACGCGCTCCAGTCCCTCGTCCGTCTTGAGGTTGGTGAAGCAGAACGGCTTCTCGCCGCGGAACTCCCTGGAGTCCCGTTCCATCACGGCCAGGTCGGCCCCGACGTGCGGTGCGAGGTCGGTCTTGTTGATGATGAAGAGGTCTGACTTGATCATGCCCTGGCCGGCTTTGCGCGGGATCTTCTCGCCCTGGGCGACGTCGATGATGTAGATGGAGAAGTCCACGAGTTCGGGACTGAACGTCGCGGAGAGGTTGTCCCCGCCGGACTCCACGAAGATCACCTGCAGATCCGGGTGCCGCTTCTTGAGCTCCTCGATCGCGGCCGTGTTCATGGAGGTGTCTTCGCGGATGGCGGTGTGCGGGCAGCCGCCGGTTTCGACGCCGATGATCCGGTCGATCGGGAGGATCCCGTTGGCCGCCAGGATCTTGGCATCCTCGATTGTGTAGATGTCGTTGGTGATGGCCGCCATGGAGATGTCCCGGCTCATGTGGCGGGTGAGGCGCTCCACGAGCTGGGTCTTGCCGGCACCGACCGGGCCGCCGATGCCGATTTTGATGGGCTCAGACATATTCTTCTCCAGACATATTTCTCATGCGGTTCGGTTAGCTCATGAACATTCGGGCACGCTGCCGCTCGTGCCGCATCTGCGAAATTTCGAGGCCCGGACTGACGGCCCCGAAGTCGGACCGGTCCAGCTGGCCGGCGCGGCCGGCCGCGGCAGCGACGTCGTCGGCCGCTTTCCGCAGCAGCCGCTGTCCGGCGTTCTGCCCCAGGGGGATGGCCCGGACGGCGTTCTGAGTCAAGGATGTGACCGCCGCGAACAGGTAGCCGGCGAGAGTCTCGGCCAGCGGGATACCCAGGGAGCGCGCGACGACGGCGAACGCCAGCGGCTGGTGGCCGGCGGCGCGGCCGGAACTCACAAGCTCGCGGTACTCCGCCAGGTCCGGGGACGGAAAGATCTCGGCACCGATCTCCAGAAGGCGGCCGCCCATCTTGACGCTGGCCTCGCGCAGCTGCCGTGGTAGGAGCTGGGCGGTCAGCAGCGAGTCCAGCTCGGGCAGCGCGTCGCCCTCGTAGAAGAACCGGATGGCCAGGGCGTCCGAATACGTCAGCTGCTGCCCCACAAAGGCGGTCAGCCACACGCCGAAGGACTGCTCGTCGTGCACCAGCCCGCGGTCGATGTAGCTCTCAAACCCCAGCGAGTGCGCGAAGCCGCCGGTGGGCAACGCGGAATCGCACAGCTGCTGCAGGGCGAGCTGGTAGGACGCGGGGCTAGTGGGAGTGTTCGGCATGACGGAAGGGGACGGGCATCACGCGCTCCTGGCGGGCGTAGGGCGCTCCAACGTGTTTGAGGTAGTCCTCGACCGTGTGGTCGTACTGGCAGACCATGACCTCGGCCCGGTACTCCGAGGTGGCATCGAAGAACTGGGCCTGCAGGTGACGGTTGCCGAGGGAATGCGCCACCACCCCCATCTCGTGGATGGACCGCGGCGCAATGACGAGGACATCGGTGGGCAAGACCGACACCACGATCATGTTGGCCTCCGCCACATGCAGGATGTCGCCGTCGCGCAGGTCCCCGGAACCGGAGGGGAGGCGGATGCCAAGTTCCTTGCCGTGGTCGGTGGTGACGCGCTGGACGCGTTTGACCAGCTGGGCGCTGGGGAGCACCACTTTTTCCCGATGCAGCCCGGCATAGGGGTCCGGTCCGGGGGGAAGGTCGTGCGTGTTGCCGAG
This sequence comes from Arthrobacter sp. PsM3, assembly GCF_030433895.1. GTDB lineage: Bacteria > Actinomycetota > Actinomycetes > Actinomycetales > Micrococcaceae > Arthrobacter. The sequence goes on along the minus strand of NZ_JARUXE010000024.1, from coordinate 48,813 downwards.
GACCTTTTCGATGATCATGGTCGTCTCCTCCGGAAGCCTAGAAAAGGAAGTAGCGCTGCGCCATCGGCAGCACGTCGGACGGTTCGCACGTGACGTCTTCGCCGTCGACGCTCACCTTGTACGTTTCCGGGTCCACCCCGATCTCCGGAGTGGCGCCGTTGTACTTGAGGTCCGCTTTCGTGAGGCTGCGAATGCCGGACACGGCCCGGATGACCTTCTCCAGCCCCAGCTCGGCCGGGACCCCGGCATCGATGGCGGCCTGGGGCAGGAAGGTGATGGAGGACTGCTGCAGGGCCTTGCCGTAGGCGGCGAACATGGGCCGCATGGTGCGCGGCTGCGGCGTGGGGATGGAGGCGTTGGCGTCCCCCATGAGGGCGTAGGCGATCTGCCCGCCCTTGATCACGAGCTCCGGTTTGACCCCGAAGAACGCCGGATCCCAGAGCACCAGGTCCGCGAACTTTCCGACCTCCACGGAGCCGATGGAGTCCGCCATGCCCTGCGCGATGGCCGGGTTGATGGTGTATTTCGCCACGTAACGCTTCAGCCGGAAGTTGTCGCTCTCCGCGCCCCGGCCGGAGGCAGCACCGTGCGTGCCGCCGTCAGGGTCCTTCAGCACGCCCCGCTGATTCTTCATCTTGTCAGCGACCTGCCAAGTGCGGATGACCACCTCACCCACCCGGCCCATGGCCTGGGAGTCCGAGGAGGTGATCGCGAAGATGCCCATGTCCTGCAGCACGTCCTCGGCGGCGATGGTCTCGGCGCGGATGCGGGAGTCCGCGAACGCCACGTCCTCCGGAATGTCCGGATTCAGGTGGTGGCAGACCATAAGCATGTCCAGGTGCTCTTCGATCGTGTTCCGGGTGTACGGCAACGTGGGGTTGGTGGACGCCGGCAGCACATTGGGCAGCCCGGCGATCTTGATGATGTCCGGGGCGTGCCCGCCGCCGGCGCCCTCAGTGTGGAACGTGTGGATCACGCGCCCGTCGATGGCCCGGATGGTGTCCTCCACAAAGCCGCACTCGTTCAGGGTGTCGGTGTGGATGGCCACCTGGACGTCGTAGCAGTCCGCGACCTTCAGCGAGGTGTCGATCGAGGACGTCGTGGAGCCCCAGTCCTCATGGACTTTCAGGCCGATGGCGCCGGCGCGGATCTGCTCGGCCAGGGGTTCGACGGCGGACGCGTGGCCCTTGCCGAACAGACCGATGTTGATCGGGAGCCCCTCGGCCGCCTGCAGCATCCGCTGGATGTGCCATTTGCCGGGGGTGACGGTGGTGGCCTTGGTTCCTTCGGCCGGGCCGGTGCCGCCGCCGATCATCGTGGTCACCCCGCTGCACAGGGCTGCGGGGACCTGGTCCGGGGAGATGAAATGGATGTGGGAGTCCACGCCGCCGGCGGTCAGGATTTTCCGCTCGCCGGCGATGATTTCAGTGCTCGCGCCGATCACAATGTCCACGCCGTCGGTGATCTGGGGGTTGCCTGCTTTGCCGATCCGGAAGATGTGACCGTCCCGGAGCGCGACGTCGGCCTTGTAAATCCCGGTGTAGTCCAGGACCACGACGTTGGTGATCACCGTGTCGGGGACGGCTCCGTCGTGGACGTCCCCGTCCCGGGTCACCTGGCCGTTCTGGCCCATGCCGTCGCGGATCACCTTGCCGCCGCCGAACACCACTTCCTCGCCGTAGACGGTGAGGTCCTTCTCGATCTCGAGGAAGAGCTCGGTGTCGGCGAGGCGGATGGAGTCGCCCGTCGTCGGGCCGTACAGGTCCGCATATTGCTTGCGGGGCAGCTCGAAGCTCATTTGTGTGCTCCTTCAATCGAAGCAAGAGCGCCGTTGACCGCGTTGCTGAGGCCGTAGACCTCACGCCGGCCGGCGAGTTCGATCAGCCGGACGGTCCTGCTGTCCCCCGGCTCGAAGCGTGCCGCCGTGCCCGCCGGAATGTCCAGGCGCCGCCCGTAGGCGGCCCGCCGGTTGAACGCCAGGGCAGCGTTCGCTTCGGCAAAGTGAAAGTGCGAGCCCACCTGCACGGGACGGTCGCCGGTGTTGGCCACCTCGACGTCGATGGCCTCGCGGCCGGCGTTGACCAGCACGGGCTCGGGGCTGAGAACGTATTCTCCGGGAATCATGGCAGCTCCCTAACGGATCGGATCGTGGACCGTGACGAGCTTGGTGCCGTCCGGGAAGGTGGCTTCGATCTGGACGTCGTGGATCATCTCCGGCACGCCCTCCATGACGTCCTCGCGGCGGAGCAGGGTGGTGCCGTAGCTCATCAGGTCCGCCACCGTCCTGCCGTCCCGGGCGCCCTCGATCAGCTCGTAGCTGATGATGGCGACGGCCTCCGGAAAGTTCATCTTCAGTCCGCGCGCCTGCCGGCGCCGGGCGAGGTCGGCCGCGACCACGATCATGAGCTTTTCCTGCTCACGGGGCAGAAGATGCATGACGGAATCCCTTCGTCACCGGCGGTCACGGGCCTGGCGGCGCCGCGGTGTTGCCAGCGTAGACGGAGAACGTTTCCTTTAGGTTTCCGGCGACACAAACTGCAGAGCAGCAGACACCGACCCGGCTCCAGACCTCTTGCGCGCCAAACGGCCGGGAAGCCACCGCCGCTCGGCCGGCGGCCAGCTTCCGGTCAGCCCGCTTGTTAGGGTTGATGAATGAAACTTCGCCTCGCCGCCCTTGCCGCTGCCATCCTCACCATCGCGCTGACGGGGTGCGGCCAGGTGCAGGACGCCGCGAACAAGGCCGTCAGCGACGGCGCATCCCAGGTCGCGACGGCGGCCGGCAGTGAAGTGAAGAAGCAGGCCTGCACGCTCGTGGCGGACGGCCTGGTCAGTGTCAAGGACAAGGAGGCGCTCGGCGGCCTGGTCGCCGGGGCCGAATCCGCAGGGGTTCCCACCGAGATCACCACCCCGCTGCGCCAGATCGCCGACTCCGGCGACCAGGCTCCGGCCGAATCCGTCAAGGCCCTGCAGGACGCCTGCGCCAAGTAGCGCCCGGCCCGGTCCGTTCCGGCGGCGCCTTAGCGCTTGCCCTTTTTCCGGGACCCCTTGCCGCGGCCCTTGTCAGGGTTCGGCGCGTAGCGCTGGGCCAACTTGGGTTTCTTGACGGCCGGTCCCCGCCGGTCCGGCTTTGGTTCCTTCTTGGGCTTTTCCTGCTGGGCGGAGGGCTGGCGGGAGCTCGCGGCAGTGCGGCCGCGGACGATCCCGATGAACTCCTCGATGACCTCGTCCGTGGTGTCGCTGGGCCATGCCAGGGCGATCCCGGTGGTGGGCGCCCCGGTGAGTTTCCGCGCCACGGTGTCCTTGACATTGAAGTGGCGGGCCACGGACATCGGCAGGATGACCAGGCCGGCCCCGGTGGCCACGACCTGCAGGGCCATCTCCGGTCCGCCAAGTCCGGCCACGTCCAGGAACGTCTCCCGGGCAAGGTCGGCCAGGGCCACCTCCTCGAAAAGCGAGATCTCGTGTCCCTTGGGCGCCACCACCACGGGCTCTTCCTCGTACAGCGGGATGACGTTGAGGCCCTCGCGCTCCACGGGCAGCCGGACGAAGCTCAGCTCCGCGGACCCGTCGCGCAGAACCGTGAGCTGCGCGCCGTCGTCGGACATAAAGGAGTGCAGCGGAACATCCGGCATCCGCTCTTCCCAGCGCCTGGTCCACTTTCCCGGCGTCACGCCGGCGACGTAGGCAAAACGCAACTCCCGCACAACAGGCACAGGGGATTCGTCGGGGGTCTGGGATGTTTCTTCTGCTGCGGACACATGTTCACAGTACCGCCCGGGCTGGCGTAGGCTTCCGCCCGGCCGGCCGTTTGGTGCTGATTTGGTGCCCCGCCGGATACCCTTGAAGCATGACCTCTGCAAACTCCCAGTCCATGAAGCCGGCCACCGTTGCCAAGAAGCTTGGCATCTACCTGCCCGCAACACCCCAGGAGTTCCAGGATTCGGTCATCAGCCGCGCCGATTTCGCCGAGCTCCAGGCCAACCCGCCGGAGTGGCTCGCGGAACTGCGGCGCAACGGCCCGCACCCCCGCCCGGTGGTCGCGCAGAAGCTGAACGTCTCCATCAGCGGTCTGGCCCGCGGCGGGGTTGAGGAAGCGCTGACGACGGCAGAAATCACCGCGCTGCTACAGGCTCCCCCGGCATGGCTCGTCGCCGAGCGCTCCACCCACGCCGCCGTGCGCGCCGAGGCCCAGCGGGTCAAGGACGAGGCTGCGAAGAAGGACGCCAAGAAGGAACGCACCGCCGCCGAGTAGCCGCTCTGGCCGGCCGACGGCGGCCGGTCCCGGCTCAGTCCTGGGCTCAGTCCTGATGGAGCTGGACGAAGTTCCCGCACCCGTCGTCAAACACGGCCGTCGTGCCGCCGGGCCCCGCCGAGGGCTCGCCCTGGAACATCACGCCCTTGGCGGTGAGCCGCTTGAACTCGGCCCGGACATCGGTCACCCCGAAGACGATCGCGGGCAGCCCGGCGTCGTGGCAGCCATTCATGTAGGCCGCCCCGATCGGATTATCGCTGGGCTCCAGCAGGAGCCCGACCGATCCGCCGCCGGACCCGGCCGGGTCCTTCACGATGTACAGGTTGTGCTCCGGGATGGCCATGAGGCTCTCGAAGCCCAGGATTCCGGTGTAGAACTCGAAAGCCGCGGCGGGGTCCTTGACGTGGATGCTGCACATTTTCAGTCGCATGCGCCCTAGGCTACGCCGGGACGGCCCCGGGTGGGAACCGGACCCCCGGCAACGGCCGAAGGGCCATTGACGGCCCGCCCTCGATGGATTCCAATGGAATCAGGGAACCGCGCCCGCCCCGGGACGGGATCCCTGGAGGTGTTGGAATGCCGTCTCTGTTCGAGCCCGCCCCCTTTGCGCTCTGGCAACTGCTCGCCTTGGCCTGCCTTGTCGTGTGCGCTGCGGGAGCCTCGGTCTATTTGCTCCGGAAGCACCTGGCCGACGACGACGGCCTGCCGGATGCCGTCTTCTGGGACGGTTTCGCCGGACTCGCCATCGTTGCGCCGGCCGTGATCCTCCCCGCCCTGGTGGCGCCGTGGTCCGGCCTGCTGCTCGGAGTCATCGCCGCGGCCGCGGCGGCCTCCTCCTACCTCTGGACTCCCAGGATCTTCAGCTGGCAGGCGGAGCGGCGCTCCACCCGGGACACGGCGGCCAGCAACCAGGCGGCCGCGGCCCGGCACCGCAGCGCCCTGGCCAGATGGCAGCGCTACGAAATGGACCCCGCGCACGCCATCGACTACCCCGCCATGAGTGACCCGCGGCAGCCGGAGACGGCCGCCCTGATCCGTGCGATGAAGGCCGCGGAGCAGCTCCGCACCGGGACGGACGCCGGCTATGCCCGGGCGGTCGAGCGGCTGGAGGAAGCCCTCGCCGAGGCCGAAAGGGCCGCAGGCGTCGGACGCGACGCACCGACCCGCGACGCCGGATTCCCGGCCGCAGATCCGGCGCTCGGCTGACACGTCTTGAAGCTCACCTGCCTAGCTTTGTCCCTGCGTTCCAGCGTCATCCTTGGAAGGAAGCACCATGTCAGACATCACCATCATCGGCAGCGGCAACATGGCACGGGCGATCGGCACCCGCGCCGTGGCAGCCGGACGCTCACTCCAAATCCTGGACCGCGCCCCGGAGCACGCGGCCAATCTGGCTGCCGAGCTGGGCGGCGGTACGACGTCCGGTGGACTGGGCGATATCCCGGAAGGCGACATCGTGGTGCTAGCCCTGTACTTCGGACCGGCCAAGGAAGTGGCAACGCACTACGGTGACACCCTCAGCGGAAAGACCGTGGTGGAGATCAGCAACCCGATCAACGTGGACACCTTCGATTCCCTGACGGTGGACCCGGGGTCCTCAGCCGCCGAGGAAATCGCCGCGCTGCTGCCGGGGGCAGCAGTCGTCAAGGCGTTCAACACCACGTTCGCCGGTCCGCTGACGGCCGGGGTGACGGGCGGGATGCCCCTGGATGTCTTCATCGCCACGGACTCGGAGGAAGCCGGCAACCAGGTCGCCTCGTTCGCGGCAGCAGCCGGTCTCCGGCCACTGCGGGTCGGCGGGCTGCGGCATGCCCGGGAACTGGAAGGATTCCAGCTGCTCGTGACTGCGCTGCAGGCCAACCCCGCCTACGCGGCCTTCAACTGGGCCACCGGGCTGAAGATCATCGACTAGGCCGGCGCCGGCGCGCGCGGCGGGTCCGCTGACCCGCCGCGGCGCTGGACGGCGCTGGACGGCGCTGGACGCCGCTGGTCCTAGAGTTCCACCGTGCCGCTGTCGCCCACACTCATCCGGCTGTGCATGACCTTGGATTTGACCCACTGGAACACAGACGCTGCGGTGCCTCCGGGGCTGGTCCAGTACTCGGCGGAGTCGGAGTCGACGTGCAGCAGCACCACTTCCGGGGTGTCCGGGCCGTCGGGGAACCAGGCTTCGACCATCTGGTTCCAGAGCTCGTGGATTTTCTGGCGGTCGGTGACAACTTCTGCCGTCCCGGCCACCGATACCCATTCCGTTCCCTTGCCGAAGGAGACGTTGACGCCCGGGTGCGCCCGGACGTGGGCCACCTGGGACGTGGCGGCGGACGTGAAGAACCACATGTCGCCGTCGTCCTTGACGTCCTGGACGGCCAGCGGGCGGCTGACCAGCGCGCCCTCTTCATTGACGGTGGTGAACATCCCGATCCGCGAATCGTTAATGATGTCCGTAACTTTGCTGATGTTTGCTGCGTCCGACATGCTGTCACCTCGTTCTGGTTCCGAAAGGGGAAGGTCCCCCTCCCGCCAGCCTATTGGTAAGTGTGCTTACTTTCCAATGGCTGCCGGAAGAAGGACCTTCCCGGAACTCCCACGGGCCGGCGACTCAGTTTCCGCGGGCCAGCACCTCGCCCTTGAAGAACTCGGGCCGGAGCTTCGCCATGATCAGCATGAGCACCACGCCCAGCAGGATAACTCCTGTGCCGAGGATGAAGACCAGGCCCAGACCACCGATCGAGGAGCCTGACCCGTACGCCGGGTCCATGGAGTCATAGGCGGTTTTGAAGAACATGACCAGCAGGATGACGCCGCCCAGGAGAGGCGAAAGGAACTTGAAGAAGAACGCCTGCGCTCCGCTGAATGCCTCGGCCCGGAAGAACCAGACGCAGGCCAGCGCCGTGATGCCGTAGTAGAAGCAGATCATCATGCCCAGGGCAGTGATGGTGTCCCAGAGCGCATTCTCCGACGTCGTGCGGGTGATGACGTAGAACGCGGCGGCAGCCACCGCCGAGGCGATCGTGGCGTAGCTCGGTGACTTGTGTGTGGGGCTGATCCTGCTGAACTTCTTCGGCAGGGCCTGGTAGTGGCCCATCGACAGTAGGGTCCGCGCCGGCGAGACGAACGTGGACTGCAGCGACGCCGCCGAGCTGCTCAGAATGGCCAGGGACATCAGGATGGCGAAGGGGCCCATCACCGGACCGGCGAGGACAGCGAAGATGCTGGCCTGGTTCTCCGGGTTTCCGGCACCCAGACCTTCGGTGCCGATTCCGGCGAAAGACAACGTGGCCAGGGCAACGGTCATGTAGATGATCACGATGACCAGCACGGTGACGGTGGCGGCACGGCCCGGGGTCTTTTCCGGGTTCTTGGTCTCCTCATTCATGGTCAGTGTGACGTCCCACCCCCAGTAAATGAAGATGGACAGCGAAACACCGGCGGCAAAGGCCGTGAAAGATTCCACGGCGAAGGGATTGAACCAGTCAGGTGAGATGGCTGTGGCGTCAAAGGCGGTGCCGTTGGCGACGTGGCTGAACGCGGCCACCGCGAACCAGCCGAGCACCAGCAGCTGGAATCCCACGAGCACATACTGGACCGTCTTGGTGGTTTCCATGCCGCGATAGGAGATCCAGCACGCGAGGGCGATGAACACCAATGTGGTGGCAATGTTCAGCGGCAGGTTTTTGGTGAGATCGGCGAGGTCCGGATTGCCGAAAATTTGCGACAGCATCAGGTAGAAGAAATCCACTGCGACGGCGGCCAGATTCGAGAGCACGATGATGGTCGCCGCAATGAGCCCCCAGCCTCCCATCCACCCAAGCCACGGGCCAAAGGCTTTCGAGGCCCAGGTGAAGGACGTGCCGGCGTCGGGCATGGCATTGTTCAGCTCGCGGTAGCCGAACGCCACCAGCAGCATCGGGACAAAGCCCACCAGGAAGATCGCCGGCAGGTGCACGCCGACTTCCGCCACGGTGGGGCCAAGTGCCGCAGTCAACGTGTAGGCCGGGGCGATACAGGAAACGCCGATGACGACAGCGCCAATCAGCCCCACAGATCCTGCCTTCAGGCCCTTCTCGCTCAGTCCGTGCTGGTCTTCGGCGTGCTGTCCGGCGTGCGAGGCCTTGGCCATCGCGTGTTCCGCGCTCATTTTTGTGCCTCTCGGGTGAAGTCATTCGACGCTGGCCGGTTGGGGTGTTTGAGCTCATAGTCACTCGGGACCACAATCATCGGCACCGGCAGGGCACGCAGAATGCGGTTGGCCGTGCTGCCCAGGAAGATGGAATGGCTCGTGGCAAGCCTGCTCGATCCGATCAACAGGACCTCGCCGTCTTCCCAATCCAGACGGTCCACTGCTTCCTCGATGCTGCGGCCCTGTGCAATGGCAACCTCCGCCTTCGCCTCCTCCCGAACGCCCTGCCCGCCGCCCGGCAGGGCCGCGGCAAGATGCTTCGCCGCGTACGCCCGAGCCGCTTCGGCGGCTTCCGCGGCATCGGCCGCGTCGCCGCCGTCGATCGCCAGAAGCGACACCACGCGCAGCGGCACTTCGCGGTTGGCGGCCATCCCAAGGGCGAAATCGAGCAGCTTCTCAGCGCCCGCCCGGTTTCCGAGCCCGCAACTGATCCGGGTCAGGGCCTCCTGGCGATGGTAGCCATGCGGTGCCAATGCCACGGGAACTGTCGAGGCGTGGAGCAGTGCGCTGGCCACCGACCCGATCGAGAACCGCTTGAAGATCCCGTTGCTTGTTGCGCCGATGATGAGCATGTCCGCTCCGAACTCCTCAGCGGCCTGGATCAGCGCGTGCGCGTCGGAATCACCGCTGCGGACGTGGGCCTTGGCCGGGACACCGGGCGGAATCAACGCCAGCGCCTGGTCGAGCCACTCCTGCGCCTGCTCATTGAGCAGGTGCTCGAAGCCGGCCCTGGGTGCGTGGGCGGCCCCGAACTGCTGCACTTCCGGGACCACCAGCACAAGGTCCAGGCTGGCTCCGCGCCCGAGCGCCATTGATACAGCCAGGTTTACGGCGTCGTGCCCTCTGGCATTGGCTGAATACCCCACTACATAACGCATCTGGCCGATCCTTTCTGAACTGTTGGGCGGGTTGCGTGGAACGGACGGATTAGTTGGTGGCGACGGAGGCACGGTCTGCCGCTGCGACGATGCGGGCTGCCGTGTGGCGTCCCATCCGAACGGCGCCGTCGACGTGCTGGTAGCCCTCGGCAGCGAGATCGGAGGAGGACCAGTAGATCGGGCCGACCGGCGCGTGCTGGTCCTTGCCATAGCGGTGTAGTCCGCCGAGGTCGTAACTTGAGGCATAGGCGCCGCGGGTCCACTCCTCAGAGCCCCAGTCCGACTCGTAGTAGACCTCGGGCTCGAGGGCCTTGTCACCGAGGAATCCGGCGATCGATTCGAGGATGGCGCGGCGGCGTTCCTCGGCGCTGAGCTCGAACATGGCATCGGCCTTCTCATCCGAGACGAAGCCGACCAGGGTGCCGCGGGGGTCCTCGTGGTTGGTGTTGTCGTAGACCTCCTGGACCAGTGCGCCGGCACCGAAGCAGGTCCCGGAGAGGCCGTCCTCGCGCCAGAACGGGGTGCTGTAGACGGCGTGCACCTTGATGACCAGGCCCAGTGACTGGTGCTGGTGCATCTGGTGCTGGCGTCGCGGCAGCGGCGGATTGAAGGAGACCCGGGAATAGAGGTTCGGCGGCACGGCCATGATCACGAAGCGCGCGTTCACGGTAGCGCGCTCCGAAACCGCGGTCACGCGGTGGTCCCCGCCGGCGTCCACACCCCAGTTGATGGCGCGCACCGGGCTGTCGAGGACGACGTCGTCCCCCAGTTCGGCGGCGAGCAGCAGGGAGACCTGCTGCATTCCGCCGACGACGCGCTTGTCGAGGATGAAGTCCTCGTCGGTGAGGTGGCTGAAGGATCCGGCGGAGGCGGCCATCAGCACTGCCTGCAGGGCGGAGAAGGCGTGGGCAGGCTTTGTCAGCATGCCGCCGGCAATGAAGAGGCCGATGTTGTTGCAGGCTTCCTCGTCCGTGGAGTTCTCCCGCAGCCAGTGGTGGAAGGAGATGGTGTCCAGCTCGCGGGCCTTGGGGTGCGCCCATGGTTCGGTGGGGCCGATCTCGGCGGCGAGGGTATCCAGCAGGGCGGTGAGTTTGTTCATCTCGGCGGCGGTGGTTTCGCTGACCGGGAAGGTGTCGCCTGTGTAAAGAGTGCGCTTGCCGTCCGAGCCGATGTAGACGGAGTCGCCCTCCCGGTAGCGGGAGTAGGTTTCCAGGGCGAGCTCGTCGAGGAGCGCCAGCAGTTCAGTCTGGTCCGGGGAGACCCACTGGCCGCCGATTTCCAGCATGGCGCCGTCGATCGTGTCGGTCCAGGTGCGGCCGCCGACCCGGTCGCGCGCCTCCAGGACGGCCACGCTCAGGCCGGCCTTCTTCAATTCCCGGGCTGCGGTCAGCCCGGCGGGGCCTGCTCCAACGATAACGACGTCGCGGTCAAGTTCCAGCATAATGTCCTCTCTCTGGCCGCTGAAGTGATGCGGCCCACTAAATGAATGCCATTCATTTAGAATCGACTATAGACCCTTCCGGAGCGCCAGGGAAGACCTCCTGCCGAAGAAATTCCGCCGGTAAAGTGGGGGCACAATGGGAGCACCCAGGGACACCGACAGCAGAAGGGCCAGGAATGCCGGCATCAACCAGAGCCCCAGCAGATCCACTCCACGACGCGAAACCGCGCCGCCGGGTGGGCAGGCCTGCTGCCGCCGTCCTCGACCAGGACGGCATCACCGCGGCGGCACTGCAGCTCATCGGGAAGAGCGGGTATGACGGTTTCACCATGGCGGCTTTGGCCCGGACGCTGAACGTGGCGCCGTCGGCCTTGTACAACCACGTCTCATCCAAACGGGACGTCCTGGTCCTGGTCCAGGACCACCTGACGTCGTTTGTTGATGTGTCCGCCTTCGGGTCCGGACCGTGGGACCAGGCCGTGCGCAGCTGGGCCTGGAGCTACCGCGACGTGTTCTCCAAGCACACGCCGCTGATCCCGGTGATCGCCGTGCTCCCGGTGACCGACGCGCCCAAGACACTGGCCATGTATGAGGCCGTCAGCGCCGGATTCAGCCATGCGGGTTTCCCGCAGGAGCGGATCATTTCGGCGATTGTGGCCCTGGAGTCCTTCATCTTTGGCTCAGCGTATGACGTAACGGCCCCGGCAGACATTTTTGACTCCGGAAGCATGGCTGACTCGACGCCGAACTTCACCGCAGCAGTCGAGCAGCAGGACCTGGAAGGCTACGAAAAGCCCGCCGACGTCGCGTTCAACCTGGGCCTTGAGGCGATGATCGCTCGCTTCGGGGCGCTCCGCGGCTGACCGCTGAGCATGCCCTCGGATCAAACCAACGCGGGGTCACTTAGCGCCCATCCCGGGGCCTGGGGTGGGCGCGATGTGACCCCGCGTTGCTGGGTTCGGGCTGGGTTCGGGGCACCTTCCGGAGGCCGGGCGAAGAACGCGCCGGGGAGCCCCCACAGCTTCGGCACCGCCCGGTTAACAAAAAGTACCCCGGTCCGAAGACCGGGGTACTTTTCATATTTGCGTGCGCGAGGGGGGATTTGAACCCCCACGCCCTTTCGGACACTGGCACCTGAAGCCAGCGCGTCTGCCGTTCCGCCACTCGCGCGCAACTTCTTTCACACGATTGTTGGCCCGGAATCCGGACCGCCAACCTCGTAAAAGCAGCGAGATCAAGCATAACGGACAACTGCGGGAAAACACCAATCGGCTCCCGCAGGGGCCGCGGAGGGCACTCCGGAGGTAGGGCGCAGGTGCCCCGCAGCGGCCCGCATCCCGGGCACTCGCCGCTACATGAAGCCCCTCTCCGCCGGGTCGGTCGGGGCAATGTCAGAGCAATGTCTGGGCAGGTCAGGGGCGGTCCGTCGCAATTTCCCGGCACGGAGTGGCGCCCCCCATTAAGGCCATTCCCAGACTCGCCCAGTAGTATCTGGTGTAGGAGTGCCCGTTACCTGCGGGCTCCCGCAAATTTGGGAAACCGAGTTCCGGAACGAATGCTGTCCTGCAGCCGTCACGAAAGGAGAAGGACCATGGGATTGCTGGACAAAGTCGAGCGCGGCATCGAAAAGGCCGTCCGCGGAGTCTTCTCCACCGGTTCCCGCGCCCAAGTCGAGCCGGTCGAAATCGCCAGCCACCTCCGCCGCGAGGTGGACAACAAGGCCATCACCATCGCCGCAGGACGGACCCTCGCCCCCAACGTCTTCGATGTCCTCCTCAGCGACGACGATTTCCAGCGGGCCCAGGAATGGGGCACCCCGCTCGCGGAAGAACTGTGCGACGTCGTCATCAACCATGTGCGCAGCCAGGGCTACACCCTCCAGGGTCCGGTGCGGATCAGTTTCCGCCGGGATGAGGAACGCCGCGCCGGGGACTTTGAAATCAAGTCCCGGACCGAGAAATCGTCCTCCCCTTCCACGCCCGCCCAGCCTGCGCCGCACGCCGGCACGCCTGCCGCACCGACTCGACAGCCGGCCCGGATGCAGCCCGTCCTCGATATCGACGGGCAGCGCTACTCCCTGAACGCGCCGTCAATCGTTCTGGGGCGCTCCTCCGAAGCGGACATCTTGATTGACGACACCGGCGTTTCCCGCCGCCATCTCGAAATCCGCACCGGGCCGGGCACCGCCCAGGCCGTGGATCTGGGCTCCACGAACGGCAGCTACATCAACGGCCACAAGATCGCCGGCTCCTCGGAACTCAGCGACGGCGCCACGATCACTATGGGACGGACCAAGATTATCTTCCGCCTTTTGCCCGCCAACCCCGGCGGCCGCCAGTGAGCGAACTGACCATCACCGCCCTGCGGTTCGGCTTCCTGCTGCTCCTGTGGGTCCTGATCTTCAGCATCGTTGCTGCCATGCGCCGCGACCTTATGATCGGCCGCAAGGCGGCGGCGGGAGCCCCGACGGCACGGCAGGTGCGCAAGAACCCTGCGCTGGCCGAACCAGCCGCCCCGGTCAAGCAACAGCCGCGCCAACTGGTGGTGACCGAAGGCCCCCTCAGGGGCACCACAATTCCGCTGGCGGCGAGCCCCATCCTGCTTGGCCGCGCTCAGGAAGCCACGCTGGTGCTGGAGGATGACTATGCCTCTGGCCGCCATGCCCGCCTGTTCCCGCAGGGCAGCCGGTGGTTTATCGAGGATCTTGGCTCGACCAACGGCACCTACCTGGCTGACCAGCAGCTCACCAGGGCCCTGCCCGTTGAGCTGGGTGTACCCGTGAGAATCGGCAAGACGGTCATCGAATTGAGGCCATAGCCGTGGCTGTCCCGGATCGCCCCGAGGGGGCCGAAGGCAAAACACCTGCACCGTTGCGGCCGCTCATCATGCGCTACGCCGCGCGGTCCGACGTGGGCCGTGTGCGGGCGAAGAACGACGACTCCGCGTATGTTGGCCGCCACCTCGCCGTCGTCGCCGATGGCATGGGCGGACACGCCGGCGGCGATGTCGCCTCTGCCGCCACCGTGCTGGACATGATCCATCTCGACAAGGATGACTACGACGGCGACGCCGGCACCGTTCTGGCCGACGAGATCCAGACGGCCAACTCACTGCTCTCGGAGCTTGTCCATATGAATCCCAAGCTGGCCGGTATGGGCACCACCGTCACAGCCCTCCTGCTGGCCGAAGGCAAACTGCACTTCGCCCACATTGGCGACTCCCGCGCCTACCGGCTCCGGAACGGCGAATTCGAGCAGGTCAGCGTGGACCACACCTTCGTGCAGCGCCTCATCGACGAAGGCCGGCTCCGCCCCGAAGAGGCGGAAACCCACCCGCACAAGAATGTCCTCATGCGCGTCCTCGGTGACGTCGACGCCAGCCCGGAACTGGACCTGGCAACGCTTGACGTTGAACCGGGGGAACGCTGGCTGCTCTGTTCCGACGGCCTGAATTATGTGGCCGGCCATGTTGTGGAACGCACCGTCCGGGAGACCCCGAACCTGCGCGAATGCGCGGAATTGCTGGTCGACCTCACCCTCGAGGCAGGGGCTCCGGACAACGTCACCGTTGTGATGCTGGAAATCGCCGAACAGACGAGCGACGACGTACGGACTGCCGCCGTTGAGATTGTTCCGGCCGCGTCACCATCCATCGTGACCGCCACTGCGTCCGAAAGCCCGGTCCTGCTGCCCGGAAGCATCGTTGGTGCAGCACCGACTCCCAAAACGACGCCGAAGACCGACGGCCCCGGCGCGGCGGACGTCCCGCCGGAGGACAGTGCCGCCGAAAAGGAAGAGCCTGCGACCTCGACCGATCCGCACCTTGGCGAGCACCTTTCCGCCGAGGTGCTCCGCGAGGACCTGGCCGGTCGCCCCCACGAGCTCGTGGGCGCAGCCGCCACTGCCGCTGAGACCGGTTCCATCCCCACCATTGCGGGGCGCACCCTGGCCCGCCGCGCGGCGACCGTTCTTACCCACAAGTCTGAACAGGCGAGGGAAGAAGCCGACGACGACAAGGCCGCCCGCCCGCCGCGCCGCTGGCTGACTGTCGCCATCGCTGCGGCCATCGTGGCACTTCTCGCCCTGGGTCTGTGGCTGGGCTACGCCTGGACCCAGACCCGGTACTACATCGGAGAACAGGACCAGCACGTCGCCATCTTCAACGGGGTCTCACAGCGCCTGGGACCCATTCAGCTTTCCACCCTCGAAACGGTGACCGATATCCGGATGTCAGATCTCCCCGAATTCTCCCAGCAGCGGGTACGCCAGACCGTGCCGGCCCGGGACCTCTATGACGCCCAGCGGATCGTCAAAAACCTGGAACGCACCGGTACCACGGCCCCCGCGGACGAATGCATCACACCGTCCCCCACCCCGGCAACCCCGGGCACTTCAGCGAGTCCGGGTGCAACGGCAGTCCCCGGCGAAACCGCCGGTCCCGGCGCAGCCGTGACCGGGGCACCGACGCCGGCGGCGACGGCTCCCGTCTGCGAGGTCGGCAAATGACACCCATCGATCCCACGCCCAAACCGCGGCGGAACATTGAGCTCGTACTGCTGGTGCTGGCCCTCGCCGTCGGCATCGGCGCCCAGGCCCTCGTCGGCGTGGACCAACAGAAGGCTTTCGACACCGATTTCTGGTTCCAGTCGAGCCTGCTTGCCGCGGCCGCCCTCGCCTTCCACATCGTGCTCCGTATCCGGGCAAAATATGCCGATCCAGTAATGCTTCCACTGGTGGTGGCCCTCAACGGACTCGGCCTCGCCATGATCCACCGGCTGGACCGGGTCGGGGAAGACACTGGCAACAACCAACTTCGCTGGACCCTCGTGGCCATGGGGGTCTCCATCGCCGTGATCTGGTTCCTCAAAGACCACCGCATCCTCCGCCGCTTCACCTACATCTCCTTGGCAGTAAGTGCGATGCTGCTGATTCTGCCGCTGGTTCCCGGCATCTCGGCCGGTGAGATCCTGGGCGCCAAGGTCTGGATCAAGGTGGGACCGATGACCTTCCAGCCCGGCGAAATCGCCAAGATCACCCTTGCTATATTCTTTGCCGGGTATCTTTCGTCCAACCGGGACCTCATCCTGCTTGCCGGCCGAAAGGTCGGGCCCATCCAATTCCCGCGTTTCAAGGACATGGGCCCCATGATCGCCGCTTGGCTTGTCAGCATCGGCGTGCTGATCTTCCAGCGGGACCTGGGTTCCTCGATCCTGTTCTTCGGTCTCTTCCTCGTCATGATCTACGTCGCCACGAGCCGTATCAGCTGGGTGATTATCGGCGTGGCCCTCATGGCCGCAGGCAGCTTCGTAGCGTCCCGCGCCTTCTCCCACGTAGCCCTGCGGATCGACGGCTGGGTCAACGCCTTCACCCCCGAGGTCTACGGACGGGAATTCGGCGGCAGCCTGCAGATCGTCGAAGGCCTCTTCGGCATGGCCAACGGTGGCCTGGTGGGCACCGGCTTCGGCCAGGGCCGCCCCAATCTGGTCCCCTTCGCCAACAGCGACATGATCATTGCCTCATTCGGTGAGGAACTGGGGCTGATTGGCCTCTTCGCGATCGTTCTGATGTACCTGCTGCTCTTCACCCGCGGCTTCCGGGCGGCGCTCGGCACCCGGGACGCGTTCGGAAAGCTACTTGCCACCGGGCTCTCCTTCGCCATTGCGCTGCAGTGCTTCGTCGTCATCGGCGGCGTTACCAGGCTCATTCCGCTTACCGGGCTCACCACCCCGTTCCTGGCCGCGGGCGGCTCCTCGCTGCTGGCCAACTGGATCATCGTCGGACTCCTGCTCATGATCTCGCACACGGCACGCGGCCCGGTGGACACAACACCGCTGGCCCCCGGCGACGAACCCGACCCACAGAAAGTAACTCCTGCCATGCCCTCGAAGCCGGCCGCCGCGCCGGGCACCGGACGGAACAGTCCGGACGCCCCCACCGAGGCGGTGAAGCTGTGAACCAAGCCATTCGCAACGCCTGGATCGCCGCTATCGCCATGTTCGTGCTGATCTTCGGGGCCCTCAGTTACGTCCAGGTGATCGGCGCAGACGAGCTGGAGGCAAATGCGTGGAACAAACGCACCCTTCTGCAGAACTACTGCAACGACCGCGGCGCGATCATCGTCGGCGGCACCCCGGTGGCCGAGTCCGTGGCTGCGGATGAAAGCTGCGCGTTTCAGCGCACCTACACCCAGCCGGAGCCCTACGCCGGGATCACCGGCTATTTCTCCCGGAGCTACGGGGTGACCGGTCTGGAGAAAACCATGAACAAGGAACTCGCGGGCAACTCGGACCAGCAGTTCCTGGACCGTGTCGGCCAGCTCTTCCTGGGCAACCAGCCCAAAGGCGCATCCGTGGAGCTCACGCTCGATCCGAAGATCCAGAAACTCGCGTACGACCTCATCCCGGATGGCCGGCGCGGATCGATCGTGGTGACCAATCCGAAGACCGGCGCCATCATTGCCATGGTGTCCAAACCGTCCTACGACCCCAATCTGATCGCCACCCAGGATCCGGCGGCCGAAGCGGCCAACTTCGCCGAGCTGAACAAGGTCCCGGGGATCAACCTGAACCAGAACGTCAGCGGACCCACCGGCGCGCTGCTGGCCCCCGGCTCGGTCTTTAAGCTCATTGACACGGCCGCTGCCCTCAACTCGGGCAAGTACAACAAGGACAGCATTCTGCCCAACCCGGCCGAAATGTCCTTCCCCGGCATCCAGTACAAGCTGCCCAACTACGCCGGCGGCAACTGCTATACCCGCGACACGGCGACTTTTGCCTTTGCCCTGCAGCAGTCCTGCAACACCCCGTTCGCCAGCATCGCCCTGGATCTGGGACAGAAGGCCATCGCCGACCAGGCCGGGAAATTCGGTTTCGGGCAGGACTTTGGCGACCAGCTGAAGCTGGACTCCGCCCCGAGTTTCTTCCCGAGCGAGCCGCTGGATGACGCCAGCCTGGCGCAGTCGTCAATTGGCCAGCGGGACGTCCGGGCCACCCCGCTCCAGATTAACCAGATGACCGCCGCGATCGCCAACGGCGGAGTGCAGATGCAACCGAACCTGATCAAGGCCGTACGCTCCCCGGACCTGCGGCCGATCAGTGAGCCGAAACCCCAGGTGCTGCAGACCTCCACGACGCCGGAGATCGCCCGGCAGATCAACGAGTGGATGGTCAGTGTGGTCAGCGACGGCATCGCCCGCGGGGCGGCCGTACCCGGTGTCAAAGTGGCCGGCAAGACCGGGACCGCGGAGCTTGGCAACGGCCTGAACAACTCATGGTTTACCGGGTTTGCCCCGGCGAATGACCCGCAGGTGGCTGTCACTATCGTCATGGAAAGCGTAGACATCACCACCGGCGCACAGCTAACCAGTCCGAACGCGAAGAAGATTTTTGAGGCGGTGTTGAATAAGTGAGGCCTTCATCAGGAACCACCCTCGGCGGCAGGTTCCAGCTGACCACACGTATTGCGATCGGCGGTATGGGGGAAGTCTGGAAAGCCAAAGACCTGATCCTTGGCCGTATCGTCGCTATCAAGGTGCTCAAGGAGGAGTACACCGGCGATCCCGGGTTCCTCCAGCGCTTCCGCGCCGAGGCCCGCCATACTGCGCTGCTGAACCACGTGGGCATCGCCAACGTCTTTGACTATGGCGAGGAAGAAGGCTCCGCCTACCTCGTCATGGAGTTGGTCCCCGGCCAGCCATTGAGCAGCATCATCGAACACGAACAGGTGCTCTCCCCGGACCGCACGCTGTCCATGATCGCCCAGACGGCGCGGGCCCTCTCGGTCGCCCATGCCCAGGGCCTGGTCCACCGGGACATCAAGCCGGGCAACCTGCTGATCACCCCGGATGGCCGCGTCAAGGTGACCGACTTCGGCATCGCCCGGCTGGCGGACCAGGTGCCGCTCACCCAGACCGGACAGGTGATGGGGACTGCACAGTACCTGGCTCCGGAACAGGCCACCGGCCAGTTGGCTACCGGCGCTTCGGACATCTATGCCCTCGGCGTGATCGGCTACGAGTGCCTCACCGGGCACCGCCCGTTCTCGGGCGAATCCCAGATTGCCATCGCGCTGGCCCAGGTCAACGACGCCCCGCCGCCGCTGCCGGAAACCCTGCCGAAGCCGGTCCGGGCCCTCCTGATGTCCATGCTGGCCAAGGACCCCAAGAACCGGCCGGCCGACGCCCTCAAACTCTCCGAGGCCGCGGAAGCCATCCGCAACGGCGACATCGCCGCAGCGCACGCCGCCGTTCCGGGCATGCTCCTCTTCGAGGCAGCAACCGGACCCATCACGGCACCGGTGGACATCCCCACCGCCGCGACCGGTGTCATCGGTGCGGCAGACCGTTCGACGTCGGCCACCTCGGCGTTGCCGGTCGTCGGTGGAGCCGGTGCGGGTGCCGCTGCAGGACTGGCCGCTGGGGCAGCGGCCGCCAGCGCGTACGGCGCCCGCAACACGCTCTCACGCGCCGACGCCCTCGCGGCGGAACGCAATTGGGTCCAGGAGGACGACGACTACGACGACGAGCCGGTCAACCAGCCCGAACGCCGCGGCCGCAGTCCCTGGACCTGGCCGCTGATTGCCCTGATCCTGCTGGTGCTGTTCGCCCTGGTGGGGGTCATGCTGACCCAGGCCGGAATTCTGTTCCCGCAGGCACCCGCAACCAGCGCCGCCACCACCAGCGCGGCACCGACCACCACCAGCGCCTCCCCGACCACCACGAGCCCCAGCCCCACCAGCAGCTCCGCGACACCCACCCAGTCCACGCCGGCTGCCATCAACCTGATTCCGGAAAGCTATCTCGGCCGCCCTTTCAACCAGGTCCGCAGCGAACTGATTGGTCTGGGGCTTGTCGTCACGGGCGTCGAGGTGTTTGACGACTCCACCCCCGGAACGGTGGTCCAAATCGACCCCGCCGGACGGGTCCAGCCCGGCACAACCATCAAGGTGTCGTACTCTAAGGGCCCCGAAGCCGTTACGGTGCCCACGCTGGCGTCCGGTGCCAGCGAAACCGCTGTCCAGCAGGCCATCGAGAGTGCCGGCCTCCGCTGGGCCAAGGGCGATCCTGTCAGCCCCACCGTCAAGAAGGAACAGCCCGGCACCTTCGTCAGCTCCGAGCCTGCCTCCGGCAGCAAGGTGCCCGCCGGTTCGCTCGTGACCTACCACCTGGCCAAGGCCGCGGCCGCGCAGTCAACCCCGAGCCCAACGGGAACGTAGGCCACCATGCCCAATTCACCCCGCACCCCATCGCACCGGGAGGACCGCGGCCCCGTGAACACGCAGCGCGTCCTCAGTGGACGCTATGAGCTGGGTGAGCTGATCGGCCGCGGCGGCATGGCCGACGTCTTCCGCGGCGTCGACACCCGGCTGGGACGCACCGTCGCCGTCAAACTTCTGCGCCCGGACCTGGCCCGGGACCCCCAGTTCCAGGCCAGGTTCAAGCGCGAGGCGCAGGCGGTGGCCGCCCTGAACCACCCCTCGATCGTTGCCATCTATGACACCGGTGACCACGCGGTCCCCGGCGACCACGAGGACACCGTCCGGGTGCCGTACATCGTGATGGAGTTCGTGTCCGGCAGGACAATCCGGGATCTGATCCGGGCCAGGGAAGTCAGCATCGACCAGGCGATCGATTTCACCCTCGGGGTGCTCGCTGCCCTGGACTACAGCCACAAGGCCGGGATCGTGCACCGCGACATCAAACCGGCCAATGTGATGTTCTGCCCGGAGAACAACAGCGTAAAAGTCATGGACTTCGGGATTGCCCGCGCCATGGCCGACTCGGCAGCAACCATGACCCAGACCCAGGCCGTGGTGGGCACCGCCCAGTACCTCTCACCGGAGCAGGCCCGCGGCGAGACGGTGGATGCCCGCAGCGACCTCTACTCCGCCGGTTGCCTCCTGTATGAGATGCTGACCGGCCGCCCGCCTTTCATCGGTGACAGCCCCGTGTCCGTCGCCTACCAGCATGTGCGTGAGATCCCCGGACTGGCCAGCAGCTTGAACCCTGAGGTCTCCGAGGCCTTGGACAGCGTGCTGATGAAGGCACTCCAGAAGAACCGTGCGGACCGCTTCCAGGATGCGGCAGCCTTCCGCCGCGCCCTTCAGGCCGCACGCAGCGGCGTGGGCGTCGCCGCGCCAGCTGCGAGCGAAGCTCCAACTGACCCCCACAACACGATCCCGACGCCGGACAGTGCAGCGACCGCCGTTTTCCCAGTGACCGGCGCGAAATTCCTCGACGAGACCCCCACAGGCAGGCTGCGGCCGGCGCCGGAGGCCTCGGCCGATGATGAGAACGCCCTGATGGCACAAGGGGTTGCCTATGGAGCCGAAGACACCGGCAGCCTGCCACTGCTTCTGCCGCCCGAACGCGAGCACACCGCGCGGCAGCAGTCGCGACGCCGGACATGGATCTCGGCCCTGGTGATAGTCACCGTCCTGGTGCTGGCGGGAGGCGGCCTGTGGCTTTACAACATGATGAACCAGGCGCCGCCGCCCGTAGCCAAGGTCCTGGTGCCGTCGGTGACGTCGCTGACCGAGACCGAGGCCCTCCAGAAGCTCTACAACGCAGGGCTTAAGCCCCAGCTCAGCCGGATGCAGCACGAGACGATCGCCAAGGGCATCGCCGTCGGCACCGTCCCCACGACGGGGGCCGCACTGGAACCCAATTCGGCTATCACGCTCAACATCTCCGAAGGCCCCAGCGTCATCACCATCCCCGCGGACCTTCCCGGGCGGACGGAGGCCGCCGCCCGCGATGTCCTGCGCCAGAAGGGCCTCGCCGGAGCACCAGGCACCACCATGGCCAACAGTCCGACGGTCCCGGCCGGCATTGTGATCACAACCAACCCTGCGCCTGGCCAGAACGTGGCCGCAGGCAGCACGGTGGAAATCATTGTCTCCACCGGCAAGGTGGCCGTTCCCCAGCTCATTGGGCTTCCGCAGGCCGAGGCTGAGGCTGCCCTGAAGGCTGTTGGCCTCGGCATGAACGCCACGGAAGTCGAAAACTCCCAGGTGGAGCCGGGAAAGGTCACCGGTCAGGCCGACGCCGCCGAGGCCCTGGTGGAACAGGGCAAGACGGTCACTGTCACTGTGGCCAAGGCTCCGCCGCCACCGAGCCCCAGCGCCACGCCGACCCCGACGCCCACCAAGAGCTCGAAGTAAGTCGAAACTGGCCGGGCGGGCTTTCGGCTAGTGCTTGATGAGGGGGCTGAGCCCGGCCGCGCGCTGGGCCGCTCCGGCCATGCCGAGGGATTCGAGCCAGTTCCCGAGCATCTGGTAGCCGCCTTCGGTCAGGACGGACTCCGGGTGGAACTGCACCCCGCAGAGGGGTGCAGTTCGGTGCTGCAGCCCCATCACCACACCGGTGCCCGTCTCGGCGGTGATTTCCAGGATGTCCGGGATGCTCTC
This sequence comes from Arthrobacter sp. PsM3, assembly GCF_030433895.1. Taxonomy (GTDB): domain Bacteria; phylum Actinomycetota; class Actinomycetes; order Actinomycetales; family Micrococcaceae; genus Arthrobacter. The sequence continues at coordinate 26,657 of NZ_JARUXE010000024.1, read as the reverse complement.
CCGGACGGCAGCGAGGGAGTGGTAGCGGGTCGCCGTGAAGGGCGACGGCAGCCCGTCGAACACACTGCCGCCGTGGTGCTCCACAAGGGACGTCTTGCCGTGCATCAGCTCGGGCGCGTGGGTGACGGTTCCCCCGTAGGCCTCGGCAAGTGCCTGGTGGCCCAGGCAGACGCCCAGCATCGGTTTGTTGTGGCTGCCGCACCACTTGATCAACTCAATGCAGACCCCCGCGCCCGCGGGGTTTCCGGGGCCGGGCGAGATGAGGACGCCGTCGCGCGCTTCCGCCAGGTCAATAGCCTCGGCCAGGGTGACGTCGTCGTTGCGGACGACGGTGGTCTCTGCGCCCAGTTCCTGGAGGTACCCCACCAGGGTGTACACAAAGCTGTCGTAGTTGTCGACGACGAGGATCTTGGTTGTGCTCATGGGTGCCTTGCTGAACCAATCGTTGAATCAGTGAACTGGTGGATTGTGCCATCCAGGAAAGCCGGACGTTCGCGGCGGACGCCCCGGCGGCCTGAACAACCGCTAGAATTGGCTCCGAACAAGAACTCAAACGTGACCAGGAGCGCGTTGACCGCCGGTGTATTCCTTCTTGCAGGATATCAAGCCAGGTCCCGCTCCTGTTCCAGCCGCCTAGGAGGACCCGTGCCCGAGTCAAAGCGCCGCAAAAGGACCATTCCCGCCACGACGCAGACTTCCACCGCGCACGCGCACAAGCCGAACCCGGTCTGGTTCAAGCCGGTGATGTTCGGCCTGATGATCATCGGCCTCCTCTGGATCATCACCTTCTACATCAGCCAGGGCGCCTTCCCCGTCGCCGCCTGGGGATCCGCGAACATCATCGCCGGCTTCGGCATCGCCATCATCGGCTTCCTGATGACCACCCGCTGGCGTTCCTGAACCCTGCTGCAACTGACGGAAGACCGGTACACCGCGTGTGCCGGTCTTCCGCGTTAACGCCGGGGCCCCGTAGCGGTCGATAATGCTGGAACGAAGAATAGGGCGAGCGAAGGAATCACAATGGCCCCGGCAGTATCCGGCTCGGTCCTCGGCGACGACGGCCTCGCCCGGCCCCCGTGGGCGGCCGTGGACCCGTTGCTGCGCGCTTACTACGACACAGAGTGGGGGCTCCCGGTGCGGGACGAGCAGGGCCTGTTCGAGCGCATCAGCCTCGAGGCGTTCCAGGCCGGGCTGTCCTGGGCCACGATCCTCCGGAAGAGGCCGGCATTCCGGACCGCCTTCCACGACTTCCATCCCGAGACCGTCGCCGCTTTCACTGAAACGGACGTGGAGCGTCTGCTCCTCGATACCGGAATCGTCCGCAACCGGCTCAAGATCCGGGCCGCCATCACCAACGCCCAGGCCACCATTGCTTTGAGGGACGACGGCGGACTGGCGGACTTCGTGTGGTCCTTCCAGCCGGAGTCCACGCCGGAGCCGGTCTCCCATGCGGACATCCCAACCACCTCGGCAGAGTCGGTCGCCCTGTCCAAGGCGCTGCGGAAGCGGGGTTTCGCATTCGTTGGGCCCACCACGATGTACGCCCTGATGGAAGCGATCGGCATGATCGACACCCATCTCCTGGACAGCCACCGCCGGGGCAGCTCAGGCGTCTGGCCCCGCTGACGCAGCAGAGCTGTGCACAACGCCGGCCAAAGTTATCCACAATCTTGATAACTTTTTAGCGGCTCTGGCCGCCCGCGCGGCCTTCCCGCCCGTGCTGGCCCCAGGAAGCCCTTCCGTCGAACGTTAACCGGAGCCTTTCGGGCCCGTGAGTTATTAACAGTGTGGATTCCCTGTGGATAACTTCACGGGGGCCGGGGACGCTCCGGGCTTGGAAGCCGTGGCCCGCGATGTCAGCGTCGCCTCAGGCCAGCGTGAGGCCCGAGGAAAGTTATCCACTTAACAACAACTCAGTACCCACAACTTATCCACAGTTGGGGATAACCCGGCCAGGCGAGGGGATTCCGGCGGCTTCTGGCGCCGCACGGCGCCAATTCCACCCGGGATACTTGGAGCGACAAGTTATTAACATTGTGAATAACCCTGTTGAAATCTGATTTGTGCTGGGAGTGACCCGGTGGGGACAGGGCAGCGTCGCTGCCCACCCTCGCCTGTTACCCACTCGAGGCCGGCCTGCGGTGCTTCTCCCGGGCGGCGTTGTCCACTTAACCACAGACCGGCCCACAGGAGTTATCCACAATTGTGGAGATCGGGAAGTGCCGCGGAACAAAATCGCCCGGTGTGGCCCTCAGATCCGCAACGCCCGCACGAACTACAGTCGTGTAAGTTACCAACAGTGTGGATAACCCCTGTGGACAACCCCCGGGAGGGCGGTGGATCCTGACCTGCCAGGGCCGCGGCGAGGGCCGCGGGAGGCGGCCGCACCCGCCAAAAAAAGCGCGTCCGTCAGGACACGCTGTGGAAAATTACGACACGCTGTGGGAAACCCTCAGGGAGGCAAACGGCAGGACTGAGTGGGAAGGGGCAGAGCGGTCAGGCGCCGGCGACTCGTAGGGCTGAGACGGCGACAAGCAGGGCAAGTACCACTAACAGGCCGCAGGCCTGCATCAGCCCCTGTCGCGGACCGCGGGGCGTGTACACAATAACGGCCGCACACATGGCACCCGTGACTGCACCACCAAGGTGCGCCTGCCAGGCAATCGAGGGAACCACAAAGCCGATGACGCCGTTGATGATGATCAATACCCAGAGTTGCCTGGTGTCGCCGCCGCGGCGGCGCTGGACCACCAGCATGGCGCCGAAGAGGCCAAAAATGGCACCGGAAGCGCCCACGACGCCGGTAAGGGGCTGGCCCGGAACATACCCCGGCGTCAGCAGAAGGAAGCCTACCGATCCGCCGAAGGCGGACAACAAATAGACCGCCAGGAAGCGGATGCGGCCCAGGAGCGGCTCGAGTGCCTGGCCAAACACCCACAGCATGTACATGTTGAGCACAATGTGGAGGATGAAGCCCTGGGAGTGGAGAAAGGCCGACGTCACCATCCGCCACGGTTCGAACACCCCGTATTCCGGGGAGGCATAGACGGTGGCGAATGCCAGGTTCTGATAGATCAAGTCGCCGGGGACCAGCCACTGGAGCGCAAAGACCGCGGCGCAGAGCCCAATGATGAAGTAGGTGACCAGCGGTTTGCCGGTGGCCACGGCGCCGCCGTAGACGGTCCTGACCTCCGGCGTCGTGCGTTTGGTTTCGTTGACACAGTCAACGCACTGGAATCCGACGGCGGCCGCCCGCTGGCAGTCGGGGCACGCAGGGCGCCCGCAGCGCTGGCAGCGCACATACGCGGGCCGGTCCGGATGCCGGGGGCACACCGGAATCTGCGCGGACGGCTCTGCCGCCGGAATTCCGTAGCTCATGCGCTGGGCTTAGAGCTTTTCGATATCAATGCTGTTGATGGTGACGTCCTCCACCGGGCGGTCGCCCATCCCGGTGCGGACACCCTCGATGGCGTCAACGACCTTCTTGGAGTCCTCGTCTGCCACCTCGCCGAAGATGCTGTGCTTGCCCTGCAGCCAGCCGGTGGGGATGGTGGTGATAAAGAACTGCGAGCCGTTGGTGCCGCGGCCCATCTGGATCCCGGCGTTCGCCATGGCCAGCTTGTAGGGCTCGTTGAAGGTCAGCTCCGGGTGGATTTCATCATCGAACTTGTAGCCCGGTCCGCCGACACCGCGGCCCAGGGGGTCGCCCGCCTGGATCATGAAGTCCTTGATGATGCGGTGGAAGATGGTGCCGTCATACAGCGGCGTCCCCGTCTTGTCCTCGCCGGACTCCGGGTGGGTCCAGGCCTTCTCACCGGTGGCCAGTCCGACGAAATTCTCGACGGTCTTGGGGGCGTGGTTGCCGAAGAGGTTGACGACAATGTCGCCCATGCTCGTGTGGATGGTTGCTTTTGCAGTTGCGATGGCAGTCATAGGCCCTATTCTTCCATGAGAGGCCACTACACACCGGGCCGGTCCGCCAGTTCCGCGCTGGGTGAAATCCGGCCCAAATCGGCCTGAAGAATAGCCGGTGAGGTCTGGGCCACGTAGGCTAACTGCAGAACCGTCACATTAATCGGGAGGTAGTTGTGAAGAAAACGGATCGTATTGCCCGGGAGCTGGAGCAGTCCGTCAGCACCGGAGTAGAAACCGCCAAGGAATGGGCTACCCCGCGGGTTGAAGCAGCAGTCAACTGGGCTGTGCCGCGCCTGCAGCAGGGCCTGGATACCGCTTCTCCCAAGATCCAGGAAGGTCTCAAGTCGGCGGCCTACAACCTCGCCGACGGTGTTGCTACGGTGACCCCGCGCATCCAGGACAGCCTGGCCCATTTGGCACCGAAGATCCACGACGCCGTTGAGGGCGCGACCCCGCGCCTGCATGAGGCCCTGGATAAGGCGACGCCGGTCATCGCCAACGCGCGCGACCGGGTTGTCGTCGACTATCTGCCGAAGCTCTCGGACCAGATCGGCCAGGCCTCCGAAGCTGTGCACCGGACCCTCGAAAGCGCTCCGGCCCATGTGGATGCGGTCGCCCAGAAGCTCGGCGACGTGGGGATCATCCACACCGTCCAGGAGCAGGCGAAGACGGCCGGAAGCCGCGCCAAGGTCGCTGCGAGCCACGCCAGCAGGGCCGTCAGCGGCAAGCCGCAGAAGCCCAGGCACCGCGGATGGCTGGTCTTCGGCATCATTGCCGCAGCCGTGGCCGCCGGTGTTGCCGCTTGGAAGGCTTCCCAGCCGGTCGAAGATCCGTGGAAGACACCGGCCCCGGTGACGCCCGCCCCCGTGCCGGCCACTACGGTCAACGAGGTAAAGGATTCCGTCAAGGAAGCCGCTGACAAGGCCGGCGAAGCAACGGTCGCAGCTGCGGACACGGCAGCGGACGCTTCGGCTGATGTTGCCGAATCCGCCGACGACGCCGCGGACAAGGCAAAGCACGCCGCAGAGGACGCTGTCGAGGACATCAAGGACGCTTCGGCCAAGGTTGCCACCGATGCCAAGACTGCGGTCCGGAACATCGCCGCCAGCCGCAACAACGGCGCAGACAAGAACACCGGCCTCTAAAACGGCTGGCGGGCTGCCCGATAGCCGCCGCTGAGGGAGGGATTCCGCCATCGGCGGGATTCCTCCCTTTTTCGCACGATGTTTACCAGTTCGTAGCCGGGGCAAAGCCCGGCTGCGGGCCGGAAAAATGTCACGGGTGCTAAATTTAGGGGAATGTCACCCGAAAAATCCTCTGAGGATGCCTTACACGATGCTGTGCACACGCCAGCTGTGTCCATTGTCATCCCGGCCTTCAACGAGGAAAGCGTCATCCGGCAGTGCCTCATTGCAGCCGTGTACCAGTCCGTGCCGGCCCACGAGATCGTCGTGGTGGACAACATGTCGAAAGACCGCACAGCCGATATCGTCCGGCAGATGCAGTCGGAATATCCGGAGAGCCCGATCATCCTGCTCAGCCAGGACCGGCACCAGGGTCTGATCCCCACCCGCAACTTCGGCCTGGACCATGCCACCGGGGACATCCTCGGGCGGATCGACGCCGATTCCGTGCTGGAGCCCGACTGGGTCGAAGAAGTGCAGAAGGCCTTCCACGACCAGTCCGTGCACGCCGCGACCGGTCCGGTGGTCTACTACGATATGCCGATGCGGCGCTTCGGCCTGAAGGCCGACGACAAAATGCGGCAGCTGATGCTCAAGCTCGCCAAGCACCAATACCACTTCCTCTTTGGCTCCAATATGGCCCTCCGCCGCTCAGCTTGGGAAATCATCCGGACCGAGACGTGCCGGGACGAAAAGGACGAGATGCACGAGGACATCGACCTGTCCCTGCACCTGGCCGACCACGAACTCCGGATCCAGTACTGGCCGCAGATGGTCTCCGGAATGTCCGCACGCCGCCTTGAAGACTCTCCGCGCGACTACCGCTACTACGTGACGCGCTTCGACCGCACGTACAAGGCGCACAACGTTAAGAAGATGGCGCTCAAGGCCCCAATGGTCGTCTTCTTCTCCGTCTACTTCCCGGCCAAGCTGTTGCGCGCGATCCACACGGTCAATACGGCCCAGCCCGCCCGCCGCGGCGGCCAGTAGCACTGGCGGCAGCGGTCGCCCGTCAGTCTGTCCCCAGCTCCGCCAGCGGGGCTGCACTGCGCCGCACAAGACGGGAACCCCGCTGCCCCACGACGACGACGGCGAGCCCCACCAGGATCAGCACGAGACCGGCATAGGTTCCGGCCGGCAGGGTCTCGGACAGAAACGCTGCAGCGAGCAGCGCGGCACCGGGAATCTCCAGCAGGATGATCATGGACACCAGCAGCGGACTCATCGTGGCGAGCAGGTGGTTAAAGGCCGTGTGGCCGATCAGCTGCGCGCACACCGTAATCGCCAGGATGCCGAACCAGCCGGCGGCTTCGAATCCCGCCAGCGGCTGCTGTGAGAACAATGCCAGCAGCGCGACGACGGCGGCGCACATGCCGTAGCAGAGGCTCGTGTAGACACCCGTCCCCATGGTCTGGCGCGCCTTGCCGCCGGCAAGGGTATAGACGCCCGCGAGGGCACCGCCCGCTACCGCCAGGAGGTCTCCCAGCAGCGCCTTCGGCGAGCCCCCCATGTCGAAGCCGGTAATCACAACAACGCCGCCGAAGGCGATCCCCAGCCCCGCCAGGACCGGCCAGCGGTGCCTCACGCCCCGGAAGAGCTGGAAGATTGCGATCCAGCCGGACTGGAGGCAGACGAGCGCGGTGGCCGCCGCGACGGAGGTCAGCTGCAACGAGGTGATGAAGCAGGCGAAGTGCAGCGCCAGCGCCACGGCAGCCGCCAGCGACCAGCCAAACTCCCTGCCGGTAACCCGGCCGAACTGGCGGGGGTTGCGGACCAGCACGGGCCCCGCCATGACGACCGACCCGATCGCGTTGCGCCAGAAGGCGATCGCCAGGGCACTGACCGAGGTGGCACCCAGGGTAGCGGCAATGAGAGGCCCGGAGGCGGCCACTCCGAGGACGCCCAGGGCGGCAAGGAAGAAGTTCACGGTCCCACAGTAGTGGGGGCGGGGAGCGGGCCGCTGGCGCCCGCACATCCTTGACCGCCGCAGGCGGCGGTGACAGTCTTAAATCCGGTCTCACAATCATCCACAAAGGAGACCATCATGGCTGCAACCATCCGCAAGAGCCTGGACAATCCGGAGGAAACCCGCCCCGTCAAAGACGGGATGGGCCACGTGGAGCTCGTCAATCTCGACGCCGGCGCCGTGGCACGAACGACGTTCCTGCCTGGCTGGAAGTGGTCCCAGCACGTCAAGCCGATCGCCCAGACGGACAGCTGCATGATTGCCCACAAGGGATACACCGTTTCGGGCCGCCTCAAGGTCGTAATGGACGACGGCGAGGAGAACGAGTTCGGCCCCGGTGACTTCGGCATCATCCCGCCGGGTCACGATGCCTGGGTCGTCGGCGACGAGCCCTACGTCTATATCGACTGGCAGGGCATGGACGACTACGCCAAACCCAAGGAATGACGCCGGCAGCTCCCAGCCTTGCGGCGGACTCAAGTGGCGGCCCAGTCGGAACTAAATGGGAACCGGGTCGGAAAGTTTCCCGGGCATGCAAAAGGCCCCGGACCGCGTTTCCGCGGTCCGGGGCCTTTCCTATGGTGGAGGCACGGGGACTCGAACCCCGAACCCCCTGCTTGCAAAGCAGGTGCGCTACCAATTGCGCCATGCCCCCATAAGAAGCAACCCGGCAATCATACCCTAGTTCGGCGAGCCGTTTTCCAGCTCCCGAACCGGGAATCAGGGCTAGTCAACCGTATCGGTTGATTCGCTCCAGACCGTTTTCCGGGCCTCGGATTCCTGCACTTTCCTGTAGAGCAGGACGCCTGCGATCGTAGCTGCAACAACGAGCAACTTCTTCACATGCACCCCGTTCCGGTCCGGCGATAACCAAATATCAACCGAACCTCCACTTGAATCTGTACAGATTCCGTGGGCGTACCAGGACTTGAACCTGGGACCTCTTCGTTATCAGCGAAGCGCTCTAACCGCCTGAGCTATACGCCCCGATGCCTCATCGGGCCGAGATATGACTGTACAGCACATCCCGGCCCGATCTCAAATCGAGGCATTTCCCCGGGAAAAGTCCGGGAAAACTAAGGGTTTTAGTCGTCCGTAAGGGTGACGCCGATGCCACCCACGAGGGTGGCGGAGATGTTGTACAGCACCGCCGAGAGCATCGACAGCGCCGTCAGCAGGACCACGTTGATAACGGCGATGATGGTGGCGAAGGATGCCACCTGTCCCAGCGAGGCGACCTTCTTCAATTCGAAGCCACCACCTTCCGAGCCGGCCAGGGTTCCGAGCAGGCCGTCGACCTGGTCGAAAATTCCAGTCAGGTCCAGAACGGTCCAGAGCACGATCGCTGCCACTACCGTCACGATGCCCAGGGCTACGGACAGCAGGAACGCCATCTTCAGCACGGACCAGGGATCAACCTTGCTCACCAGCAGGCGGGCACGGCGCACCTTGGCCTTGGGTGCCGGCTTGATCAGCCCGGCGGTATTCTGGCCCGTCCGCTGTCCCGGCGTCACCGGACGCTGTCCCGGAACCGCAGGGCGGCCCTGCACGGGACGCTGGCCGGGTGCCGCTGGCCGCTGGACCGATCCGTTGACGCTGCCGGGCACTCCGGGGCGCTGCTCGGGACGGGCCGGCGCGCTCACCCGCGGCGCGGAGGCTGGCTGCCGCACTCCGCCAGGAACGCCGCTGTTCGACTTGGGATATGAGTCGGAATTACTCACTCGTTACCTCCGGTGTTGTCTTCGTCCAGCTCGGCATTGCCTGATGACTCATCTGACTCCGGGGCCGGTGCTGATTCTTCCGCTGCGGACCCCTCATGTGATCCGCTATCTTCAGCCAACGTTACGTCATCCGGCGCGGATGACTGACTTTCGGCCGCCACGTCTGCATCTTCACCCGTGTCCCCGCCCGTATCTCGTCCTGCATCTTCACCTTCGGACGAATCGTCGGTTTCGAGGCCGCGTTCGCTGTTGCGCGCCACCTCGATGATGCGGTCGTTCTTGTCCGGCTTGGCAAAGATGACCCCCATGGTATCGCGGCCCTTGGCCGGCACTCCGGCCACTGAGGAACGGACCACCTTGCCGCCTTCCATGACCACCAGGACCTCGTCCTCCTCCTGCACAATCAGCGCGCCCACGAGGTGGCCGCGCTCCTCCTGGTACTTGCCGACCTTGATGCCGAGGCCGCCACGGCCCTGGAGCCGGTATTCCTCCACGGCGGTGCGCTTGGCGTAGCCACCCTCGGTGACAATGAACACGAAAGAGCCGTCGGTGACGACGTCGGCCGCCAGCAGCTCGTCGTCCTCGCGGAACTTCATGCCGGTGACACCGGAGGTTGCCCGGCCCATCGGACGCAGGGCCTCATCGGTGGCGGTGAAGCGGATGGACTGCCCCATGCGGGAGACGAGCATCAGGTCATCCGTCTCCGAGACCAACTGGGCGGAGACCAGCTCGTCCCCGTCGCGCAGGTTGATCGCGATGACTCCTGCGGAGCGGTTGGTGTCATAGTCCTCAAGGCGGGTCTTCTTCACCAGGCCCCGCTTGGTGGCCAGAACCAGATACGGTGACTGCTGGTAATCCCGCAGGTCCAGCACCTGGGCGATGTGCTCGTCCGGCTGGAAGGCCAGCAGGTTCGCGACGTGCTGTCCCTTGGCGTCGCGTCCGGCCTCCACGAGTTCGTATGCCTTCGCCCGGTAGACCCGGCCCAGGTTCGTGAAGAACAACAGCCAGTGGTGGGTCGTGGTGACGAAGAAGTGCTCGACGACGTCGTCGCCGCGCAGCTGTGCGCCCTTGATGCCCTTGCCGCCGCGCTGCTGCGAGCGGTAGTTGTCACTGCGGGTGCGCTTGACGTAGCCGCCGCGGGTGATCGTGACGACCATTTCCTCCTCGGGGATCAGGTCCTCCATCGACATGTCGCCGTCGAAGCCCAGCAAGACCCTGGTGCGGCGCTCATCGCCGTGCTTGGCCACGATTTCGGCCAGCTCGGTGCTGATGATCCCGCGCTGGCGTTCCTCCGAAGCAAGGATCGAGTTGTACTCGGTGATCATGGCTTCGAGTTCGGAGTGGCGGTCCTGGATCTTCTGGCGTTCCAGGGCCGCAAGGCGGCGCAGCTGCATGTCCAGGATGGCGCGCGCCTGGAGTTCGTCGATGTCCAGGAGCTGCATCAGCCCGTCGCGGGCAGCTTCGGTGGTGTTCGACGCCCGGATCAGCGCGATGACCTCGTCGAGCGCGTCGAGCGCTTTGAGGAGGGCGCGCAGGATGTGCGCTTCCTCCTCGGCCTTGCGCAGGCGGTAGCGGGTCCGCCGGGCGATGACGTCCATCTGGTGCGTGACCCAGTGGCGGATGAACGCATCCAGGCTCAACGTGCGGGGCACGCCGTCGACGATCGCGAGCATGTTGGCGGCAAAGTTGTCCTGCAGCTGGGTGTGCTTGTAGAGGTTGTTCAACACCACCTTGGCGACGGCGTCGCGCTTGAGCACGATTACGAGGCGCTGGCCGGTGCGTCCCGAGGTTTCATCGCGCAGGTCGGCGATTCCCGAGATCTTGCCGTCCTTGACCAGCTCGGCAATCTTAATCGCCAGGTTGTCCGGGTTGGCCTGGTACGGCAGCTCGGTGACCACGAGACAGGTGCGGCCCTGGAGTTCCTCCACATTGACCACGGCGCGCATGGTGATCGAGCCGCGGCCCGTGCGGTAGGCGTCCTCGATCCCCTTGTGGCCCAGGATGGTGGCCCCGGTCGGGAAGTCGGGTCCCTTGATGCGGACGATCAGCTCTTCAAGCAGTTCCTCGCGGCTGGCGGTCGGGTTGGCCAGGTACCACTGGACGCCGTCGGCGACCTCCCGGAGGTTGTGCGGCGGGATATTGGTGGCCATGCCGACGGCGATGCCCGAGGAGCCGTTGACCAGGAGGTTCGGAAAGCGCGCCGGCAGGATGGTGGGTTCCTGGTTCTTGCCGTCGTAATTGTCCTGGAAATCGACCGTTTCCTCGTCGATATCGCGGACCATTTCCATGGCCAGCGGCGCCATTTTCGTTTCCGTGTACCGCGGTGCTGCAGCACCGTCATTACCCGGCGAGCCGAAGTTGCCCTGTCCCAGCGCCAGCGGGTAGCGCATGGTCCAGTCCTGGATCAGGCGGACCAGCGCATCGTAGATGGCGGTGTCGCCATGCGGGTGGTACTGGCCCATGACTTCGCCGACCACGCGGGCGCACTTGTTGAAGGACCGCTCCGGGCGGTAGCCGCCGTCGAACATCGCATAGAGCACCCGGCGGTGGACGGGCTTGAGCCCGTCGCGGACGTCCGGAAGGGCGCGTCCCACAATGACGGCCATCGCGTAGTCGAGGTAGGAGCGCTGCATTTCCGTCTGCAGGTCCACCTGCTCGACACGGTCGGTCAGGACATCGGTGTCAAGGACAGTTCCCTCAATCACAGGCTCAGCATCGGCCGGTCCGTCCGGAACTTCTGGTGTTTCGTCACTCATAGTCTATATTTTCCGTTTCAGGTATATATCAGTCCGGGAATATTCAGGGCGCGTGGCGACCGCTAGATATCGAGGAACCGAACGTCCTTGGCGTTCTGCTGAATGAAGTTTCGGCGGGATTCGACATCTTCGCCCATGAGGGTGGAGAAGGTCTGGTCCGCGGCCAGGGCGTCGTCCATGGTGACTTGCAGCAGGGTGCGGTGGTCGGGGTCCATGGTGGTGTCCCACAGTTCGGTGTAGTCCATTTCACCGAGGCCCTTGTAGCGCTGGATGCCGTTGTCCTTGGGGATGCGGCGGCCGGCCGCCTGGCCGGAAAGCAGCCGGGCATCCCGTTCCCGGTCGCTGTAGACGTAGTCGTGCGGGGCGTTGGACCATTTGATCCGGTAGAGCGGCGGCTGCGCGAGGTAGACATAACCGTTCTCGATCAGCGGGCGCATGTAGCGGAACAGCAAGGTCATCAGCAGCGTGGTGATGTGCTGTCCGTCGACGTCGGCATCGGCCATCAGGACGATCTTGTGATAGCGCAGTTTGCTCAGATCGAAGTCCTCGCCGATCCCGGTGCCGAACGCCGTGATCATGGACTGGACCTCAGCGTTGCCCAGGGCCTTGTCCAGCCGGGCACGCTCCACGTTCAGGATCTTGCCGCGCAGCGGAAGAATGGCCTGGGTCTCCGGGTTGCGGCCGCGCTTGGCGGATCCGCCGGCGGAGTCGCCCTCCACAATGTAGACCTCGCACTTCTCCGGGTTCTTCGAAGAGCAATCGGAGAGTTTGCCGGGCATGCCGAAGGACTCCAGCGGGCTCTTGCGGCGCGCGTTGTCGCGGGCCTTGCGCGCTGCCATCCGGGCCTGCGCGGCAGAGATGGCCTTGCGGATCACGTCGCGGGCCGGGCCGGGGTTCCGTTCCAGCCAGTCGCCGAGTCCATCCGTGACGACGCGCTGGACGAAGCCCTTAACCTCGGAGTTGCCGAGCTTGGTCTTGGTCTGGCCCTCGAACTGCGGTTCGGCCAGCTTGACCGAAATGACGGCGGTCAGGCCTTCGCGGATGTCGTCACCGGTGAGGTTGTCATCCTTCTCCTTGATGATGCTCTTCTCCCGCGCATAGCGGTTGATGAGCGAGGTCATCGCGGCGCGGAAGCCCTCTTCGTGGGTGCCGCCCTCGTGGGTGTTGATGGTGTTGGCGTAGGTGTGGACGCTCTCGGAGTACGCGTTGGTCCACTGCATCGCCATTTCCAGAGCGATGTGCCGTTCGGTGTCCTCGGTTTCGAAGGCGATGACGTCCTCGTGGACCACGTCGACCTTCTTGCCGGAGTTCAGGTGCTTCACGTAGTCCAGCAGGCCGTCGTTGTACTGGTACACCACGGTGTGGAACTCCGCCGGGACTTCCCCTTCGGTGGGGACAGCGTCGAGGTCAAGGTCCCCATCCTCGGACGGTTCCGCCGCGGCGCGCCTCTCATCGGTCAGCGTGATGCGCAGCCCCTTGTTCAGGAACGCCATCTGCTGGAAGCGGGCGCGGAGCGTTTCGAAATCGAATTCCGTGGATTCGAAAATGCTGGCGTCCGGGTAGAACGTCTGGGTGGTGCCGGTTTCGGTGGTTTCTTCGCCCTGGATCAGGCCGCCCTGTGGCTTGCCGCCGTCGGCGAAGGACATCCGCCAGACATGGCCCTGCCGGCGGACCTCGGTGTCGACGCGGCTCGAAAGCGCATTCACGACGGAGATACCCACACCGTGCAGTCCGCCGGACACGGCGTAGCCGCCGCCGCCGAACTTGCCGCCGGCGTGCAGGATGGTCATCACGACCTCCACGGTCGGCTTGTGCTCCGTCGGGTGCATGTCGACCGGGATGCCGCGGCCGTTGTCGACCACTTTGACCCCGCCATCGGCCTGCAGCACAATTTCAATGTGGGTGCAGTACCCGGCCAGGGCCTCGTCGACCGAGTTGTCCACGACTTCATAGACCAGGTGGTGCAAACCACGGGGTCCCGTGGAGCCGATGTACATGCCGGGACGTTTCCGGACAGCTTCCAGGCCTTCGAGCACCGTGATGTCGCTGGCGCCGTAGCCGTGGGCAGTTGCTGTTCCCGACGGCGTGTCCGCCGCCACAGCCATTACTGGTTCCACTGCCGGGATCTCTGCATTGTCGTTAGCCACAGGCGCTTTCGACTCCTCTTTTTTCGCTAAAGGCCGGCCGTTGCCCTTTCCCGGAGGAAACAGCTACTGCCAACGGGCACGTCACTGATGGCCCCGGATGTGCTGCTGGCTTGAGGATCCGTATACCGCACGCGGATATTGCGTCGGAAACGGACTCAGTCAACGTTTCACCGGCGCCCAGTTATCTACCGCAATTCTAGCGTGTTATAGGGGTTAAACCCGCATTCCGGGGGCCTAAACGGGAAGCAAAGTGCCGCTGGGAGGCCATAGACTCCACCTGCAAGGCTCCAGGAGTACCGGGTTGGGGTGCGTATACGACTCCCGGGCGCATGGGCGCCCTACACGCCGTTTGCGGATTTTTCAAGAGTTTTGCAAGGAGTGCTTCAGATCTGGTGTTCCGGCAGGTGCGGGAACTACCCGTAGGTGTCCCGCGGGCCGCGGCCGTTGACGGTCCGGCCACCCTTCCGCCAGCTCGGGGCCGCGGGTCCCAGGACCTGGATTTTGGTCACGACGCCGTCACCGAGTTCGGTGCGGAATTTCTCCAGCAGGCTGATGCTGAGCAGCCGCAGTTGCGTGGCCCAGGCGGTGGAATCACAGCGGACGTGGAGGGTGGTGTCGGTGAAGCTCTCCGGGGTGCAGTGGGCGGAAATTTCCGGTCCCACGAGCGTCGCCCACTCGGCCATAACCGAGCCAACGGCCACGGGGGAACTCCAGCCGCGCTCGGCCACAAGGCGGCCCACTACCTTGCCGAGGCCCATCGGATCCCGGCCGGTGCCATGGAATTGTCCGAAACCGCGGGTGACCCCGGAACTGCGGCCTGTTTTTGGCGGGGTGCTGCCGGGCCGCGGCGGAGCCTTGCGCCGGATTTCGCCGCGGGACGCGGCAGCCTCGCGCATCCTGTTCAGTGCCGACTGGGCAGCGTCGATGTCGTCCGGATCGCGGCCCGGTTGCAGGCCGCCGTCGGTATCCTTATTCATCGATTTTCCTGCTCATCGATTCCTCCCGGAATTACCTTCACCCGCCGCCCGGACAGTTCGGCCGGGATATCGTCCTCGACGGCGGCGGTCACAAGCACCTGCTCGGCGCCGGATACTATTGCGGCCAGTTTACGCCGCCGCTGGACGTCAAGTTCGGCAAAGACGTCATCCAGGATCAGGATGGGGGCGGACCCGCCCGTGCGGGCATCATCGAGCATGACATAGTACGAGGCCAGCCGCAGGGACAGGCACATGGACCAGGTTTCGCCGTGCGAGGCGTAGCCTTTCGCCGGGGCCGCGCCCAGGACGAGTTCGAGTTCGTCGCGGTGTGGACCGACGAGGGAGATCCCACGGTCCAGTTCCTTGCGCCGTGACGCCGCGAAAGCCTGGACGTAGCGTCCGGTGAGTTCGTCGACGGAGAGAAGGCGCAGGTCCTCGGCCGGCCCGGTGCTTTCCGTGCCGCGGGCGGAGACGGGGCCCGCAGCCGGGCCGGCGCCGTCGTCCTCCAATGCACCCTGCAGTGTGGAGCGGTAGATGGCGCCCGCATCTTTGGACCCGTCGGTGAGTTGCGCGTAGGCGTTCTTGAGGTGGGGCCTGAGCCGTTCCACCAGTTCAAGCCGCGCGTGCAGGAGCTCGGCTCCGGCCCGGGCCATGTGCTGGTCCCAGACATCCAGGGTGGCCTCGTGGCCGCTGGAGAATTTGCCGGCGCGGGCGGATTTCAGCAGGGCGTTGCGTTGCTTGAGCACCCGGTCGTAGTCGCTGCGGGTGGCTGCGTGCCTGGGGATGAGGCTGACCAGGAGCTCGTCCAGGAAGCGGCGCCGGCTGGACGGATCGCCCTTGACCAGGGCCAGGTCCTCCGGGGCAAACAGAACGGTCTGGCAGATGCCAAGGATGTCCCGGGCCCGGACCGGATTGCTGCGGTTGATCCGGGCGCGGTTGGCACGGGAGCTGTTGATTTCGAGTTCGAGCACGGTGGATTGCTCGCCGCGGACCAGTCTGGCGCGGATCATCGCCCGTCCGGTCCCGAAACGCAGCAGCGGGGCGTCCGAACTGACCCGGTGCGAGCTGAGCGTGGCCAGGTAGCCGATGGCTTCCATCAGGTTGGTTTTGCCGATGCCGTTCGAGCCGACCAGCACGGTGACGCCGGGTTCAAGGCTCAGTTCCACCTGGGCGTAGCTGCGGAAATCTGTAAGTGAGAGGTGTTCTAGGTACACGCCGGGATCAGGATCTCAGGGCAGGACTATTTTGCCGGGCGGGTCGCATGTCCGCCGAACTGGTTGCGCAGCGCGGAAACCATTTTCATCGCCGGCGAGTTGTCTTCGCGGGAGGAGAAGCGGGCAAACAGGGCGGCCGTGATGGCCGGGGCGGGTACGGCGTTGGCGATTGCCTCTTCCACGGTCCAGCGGCCTTCACCGGAATCCTCGACGTAGTCGTCAATCGATGCCAGTCCGGGGTCCTCGTCGAGGGCCTTGACCATGAGGTCCAGCAGCCAGGACCGCACGACGGTTCCCTTCTGCCAGGCGCGGAATGTTCCGGGAAGATCGGTGACAATGTCTTTGGCGGCAAGGAGTTCGTAGCCCTCGGCATAGGCCTGCATCAGTCCGTATTCGATGCCGTTGTGGACCATCTTGGCGTAGTGGCCCGCGCCGATCCCGCCCACGTGGACGAAGCTGTCGGCTCGGTCGCCCTCCGGCCGGAGCACATCGAAGACGGGCATCGCGTGTTCAATATCCGCGGCGTCCCCGCCGGCCATCAGGCCGTAGCCGTTTTGCAGGCCCCAGACCCCGCCGGAAACACCGCAGTCGGCGAAACGGATGCCTTTTTCAGCCAGCGAGGCACCGTGTTTCTGGTCCTCGGTATACCGGGAGTTGCCGCCGTCGATCACGAGGTCGCCGGCGTCGAGCTTGTTCCCAAGTTCGGTGATCACGGCATCAGTGATCTCGCCGGACGGGACCATCACCCAAAGCAGGCGCGGTGCCGGCAGGGCGGCAATGAGGTCGTCCACACTCGCGACGTCGGTGACATCCGGGTTGCGATCAAAACCGGTGACTTCGATGCCGCCCTTGCGCAGCCGTTCGCGCATGTTGAAACCCATTTTTCCAAGGCCGATAAGTCCGATGTGCACGGTATGAACTCTTTTCTGCGATGGAGTGTTTCGGGTGGTGCCGGCGCCAGCTGGCTGGCGGCTGGTGCCGGCCGGAGTCCTCCGGCCGGCACCTGCTGTCAGCTAGTTGGGCAGCCGGACGGGCATGACCAGGTAGCGGTAGTCGCCCTGGTCCTCGCCGTCGGCGTCGTTCTGGGCCGTGATCATGGCCGGTTTGGGCGCACTGGTGAAGGAGAAGCGCACAAACTTGGTCTCAATGACGCTCAGTCCCTCGATCAGGTAGTGCGGGTTGAACGCGACGGTGATGTCCTCGCCGGTGAGGTTGGCTTCCAGCTCTTCGGATGCCTGGGCATCCTCGCCGGTTCCGGCGTCGAGGTGCAGCTGGCCCTGGGTGAAGGCGAGCCGGACCGGGGTGTTGCGTTCCGCCACGAGTGAGACGCGCCGTACAGCTTCGACGAGCTCCGAGGTCTGGACGGTCGCGTGGATCGGGGTGGATTCAGGGAAGAGTGAGCGGATTTTGGGATAGTCACCATCCACCAGCAGCGAGGTGGTGGTGCGGCCGCCGCTTTCGAATCCAATGAGCCGGCTGTCGTCGTCGGCGAGGGCAAGGTGGATGTCGCCGCTGCCGCCCAGGGTCTTTGCCACTTCGTTGAGCGTTTTTGCCTTCACCAGTGCGCTGGTTGAGATGCCGGGTGTGACTGGCTTCCACGGCACTTCGCGCATGGCCAGGCGGTACCGGTCGGTGGCCAGCAGCGTGATGAGGTCGTCCTCGATCTCCATCCGCACGCCGGTCAGGATCGGCAAGGTGTCGTCCTTGCTGGCAGCGATGATCACCTGGGAAACAGCTTGGGCGAACGCGTCGCCCGGGACCGTGCCGCTGATCGGGGGCAGTGACGGCAGCGGCGGATATTCGGCTTCAGGCATGGTGGCCAGGTGGAAGCTGCTCCGACGGCAGCTCAGGGTGACTTTGTTGCCGTCGGTTTCGATTTCGACGGGTGCGGACGGCAGGCTGCGGCAGATGTCAGCAAGCAGGCGTCCCGACACCAGAATCGTGCCTTCGGTGGTGATGTCAGCGGGGATTTCGAGCCTGGCGGACGTCTCGTAGTCAAAGCTCGAGAGGCTGACGGTACCGGCTTCAGCCTTGAGGAGCAGGCCGGAAAGTACGGGTACTGGCGGCCGCGGAGACAACGACCGGGCGGTCCAGGTCACGGCTTCTGCCAGGACGTCCCGTTCGACTCTGAACTTCACGGAAGGGTGCCGCCTTTCATTGCTGCTGTCATCGCTGGTGGCCGGGCCACCGGCCCGGCAGGGAATCACAAAAGATGTCCAGGACGGACACACTGCAGACAGCTTAGCCGCAAGAAGTGTGATTCTCCCATCCCCGGGTTACATCCATGTGGTTCGGCCGGGCCGGCCGAGTGCCGGTTTCCGGCCGGGGTCCGGGACGGTCCCGGCGGTGTGTGGGGTCCGGAACGAAGTTGTTATTTGAGGGAATTTCATTTTCTAGGGATTAGTAGTGTTAATAACTGCTGTGGATACTGTGGATAACCCTGTTTGGCGGTGCGATCCCGGGGTTAAGCCCTGTTCATGGACTGTGGGTGGAGGAGGTTTTAAACAGGGTGTGGATGGGGATAACATTTTTGGCCGCACCGCTGATCCACAGGCGCCTTAAGGGTTTTAAGCCCATTAACCGCGGTTGTCCCCTTAACTATCCACAGGCTTGTCCACAGGTGCCTGTTAATAAGGTAAGAGTGCGCGGACGGGCAGCTCAGGAATTACGCTGCTGCTGCTTGATCCGGTTGGTCAGTTCCGTCACCTGGTTGTAGATCACTCGGCGCTCGGCCATCAGCTCACGGATTTTGCGGTCCGCGTGGATGACAGTGGTGTGGTCGCGGCCGCCGAGCTCCTGCCCGATCTTGGGAAGGGACATGTCCGTGAGTTCGCGGCACAGGTACATGGCGATCTGCCGGGCGGTCACCAGGGTCCTGGTCCGTGACTTGCTGCAGAGCTCTTCCATGCTGAGCTTGAAGTAGTCGGCAGTCTGAGTGAGGATCTGCGCGGAGGTGATCTCCTGGGCTCCGTCATCGGTGATGAGGTCCTTGAGAACCATCTCGGCCAGGGCGACGTCCACCGGCTGGCGGTTGAGGCTGGCGAAGGCCGTGACGCGGATCAGGGCCCCCTCAAGCTCGCGGATGTTGCTCGAGATCTTCGAGGCGATGTACTCCAGGGCATCGTCCGGAGCGGAGAGGCCCTCACTGAGGGCCTTCTTCCGGAGGATCGCGATCCGGGTTTCGAGTTCCGGCGGCTGGATGTCCGTCAGCAGGCCCCACTCGAACCGCGACTTCATCCGGTCCTCGAAACCGGCAAGCAGTTTGGGCGGCTGATCGGAGGTGATGACCACCTGCTTGTTGTTGTTGTGCAGGGCGTTGAAGGTGTGGAAGAACTCCTCCAGCGTCCGGTCCTTGCCGGCCAGGAACTGGATGTCATCGATCAGCAGCACGTCCACGTTGCGGTAGGTCGTCTTGAAGCTGGTGCCTTCATCGTCACGGATGGAGTTGATGAAGTCGTTGGTGAATTCCTCGGAGTTCACGTAGCGGACCCGGATCCCGCTGTAGAGCCGGCGGGCGTAGTGGCCAATCGCATGGAGCAGGTGGGTCTTGCCCAGCCCCGAGTCTCCGTAGATAAAGAGCGGGTTGTAGGCCTTCGCCGGCGCTTCAGCCACCGCGACGGCGGCGGCGTGGGCAAAGCGGTTGGAGGACCCGATCACGAAGGTGTCGAAGACGTACTTCGGATTGAGGCGGCCAAATTCGTGGGAGGTGCTCGGCAGCATGGGCTGCGGCTTCAGTTCCACCGAGGGGTCGGACACGAGGGACAGCTCGACGGCGGGTTCCGGCTCGGTGTGGAGCGGCACCAGATCGGTGTCGACGTCGATCGCGCAACGGATCTCATCGGAGAAGACGTTCCGGAGTGCGTCGTCGAGGGCATCCTTCACCTGCGTTTGCAGTACTTCGCGGGTGAGTTCATTGGGAACGGCCACCAGCAGGGTGGATCCGATGAGGCCCTGCGCCTGGGCGAGGATGACAAAGCCGCGCTGCCGGGGAGTTACACGGTGGTCGTTCTCCAGGAGGCTCACGACCCGCCGCCAGGAACTTCCGACAGTGTTGGCTTGGTTGGCTTCGTCTACTGTCATCAATCAGTTCCTCAAACTTGCTTGCCTTCATTACCTGCAGCCCCACGGGTCGATCCAGCGTGCTGGACCCCGGATAATCCACAGGGTTATGCACAGTCCGTGGATAATGGGCTACTGAGCCACTGTAGGGGATCAAAAGGCCAGAAGATAGCTGGGTTCTCTCCTGTGGATAATTACACCGTTGTGGTTCTCAAACAGGGCCTGTGACCCGCTTCATCCACAGGCTGCGGGGGCAGTTAGCCACAGCTGGGGAAAGCTTGTGAAGCAACCCCCGGTTTGACTCGGGAGGGCGGCAAGCCCTAACGTTGTGAAGTCCCATGTGTACGCTTTTCGCCTCATTTGAATCTCTCCCGACGTTCCGCGTCTTGCGAGTCGAGGGATAGCGGCACATACAAAACTTAGCGTCGACCAGTTCTTCCCCTTGATCGGGTGGGCGCACCTTTGATCCCACTGGAGTAACTAACGTGAGCAAGCGGACTTTTCAGCCGAATAACCGCCGTCGAGCCAAGAAGCACGGCTTCCGCCTTCGTATGCGTACCCGTGCCGGCCGTGCCATCCTGGCAGCCCGTCGTGGCAAGGGTCGCACCGAGCTGTCGGCCTAAATAACTGACTCGTCGGTCCACATCCCTGTGCGAGTGTAAAGGTGCTAGCCACCCGCAACCGTCTGAGGACAGCAACCGATTTTTCAACAACTGTACGTTCCGGTGTCCGCAATGGACGCCGGAACGTAGTGTTATATACGGCAGCCCTCGCTGCCGATGAACCAAGCCGGATCGGATTCATCGTTTCCAAGAGTGTCGGGAACGCTGTTGTCAGGAACCTCGTTAAGAGGAGACTGAGAGAAGTCGGCGCCATGTCGTTGCAGAAATACGGCAGCGGGTTCGCGATCGTGGTTCGGGCTCTGCCTGCCGCGGCGGGTGCCAGCTGGGACCAACTGCGCTCGGACTATGACGCCGCCTTGGAGAACAACATGAAACGGCTGGGCAGCCGCCTTCCGAAGGCTGCTTCTTCAGTTTCTTACGAGACAACACAGGAAGGGACCCCGCGTGCGTAACTCAACTGCCGCCGTCGTCCCTCCTGCAAGAACCGCAGCCGGATGGCTGGGCCGGGCAGTCTGGAATTTGCCCCGCAATATCCTCATTCTGTTGCTCCTGGCGTACCGCAAGGTGATCTCACCGCTGTACGGCCAGGTTTGCCGCTTCTTCCCGAGCTGCTCGGCCTATGCCCTAGAGGCAATCACGGTCCACGGCGCGGTGAAAGGGAGCTGGCTGGCGGTCAAGCGCCTGTTGCGCTGCCATCCCTGGAATGCCGGCGGTGTGGACCACGTCCCCGCCGGTAAATGCCAGTGGCCCGCAAACCGCACCCCCACAATTGTTGTGCTGAACAATCCGGACAAGTACCTGGCTGCTCAGACTGATGGAGAAGGCCGTTCTGCGGCCTGACGAATAGGGATATCGTATGGACTTCTTTGAAACAATCATGTTTCCGTTCAAGTGGCTTGTGTCCGCCATCATGGTGGTCTTCCACGATGGCCTGAGCGCCATCGGCATGCCCGCCGCCAGTGGCTGGACGTGGACCCTGTCCATCATCGGGCTGGTGCTGGTAATCCGTGCGGCCCTGATTCCCGTCTTCGTCAAGCAGATCAAGGCACAGCGCGGCATGCAGCTGCTGCAGCCGGACCTGAAGAAGCTTCAGGACAAGTACAAGGGCAAGACTGACCAGCTCTCCCGCCAGGCCATGGCGCAGGAGCAGATGGCCATGTACAAAAAGCACGGCACTAATCCGTTCTCGGCTTGCCTTCCCATGCTGATCCAGATGCCATTCTTCTTCGCCCTCTTCCAGGTCCTCTCGGGGATTACGAACGCGGCCACCAACGGCAAGAGCATCGGGGCGATGAGCCACGAACAGGTCGTGCAGTTCGACCAGTCGAGCATCTTCGGAGCCCCGCTCTCCGCCACTCTTCTGCACGGCACGCCCGAGGGCGGCAACGTGATTGCGGTGTGGATCCTCTCAATTGTGATGATCCTGGCCATGACGGCCTCACAGTTCATTACGCAGAAGCAGATCATGGCCAAGAACATGTCCGAAGAGGCCATGGCCAGTCCGTTCATGAAGCAGCAGAAGATGATGCTTTACGTCCTGCCGGTTGTCTTCGGGGTGGGCGGCATCAACTTCCCCATTGGCGTCCTGATCTACTGGACCACCACCAACCTCTGGACGATGGGGCAGCAGTTCTTCGTCATCCGACGCATGCCGACGCCGGGTTCGCCCGCCGCCAAGGCCCTGGCCGAGCGCCGTGCCGCCAAGGGCCTGCCCGCCCTGCCCCTCTCGGGTGCCAAGAAGGCCGAGGCCGAGGCAGCCGAAACGGCAGCAGCAGCGGCCCTGGCGGCCAAGAACCAGCGCGTCCAGCCACAACGTAAGAACAGGAAGAGGAAGTAATGTCCGCCGAGAGCACCGAACACGCTATTTCCACTGAAGCCATCGAAGACCAGGACGACGTCTTGAGCGAAGTCCAGGATTCCGGGCAGGACACTGACGAAGGTGCGGAAGGCGCAGAAGGCTCTGAGGACAGGGGCAGCTCCGCCAGCCGTCTGGAAGAAGAGGGCGACGTCGCCGCGGACTATCTCGAAGAACTGCTGGACATCGCCGACATCGACGGCGACATCGACATCGAAGTCCGAAACGGGCGCACCTACATCTCGATCGTTGCTGAGGAAGAAGCAGCCGGTCTGGAGAACCTGGTAGGGAAGGACGGCGAGGTCCTTGAAGCTCTTCAGGAGCTGACGCGGCTGGCTGTGCTGTCCGCAACGGAGACCCGGTCCCGTCTGGTCCTGGACATCAACGGCTACCGCTCAGAGCGCGCCGGAGAGCTGCAGAAGCTTGCTGAGGACGCCGTCGAGTCCGTGAAAACGTCCGGTGAGGCCGTGGCGCTGGCGCCCATGAGCGCCTACGAGCGGAAGATTGTGCACGACGCCGTCGCTGAACTGGGCCTCGTCAGCGAGTCCGAAGGCGAAGGCGCCGACCGCCACATCGTCGTTTCGGCAGACTGAAGCCCGCGGATAGCTTGATGGTTGAAATTACCGCTGCCGAACTGAAAGCTGCTCAGACGATCTTTGGGGACCGCCTGGAGCTGGCCAAACGCTACGTGGAGCACCTGGCCACGTCCGGGACGGAGCGGGGACTGATTGGTCCCCGTGAAATCCCCCGGCTCTGGAGCCGGCACGTGCTCAATTGCGCCGTGATTGAGAGCCAGATTGCCAAGGGAAGCCATGTCGCTGATGTCGGAAGCGGGGCCGGACTCCCGGGCCTTTGCCTGGCAATTGCCCGTCCCGACCTTGAGCTCACCTTGATCGAACCCCTCGAACGCCGCGTCATCTGGCTGCAGGAAGTCGTTGATGACCTCGGTCTAGAGAACGTCACGATCATGCGGACCCGTGCGGAACTTGCTGTTGGCATGGTGAACGCCGACGTGGTCACGGCCCGGGCCGTGTCAGCGCTCTCGAATCTCGCCGGACTGACCATTCCGTTGCTGGCTGGAAAGGGTGAGGTTGTCGCGATTAAGGGACGCAGCGCCGGCGAGGAAATTGAAAAAGCCGCCAAGGTCATCCGCAAACTGGGCGGGACCCAGACGTCCGTTGTGCTGGTGGGCGAGGACCTGCTCGAAGAACCCACAACCGTTGTCCGAATCGTCGTGAATAAGCCTCAAAAGATTGCCAAGCGTCAGCCCGGTGGCCTCGGTGTCCAAGGGTAAGAGGTTAGGCTAGTAACCGGCAGCAAGAGCCGAACGAGAGTGAGTGTGTCACAGTGACCAGTAGCGAAGCCTCCACACGACGGATTCCCCCGTTTGTGTCCCTGGGGTCCGCACGGGCCTTTGTTGCGCCCCCCGTCGCTCACGATTACTCCGTGAAGAAACCGGCTTCGGTTGCAAAGAGTGCCGGCATGGCAGGTGTTTCACGTGAAACATCTGCCACCAGCGCGAATGTCCTGGATTCCATCGATGATTCCAGCCCCATTGCCCGCGAGCTGGCCCATGAGAACAAGCGCCGTGAACGTCTCCTCGGCCGAGAACTTCCGAAGCCGGAGAAGACGCGGATCTTCACCGTTTCGAACCAGAAGGGCGGGGTCGGCAAGACGACGACTACGGTCAACATCGCTGCCGCCCTGGCCGCGGCAGGGCTTAACGTTCTGGTCATCGACATCGATCCGCAGGGGAATGCTTCGACGGCACTGGGCATCGACCACCACGCCGACGTTGACAGCATTTACGACGTGCTTATCAACGACATCCCGTTGCAGGACGTCGTGGCTCCGTGCCCGGATATTGCCAAGCTGATCTGCGCGCCCGCCACCATCCACCTAGCCGGCGCCGAGATTGAACTCGTCAGCCTTGTTGCCCGCGAGCAGCGCCTGCGCCGTGCGATCGACGTCTACTGCAAAGAGCGTGCGAAAAACGGCGAGGAGAGGCTGGACTACATCTTCATCGACTGCCCTCCCAGCCTGGGGCTGCTGACCGTCAACGCGTTCTGTGCAGCCAACGAGGTGCTCATTCCGATCCAGTGCGAGTACTACGCGCTCGAGGGGCTGAGTCAGCTGCTGAAGAACATCGAAATGATCCAGAAGCACTTGAATGCTGATCTCGTTGTGTCGACCATCCTTTTGACCATGTACGACGGCCGCACCAACCTCGCCGCCCAGGTGGCAGCCGAGGTGCGCGAACACTTCCCGGAGCAGGTCCTCGGCGCCGTAGTCCCCCGCTCGGTGCGTATTTCCGAAGCGCCCAGCTACCAGCAGACCGTGATGACCTACGATCCCTCATCCAGCGGGGCTCTGTCCTACCTTGAAGCCGCAGCCGAAATCGCGGAACGTTAGAATCTTTTCAAGAATTGCACTAGCTAGAGCCCGGTGATGCGCGGCTCTTCCAATGGAGGGATTTATCCATGAGCGATAAGCGACGCGGCCTCGGCCGTGGACTTGGGGCACTCATTCCAAGTTCCGCCGCGGCTTCCGGCAGCGGTTCAGCTCCGTCGCGCCCTGTGGATCTTTTCTTCCCTGAAGCCCGAAAGCGGACACCGGCCGCCGAGGCAGCGTCTGCGGAAGAGTCCGCATCAGCGCCCGCCGAGGAGACGGCTGCAGCGTCGCAGCCGACGCCCACGGCTGTCGGATCCGATACAGCGGACACGAAGTCCGCTGCCGGGGCCAAGAAAGCACCGGCACGAAAGACCCCCGCCTCCAAGGAAGCTGGCCAGCCAACAGCGCCGAAGCCAGCCACGGCGAAACCGGCTGCAGATGAGATGCCGGATGTTCCCGCAGAGGAAGATCGGGGAGTTGAACTGGTGGAGGTACCGGGCGTCCGCTTCGCGGAAATCCTGGTCACCGACATCCACCCCAACCGCAAACAGCCGCGTTCGGTCTTCGATGAGGACGACATGGCGGAGCTGGTGCATTCAGTTCGCGAAATCGGCGTCCTCCAGCCAATTGTTGTCCGTACCTCAACTGAAGAGGGTGGAGAACCTTACGAGCTCGTCATGGGCGAGCGTCGCTGGCGGGCAGTACAGGCCGCAGGCCTGCAAACAATCCCCGCCATTGTTCGTGACACCACCGATGACGACCTCCTCCGCGATGCCCTGCTCGAGAACCTGCACCGGAGCCAGCTCAACCCGCTCGAAGAGGCGGCCGCGTACCAGCAGCTGCTGGAGGACTTCGGCACCACCCACGAACAGCTTGCCGACCGGATCGGACGGTCGCGCCCCCAGGTCTCCAACACGCTGCGGCTGCTCAAACTTCCGCCGCTGGTGCAGCGCCGCGTCGCCGCCAGTGTTATCTCTGCCGGCCACGCCCGCGCTTTGCTGGGGCTTCCCGACGCCGCGGCCATGGAACGTCTGGCCCAGAAGATCGTTGCCGAGGGCATGTCAGTTCGCGCCACCGAAGAGGCAGTGACGCTGTATCAGAACCCTGCAGCTACACCCAAAAACAATATTCCGCGGCCCGGGGCCCGACACGAACGCCTGGACTATCTGGCATCCTCGCTCTCAGATCGGCTTGATACCAACGTGAAGATTTCTCTCGGTGCACGCAAGGGACGTGTAAGCATCGAATTCGCGAGCGTGGAGGACCTTAACCGGATCATGGATGTGCTGTCACCGGGGGCCTCCAGCTAATCCAGACACTGCACTCTCGAAGGGGTCCGTTTCACGTGAAACGGGCCCCTTTTCTGTGGATGAGGCTGGTTCTGTTCTCCGGTGCGGATGACGTGAAATCGGTATCGGCGTCGAATCAGTTTTGCTGTGTGCACAGTTTGTCGTGGAATCTGCTCAACAGGGGACGTAGCGCGGATTTTCTGCGCAAGCGGCTTCAGATCCCCGGAATTCTTACCGCGTTGGGCTGCTGCAAAGGCGCTGGCATGCCATCTCCCGTATCCCAGCACATTTTCCGCCGGTTTCCGGTCCGGCCCCCTGGGAGAGCAGCGGCCTGGCGTCCCTATCCCCGGCCTCTTGATCCGTCCAAATTGCCGCTGTTGGAAAGGGGCGGATTGTCTGCGGTGAACTGTGGCGAATCCCGGCGCTAGTGCATCCTTCTCCACCGGTCGGATGACGGCTGGAAGGAACAGGCCGGTCCGATCGATGGCGGGCTGGTCCCCACCCAGATTGTGGCCGCTGTGGACTCGAGGTAGCAGCCTCTAGTGGGGGGAATACCGAGC
>NZ_JARUXE010000023.1 GCF_030433895.1 Arthrobacter sp. PsM3 | reverse complement strand
AGGTGACCACCCCCACCGGCCACACCTACCAATCCATGGCCCCGCCATTGCCCGGAACACGGCAGGGATCCGTCAGCATGCCAAGTGATTCTGGGCCTTCCGGGGAGGCGGATCCAGCCGGCCGGCAGCACAGGAAGGAACTGCGTTGCCGCAAGAAAGCACTGAGACGTCGACTCTCTGCGCGCAAGCGACCCAGCCAGCTACCTGCGTCAACCCAGCTAGGACAGTCAGCCGCCTAACCCAGCTGGGCCCCGGTTGGTTCGCCGCGGTTCAGCGAGTTCAGCGAGTTCGTGGAGATTCAATTAGCTCGCGGTGGTGCCGTCCGCATACGGGGCAGCCCCGGTCACAACATCGTTCGAGGCGACGTTGGACCATTCCGAGAACGATCCGGGATAGAGCGCCGCAGGGAATCCGGCGATTTCGAGGGCTGCAATTTCGTGGGCCGCCGTGACGCCGGAGCCGCAGTAAACAGCGGTCGGGCGGTCGGGGCGCACCCCGAGTCCGGTGAAGTGTTCGCGCAGCTTCTCGGCCGGCAGGAACCTGCCATCCGGGCCGAGATTGACGGTGGTGGGGGCGCTGACAGCTCCCGGAATATGGCCGGCGCGGGGGTCCACCGGCTCGAATTCTCCGCGGTACCGCTCCCCCGCCCGGGCGTCGAGCAGCAGACCCTGCCGGCCCCAGGAGGCCGCCTGCCAGGCGTCGATCACGGGCATGGCACCGCCCGTCAGCACGACGTCCCCGGGCTCCGCCTGCCGTTCACCGCTTTCGAAGCCGAGGCCCGCTTCACGCCAGGCGGCCAGGCCGCCGTCGAGCAGGTACACCTCGGGAAGTCCGGAGTTCCGCAGCATCCACCACAGCCGGGCTGCGGCCAGATTTCCGCTGTCGTCGTAGGCCACCACGACGTCGCCGCTGCGGATGCCCCAGGCACGGGCGGAAGCCTGGAATCGGTCCAGGGGCGGCAGCGGGTGCCGGCCCCGGCTCGGGTTCGCGGGTCCGGCCAGTTCAGTGGCGAGGTCCACGAAGACCGCCCCGGGAAGGTGTTCCGCGAGGTAATGTCTCCGGCCGTGCGGGTCCCCGAGCGCCCAACGCACATCCAGCAACACCGTCCGCCGGTCGGTTTTGCCGGCGGGGGCCAGCCGGTCCTTCAAGGTGGCGACATCCATGAGCGTCTGCATCCGCCCACTCTATCCATGGGAATCTGCCGCCGCGGGTAGGCTGGTGCGGTGATCAGAGCACGACAGCAGGACCGGGCCTGGGCCGACGAGGCCATCCGCAGAATCAACGCCGAGAACAACAGGTCCGCAGACACCCACCTGTATTCCGTCCCGATTCCGGAGCACTGGGGCGTCCAGCTCTATCTCAAGGACGAGTCAACGCACCGGACCGGGAGCCTTAAGCACCGTCTGGCCCGGTCACTATTCCTCTTTGGGCTGGTCAACGGCTGGATCTGCGAGGGCACCACCATAGTTGAAGCCTCCAGCGGCAGCACGGCCGTGTCGGAAGCCTACTTCGCCCAACTGCTGGGGCTGCCGTTCATTGCGGTGATGGCCCGGACCACCAGCCGGGAGAAGATCGCGCTGATCGAGAAGTTCGGCGGCTCGTGCCTCCTCGTGGACCACGCGTCGGAGGTCTATGCGGCCGCCGCGGAACTCGCACGGCGCACGAACGGCCACTACATGGACCAGTTCACCTACGCCGAACGGGCCACGGACTGGCGCGGCAACAACAACATCGCCGAATCCATCTTCGGCCAGCTTGCCCTGGAAGAGCACCCGATTCCCAGCTGGATTGTGGTGGGCGCCGGCACCGGCGGCACCAGTGCCACCATCGGGCGCTACCTCCGGTACCACCGCCACAACACCCAACTCGCCGTCGTTGATCCGGAGAACTCCGCGTTCTACCCCGGCTGGCTGGAAAGCCGAGGGGCTGCCGCCGGCGGACTTCCAAGCGACACCCCGGAGACAGCCGCCCCGGCCCGGGGAACCGCTGTGGCCGGCGGGGGCCAGCCGTCGCGGATCGAGGGGATCGGCCGGGCGCGGCTCGAACCCAGCTTTGTCCCGGCCGTCATCGACCACATGATCACGGTGCCGGACGGAGCATCGGTGGCCGCGATGCGCCATCTGCACGATTACGCCGGACTGCAGGCCGGCCCGTCCACCGGCACCAACCTGTGGGGTGTCTGGCAGCTCATCGCGGAGATGATGGCCGAGGGGTGCCGCGGCAGCGTCGTGTCGCTGATATGCGACGGCGCGGACCGTTACGCCGGCAATTACTACAACCCGGACTGGCTGCAGACCCAGGGCCTGGATCCCGCACCGCACGAAGAGACCCTCCGGCAGTTCTTCGCCAGCGGGACCTGGCCGTCCTAGGCGTCAAGAGGCGCCCGGGCTCCTAGACCTCGACGCTGTCCCCGCTCGAGAGGTGCCGGTATTCCGTGCCGTACTTGGCGCCGAACCGCGTCACGTGCCCTTCCACCAGCCGGCGCCCGCTCTCGTTGAGCAGTGCGTCATGTATCGGGAACGCCTTTGGGGCGCGGACCCCGATAACAAAGTCGATTACCTCCCCCACCTTGCTCCAGGGTGCGTGGATCGGCACCAGCAGCGTCCGGACATGCACGCCGTCGGGCACGGTGAAGGAATCGCCGGGGTGGTAGACGTTGGAGTCCACGAAGTAGCCGATATTCGCCACGACCGGGATCTGCGGATGGATCAGCGCGTGCTGTCCCCCGAAACTCCGGATGGAGAACCCGGCGGCTTCGAAGTCCTCCCCGGGGGCCACGGTATGGATCCGGGGCCCGGCGCCGGGCGCCTTGTCCCGCAGCTGCGCCGCGACTCCAGCCGGCGCGAAGAGCTGCAGGGCAGTGGCGGCCTCCAGGGCGGCGGTGACGGCGTCGACGTCAACGTGGTCAGGGTGCTCGTGGGTGATCAGCACGGCGTCGGCACCGGCGAGGGCCTGCTCCGTCTCGGAGAAGTTACCCGGGTCGAACACCAGCACCCTCCCGTCCTTCTCGAGCCGGACACAGGCATGGGTGAACTTCGTCAGCAGCATCTGGCCAGCCTAGGGTTCCTCCCCGTCGGTGTCCACGTACCCGGCTGGTAATCTGGGTACCTTGCCACCAACCGAACGAAACCCCAGCGAAGCGAGTTCCACGATGTCCCAGGGCGCCCCAGCCGACGGCAGCCGGACGGCGGTGCCTGCCGCGGCCAAAGAGCAGCGTGTCACGAAGCAGCGCCTCGCGGTCAGCGCGGTCCTGGACGAACTGACGGACTTCGTCAGCACGCAGGAGCTCCACCGCATTCTGCAGGACCGCGGCACGTCGGTGTCCCTCGCGACCTCCTACCGGATCCTGCAGTCCCTCGCGGATGAGGGCCAGGTGGACGTCCTGAGGAATGCCGACGGCGAGGCCGTCTACCGGCGCTGCGCGGTCACCGGCCACCACCACCATCTGCTGTGCCGCAGCTGCGGCAAGGCTGTCGAGGTCGAGGCACCTGCCGTTGAAGCGTGGGCGGCCAGGACCGCAACCGAGCATGGCTTCACCGCGGTGGAACACACCGTCGAGATCTTCGGGCTCTGCCCGGATTGCACGGCCCGGAACACGGGCCGCTAGGCTACTGGGTGCCGGCTACCGGCCCAAGGCCGCTGGCATTCGGTCGCTATCCACTGGCTACCAACCGCCAGCCAACCGGCCACAAGCCAAAAAAGACACCGCGTACAGGCTGCAGTCCCTGCAACCCGCACGCGGTGTCTTTGGTTGTTGCTGGTTACTTCCGCGACCCGGAGGCCGGAGCAAGGGCCTCGTCCTCGGCGTCGTCGGCCGTGATCAGGATGTTGCCCTCCGAAATGGACTCGGACAGAACGTCGTGCTCGATTGCGGTGGCCAGTGGCTTGGGCTTGATGAAGCACATCAGCACGGCGGCCGCCAGCGCCAGCGGAACCATCCAGATGAAGATGGGGGTCAGTGCGTCGTTGTAGGAGGAGATGATGGCCTCCTTGATCGGCGCGGGCAAGTGGCTGACCAGTGCGGGGGTCAGTGAGTTCGACCCTCCGGGCGCGCCGCCGCCTGTGGCCGCGGCCGGCAGCCGCTCGGTGAGCAGTTCGGCAAGCCGGCTCGCGAAGAGGCTTCCGACCACTGCGGATCCAAGGGTGGCGCCGATCTGCCGGAAGAAGTTGTTCGACGCCGTTGCGGTGCCGACTTCGCGAAGCGGGAAGGAGTTCTGCACGATGAGCACCATGATCTGCATGCTCAGGCCCAGCCCCAGGCCCATCACGGCCAGGTAGGCACAAATTTCCCAGAGGGGTGCTTCCGGCTTGAGCGTGGAAAGCAGCACGAGGGCGGTGGCGACCAGCACGCCACCCGCGATCGGCATCCATTTGTAGCGGCCGGTCCGGCTGACCAGCTGTCCGGAAACCACCGAGGCAACCAGCAGGGCACCCATCATCGGGATCATGAGCAGCCCGGATTCGGTGGCGTTGACACTGAAGGCCATCTGGAGATAGGTCGGCAGGTAGCCGATGGCGCCGAACATGGCCACGCCGATCAGCAGGCCGGCGATCGTTGCAAGATTGAAGTTGCGGTCCTTGAACAGGTGCAGCGGAATGATCGGCTCGGCCGTCCGGCGCTCCACCAGGACGAAGGCCACCCCGCTGAGGACCGTCCCGGCGATCAGTCCGAGGATGATCGGGTCGCTCCATTGGTACTTGCCGCCGCCCCAGGTGGCGAACAGTACGAGGCAGGTCGTTGCGATGGCGAGCAGCACCATACCGACGAGGTCCAGGCGCGGTTTGCCGCGGTGCTTGGGCAGCTTCAGGAAGAACACGGCTCCGGCCAGCGCCAGCAGGCCCAGCGGGATGTTGATCCAGAACACCCAGCGCCAGCCGGGTCCTTCGGTGAACCAGCCGCCCAGCAGCGGCCCGGCCACGGAGGCAATGGCGAAGACGCCACCCATCATGCCCATGTACTTACCGCGTTCGCGGGGCGGTACGACGTCGGCGATGACGGCCTGGGACAGGATCATCAGCCCGCCGCCGCCAAGGCCCTGGACAACGCGGGCTGTGATCAGCACACCCATGTCGTTTGCCAGGCCGCCGATGACGGACCCGATCATAAACAGGATAATGGCGCCCATCAGCAGGGCCTTGCGCCCCATCAGGTCGCCCAGTTTGCCGTAGATGGGCATGGTGATCGTGGAGGCGAGAATGAAGGCGGTGATGACCCAGAGCATGTCGCTGACTCCGTGGAGTTCGCCGACGATCGTGGGCAGTGCCGTGCTGAGCACGGTCTGGTTCAGTGCGGCCAGAAGCATCGAGAGCATGAGGCCCACGAAGAGCAGCACCATGTGCTGCTCTCCTTCGGCCGGTCCCGCGGCGGAGACGGCTTGCTTGGTCATGAAATTTTCCTTAGTAAATCGTGGAGAAGGGTCAACGACGGTCCGAGGGTCTCCGCGGAGATTCCCTCGACCGGGTCGAAGTCAGCTGAAGTGATGTTGAAGCGGATGGGAACGCCGGCGATCATGACCAGCATCCGCGCGGCTTCCTCCGGGCCGAAGCCTTCGGCGCCCGCGGCCCACACGGGATCCTGCGCCAGCAGGCCGGAGATCCCTTGGGAGACGAGCCGCTCCGCTTTGACCATGTAGTCCATATGGCGGCGGGCCAGATTGGGATACCGCGCAATCAGTTGGCGGCGCCTGGCACGGTCCGTGCCGCCGATCGCAGTCCAGGCCACGGTCACCAGGAGACGCGAGATCTGCCCCACCAGGTCATCCGCCGTGACGGAGATGCGGGACAGCTGCGCCGGCTCCAGGACCGGTTCGCGCAGCCCCAGAATGGCGTCTTCCTTCACATGGAAATAGTTGAAGAACGTCCGCGGCGAGACGCCGGCGCTGGCGGCGATAGCCTCGACCGTGGTCTCGTCAACGCCGTGCTGAAGGGCAAGGGATGCAGCCGATTCGTGAAGCGCCCCCCACGTCTCAGCCTTCTTGCGCTCACGCAGGGGCAGCGGAGCAGCAGTAGTCATGCCTTGAATAATTGCACGACTGCAATGATTGCGCAAATGCATACTTGCAGTGATGCATGTTTGCCGGACTGCGCCGTCGGCGGCTCAGGCCGCCGGCACCGCGGCACCGCGCAGAACCCGGCCGTTCATGCCGCGCCTGGCCCGGACCCCGCCGATCAGCCGGCACACGACGTAGATCAGGAACGACAGCGTGGTCACGTACGGGCTGATCGGGATCCGGCCGCCGAGGGCCAGCAGGATGCCGCCGACAGTGGCCGTCATGGCGAAGACCACACTGAGAATCACCACCAGCCGGGGTGAGGACGTCACCCGCATGGCCGCCGCCGCGGGGGTGATCAGCAGCGCCAGCACCAGAAGGGCACCCACAATCTGGATGGAGAGGGCAACGCTGACGCCGAGCAGCAGCATGAACCCGATGGCCAGTGCCCGCACTGGCACGCCGCGGGCCGACGCGACGTCGGGGTCCACGCTGGCGAACGTCAGCGGACGCCAGATCGCCACCAGGGCAATCATCACGACGACGGCGGCGACCGCGAGCACCTGGAGCTGGACGGTTCCGACGGAGACAATCTGGCCGGTGAGCAGGCCGAATTTATTGGCGGCGCGCCCCTCATACAGGGAGAGGAACAGGATACCCAGTCCCAGCCCGAAGGGCATGATGACGCCGATGATCGAGTTCTTGTCCCGGGCGCGGACGCCGAGCAGCCCCAGCAGCAGCGCCGCCACGACGGATCCCACCAGGGAGCCCAGGACAATGTCCGCCCCGATCAGGAGGGCAAAGGCAGCGCCGGCGAACGAGAGTTCGGAGATGCCGTGCACGGCAAACGCCAGGTCCCGCTTCATCACGAACGTTCCCATCAGCCCGCCCAGCAGGCCAAGAACCGCGCCGGCCCAGAGGGAATTCCGGACCAGGGCGAGCAGTTCGCCGTAGTTTTCGAAATTGAAGATTGAATTGACCAGGCTGTCCAGGTCCATCTAGCCCACCTCCCCCGCCACGGCGTGGGCGTCCTCGTGGTGATGGGTGGCAGCGTCGGGCAGCCCGACGACGATCAGCCGTCCGTTCGCGTGGAGCACTTCGACGTGGCTGTCGTAGAGATCGGACAGAACCTCGGTGGTCATGACTTCCTCCGGCGGGCCCACCCGGAAGCGTCCGCCGGCCAGGTACAGCACCCGGTCCACGTAGTCCATGATCGGATTGATCTCGTGCGTGACAAACACCACAGCACTGTCCCGGTCGTGGCACTGCTTGTTGATCAGCGCGCTGACCGCCTGCTGGTGCTGCAGGTCAAGGGACAGCAGGGGTTCGTCGCAAAGCAGCACCTTGGGGTCGGTGGCAAGCGCCTGCGCAACCCGCAACCGCTGCTGCTCGCCGCCGGAAAGCTGGCCGACGGGGACCTTCGCGTAGTCAGCGGCTCCCACCTGGTCGAGCAGCTCATCGATTCTGCGGTTCACTTTGGCCGTGCCGAGCCGGATTCCCCAGCGGTGGCCATCGACACCCAGCCCCACCAGGTCGCGGGCGCGCAGCGGGGTGTCAGGGTCGAACGACTTCTGCTGCGGAACATAGCCGATCCCCCGGCTGCCGCGCTCCACGGGCCGCCCCGCGAGCGTGGCCGAGCCGGAGCTCAGCTCCTGCAGTCCAAGGAGGACCTTGAGGAACGTCGTCTTGCCACTCCCATTGGGGCCAAGGACAGCGAAGAATTCACCCGGGTTGATGTCCAGATCCAGGCCCTCCCACAAAGTCCGTTTACCGAACGCGAGGGAGGCTCCACGGAGGCTCACTACGGGTGTCACTTTGGGTTTCCTCGAATTCTGCGCGGGCTCTCGGCCCGCGCCCTCTGCCTGGCTCTCCGCCCGGGCTGGCTGGCCATGCGGCCTGGTCACGCTGTCCCGATCATCTTAGGCCCGGCGTGCGTCCGCCGGGCCGACATCGGCGATGTTGTCGGTGGGATGGTGCAGCCTCAGGCCAGGGCCTTGCCGATGTTGTCGACATTGTCCGCCATCCACTGGAGGTAGGACTTGCCGTCGGGAAGGGTCTCGCTGAAGTTCACCACCGGAACCCCGGCAGATGCCGCGGCGTTCTTGACTGCGATCGTTTGCGGGCCTTCCGTTTGGGGGTTGTAGGCCAGAAGCCTGATGCTGCCCGACGCCATGAGGTCGGTGGCGGCCTTGAGGACGGCGGGCGGCACGTCGGTGTCTTCTTCGATCGCGGCGGTGTACCCGTCCGGGGTCTGGTTTTTCAGGCCGGCGGCATCGAGCAGATAGAGCGGCACGGGTTCCGTCACGGCGACGGACGCCCCGCCGGCGGACGCCCTGATACCCGCCAGCTTCGCTTCGAGGCCGCCGAGCGAATCCTTGAACGCCGCCGCGTTGCTGCGGAAGGTCCCGGCCGACGACGGCTCAAGTTCACCGAGCCTGGCCGCGACGGCGTCAGCCAGGCGCCCCATGGCGGGCAGGCTGTACCAGATGTGCTCGTTGAAGCCGGCAGGGCCGTGGGAGTCCCCGCCGGCATCGGCGGTGGCGGACGGACCGGCAGTTCCTTCCGGAGCCAGCCCGGAGAGCTCCACGGCATTGAGGACCTTGCTCTGGTCCAGCCCCGTGTCGTCTGCAAGTTTGTGGATGAAGTCGTCATAGCCGCCGCCGTTCTCCACCACCAGCTCGGCTTTGGACACCGCCAGCTTGTCCTGCGTGGTTGCCTCGTAGGAGTGTGGGTCCTGGCTGGTGCGCGTGATGATGGAGTTGACTTTTACCTTGTCTCCGCCGATGGCGGCCACGATGTCCCCGTAAACGCTGGTGGAGGCCACAACGTCCACGGTCCCGTCGCCGTTGCTCCCCTGCGGGTTTCCCGAGGTCGGTGCGCAGGCCGTCAGGAGCACGCTCAGGCCGGCAAGAGCGGCGACGATGGGACGGGCAGCAGGACGACGCACGGGAGACCTCGGATCTGTTATTGAGAATCAGGAGCAATAGCAACAGCTCCGAGTGTAGCCCTAAATAGGAATGATTCCTATTTAGGGCTACACCGGACGCTACTGCTGGTCCTGGCCGAGCCTCCGGTAGCCGGTGGCCTGGGTGGCGTCCCTGATCTCCCCGACGAGTTCCTCGATCACATCCTCCAGGAACAGCACACCCTGGGTTTTTCCGTCCGGGCCGATGACGCGGGCCAGGTGCGAGCCGGTCCGCTGCATCACGGACATGGCCTTCTCGACCTCGTCATCCATGGACAGGTTCGCCAGGGACCGGATATGGCTTTCGGCGATCGGCTGGTGGTAGGCCGCATCCGGGATGGACAGCACGTCCTTGATGTGGAGGTAGCCGGAGAGCATCCCGTCCTCGTCCAGCATCGGGAAGCGTGAGAACCCAGTGCGGCTCACGGCCTTTTCGAACTCCACCGGCGTGGTGGCCGACTTCAGCATCACGAGCTTGTCCAGCGGGACCATCACCCGGGAGGCGGTATGTTCCGAGAATTCGAGGGCGCCGGTGATCAGGCCGGCGTCGTCGTCCACGAGCCCGTGGCGGGTAGATTCCTGCACGATCGACTGCACTTCCTCCAAGGTAAAGGAGGACGTGACCTCATCCTTGGGCTCGATCCGCATCAGTTTCAGGATGTGGTTCGCGGACCAGTTGAGAGCAACAATCACCGGCTTCACCGCGCGGGCGATGAACATCAGCGGCGGCGCCAGCAGCAGGGCTGCCTTGTCCGCAACGGACACCGAGATGTTCTTCGGAACCATCTCGCCGATGGTGACATGCAGGAACGTGACCGTCAGCAGCGCGACGGCGAACGCCGCAATGTCCGCTATTTCCACCGAAACGCCAACCGCTTCCAGCGGCACCACCATCAAATGATGGATGGCCGGTTCCGCGACCTGCAGGATCAGCAGCGAGCACACGGTGATGCCCAGCTGGGCACAGGCCAGCATCAGGGAGACGTTTTCCATCGCGCGCAGGGTGGTTTGCGCACGCATGGATCCCGCCTCGGCGAGGGGCTCGATCTGGCTCCGGCGCGCGGACATGACGGCGAACTCGGCGGCCACGAAGAAGGCGTTGCCGATCAGCAGTACCACCAGCCAGATAATTCCTACCCAGTCGCTCATTCGGCACCATCCTCGCCGGCGGAGTGGCTTTCACCTGCGACACGGACGGGCCGGAAGCAGATCCGGTCGATCCTGCGCCCGTCCATGCGGGTCACGCTCAGGGTCCCGCCGCCGACGTCGACCATGTCTCCCACGGAAGCAATCCGGCCCAGCTGGCTCATCACGTAGCCTCCGACCGTTTCATAGGCAGACTCGTCGGGAACGGTTAGTCCCGGGATCTGTTCGGAGAGTTCATCGGGGCGCAGCAGGCCGGGGAAATACCAGTCCCCCGAGGCGCTCTGCAGCAGCCCCGGCCGGACCTTGTCGTGTTCATCGGCCACTTCTCCGACAATTTCCTCCACCAGATCCTCCAGGGTGGCGATGCCGGCGGTTCCGCCGTACTCGTCCAGGACCACGGCGAGCTGCAGGTTGCCTTCGCGCAATTCCGCCAGCAGGGCGTCCAGGTGGATGGTTTCCGGAACGCGGAGCACATCGGTCATGATGGCACCGGCCTCCAGCTTGGCGCGCCGGTTCGAGGGAACGGCGATGGCCTTCTTGATGTGCACCACGCCGCGGATGTCGTCCGAGGATTCCCCGATGACCGGGAACCGCGAATAGCCGGTGCGGCGTGCCGCCTCCACAATGTCGGACACCGGCTGGTGGCCGTCGATGGTCTCGACCCGGATGCGTGGCGTCATGACGTCCGCCGCCGTCCGGCCCGAGAACTTCAGTGTCCGGGCGATGAAGTTGGCGGTGCCGGCGTCCAGGGTTCCCATTTGCGCCGAGCGGCGCACAAGGGAGGCCAGTTCGGCCGGAGTCCGCGCACCGGAGATCTCCTCCTTGGCCTCCAGCCCGAAGATATTAAGCACCTTGTTGGAGAAACCGTTGAGCACCACGATGGCCGGTTTGAAGATGGCCGTGAAGACCAACTGCGGGCCTGCCAGGGCCTTGCCGACCTGGAACGACAGCGCAATGGCCATGTTCTTGGGCACCAGCTCGCCGATCAGCATGGACAGGAGCGTGGCGAAGGCCATCGCGAGGATCAGCGACACTGAGGCCACGGCGGCTTCCGGCATACCCAGGGCGCCCAGCGGGCCCTCGAGCAGTTTGCCCACCGATGGCTCCATCACGTAGCCGGTGAGCAGGGTCGTGATGGTGATGCCCAGCTGGCAGCTGGAAAGCTGGGTGGACAGGGACTTGAGGCATTTGAGCAGGGGCGCGGCGGCAGTGTCGCCGTCGTCCACGGCCCGCTGGACCGTGGCCTGGTCAAGGGCAACAAGGGAGAATTCAACAGCGACGAAGAAGCCGGTTCCCAGGATGAGCAGCAGTCCCGCTCCGAGAAGTAGCCACTCCATTAGCGGCCTGCTTCCGGGACAGCGGCGGGGCGAGGAAGCCGGATACCGGGGAACCGCACGGCTGAGGGGTGGAACAGTCCGCCCGGCGGAGGATGGTCGGCCGGGGCCGACCCTGTTTCCTGAAAGGCTCCGGACTGCTGTGCTGCCGGAGAATGATGGGCACGTGAACGGGGTTTGCCGGCTCTTCGGGTGGACTGCGCGGCAACGGTTTCCGTTCCCCGCTGACAGCCCCCAGGCCGGCACCTAGATTTACTGTCCATAAGGAGTTCAGTCTACAGGAGCAGCCGCCGCGGTCCGGCGCCAGGTGACGCCCGACGCCGGCCGCGTCCGCCCGTGGCGCAGCTCACCAGCTCTGCGGGACCGGACGGCCTTCCTCGTAGCCGGCCGCTGACTGGATCCCGGCCACAGCACGTTCCCGGAACGCCGCAAGGTCGGCCGCCCCGGCATAGCTCATGGAACTGCGGAGCCCGGCGGTGATCATGTCCAGCAGGTCCTCGACGCCGGGCCGGGCCGGATCGATGAACATCCGGGAGGTGGAGATGCCTTCCTCGAAGAGGGCCTTGCGGTCCTTCTCGAAGGCGCCCTCGCGCTGGTTGCGGCTTTGGACGGCCCGGGCGGACGCCATGCCGAAGCTTTCCTTGAACATCCGGCCGCCGGCGTCCTGCTGCAGGTCCCCTGGGCTCTCGTGCGTGCCGGCGAACCAGGATCCGATCATGACCTGGCTGGCACCGGCAGCCAGGGCAAGGGCCACGTCGCGCGGATAGCGGACGCCGCCGTCGGCCCAGACCCGCCCGCCGGCAGCCCGCGCGGCGGCCGAGCACTCCAGCACGGCGGAGAACTGCGGCCGGCCCACGGCCGTCATCATGCGCGTGGTGCACATGGCCCCGGGGCCCACCCCCACCTTGACGATGTCCGCCCCGGCCTGGATGAGTTCGCGGGTCGCCTCGGCGGTGACCACGTTGCCTGCCACCACGGGCACTCCGGGGTTAAGGCCTTTCACGGCGGCCAGCGCGTCAAACATCTTCTGCTGGTGGCCGTGCGCGGTATCGAGGACCAGCACGCTGACCCCGGCGGCGAGGAGTTCCGCGGCCCGCCCGGCGACGTCGCCGTTGATCCCGACGGCGGCTGCCACCTTGAGCCTGCCGGAAGGGTCCAGCGAGGGCCGGTACAGCGTCGAGCGCAGGGCCCCCTTCCGGGTGAGCACTCCGGCCAGGACGCCATCACGCTGCACCGGCGCAATGTCGGTCCCGGCAGCGTCCATCGCGTCAAATGCGCGGCGCAGGCCGGCGCTTGATCCGCCGGCGGCCCCGGTGCCGGAGCCGCCGTCGGTGCTGCCGCCCAGCAGGGAAGCGTCAAGCACCAGCGGCTGGTGGCGCATCACCGTGGCGAGCGAGGCGAACCGGTCCTGGCCCTCGCAGTCCGCGGCCCGGACGATGCCGGTCACGGCACCCGAGTCATCCACGACCATGATGGCCCCGTGCGGACGCTTGCCCATCAGGTGCAGGGCGTCGATGACGGTGTCGGCCGGCGAGAGGGTGACCGGGGTTTCCAGGACGGGGTGGCGGGTCTTGATCCAGGCCGTCACGTCCCGGATCACGTCGAGGGGGACATCCTGCGGCAGCACCGCCAGTCCCCCGCGCCGGGCCATGGTCTCGGCCATCCGCTTGCCGGTCACCGCCGTCATGTTGGCCGCCACCAGGGGAATCGCGGAGCCTGTTCCGTCGTCCGCGGCCAGGTCCACATCCAGCCGGGAGGTGACGTCGGAACGGGACGGTACGAGAAAGAGGTCCGAGTAGGTTAGGTCGGTAGTGGGCTCGGTCAGGAAACGCACGGCTGCTCCTTAGGTAGGCATTCCGGTGCTTAACGGGTTCTCAGTGCGAGTCTAGCGAGGCTTCCACGGACCGCGGCACCCGAACGGCCCGGCACACGAGCCGGCGTTCCGCTGCAGTTTCCACTGTCGTTCCACTGCTGTTCCACTCTCGTAGGGATGCCTGCCGGGAGGCCTCCGGGGGCCCGGTGGGGCGCCGTGGCGACGCTTTCAGCCAACTCGATGATTTGAGTCACCCTTATTGGCGGTTTGGCAAGAATCGTCACTAGACTGGCAGAGGTCTGGGTTCACTGGACGCGGAGACTGGTTCAATCGTCGTGCTGAGGCACCGTGAAGCCAGTGGGAATCAAACTCATGGAAGAGGCGTAATTCAAGTGCCAGAGCAGCCTAGCCACCGTCTACCAGAGGAATTTGGCGGAAACGAGTGGCTCGTTGACGAACTGTACGAGCGTTATCAGCAGGACAAGAACACCGTGGATGCCAAGTGGTGGCCCTTGTTCGAATCCTTCGATGCCGGTGACAGTTCCTCCACCAACGGAGCCTCAGGCGCAGCGACAGTTGCGCACCCCACCCGCGAACTTCCCGTTGTAGCCCCGGCTGCCGCGTCGGCAGCGCAGCCGGCCGCGCCCGCCCCGGCAGCAGCCCCTGACCCTGCCCCGACCGCAGCCCCTGCCGCGCCTGCCGCCGCGAAGAAGGCCCCGGCCACCGTCGCCCGCGACGGCTCCAAGACGTCGGAAGCCGGCCCCGGCACTGCGCCGATTCCGGCCCAGCTGCCCAAGAACATCAAGGCCCCCACGGCCCCCGAGGAAGACGTCGTCTCCGTCCTCCGCGGCCCGGCCAAGGCCATCGCCACGAACATGATCACCAGCCTGGAGGTCCCGACCGCCACGAGCGTCCGGGCGATCCCTGCCAAGCTGCTGATCGACAACCGTGTGGTCATCAACTCCAACCTGGCCCGCGCCCGGGGCGGCAAGGTGTCCTTCACGCACCTGATCGGCTACGCCGTCATCCGCGCCCTGGCCCAGTTCCCCTCGATGAACGTCTACTACGACGTCATCGACGGCAAGCCCGTCGCTGTCCAGCCGGCGCACGTGAACTTCGGCATCGCCATCGACATGCCGAAGCCCGACGGCAGCCGCCTGCTGATGGTGCCCAACATCAAGAAGGCAGAGACCCTCAACTTCTCCGAGTTCTGGCACACGTACGAGGACCTGATCAAGCGTGCCCGAGCCGGCAAGCTGACCGCTGACGACCACTCCGGTACCACTGTGTCGTTGACCAACCCGGGCGGCATCGGGACCGTGCACTCCGTGCCGCGCCTGTCCAAGGGCCAGGCCGCCATCATCGGCGTCGGCGCGCTGGACTACCCCGCGGAATTCCAGGGTGCCAGCGCGAAGATCATCGCGCAGAGCGCCATCAGCAAGGTCCTCACGCTGACCTCCACCTATGACCACCGTGTCATCCAGGGTGCCGGCAGCGGCGAGTTCCTGAAGCTCGTGCACCAGCTCCTGCTCGGCGCGCAGAACTTCTACGACGAGATCTTCGAGTCCCTGCGCATCCCGTACGAGCCTGTGCGCTGGAGCCCGGACCTGCAGGTGGACCCGGCCGACGAAATCAACAAGGTCGCCCGGATCCAGCAGCTCATCCACGCCTACCGCGTCCGCGGCCACCTCATGGCGGACACCGACCCGCTGGAATACGTCCAGCGCAAGCACCCGGACCTCGACGTCCTGACCTACGGCCTCACGCTGTGGGACCTGGACCGCGAGTGGCCCACCGGCGGCTTCGGCGGCAAGCCGATGCTCGCATTCCGCGACATCCTGGGGGTGCTCCGCGACGCCTACTGCCGCACCACGGGCATCGAATACATGCACATCCAGGACCCGGAAGAGCGCAAGTGGTTCCAGGACCAGATCGAGCACCCGTACTCCAAGCCGAGCCGGGACGAGCAGCTGCGCATCGTTTCCAAGCTCAACGCGGCCGAGGCCTTCGAGACCTTCCTGCAGACGAAGTTCGTCGGCCAGAAGCGCTTCTCGCTCGAGGGCGGCGAGTCCCTGATCCCGCTGCTGGACGCCATTATCTCCGATGCGGCCGACGACGAACTCGACGAAGTGGCGATCGGCATGGCCCACCGCGGCCGGCTGAACGTGCTCACCAACATCGCCGGCAAAACCTACGCCCAGGTCTTCCGTGAATTCGAGGGCACCCAGGACCCTCGCTCCGTGCAGGGCTCCGGCGACGTGAAGTACCACCTCGGCACCGAGGGCACCTTCACGTCGGACAACGGCAAGGAGACCAAGGTCTACCTCGCCGCCAACCCGTCCCACCTCGAGGCCGTGGACTCCGTCCTCGAAGGCATCGTCCGCGCCAAGCAGGACCGCCTGGACCAGGGCGAGGCCTTCCCCGTGCTGCCGATCATGGTGCACGGCGACGCCGCCTTCGCGGGCCAGGGTGTGGTGGCGGAAACGCTCAACCTTTCCCAGCTGCGGGGCTACCGCACCGGCGGCACCATCCACATCGTGGTCAACAACCAGGTCGGCTTCACCACCGCCCCGTCCTCGTCCCGTTCCTCCACCTACTCCACGGACGTCGCCAAGATGATCCAGGCGCCGGTCTTCCACGTGAACGGCGACGACCCCGAGGCCGTGGTCCGCATCGGGCAGCTCGCCTATGAGTTCCGCCAGCGGTTCCACAAGGACGTTGTCATCGACATGGTCTGCTACCGCCGCCGCGGGCACAACGAGGGCGATGACCCCTCGATGACACAGCCGCTGATGTACAACCTCATCGAAGCGAAGCGTTCGGTCCGGAAGCTGTACACCGAATCCCTGATCGGCCGCGGTGACATCACCGAGGAAGAGGCCGAGCAGCTGCTCCGCGACTACCAGGAACGGCTGGAGCGGGTCTTCGCCGAAACCCATGCCGCGCAAACCTCCCCGATTCCGATCATCACGGCGGATCTCGCCGCGGTGTCGGATCTGGAACGTCCGAAAGCCCAGCAGACCGACTCCGGCGTCAGCGCTCCGGCGTCGACGGCGATCTCGGCCGAAATGCTGGCGCGCATCGGCAAGGCCCACGTCGACATCCCCGAGGGCTTCACGGTCCACGCCAAGCTCAAGCAGCTGCTGGAGAAGCGTGAACTGATGTCCCGTGAAGGCGGCATCGACTGGGGCTTCGGCGAGCTCGCCGCATTCGGTTCGCTCATCATGGAAGGCGTACCCGTCCGGCTCGCCGGCCAGGATTCGCGCCGCGGCACCTTCGTGCAGCGCCACGCCGTCTTCCACGACCGCGCCAACGGCGACGAGTGGCTGCCGCTGGCACACCTCTCCGACGACCAGGCCAAGCTGTGGATCTACGACTCCCTGCTGTCGGAATATGCCGCCATGGGCTTCGAGTACGGCTACTCGGTGGAACGCCCCGATGCCCTGGTGCTCTGGGAAGCGCAGTTCGGTGACTTCGTCAACGGTGCGCAGACCATCATCGACGAGTTCATCTCCTCCGCCGAGCAGAAGTGGGGCCAGCGCTCCTCGCTGGTGCTGATGCTGCCGCACGGCTATGAAGGCCAGGGACCGGACCACTCGTCCGCCCGCATCGAGCGCTTCCTGCAGATGTGCGCCGAAGAAAATATGGTCGTGGCCAACCCCACGACCTCGGCGTCGCACTTCCACCTGCTGCGCCGCCAGGCGTACAGCCGGCCGCGCAAGCCGCTCATCGTCTTTACGCCGAAGCAGCTGCTCCGTCTCAAGGCCGCAGCGTCTTCCGTGGAGGACTTCACGACCGGGACCTTCCGGACCGTTATCCCGGAACACGAGCAGCTGCAGGGCGACGCCGTCGAGCGTGTCCTGCTGGTCTCCGGCCGCTTGTACTACGATCTGCTGTCAACCCGGCAGAAGACCGGTGACAAGACCACGGCGATCGTCCGGATCGAGCAGCTTTACCCGCTGCCCGCCGCCGAGATTGCCGCTGAGCTTGCCAAGTACCCGAACGCCGACGTCGTCTGGGCACAGGACGAGCCCGCCAACCAGGGTCCGTGGCCGTTTATCGGCCTGAATCTTCCGGACGCACTGGACCGCAGGGTCCGCCTCGTTTCCCGACCCGCCTCGGCTTCCACCGCGGCAGGATCGATGAAGCGCCACTCGGCGGAGCAGGACGCGCTGCTCAAGCAGGCATTCGCACGTAAGTAAGGTCAGCGCTGCCCGGCCGGAGATTGAAACCCGCAACTCCGGCCGGGCAGCTTTATTTAACCGTTTGTTGGACGCTCTGGATTGAAGAGGTAGTCGTGGAAGATCGAAAGCTGCGGATCGCAGCCGTTGGCGATGAACTGCTGGCCGGCCTGGGTGATCCCCGCGCGCTGGGCTGGCTGGGGCGGGTGCTGGCGCGCACGCCCCAGGACGGACTGTCCCTGGAATGCTATCCCCTTCCCTGCCCGCAGGAGGGCACGGAAGGCCTGGCTGCCCGCTGGCTAGAGGAAG
Organism: Arthrobacter sp. PsM3; assembly: GCF_030433895.1. Classification (GTDB taxonomy): domain Bacteria; phylum Actinomycetota; class Actinomycetes; order Actinomycetales; family Micrococcaceae; genus Arthrobacter. The sequence goes on along the minus strand of NZ_JARUXE010000023.1, from coordinate 61,713 downwards.
CCGGCCGCCGCTTCAACAACCAGCACGAGAACCGGCTGGTGATCGGGCTCTCCAGCCGCGATGTCGAGTTCGGGCTCTCCACGGCCCGCAGCCGGCTCAACCTCGCCAACATCCTCGACTCGGCCTCGCAGAACAGGATTGAGGTCTTCGTCGTGGGGCCGCCCCCGACCCTGGATCCGGCCCAGAACCGCAGGATCGGTGAACTCAACACGGCCTTCGCCGATGTCACCACCCGGCGCAAGCACCTCTACGTCGACACCTTCTCGCCGCTGCTGAACCATGAGCAGTGGCGCCAGGACCTTGCGGCCAACGGGGGCACGCCCGGCCAGGCGGGCTTCGGACTGATGGCGTGGCTTGTCCTGCACCGCGGCTGGTTCCAGTGGCTGAGGATCGACGCCCCCGAGTAAAACCGTCCGGCAGGCTCCCCCGGGCAATTCGCGATATATCTTGACTGCGCCCAACTGGCGATATATCGTGACTTCAATAGTCGCGATATATCGCAACCGTTCGCATGAAGCATCGCCTTCCCGGAGGAACCATGACAGAGAACAACTGGACCGTCACCGGTCCGCAGACCATCGACGTCGACGGCGTCACCTCGCTCAAGCTCGGCATCGTCCGGGGGCGCTTCGATATCGTTGCGCATGATGATGCTGTGGCGCGGATCGAAGTCTCCGAGGTCCACGGGGACCCGCTCGCGATCAGCCTGGTCAACGGGCGTCTGGAGGTCCGTCACCAGCTGCACGGCCCGCAGGGCTGGTTCAAGAACCTCATGGGCACCGTCCATAACAGCAGCAGCAATTCCGTGGTCATCAGCATCGCCCTGCCGCGCGGCGTCGAGATCGAGGCCGGCACCGTCAGCGGCGACGGCATGGTCTCCGGGATCAGCGGGCAGACCCGGCTGAACACGGTCTCCGGCTCTGTGCTGGCCGACGGCACGTCCGGGAATTTGTCCGTCAACACTGTCAGCGGCGAAGTGATCGCCCGCAACCACCACGGAGTGCTGACGGCCAAAAGCGTCTCGGGCGAGGTCACCGCCTCCGGCGACTTCAGCAACATCCGCGCGAACACCGTCAGCGGAGATCTCAGTTTCGACCTGCACAGCTTCACCCAGGATTTTGGCGCCAATTCCGTCTCGGGTGATGTGACCATCCGCCTCCCGCACGACGTCGGCGTGGACATCATCGCCAAGTCCGCCAGCGGCGCCGTTGTCATTGACGACCAGAGGTACAACCAGCCCGGCGGCACCGTGCAGACCATTGCCGGACCCGACACCCAGCTCATGCTGGTCCGGACCAACTCCGTCTCGGGGAAGACCTCGATCTTCCACGGCCGGCCGGGCGCGGACCCCCACCAGGGGCCCTGATGCCTCCGGTCTTTGCCCACGGGGCGCTCCGGCTCTATCTGCTCGCACTGCTGGAGACGGGTCCGAAGCACGGCTACGAACTCATCAAGGCACTCAGCGAACGTTTCGGCGGGACCTACTCCCCCAGTGCCGGCACCATCTATCCGCGGCTCGGCAAGCTTGAGGAGGAAGGGCTCGTCGCCACCCACACCGAAGGCAGGCGGACCTACTACAGCATCACCCCGGCTGGACTCGTGGAGCTGAACAACCGGCGTGACGAACTTGCCGGCGTCGAAAACGACATCTCCGCGTCAGTGCGGCGGCTCGCTGACAACCTGCGGCAGGACATCAAAGTCAACATGCGCGGACTGCGGGCCGACCTCGCCGCAACGGCCGAGGCCGCCCGGTCCTCGGCCCGGGCCGCCGGCTCGACGGTCGCCTCGCTGGCAGGCCAGCGGTACTCGCAGGAGAGCGATGGCCGGCTCCGGGAGGCAGAGATGCTTGTGCAGGCCTTCCGCGACGACATCCGAGTGGAACTGCGCCGCCACGGCGGCCGGCATCCGATCACCCCGGTGACACTGGAAACAGTCAAGACGGTACTGGACCAGGCCCGGATCTCCATCCGGAATTCCCTGGAGTAATTCACCCGCCGTGGCTGCCCCCGTGCTTGTCCCTGATTTTCCCCGGTTGTCCCCCTGGTTGTCCCTCTGGGGGGATTCCCGCCCACGCCGGTTCGCGGCGGGTGCCCTGATGTGGGAGACTTGAGGGCAGCTCTTTTGAGTACCAAAAATTAAGGAGGCCAGCTATGAGCAAGCGTGCACGTAAACGTCGTGACCGTAAGCGTGGCGGCGCGAACCACGGCAAGCGCCCCAACGCCTAAGCAAAGCTTGGAATGACGAATGACCCCGGAAACCTCACGGTTTCCGGGGTCATTCGTTTGGGACCTTGAAGCTGGGGCGCCGCGGGCGCGTCAGGCCTCGACCGGGTTGCTGGAGTGGATCCGGTCCAGGATCGCATTCTTCAGGTTCGCCGGGGCGGCCTCGGTGCAGGAACGCTTCACCATGACGCGGATCACACATTCGAGGTCGTACTGCTCAAAGCATTCCGGGCACCCGTCCAGGTGGGCCTTGATCTCGGCGATGTCATCGTGGGTGAGGGCGCCATCGAGATACTCGTAGATCCGTTGCATCCGGGCGTCGTCGCAGTCGCCCAGTCCCTGGCAGTCGCTCATTTCCTGTTCTCCTGTTTGTTGCTTCCGGCCGCTGTGGTGGCGTCTGCGGCCCTGAATCCGCGCTCGGCGGCATAGTCGGCGAGCATGTCCCGCAGCATCTTCCGGCCCCGGTGCAGCCGGGACATGACGGTCCCGATCGGGGTGTTCATAATGTCTGAAATTTCCTTGTAGGCGAATCCCTCGACGTCGGCGAAGTAAACCGCCAACCGGAATTCCTCCGGAATGGCCTGCAGGGCCCGCTTCACGTCCGAATCCGGCAGGTGGTCCAGCGCCTCGGCCTCCGCCGAACGGAGTCCGGACGAGGTGTGCGACTCCGCCCGGGCGAGCTGCCAGTCCTCGATGGTGTCCGAGTTCGACTGCAGCGGCTCGCGTTGCCGCTTGCGGTAGAGGTTGATGTAAGTGTTGGTCAGGATGCGGTACAACCAGGCTTTTAGGTTGGTTCCCGGCTTGTACTGGTGGAAGGCGGAGAACGCCTTCGTGTAGGCCTCCTGGACCAGGTCCTCGGCATCAGCGGGATTCCGGGCCATCCGCATGGCTGCGGAGTACAACTGGTCCACATACTGCATGGCATCGCGTTCGAACCGTACCCGGCGTTCCTCGGGGGTTTCGGTCCCGACGTCCAGCGCCTGGCCGTCCACGATCGTCTCCTGGGCGGCGGCATCCCGCGCCGCGTCCGTGCCGGCGGCCCGGACCGCGCCAGGTTCCAGGGCAGGATCGGAAAGTGCGCCGGCGGGGCCGGCAGCAGATGACTTGGCGGGCGTGGCGCCGTTTCCGGCTGCCTCGTGCATGGCCGCAACGGCCGGGTCCATGGTGCTCATTGCCTTCAAGTCTACTGTCACCTTCCGGCGGGCGTCCGTCATTGCCGGCACCATTCCCTGCTGCAGGGCCGCAGTCCATGCCGGGAGTTGCCCCGTGTCCAGCACGTGAATGTCCTTTACGGGAATGTCCCTCACCAGAATCAAATCTCCGCCTTCCTGCGCCACGCCGAAGTAGTCCAGCCGTGCCGCTGTGTTCCAGCCCGCCGTCCGGGCTGATCTGAGCCAGAATCCGGCCGCAAATTAGCGGCCGGGACCTGTCATTCACAACCCGGCCCGGCAGGCAAATATTCCGCAAAAGTGCAAGACTAGAACCGGTTCTCCCGCTCTGATTGCGCGGTTCGTCCATCCAGGAGGAAATTCATGTCGTTTGTCCGCTTTCTCGCCCGGCCCATGCTCGCCTCCAGTTTCGTCCTTGCAGGCATGGACAAGCTCAAGAACGCGGATGACACTGCAACGCAGCTGTCACCCCTGCTGCGGCGCGCGGCCGAATCCCTGCCGTTCCAGACCAACGAGAAGGTGCTGGCCCGCGTTATCGGCGGCACCCAGGTCGGAGCCGGCGTATGCCTCGCGCTCGGCAAGTCCTCACGGCTGGCAGCCACTGTGCTCGCCGTCATCTCGGGCCTGAACGGCTACGTGGAATGGCGCAGCGCGGACATCACGTCCAAGGCGGGCCGCGACGCCCGGCGGAAGCAGCTGTTGAAGAACGTTTCCCTGACCGGCGGAGTCCTGCTGGCCTCAGTCGACACCAACGGCCGGCCCAGCCTGGCCTGGCGCGCCGAGCACCTCGCCGCGGACGCCAAGAAGAACGCCGGCCACCTCGCTGCCGACGTCCGGAAGACCACCGGCAAGCAGCTGAAGAAGGCCGACAAGGCCGTCCGCAAAGCCGTGGACCACAGCGTGGGAGCCTAAGGCAGCAATGACAGGCACCACCCCCGCAGCAGCCCCCTCCGTTCCGGCCCGCAGCGCTCAGCCCTGGCGGGCGCCGTTCGCCGGACAGCCCGTCGACGCCACGGTCACCGTTCCGGGATCGAAGTCCCTGACCAACCGGTACCTCGTGCTCGCCGCCCTCGCCGACGGTCCGTCGCGGCTGCGGGCTCCGCTGCATTCCCGGGACTCGGCCCTGATGATCGAGGCACTGCAGCAGCTCGGGGCCACCATCACGGAAGTCCCGGGCGAGGGCGCCTTTGGTCCCGACCTGGCGGTCACGCCCATCGACCCGGGCGCCGCTGAGGCACGGTCCGCGGTCGATTGCGGGCTGGCCGGGACAGTCATGCGGTTCGTTCCGCCCGTCGCGGCGCTGCGCCACGGAGTGACGCTCTTCGACGGTGACCCGCATGCGCGCAAACGCCCGATGGGCCCCATCATCGAGGCGCTGACCGGGCTGGGCGTTGCCGTCAGCGCACCCGACGGCGGCCCGGTGTCCTCGCTGCCGTTCGCGGTCGAGGGCACGGGCGAAGTGCGGGGCGGCCACCTCGTCATCGACGCCAGCGCTTCCTCCCAGTTCGTCTCCGCCCTGCTCCTGGCCGGAGCACGCTTCACCGAGGGTCTCCATCTGGAGCACACCGGCAAGCCCGTGCCGAGCCTGGACCACATCAACATGACCGTCGCCGTGCTCCGCGGCGTGGGCGTGGCCGTCGATGACTCCGTGCCGAACCACTGGGTCGTCTCCCCCGGGGCCATCCGCGCCTTTGACCTTAGGATGGAACAGGACCTCTCCAATGCAGGGCCGTTCCTCGCGGCGGCCCTGGCAACCCGCGGCACGGTCCGCATCCCCAACTGGCCGGCCCCGACCACCCAGGTGGGTGATCTGTGGCGCAGCATCCTCACCACCATGGGGGCGACCGTCACCCTCGCGGACGGCACCCTGACCGTGACCGGCGGCCCGGAGATCAAGGGCGCGGACTTCGACGGGACCAGCGAACTTGCCCCCACCGTCGCCGCACTCTGCGCCCTTGCCACCGGCCCGTCGCGGCTGGGCGGCATCGCCCACCTCCGCGGGCACGAAACGGACCGGCTTGCCGCCCTCGTCGCCGAAATCAACCGCCTGGGCGGGGACGCGGAGGAGACGCCCGACGGTCTCATCATCCGTCCCGTACCGCTGCACGGCGGAGTCGTCCACAGCTACGCCGACCACCGGATGGCCACGGCAGGCGCCATCCTGGGCCTGGCCGTGCCCGGCATCGAGGTCGAGGACATTGAGACCACGGCCAAGACCATGCCGGACTTCCCGCAACTCTGGGAGGCCATGCTCGCGCAGGGCACCGCCGGAAGTGCAGCCCCCGCAGGCCCGGCCCCCGCAGACAAGGACGCCTCAGGTGGCACGCAGCACTGACTCCTGGGACGAATCCGACGTCCGGATCCGCCCCAATAAGAAGGGCACCCGTCCCCGCACCAAGGACCGGCCCGCCTATGAGGACGCCGTCACCGGGCGGATCATCACCGTTGACCGCGGACGGTACACCGCCGTCGTCGCCGAAGGCACGCCCGAGGAACGCAAAATCATCGCCGCCCGGGCCCGGGAACTGCGCCGGAACCCGGTCGTGGCCGGCGACTTCGTCTCCCTCGTCGGGGACGTCAGCGGCGAACCCGACACCCTGGCCCGGCTGGTCAAGATCCAGGACCGCAGGACCCTGCTGCGGCGCAGCGCGGATGACACGGACCCGATCGAGCGCGCCGTCGTTGCCAATGCGGACACGCTGGTGATCGTGGTGGCGGCCGCCAATCCGGAGCCCCGGACCGGGTTCATCGACCGCGCCCTTGTGGCCGCGTACGACGCCGGAATCGAGCCGCTGCTACTCGTCACCAAGGCCGACGTCAAGGACCCTGCGGAGCTGCTGACCAACTACCAGCACCTTGACTTCCCGGTGATCATCTCCAAGACAGCGGATTCGGCCGCCTCGGGCATCGATGCCCGCTCGGACGACGGGCTGTCGGCCCGGCTGGACAAGGACGCCGTTTCCCAGCTGCGCGCCCACCTGGACGGGAAGGTCACCGTCATGCTGGGCCACTCCGGCGTCGGCAAATCCACCATGGTCAACGCTCTCACCGGCGCCGAGCGCGCCACCGGTGGAGTCAACGCCGTGACCGGGCGCGGCCGCCACACCTCCTCCTCCGCGCTGGCCCTCAAGGTCAACGATGCGCCGCCGGGCAGCTGGATCATCGACACCCCCGGCATCCGCTCCTTCGGACTGGCCCATGTGGACCCCGACCGGATCCTGCGCTCCTTTCCAGACCTCGAGCCCGGGACCGACGACTGCGAGCGGGGCTGCAAGCACGATTCCAGCGCCGTCAACTGCGGCGTGGACGCCTGGGTGGCCGCCGGCCATGCGGGCGAATCCGGCCCGGCCCGGCTCGGCTCCCTCCGCCGCCTGCTGGGGACGGACCCGCGGATGGAAGCGCAGGACGTCAAGGAACTGGGCACCGTCTCCTGACCCTGCCGTCCGGACCGGCGATTGCCGTGCTTCGGGCGGCCTCCGGCGGCGCAGCATCGCGGCCTCCCGACCCGCCGACCGCTTTGGCGGTAGTTTGGAACCATGAGTCAACCAGCTTCGAGCTACAACGATGACCTGCGCCTTGCCCATGTACTGGCAGATTCCGTAGATTCGCAGACCATGAGCCGCTTCAAGGCGCTCGATCTTCGGATCGAGACGAAGCCGGACCTCACGCCGGTGACGGACGCGGACAAGTCGGCCGAGGAAGCCATCCGCGGCCAGCTCTCCCGCTCCCGTCCGCGCGACGCCGTACTCGGCGAGGAGTTTGGCAGTTCCGGCCACGGCTCCCGCCGCTGGATCATCGACCCGATCGACGGGACCAAGAACTTCGTCCGCGGCGTCCCCGTCTGGGCCACCCTGATCGCCCTCGTCGACGAAGGCGAGCCGGTCGTCGGCGTCGTGAGCGCCCCGGCACTCGGGAAGCGCTGGTGGGCCGCGAAGGGCGCCGGGGCATATATGGGCCGGTCGCTGGCGGCCGCCACCCGGCTGAGGGTCTCCAATGTTTCTAAGCTATCGGACGCCTCGCTGTCCTACTCCAGCCTGGGCGGCTGGAAGCAGCGCGGCAACCTCGACGAGTTCCTGGGCCTCACCGAGGACGTCTGGCGCACCCGCGCCTACGGCGACTTCTGGTCCTACTGCCTCGTGGCCGAAGGCGCCGTCGACATCGCCTGCGAGCCGGAACTGAACCTCTACGACATGGCCGCGCTGGTCCCGATCGTCACCGAGGCCGGCGGACGCTTCACCTCCCTCGAAGGCGAAGACGGACCCTTCGGCGGCAACGCCCTTGCCACTAACTCCATCCTGCACTCGGAGGTCCTCAAGCGACTCAATCCGGGGCTGGACGACCTGCTGTAGACACTTCCGGCGGCCTCGGTCGCACCCCGCGGCGCGTCCCGTAACAAAGCGCTTCATAAAAGGCCCTCCCCTTTTCCGCTCCCGCGCAGATGTCCTAGGCTCGAAGCAGGTCACGAGTGCCAGCGCTAAACCCCGGTTTGCTGGCCGGCAACCCTCCATTCGCGGTGGGGTGCCCCGGGTGACGACCTGGCCGGTCCGGAACGGACCCGGCAAGCGCGGATCCCCGGTGTGTGGGGTCCTTTTCGAGCGAGGTCCTATGACGACTGCCACTTTTACTGCCACTTCCGGACGCCAGGCCGGCGCCGGCCGCGCCCTTCCCGAGGAGAGGTTCGCCGTCGCCAGCCGGCCCCTGGCCGCCGTGTCCGGCGCCGAGATCCAGGCACCGCTGATCCAGGGCGGCAGCGTCCGCTACGCCAACCTGGACTACGGAGCCTCCGCCCCTGCCCTGTCCGTGGTCTCGGCCTACCTCAACGAGATCCTGCCGTTCTACGCCAGTGTCCACCGCGGCGCCGGTTATGCCTCCCAGATCAGCACCTCGGTCTACGAGAACGCCCGCAGCATTGTCCGCGGTTTCGTGGGCGGCCGGGCGGACGATTCGGTGATCTTCACCCGGAACACCACCGATTCCCTGAACCTGCTGGCCGGCTGCCTGCCCGTCGTCGACGGCGTGCACACCGGCGAGGTGCTCTATCTTGACATCGAGCACCACGCCAACCTCCTGCCGTGGCAGGGCGTGCCGCACCGCACCGTCATCGCTGACCCCACCCTCGCGGCCACGCTGGAACTGCTCCGCGGGGAACTCGCCTTTGGCGGCATCAGCCTGCTCGCCGTTACCGGCGCCTCCAACGTCACCGGGGAGGTCCTGCCGATTCGGACGCTGGCCGCCCTCGCCCACGAATACGGCGCCCGGATCGTCGTCGACGCCGCACAGCTGGCGCCGCACCGGCGGATCGACATCGCCGCGGACGACGTCGACTATCTCGCCTTTTCCGGGCACAAGCTTTACGCCCCGTTTGGCGCCGGTGTGCTGATCGGCCGTTCCGACTGGCTCGACGCCGGCACGCCGCACCTGGCCGGCGGCGGAGCGGTACAGGACGCCCGGATCGATGCCGTCAGCTGGACCACCGGCCCGGCACGGCACGAGGGCGGTTCCCCGAATGTCCTGGGCGCCGCCGCCCTGGCCCGCGCCGCGCAGGTGATCGCCGGGCTGGACGTGGAGGAGTGGCACGCGCACGAAAACGCCATCCGGTCCTTCCTCGTCGAGGGACTCGCCGGCATCGACGGCGTCACCGTCCACCAGATCTTCTCCGACAGCGCCTCGTTCGATGCGCCCGCAGGAGCCGTACCGGACACGGGGACGGGCACGGGGACCATCGGCGTCGTGAACTTCTCGCTGGAAGGCTACGACGCGGGCCTGGTGGCGGCCTACCTGTCCGCTGAACACGGCATCGGGCTGCGCGACGGCCGGTTCTGCGCACATCCCCTGCTCCGGCGGCTCGGTCTGCCCTCCGGATCACTGCGGGCCAGCTTCGGCCTGGGGTCCCGGCTGGAGGACGCCGAGCGGTTGCTCGCCGGCATCCAGGAACTGCTCCGGTCCGGCCTCGGCTGGGACTACGTGGTGGACGCCGGACGCTGGGTGCCGTCCAACGACACCCGCAGCTACCCGCACTGGGCCCCCAACACACCGGGCACCGCCGGCGCGGCCCCCTGCACGCTGGACTAGCGCCCCGGCGGAGGACCCCTCCGGACAGGGACGCCGCGTCCCGCGTGCGGTAAATTCGAAAGGTACCCACCCGGACCTGTCGAAGGAGATCGCACGTGGCACGCGGCGGACCAAAACTGCACAGTGGCCCCAAACTGCATCACGAGCGGCGCCAGGAGCTGGGGCAAAGCTTCCGCGACGGCGGGGAACACTACGAACGCGTCCGCCCGGGCTACCCCGGGGATTCGGCCGACTGGCTGATTCCCGCCGGGGCCAGGGACGCCGCGGACGTCGGCGCCGGAACCGGGAAGTTCACGGCGCTGCTGGTCGCCCGCGGCCTGCACACAGTGGCGGTGGACCCCTCCGCCGACATGCTGGACCAGCTGCGCAGGACGCTCCCGAACGTCACCGCCGTGGAGGGCACCGCTGAGCACACCGGGCTGCCCGCCGCGGCGTTCGACGTCGTCACCGTCGCGCAGGCCTGGCATTGGTGCGACCCCCTCGCGGCCAGCACGGAGATCGCCAGGATCCTGCGCCCCCACGGCGTCCTGGGGCTGGTCTGGAACCAGCTGGACACGTCCGTCCCTTGGGTGCACCGGCTCTCGCGCATCATGCATGCCGGCGATGTGCACAAGGCGCACTTCAAACCGCCGCTGGGTCCGGAATTCACGGGACTGGAGAGCCACCTCACCCGTTGGGAAGACCCGGTGCGCACCGGGGACATCCTGGCGCTCACCAAGTCCCGCAGCTATTACCTGGCAGCCGGTGAGGGGACCCGGGCCAAGGTGCTGGGCAACCTCGACTGGTACCTGCACGAGCATCTGGGCCACAGCCCCGACGACGTCCTCCCGCTCCCCTACCTGACACAGAGCTGGCGGGCCGTCCTGGCCTGAGACCGGCAGGCCCGCCTGGGCGACCGCCGGCCATACCCCTCGACGTTGCCCGGAACAACACGTTGGCTTATGGTTTCGGTATGCCTAATAATTATTTGTAGGCAATTGAATACTCCGGTGCCGGCGTGAACCAGCCGCCACCGGCGGCGTCGACGTCGACGTCGACGCGCCAACCCCAGGGGAGCCCACCGTGCTGGACGTAACAGGCCACGAACCGCCGGCGCCGGACGCAGCCGTCCGGCGGACACCCGGTGGCCGCCGCGCCATGATCGGCCTGCTGGGCCCGGCGTTCGTCGCCGCGATCGCCTACGTGGACCCCGGCAACGTCGCGGCAAACCTCACGGCCGGCGCGCAGTACGGCTACCTGCTGGTCTGGGTGCTGGTGGCTGCCAACATCATGGCCGTGCTGGTCCAGTACCAGTCCGCCAAGCTTGGGATCGTCACCGGAAAAAGCCTGCCGGAGATCCTCGGCGAACGGCTCAAGCCGTTCTGGCGCCGGGCGTTCTGGGTCCAGGCCGAGATCGTGGCGGCCGCCACCGACCTGGCCGAGGTGGTCGGCGGCGCGATCGCGCTCTACCTTCTCTTCGGGCTGCCCCTCCCCCTCGGCGCACTGATCGTCGGCGGCGTCTCCATGCTCCTGCTGGCGGTGCAGGCCAGGAACCGCCAGCGGCCCTTCGAGTTCATCATCATGTTCCTGCTGGCCATCATCACGATCGGATTCCTGGCCGGCCTGTTCATCAGCCCGCCCGATCCCGCGGGCGTCGCGGCCGGACTGATTCCCGGGTTCCAGGGCCCGGACACTGTACTGCTGGCCGCCAGCATGCTGGGCGCCACAGTGATGCCGCACGCCATCTACGTCCACTCGGCCCTGTCCAGGGACCGGCACCGCCCGAACCCGCATCTGCACGTTCCCGCGCCGGCCATGGCCCGCCTCGTGAGGGCGACCCGCTGGGACGTCGTCGCGGCCCTCGCCATCGCCGGCATTGTGAATATCGGCATGCTGCTGCTGGCCGCCTCGACCCTGGGCGGCGAGCAGGGGACGGACACCATCGAGGGCGCTCATGCCGCGATCACAAACAACCTCGGCCCAGTCGTCGGCGTCATCTTCGCCGTGGGACTGCTTGCTTCCGGCCTGGCCTCAACGTCCGTGGGCTGCTACGCCGGCGGATCCATCATGCAGGGCCTGCTCAAGATCCGGATCCCGCTGATGACGCGACGCGTCGTCACCCTGATCCCGGCCGTTGTGCTGCTGAGCGTCGGCTTCGACCCCACCTGGGGGCTTATCCTCAGCCAGGTCGTCCTGAGCTTCGGCATCCCCTTCGTCCTGGTCCCGCTGGTGGTACTGACAAGCAACAAGGCCCTGATGGGCCGCTTCGCCGACGGGATGGCCCTCCGTATTGCCGCCGTCATCAGCGTGATCCTGGTCGTGGCGCTGAACCTGGTCCTGCTGTGGCTGACGTTCTCCGGCGCCGCCGGACGGTAGGCTGGGGGCTGTGAAGACCAGTCTGCCCTCCTCCTCGATCGAGGACTACGTCAAGGTCATCTACTCCTTCACGGAGTGGCAGGACAAGCCCATCACCTCCACCCAGCTGGCCCAACGCCTCGGCGTGGCCAACTCCTCGGTCTCCGAAATGGTCCGCAAGCTCAAGGACCAGGGCCTCGTGGACCACCAGCCCTACAGCGCCATCACGCTCACGGCCGACGGCGTCCGGCTGGCCCTGTCCATGGTCCGGCGGCACCGGCTCCTTGAGACTTTCCTCGTCCGGGAGCTGGGCTACCGCTGGGACGAGGTCCACGACGAAGCCGAACTCCTGGAACACGCCGTCTCGGACACGTTCATCGAACGGATGGCCGCCAAGCTCGGGAACCCGGTGCGGGACCCGCACGGCGATCCGATCCCCTCTGCCGACGGCTCCGTGCTGGTGCCCGCCGCCCGCCGGATGAGCGAGCTCGACGACGGGCACACCGGACGGATCACCCGGATCAGCGACGAAAACCCCGAGCTGCTGCGCTACCTTTCCGCCGAGGAGATCGCGCTGGACGCGGACGTCGAGGTTCTGGGCCGGAAGCCTTTCGGCGGCGCCCTGGTGGTGCGCATCGGCTCCGGCGGGACCCGGCAGGAAGTCGACCTCGCCGAGGAGGTCGCGTCGGCCCTCTGGGTCCACAGCGAGAGCGCCCATCCTGGCTGCAGCCTTGAGCGGAGCTAATGGCCGGCGTGCTTGGGCGGCCGTCGCCGTCGGCGGCCTGATCGGAACGGAGCTGCGCTACGGTGCCGGACTGGTGTTGCCCGAGGCAGCCGGCACGATCCCCTGGACCACCCTGGTGATCAACGTCGTGGGCAGCTTTATCCTGGCGGCCCTCACCACGGTCTGGATCGCGCGGCCGAAGACCGCCTTCTGGCTGCGGGCCGGGCTCGGCCCCGGACTGCTGGGTTCCTTCACAAATTTTTTCGGCCCTTCCTGGTTTGAGCACCATCCGGGGCGCCATCCGCACTGGCCCTGGGCGACCCTCACCGTCAACGCGGCGGGCTCGTTCATCCCCGGCGCCGCCCGGGGGATCACGGGACAGCTGGGGCTCGGGGCCGAGTGGCAGTCCGGCCGCTCGGCCGGGCTCGCCGGCGGCCTCACCACCTTCAGTTCCTGGACCACGGCCACGGTGCGGCTGGTGAGCGAGACGCGCTACCGCGCCGCCGCACTGAGCATTGCCGCGAACCTGGTCGCCGGCCTGGCCGCGGCGGCGCTCGGCCTGGCTCTCACAGGGCTGTGACGAGCCTTACTCCGGCGCCCTGGCGGGGGTTACGGGACCGTCCCATCCCGTATCGTTGAAGGATGGTTACCCGACGTGAAGCAGCCCAGGTCCTCGACATTCCGCTGGAAATGGCCCACCGTCACGGTATCCCGCCCCGGCTGAGCGACGCCGAGCTCGGCGACCTCCTGGACAACCCGCCGGCCTGGCTCGTGCAGTCCAAGGCCAACCGCACCGGCAAGCGCCCCGTCTGGGTGCAACTGACGTGCGCGGTCTGCGGGTTCTCCGAGGCAGCCCGGCCGAAGAAGTGGTGGCCTGAGTTCACCTACGTGTGCTGCGCCCACCACCCTCCGTACGAAATGCCCGGTGTGGCCGCCGGACTGGTCCGCAGCGAGTACGAGGGCGTGGGCAGCCGCTTCGTCGGCATCGTGGACGTTGCGGTACCCGGGGCGTAACGTAATATCACGGGGGCCATCCCGGCCCCTGCTGTGAGGGAGCGCCGACATGCCTGACAAAACGCCGCACCGGAGCATGGCCAAAAAACCGGTGAAAACCATCAAGGAAAAACGGGCCGAGAAGAAGTCCAAGAACGTCGCGGAAACGCACACGGACCCGGTCGCCCACATCAAGAAGCGCTGAGCGGAGCCCGCCAGCCGGGATACCCGGGCGCCAGACAAGGCCGCACATACGGAACCCTCAGCTGGCGGGCAGGTCCGGCTCGGCTGTAGCGTGACGCAACGTCACCGCCACGGGTTCCGGGTCACGGACCGGTGCAGCGCCCATGCCGCCAGAGCGAAGAACGCCAGCGACTGGAGACCGAGCAGCCCGAGGTCGGCGAGCCATTGTTCGGCGGTCGGGTCGTAGAGCGCATCCACCGTCGGTGCGGGAGGTTGCTGGAGTCCCACGGTGGCCGCCGTCGCCGCGTAGCCGAAGCGCGCCGGGAGCAGCCAGGACAACTGCTCAAGCCCGCCGCGTCCCGCGATCTGGAACAGCCCACCGCAGAGGACCAGCTGGCCCATGACCAAGGCGACGAGCGCGGGCATGGTCTGCTCCGTCGATGTCGCAGCAGCCGAGACCACGAGCGCGGCGACGGCCATGGTGATGCCGACCGCCGCCACCGCCGCTGCCACCTCCACCAGCCCGTTGCCCAGCACGAGGGCGTCGTCCGGTCCCGGAAGGCCAAGCAGCGCGAGCATCGTGAAAAGCACGCACTGGCAGGCGACCAGCCCGCCGAGGACCAGCGCCTTGCTGAGGAGGTACGCCCCGGGTGAGAGGCCGACAGCGCGTTCCCGCACATAGATCGGCCGTTCCACCACCAGTTCGCGGATGGCGAGTGCCGTACCCATCAGCGCGGCGCCCACCACGAGGACGATCAGTCGCTGCTGGACCTGCAGCAGATCGCCCTGGGCATCACTCACCGACAGCCCCGCTGCGCCAGGGAAAGCGTGCGCCATCAGCGCCAGCAGCACAGGCATGCCGACCAGAAGCACAACAAATAGCCGGTCCGCGGCGACGACGGCGAGGCTGCGCCGGATCAAGGTCCCCAGCTGGCGCACTGGGGCCGCGCGGGGCGGCGGGGGCGCATCGGCCGCCGGAACCGGAGACCGGACCGACGTGGTCCGCCCCACGTAGGCCTCCCTGGCCGGTGAACCGGCGTACCGCCCCACCCATGTCTGGTCTTCAAGTGCGGCAAACGCCGCGGGATAATCGTCCACCCCGAAGAAGGCAAGCACGTCCGCCGGCGGACCGAAGTACGCAACCCGTCCACCGCGGGCAAGGACCAGCACGCGATCACATTCGTCCAGGGCCAGGACGCTGTGAGTGACCACCAGCACGACCCGGCCAGCGTCAGCAAGGGCGCGAAGGCTGGCCATGACCTGCTTGTCCAACCCCGGGTCGAGCCCGGAAGTTGGCTCGTCCAGGAACAGCAGCTGGGGTGCCGTGAGCAGCTCAAGCGCGATCGAGGTCCGCTTTCGCTGCCCGCCGGAAAGCGAGTCGATCCGTTGATCGATCTGATTCGACAGGTCGACTTCGGCAAGGACCTGATCCACCCGCTCGTCCCGTTCTGCGGCACCTGTGTCCGGCGGGAGGCGCAGCTGAGCGGCGAACTGCAGCGCGCGCCGCACGGTGAGCTGTCGGTGGAGGATGTCCTCCTGCGGCACCAGCCCCACGAGGAAGCGCAGCTGGGCGTACTCGGCGTAGAGGTCCCGCCCGTTCCAGGAGACCCGCCCGCGAGTGGCCGGGCGCAGACCCGTGAGCGCACCGAGGAGGGTCGATTTGCCGGCGCCGGACGGCCCGATGACCGCCACGAGTGTGCCCGCCGGAACGGTGATCGACACGTCATCCATCAGGTGGGCGCCGCTCTTGGTCGTGACCTCCAGGTGCCGGGCGCTGAACACTGGACGCTGAGGTGGCGGCATGACCACCTCGGCGCCGTCCCACGTCAACGTGCTGGACCCGAGCCCGATCAGGTCACCACAATGGAGCGCCGTCGCACCGTGAACACGTTCGCCGTTGAGGAAAGTGCCGTTGAAACTGCCCGAGTCCCGCAGGACGGCGTGTTCACCGATCTCGATTGCGGCGTGGCGCCTGGAGGCAAGCGGGTCGTCCACCACGACGTCGCACGAACGGGCTCGCCCGATAGTCAGCACACGCGGCGTCGCTGGCTGCGGGGACGTTTCGGCGCTAAGGAACAGCTCGGGCCCGTCCAGGGCACCAAGGCGGAGCCTGAGTCCGTCAGGGTGGAGCTGCACCGGCCCGTCTATCGCCGCGTCCGCACCGACCACCCAGGTGCCGTTCAGGCTGGCCTCGTCGGCAACCCACCAGCCGCCGTCGCTGTGCCAAACGCGCAGGTGCTCGCGGCTGACGCGCTCGTCGTCGAGGGTGACGTCCGCGCGCGGGTCCCTGCCCACCCCGATCGTGCGCACGGGCGGGAAGCTCCATTCGCGCCCGTCCATACGCACGCGCAGCAACGTTCCGTCAGGAGCGGGCGGCAGATAATCCGACATGGTGTACCCCTCATTCTGTCCGGCGCAAAGACCGGGCAATCTCGTCGAAGACTTCGGTGCTCTCCTCGAAAAGCGACGAGGGAGCGAAGAACACGATGAGCTGCACCGGGTCGGTCTCCACGACAAGGACACGGACCTGCAGGGTGGCGGCGGACGACAGTGGCATTGTCCCCTCCATTGACTGCCCCGGGACCTCCCCTACTGTCACCGCGCCGCGGTCCAGCAAGTGCGCGTCCCGGCCAGGCAGGAGGGCCTCTGCGGTGGTAACCCTGGCTGCCGGCGGGTAGCCCTTCAACCCAGCGGGCCGATGATAGATGGTGAGGCCGACGACGCCGGCGGGATCGCTGGCACTCTGGGCCGCGGCGGCAGCCGGAGCGTCTGGTTCGCCGGCGAAGAGCGCGGAGAGGTCCGTGGCGGACAGCACGCTGACGGTGCTGTCGCCCGCCCTGCGCGTGCGCTCGGTCCAGCTCTTCGGAACTTCCAGCGTGTAGGGGACTCCCTCGGTACGAATTTTCACGCGCTCCTCCCTGGACAGCACCCGAGGCATGAGCAGGCCGGCGGCGAGGAGCAGGACGAGGAGGACACCCAGCCCGGCCAGCCGCAGGGCGCGTCCCTGCCCGGAGGCTCCGGCCGGGCGCCGGGACCCGGCGTGCCGTCCGATCCGGGGGGCGGACCCAGCGCTGCGGCCGTCACCGGCGGGCGGCCCGGCCGCGGTGAGAACATCCTCGACCGCATGGTCCGGGGCGGCTCCCGCCGGACGCGTGACGGCACTGGCCTCATCCCGGGATCCAGCCGGTGCGCCGCCGCCGGACATCATGGCGACCAGCGCACCGCAGGACGGGGGCCGGGCGTCCCGATCTTTTGCCATGCCAGTAAGGATGGCGGACTCGACAGCGGGCGAAACATCCGGCCGTTCCCGGGACAGGCGGGGCGGTTCCTCGATAATGTGCGCCCAGAGCTGGGCGGAGTCGTCGTCGTGGTCGAACGGGGGGTGGCCGGCCAGCAGGGTGTACGCAACGCACGCCAGCGCATATACGTCAGCACGACTATCGACGTCCCCTCCGCGGATCTGCTCGGGAGCGACGTAGTCCAAGGTGCCGAGGAAGTGGCCCGCCGTGGTGACGCCAGTGGCGGACGTTGCACGCTTAGTAAGGCCGAAATCGGTGAGATAGACGTGGCGGCGACCGTCCGCCCGGTCATCGGAGAGCAGGATGTTACCGGGCTTGACGTCCCGGTGGACCAGCCCGGCCGCGTGCGCGGCATCGAGGGCCGCTGCGGTATCCGACAGAATCCGCATCGCCTCGGGCAGCGGAAGCGGCCCGCGCGTGTCAAGTTCGGCCTTGACGTCCGTGCCGCGCACGTAGCGCATAGCGATGTACAGCAGCCCTGACCACTCCCCTGCGCCGTAAACGGGCAGGATGTTGGGGTGGTCCACGGAAGCTGCAAGCCGGGACTCGCGGATGAACCGCTGGCGGAACTTTTCGTTGGCTGAGAGCTCGGGGGCGAGGAGTTTAAGGGCTACGGGGCGGCCGAGCCGGACGTCGAGCGCCCGATAGACGACGCCCATGCCACCGCGGGCGATCAACGATTGAATTCGGTAGCCCGCGAGCTCAGTCCCGGGTTCCGGGTAGTCGTGCACGTGCGCCACAGGTCAGCCGACCGGACGACCGCAGCCGACACAGAACCGCGCTCCCGGCCGCACTGTCTGCCCACACTGGGGACAGAAGGACGTGGCCTTCACGGCGGCGGCGCGGAGCACTACCGGCTCCGCTAGTTGGGTCTGCTCCCCGTCAGCGCGCGGGGGTAAGCCGGCGTTCCTTTCCGGGTTCGGGTCCGCTGGCGGCTTCGTCCGCCCCTTGGCTGCCACGGTCGGCTCTGCCGAAATCCCCGACGCTGGCACGGCGGGTGCCACGGAATGACGGCCGGCGCCCTTGGATGGGGCTGCACCCTGCGCCGGCGCGGCCGCGGCGCGACGACGGTAGGCGATGGCCCCGACGCCAGCCAGAAGAACTCCCGACGTGAGCACAAGAGGCAGCACAAGGGGAAACGGGCTCTCCACCTTCGAATCAGCCCTCGCGGAATTCTCGGTCGCCTGCCCGCTCCTCATGGCTCTGGCCTGGTCCAGGCGGCTCGATGCAAGGGCGGAGTCGTAGTACGTCAGAGACTCCTCAAGTTCATTCTCCGCCGAACCGCCCGGGTTTCCCGAGGCGAGGTGGTCGATGCCCCGCCGGAACACGGCATCGAACTTCGATGGCGAGGGCTTCACCCCTGCTGCCTCCATCGCTGCCCGGATGTCCGCGGTGGGCACGAGTGTGACTGTTCCGTCCGGCTGGGGTGTCCCTGCGAGTCCCAGCATGCTGCCGGTCGTCCGATCGAGCACCGGTCCACCCGATACGCCGGCGTCAAGCGGCGCGCTCACTGCCTCCTGCGGACTGATCCGACCGGTTGCCGCGTCCACCGCCACTGGCAGCTCGGCGGGACCAGCGTTGATGGCGGGCTGCTCCGTGAAGCCGAAAATTGCGGCGTCTCCGGCGCCAGCACCGGGTGCGTCGAGCGAGGCCGTGGGTGCAGCGCCACCGCCACTGATCCGCAGCAACGCCACGTCGTTGGGCTTGGACGGTGCGTTGAGCAGTTCGGCCATGACCCCACCGGGTTCGGAGGTGTACGTGAGCACGTCATATTGGGGGGCGCGGAAGATGACACAGTGTGTCACCTGGTCGTAGCAGTGCTGCAGGTGCGGCCCCCAGTGGTGGTCGGGCGTGGTGCCCCGCCGGGCTGGGTTGCCGTCGTTGCCCACCACCGGTGCACCGAGGACATGCGTGAACAACTCGTTCGCGGCATAGACGGCCACCGCACCGTCATCGACGGCGAGGTTCTCCCACGTCGTGGCTACTATCCCGTCTGCCGAGACCAGAACGCCCGTCGCGAACCCCAGAGGGACTGTGGAACGGCCCCGTGAGATCTCGACTTCCCCTGTGCTGTGGTCGATGTGCGCGATCTCAGCGACCGCTCTAAGCTCGATCCGCACCAGCGCCGCCTTGGCATTCTCTGTCCCGCCGTGCAGTGCCTGCGGCGGTGAGGGGGACGGCGCCGGACTGCCCGCCGCCGTGGCGGTCATCGCAACGGCGATTCCGACCAGGGCCACCAGACGGGAGGCCCGCCTGTGCCGCACGCGGATCCGCTCCACCGATTCTCTGTTGACAGCTACAGTCCGCACTGGCGCCCGCCCACTTTCGGTCGGGGTTCCCCCTCACCCTAGGCGTGAGAGTAGCAGGTCGGGAGTTCGCCGGGAAGACATGAACTCTCGATTCACCTGGGTCGGCACCGCAGGACGGCGACCGCCCAGAAAAAACGAAAAGGTGGGGAAAGTGCCTTCTGGCACTTTCCCCACCTTTTTGTTTGTGGAGATGGGGGGAATTGAAAACCCGTTTAGCCACTTTTCGGCACATCAGTTTCATCTGTTTTCCGCGGAATCCAGCGGATCTTGCGCAGTCCTGTTCAGTCCTGTTCAGACGCTTGTTGCCACCGGCAACACATCCAGACCACAAAAAGGCCCCACTCTCGATCTTCCGAGAGTGGGGCTCTATCTTTATGCCGCCCGGCGAATCGCGGCTGTCCTGAGGGCATCAAGGTCGGCCCGCGTGAGCATCTTGAGGTAGGTCTCCAAGACGCCCGGAAGGACGCCCAAGCTGGACGCAACAGACGAACTTGACTGCTCCATGCCAGCGGCGGCCAACAGATCATCAAAGCTGATCAGCCGATGCGCCGCCCACCTGTCCGCCAGAAGCTCCTGCTTGCCGGTGACGCCGACATGCCCGTAATGGGCATGGCCAAGCTCGTGCATCAGAGTGCAATCCAATTGGATTGGGCCAAGGCCGGGGCGGAGAGTTATCAGCCGGCGCCGGTGGTCATAGACTCCCCACCATCCCGGCGGAGTCACGGCATTCCTGACACGGACCCCCATTTGTTGCGCCAGAGACCTAGGGCTCGTGCGGTACCTCGTCGTGTCCAATATTCGGCTCCCCCTTGTGGCTCGCCAAATCATAGGCATCCTGGTCCGACAGTTTCGAGTAGTCGGGGTCATCGGCCTCGCTGCCGATGCGTGGCCCGGGCAACCGCCGGCCGCGGATCTGGGAAGGGTTGTCGATGCGCCTGGCCAGCTCTTCCAGTAGCCGCTGGGTGCTGATTTCGTCTAGGCCGACTTTGACCTCATGTAGGTCCGCTTCGTCCTCCGTGATGAGCTCCGCCTCTGCCAGCGCGTGAAGGACATTTTGGTTGAATGCGCGCGCGAACTGAACCGCGAACTTCGGGTCAACATTGAGACCCTTCTTCCATCGTGTCATCGCGGACTGGTCGAAGTGGGCGCGGTCAGCCACTTCCTTGGCACTCATGCCATCGGTGACGTTGAGGACGTATTCATACCATCGCGTGTTCTTGCTTTGCATATGCGCAAATTTAGTTTGCTTGTTGCCAAGTAGTCAACATCCCGCCTTGCGGAAGAACCATCGATGCTTGGCCATCCTGCGTACGCGACACGCCCAAGGCAAGTAGTCGTGACTGTCTTTCTAGGTACAAAAACCCTCTACATCTCGCGGATTTGGGATGATCCAACCGGCGATTGTTAATTAACACTCCAAGTTGGAGTTGCGCATGAACAAGTAGCGAAGTACAGTCATGTCATTAGCAAGTTGGGGTTGCACAACTCCAATATGGCAATCAACAATCGAAGGGAGACGACCCACATGGCAAGGCTCGAAATCAATCTCAAGACGCTTGACCGACTCCGCGACGGGCAGCCCTGGGGAGCATTCGCCGAGCAGATCGGCATCGACGGAGGCACCCTCTCTCGCGTCCGGCATGGGCTATCCCAGCCCGGACCAACGTTCATCGCCAACGTCGTCACCGCGTTCCCTGTACGCATGGATGACCTCGTGACGGTCGTGGCAGCATGACCCGCCCCGGGCTCGCCGAAGATGCCCGCTTCTGGCTCAAGGTCGAGAAGACTGAAAGCTGCTGGAACTGGACCGCAGCCATCAAGGCGAACGGATACGGAGTCTTCAACTACGAAGGCGGGACGCGCGCCCACCGATTCGCCTACATCCTGACCCGGGGCCCTATCCCAGCCGGGATGCAGGTGGATCACCTCTGCCACAACAGGGCATGCGTCAACCCGGATCACCTCCGGCTGGCAACATCCGCAGAGAACAGCCAGAACCGCGAGGGCGCCACGGTCCGCAGCAAGTCGGGCCACCGCGGAGTGTCGTGGCACGCACAGACGCGGAGATGGATTGTTCAGGTCACCAAGAGCGGAATGACCCACCGGGAGTTCTTCACCAACCTCGACGAGGCGGTGGCGGCAGCCAAGGAACTCCGCAAGAACATCTACGCACCGGCGGCGGCATAGTGACAGTCCAGATATTCCGCACACCGGAGCAGGTAGCCCCCGAGCTGGGGATGCGCCCCACGGAGCTCCGCCGGTACGTCCGGGAATCCGGGATCTGCACCCGGCTCAGCAAGAACCGCATGATGCTCCACGAAGACGACGTCGCCAAGCTCGTCACCTGGGTCCGCGAACGCAACGCTCCCACCCCCGAAGAACAAGAGCAAGACCCCTTCGCCTAACCGGCCACCCGCACCACCTCGCCCGCCTCAGGGCACACCCCACCCCGCACTAACCTCACCCGGTGTTTCTCTGCCGGAGAAAGGGCGATGACCTATGCCCAATTTGCTCCCGATTGTCATGCGAAAGACCAACGAACAGGGCTTGGACCTCACGTTCTCGCAGATGAAGAAGTCTGCCCGTCGCTTCGAGAAGCGTTGCGAGGGCTGGCTGTTGGAGGACGCCGAGGCCTACGTGATGCAGCACTCGGACATCACCGGCGAGACGGCCGTCAA
The DNA here is from genome assembly GCF_030433895.1 of Arthrobacter sp. PsM3. Taxonomy (GTDB): domain Bacteria; phylum Actinomycetota; class Actinomycetes; order Actinomycetales; family Micrococcaceae; genus Arthrobacter. Next base: position 39,730 of record NZ_JARUXE010000023.1, on the reverse strand, counting down.
GAATGTCCAGCAGGAACGCAACGAGGCATCAGCCGCCCGGCGCGTGGCGGTGGCCGCATGAACGGCGACAACTGCAAGATCAGGCCGGGCAGGTGGGGGCTGTATATCCACCACGACTGCACCGCTCACAAGCACGACACCTACCCCGAGTACATCCCCGGCACGTTCGCCAGTCGGAAGCCGGAGGACGAGGCATGAACGACCGGACGATTACCCGGGCCGCCCGCACCGGCACCCGAACTCAGCCTGTCGAGTCCAAGCCTCACCCGAAGAGTCTCCGCGGCAACTTGTCGCTGACGCCGGACGAAGTCGCCATCGCCATGGAGCTGGCCCGCAAGATCCGCACGAAACAGGACATCGCCGCCTACGCCGCAAGGAAGAGGACCTCATGAACGCCACACCGATCTACGACCAGATGCAGCGCGAGGCCCGTTCGGCGCGCGTCAACGAGTCGCTGGACACCGCCGACGCCCACACCCTCCGGAGCATGGTCGGAGTGATGTGCGCATGAACGAAATCCACGTCACCCCAGCAGAACTGGCGCAGTCCCGGCGATTGGTTTCCATGTTCCGCGGCATGGGCGCATCGGACTACGAGGCTTGCATGTTGACCGCGCAGCTCCAGATTGCACAGCGAGGCACGCCATGATCGCCGCGGCACTGGAAGACAGTCACGAGGCGTGGGCCGAGGATGCGATGGCCACGATCATCGGCCTGTCCCTCGACATGGACGAGTTCACCGCGGACGACCTCCGCCGGGAGATGCGGACGGCGCCGCACCCCAACGCCCCGGGCCTCGCATTCGCCGCGGCCCGCAACGCCGGACACATCGAGTCCACCAACAGCACCGTATCCAAATCACGATCGCGGAAGAACGGGTCACTGAAGACCTGGACGCGCCGAACCAAGGAGCAGTCAGCATGATCGAGTTCAAGAACCCGCCCAAGAACCCCGGCCGAGGCATACACCCGGAGACGCAGGCCATCTTGGATGCCCTCCAGTCCCGGCCCGGAGAGTGGGCCCTGATCAAGACCGATGTGAGCGCCGCAGCCGGCACCAACTGGAAGAAGCGAGAGGGCTTTGAGGTGCGGTCATCTTCCATTGGGAAGCCTAGGGGCAAGTGGGACATCTACGCCCGCTGGATCGGGGTGACGGCATGAACGCCCCAGTCATTATCTGCCTGATGCTGTGCGTCGGCTTTGGCATCTACGCCTTGTATGCCCGCGGCCTTGACCGTGCCGATGAGTACCACCTGATGCACGGGCCCGCGTCCGGCTGCGTCGAATGCGAGGAGAAATGAGCATCCCCGGTTTTGAGTCAGCCCAGCGCGCTTGGGAGAACTTGCTCCCGCCTGACGACGAAGAGCAGTGCGAGGACGGCGACTGCGACGAGTGCATGGAGTGCTTGGCCGCGATCGCGCAGGACCAGGCAGACGCGTACGCCGAGGGCCAGTGGGAAGAACACCGCCTCGAGAGCAGGTACGGATCATGATCGACCTCCAATCGGCCGAGTGCATCGTGAAGGCCGCTACGCGCTGCCGAGAGGTGCTGCTCGAACGCATTGCCGCCGACCCAACCAGCCCAATCGTCCCGGATCTCCAAATCATCGCCGACGCCGCACTGGAGCTATCCACCGACAACGAACGAAGGACCGCATGAGCATCACCGAAGAACCCTCTTACCTTGCTTTCGCCCGGGCGGCGGCCCGCCGGAACGAGAGCGTGTCCGGCACCGTCGTCCGCGAGCTCGTGGCCCGGATCGACCGTGACGCGGCGGCCCTCAAGGCCGCCCAGCCCCGAACGATCACCACAGCCGCAGAACTCGACGCGCTGAAACTCCCCGCGATCATCGACAGCCCCAGCGGAGGTCCGATGAAGGTCGAGCACTACGTCGGTCCCGGCCGCCAGAAGTACGTCGAGCCTCTTTTTAGTGACGACGACGAAGCTGATGAGTCCTACAGCATCACGTTCTTCGCTGAGTTCGGTCTTCCGGCAACAGTCCTGCACGAGGCCACCCGATGAGGGCGGCACGGTGGACGTTCCGCCGCCGCCTCGCCTGCTTCTTCGGTGAGCAGCTGGTCCCCGGCCGGCACTACCAGTGGAAGGCAAGGGCATGAGCGACTGCACCTGCACCGTGACCGATCCAAGCACCTGGACCACACACGGCGGCGCCGTTGAGCCCGCGTCAATGATGGAGCCGGACCCGGAGTGCGCCGCCCACTTCCCGAACCGGCCCGGCTGCCCCGAGTGCAAAGTGCAGTCCGACCACACGTGGTGGTGCAGCATCGCCCCCGCGGTCCTGCCGGACGGGACGCGACCCTACTACTGGAGAGACTGACCATGAACGCTTATCAGGCCCAGCGGATCCGGTTCGGTATCCTCGCGGCCCGGCACATGCTCGAACGTGACCGGCTCACAAGTTGGCAGGTTGACGACCTGGAGGGGATGCGCGATGTGGGTTGGCGCTACCAGGATGCACTAGAAGCATTTGACCGGGAGTTCGAGAGTGCCACAGAGCGCGCGCTTGATCTCAAGAGGCGCGCGGCACTAAGGGCGCACGGACGCAAGGCCGCAGCTCTCAGGAAGAAGTGGCTCGCATGACCTACAACCCACGCGGCGGATGCAGTAACCAAGAATGCATCTGCCAAACCCCCGGCCCCATTTGCGCGAGATTCGAGTACTACTTCACCCACTACTGCATCCGCTGCGGATGGGCACGCGCCGATCACAATAGGCCAGCGCTAATCCACAAGGGAGGTAAGCCGAATGCCCGCCGCTAACGACGACGCACCCGACCGCGAACTTGTCGCCGCCATCCACACCCGCCGCCTCATCCGGTGCAGGCGCGTCGACAAGGTCCACGTCGAAGGCGGGGCATGCCCATCATGCGGGCTCTAGGGTGCACATGCCCACGATCCGTCTACGACCCGCGGCGGCCGCGGCCAACTGACCCTGAGTGCGGACTGCACGGGGAACCGGAAACGACTGACTAAAGAAAATCACCTCGCAAGGCGCCTAATATGGGCGCCTTTTTCGTACCTACCTATGGGGAGAACACGTTGAGCCTGAAAGTTTACGAAGACCTAGAGCAAGGGTCGCCCGAGTGGCTAGCTGAACGGTGCGGCCTAGTGACCGCATCCGTCGTCGGCCTGCTCGTCACTTCCCGGCAGCCGTCGGCGATAGAAACCGACTGCCCGGAATGTGATGCATCGGCGGCCGAACCATGCATCGGGAAGCGCTCACCGGGCCCGCTGAAAACACTCCACCCGGCCCGCGCAGCAGCGGCACGCGAACTGGACAAGGTGATCACCGTAGACCGCACCAGTGACACGGCGCGCGGCCTCGTACTGACGCTCGCAGCCGAACGGATCACCGGCCACGTCGAACCCGTACAGACTTCGCGGGCCATGGAGCGCGGAACCCTGGACGAGCCCTACGCCAGAGACGCCTACTCCGAACACCACGCACCCGTCACCGAACTCGGGTTCATGGTCCGAGACTTCGAAGGCTTCAAGATCGGGTACTCACCGGACGGACTCGTTGGTGAAGACGGCCTGATCGAAATCAAGAGCCGGGCCCAGAAAATTCAGCTCAAAACCGTCCTCGCCAATGAGGTGCCGGCCGAGAACATGGCGCAACTCCAAACCGGGCTGCTTGTCTCCGGCCGGGCATGGATCGACTACACCAGCTACTCCGGAGGCATGAAGCTCTGGACGAAACGCGTCTACCCCAACCCTGAATGGCGGGAAGCGATCATCGAAGCCGCGGCCTGGCTTGAGAAGGAAGCCACCGAAATGGTGAGCACCTATCTGGCCGCCACCGCTGACATGCCCATGACCGAACGAATCGACCACTACCTCGAACTGGAGTTGAAGCTTTGAAAATCACCGCAGAACCACGCTCGGACCAGTGGAACGCTGACGATTTCACCGGCGGGCCCCGCACATTCACAGTCTCCGGAGTGAAGGACGGCGCTGCCGAGCAGAAATATGACATCGAGCTCGTCGAGGGCGAAGGCCGCGCCTGGCGTCCACCGCTGGGCATGCTCCGTGTCCTCATGAACGCATGGGGCGATGAAGCGGATGCATGGATCGGCCGGCGGGTGACGCTCTTCAAGGATGCGAACGTCCGGTTCGGCAAGGAGGTCCCCGGCGGCATCCGGATCTCGCACCTGTCACACATCGGCACCAAGCCCCTGAATGTGCCTATCACGGTGGCCCGTGGACAGCGCCGGACGTACACCGTGCAACCCCTGCCTGATGCCGCCCCGGTGACGAGCTCGCCCGACAAGGACTGGAAAGCCCTCGCAGACGGAGCCGCCGGCGACCCCACATCACTCCGGGCCATCTGGGATGACGCCAAAGCATCCGGCGCCGACGACGCCACCCTCACCTACATCCGCAACTCCGCAAAGGAACCCAACGCATGAGCAAGATAATCCGACTCGAATCCACGAACTACAAAAGGCTCAAGGCTGTTGAGATCGCCCCGGACCCGGACGGGAACCTCGTCATCGTGGCTGGCAAGAACGGGCAGGGCAAGACGTCCATCCTCGACTCCATCACCGCGGCCCTCGGTGGCGTGAATGCGAAGACCACGCCGAAGCCGATCCGGGATGGCGAGGACCGGGCCGAGATCGTGCTGGAGACCGAAGACCTCATCGTCACCCGCCGCTTCACCCCGTCCGGGTCCACGCTCACCGTCAAGTCCCCCGACGGCGCCGTCTACCCGAAAGGCCAGGCGAAGCTGGACGACCTGCTCGGCAAGCTCTCCCTCGACCCGCTCGCGTTCACGCAGCTGTCCGACCGTGACCAGCTCGCCACCCTCCTCGACCTCGTCGACCTCCCCTTCGACCTGAACAAGCTGGCCGCCGAACGGGCTGCATCATTCGACGCACGCACCGACATCAAGCGCGAGGCGAAGAACCTGCAGGCGGCGGCCGCCTCGATCCCAGTCACCCCCGAGATGGCGGACCTGAAGCCCGTCAGCGTGAACGATCTGCTCACCGCCTACCGCAACACCGAAGCCGAGCAGCTGCGGCTCAACCGCACGGACCAGGCCGTCGACGCCCTGAAGGCGGCGGAAACTGCCACCCTTGCGAAGCTGGCCGACATTCGCCGCGAACTCGCCGAAGCCGAGATCGAGCAGATCCGCGCAGCTGACGACATGAGCGACCGATCGCTCGAAGTGATCCAGTCGCAGATCGACAACGCCGAGCAGATCAACGCCGACGTGCGCACCTTCGAATCCTGGATCCGGGCATCCGACGCATGGAGCGCGGCGCAGCAACGGGTCGAAGATCTGACAGCCAAGATCGCCGAGATCGACCGACAGAAAACTGACGGGCTGGCCAAGGCAAGCTTCCCCGGTGGACTCCCGCTCGGATTCGATGAGACCGGAGTGCTGCTCAACGGCATTCCGTTCCGCCAGGCGTCGGGCGCCGAGCAGCTGCGGGCCAGTCTCGCCATGGCCATCGCCCTCAACCCCAAGCTGCGCGTCATCCGCATCGCCGACGGATCTCTCCTCGACTCCGACAACCTCGCGCTCGTCGAGGCCGTTGCCAAGGAGAACGACTTTCAGGTCTGGATCGAAATGGTCGGGGACGGCAACGGCCGCGGCATCATCATCGAAGACGGCGAGGTCAAGGTATGAGCCAGGAAACATACCTCACCATCAAGGGCCGGCTGACCGCTGACCCCGAGCTGCGGTACGCGCCGTCTGGATCCGCCGTCACGAACTTCACCGTCGCAGTCCGGGCCCAGAAGTTCGACAAGCAGGCCAACGAGTGGAAAGACCAGCCCACCAAGTTCTGGCGCTGCTCGGCATGGGACCAGGGCAAGCTGGCCCGCGCCCAGAACATCGCCAACCTGCTCAAGAAGTCGGACAACGTCATCGTCTACGGCGAGCTGGTCACCCGCGAGTACGAGACGAAGGAAGGCGAGAAGCGTTCCGTCGACGAGATCCGAGTCGAGTCCATCGGCAAGGACCTCACCTTCCATGGACAGGCCTACGCGGCCAACGAGGCGCCCGAGCAGCAAGACGGCGGCAACTGGGGCGGCAACGAACCGGCCGTCGGCGGCGGCTGGGGAGACCAGCCCACCAACCAGTCCACCAGCCCCGGCGGCTGGGGATAACCCACCACCACCACCCAAGGCCCCATGAGGGCCTTTTTTCATGCCCCGCGGCGCCCGGCCACTCCCCCGGCCGGGCGCCGCACCACCCCGAAGGAAACCCATGAACCACGCACAAGAACTCCAGTCGCGCGAAGGTGTCGCCACGGTGGTCTATACGAAACCAAACTGCGTCCAGTGCACGCAGACCTTCCGCATGCTCGACCGAGACGACGTCCACTACCTGAAGGTCGACATCACCGAGGACCCGACGGCCCGGGACTTCATCACCCGCGACGTCGCCGACGGCGGCCTCGGCTACCTCCAAGCGCCAGTCGTGTTCGTCTCAGCAGTCGAAGGCGACGCGCACTGGTCAGGCTTCCGGCCGGACCTCATCGAGGCAAATATAACCAAGCGCGCTGATGCTGCATGAGCGCCCGCGGCGAACTGACGACGCTGATCCTCGGCAAGACAGCCCCTCGTGCCGCCGACGCCATCCTCGCCGCCGGGTACACCAAGCCCCGCACCGTGACGACCCGGGACGAAGTCGCCGCGCTCCCCGAGGGATCGGTCCTTATCGACTCGGCCGGCGATGTCGCGCAGCTTCGCCACGGCCTGTGGTGCAGCTACGAAACCGCGGCTATGACGCATGGCCGCATGGCAAAGTACACGCCCGCCACAGTCCTGTACGAGCCGACCGCATGAGGGACAACTGCTGCGCCCTCTGCAAGGGCCCGCACGGCATCTGCCTCTCCCGGCACCGATGCGAACACCACCGGGAAGCGCAAGCCCAGGACGACGCCAACCACCGCGCCACACGCACCATCCGCGACCCCACCGGCGACACCGCCATCCGCAACATCACCCGCGAACGACGCGGACAGAACAGGAGGACATAGTGAGCGACTACACCGAGTTCCTGAAAGCCAAAGCCGACTTCGAACGCGACTACGGGCAGCCCGTACCAGCCACGGCCGTTAACCCCATCCTCAAAGACCACCAGCGCGACATCGTCCGCTGGGCTGTTGAGGGTGGCCGCCGGGCAATCTTCGCCGCGTTCGGCATGGGCAAGTCCGTCATGCAGCTCGAAACGCTGAAGCTCACCCTGGCGCACGCTGGCGGCCGGGCCTTGATCATCGCCCCGCTCGGCGTCCGCGGCGAGTTCATCCGCGACGGCCACATGCTCGACATCGACGTGACCTTCATCCGCCGTGCCGAGGACATGGCCGGGGACGGCATCTACATCACCAACTACGAGACCGTCCGCGACGGGAAGCTCGACATCGACCTCTTCACCGCCGTCTCACTGGACGAAGCCGGGGTGTTGCGCAGCTTCGGATCCAAGACCTACCAGACGTTCCTCAGCCTCTTCGCCAACGTCCCCTACCGGTTCGTGGCCACCGCCACCCCATCCCCGAACCGGTACAAGGAACTCATCCACTACGCCGGGTTCCTTGGCGTCATGGACACCGGCCAGGCACTCACCCGATGGTTCCAGCGCGACTCCACACAGGCGAACAACCTGACCCTCTACCCGCACAAACGGGAAGAGTTCTTCATGTGGCTGAACTCGTGGTCGATCTTCCTCCAGAAGCCATCCGACCTCGGCTACTCCGATGAAGGATACGACCTGCCACCGCTGGCCATCGACTGGTGCGAGGTCCCCGTCGACCACTCCACCGCCGGGGTAGACCGTGACGGCCAGGTGCGGCTCTTCCGCGGCGGCGCCAAGGACCTACAGGGCGTCGCGAAAGAGAAGCGCGACAGCCTCCCGGCCCGCATCGGGAAGCTCCTCGACATGGTCACCAAGCACCACGCCAAGGACGACGGGCAGATCATCCTCTGGTGCGACCTGAACGACGAACAGTCCGCCATTGAGGCTGCGCTCAAAGCCGCCGGGATCACCTACTCCAGCGTCCACGGCTCACTCGACACCGACGAAGCCGAACGCCGCCTCGACATGTGGCGGGACAAGGAAACGTACGCCCTCATCGGCAAGCCCGTCATGCTCGGCCAAGGCCTCAACCTGCAGCAGGCGAACGTCGCGATCTTCGCCGGCGTCACCTACAAATTCAACGACACCATCCAGGCATGCCACCGCATTCAACGCTTCGGACAGAAGCGGCCCTGCACGGTCCACCTGATCCACGCCGAATCCGAAGGCGAGGTGGTGACCGCCCTGAAAGACAAATGGGCGCAGCACAGAGAGTTGACATCCACCATGACCGACATCATCAAGACGTACGGCCTCGCCCGGAACTCCATCACCGAAGCGCTCACCAGATCCATGGGAGTCGAGCGCATCGAGGCGGCCGGGGACGGCTGGACCCTCGCCAACAACGACTGCGTTGACGAAGCCACCAACCACATGGACGAAAACAGTGTGGACATGGTCGTCACCTCCATCCCCTTCAGCAACCACTACGAATACACGCCCAGCTACAACGACTTCGGACACACCGACGACAACGACCACTTCTGGGCGCAGATGGACTTCCTCACCCCGCAGCTGCTTAAGGTGCTGAAGCCTGGCCGGATCTACGCCTGCCACGTCAAGGACCGCATCAACTTCGGCAACGTCACCGGCGCCGGCATCCCCACCGTCAGCCCCTTCCACGCCGAGGCGCTCTTCCACGGCATCAAGCACGGCTTCGACTACATGGGCATGGTCACCGTCGTCACCGACGTCGTCCGCGAGAACAACCAGACCTACCGCCTCGGGTACACCGAGATGCGCAAGGACGGAACCAAGATGGGCGTCGGTTCGCCCGAGTACATCCTGCTCTTCCACAAGCCCCAGACCGACCGGTCCAAGGGCTACGCCGACGACCGGGTGGTCAAGGAAAAGGAGGACTACTCGCTGGCCCGCTGGCAGGTCGACGCGCACGCCAACTGGCGCTCGAGCGGAGACCGGCACCTCACCCCCGACGAGCTGGCCGCCCTACCAGTGGAGCAGCGGTCCAGGCTGTTCACCGACCAGACGCTCCGGGAAGTGTACGACTACGAATCCCACATCAAGGTCGGCGAAGCACTGCAGGGCAAGGGCGCACTCCCGGCCACGTTCATGTCTCTGATGCCCGGGTCATGGGCCCCGGATGTTTGGCATGACGTGAACCGGATGCTGACCCTCAACGGGGACCAGAAGCGCCGCAACGTCCAGATGCATGTTTGCCCGCTGCAGTTCGACATCGTGGACAGGCTCATCGAGCGGTACACCAACCCCGGCGACCTCGTCTTCGATCCGTTCGGAGGCTTGGGCACGGTGCCTTTGCGGGCGTTGAAGCTGGGCAGGAAGGGGCGCAGCTCCGAACTGAACGCCGGGTATTTCCTCGACTCGGTGAAGTACCTCGAAGCGGAGGAAAACAAGCAGGCCTTGCCGACCTTGTTCGACCTCGAAGGACTCTCGGCAGCGTCATGACCTACGTGTACCGGGATCCTGGCCGTTTGCGCGGGCGCCCGGTGCACGTGCCAGAGGACGTGCCGGAGCCAGCCCCGGCCGCCGTCGTCCAGCCCATCGAACTATCCCCGACCCCGCGGCCGCCGGTCAAGGCATGCCGCCCACCGGCCAAGCCAAACCCACGTCCACTGCCGCCGCCAGTTTGGGGCGGGGCTGCCGGGCTCAAACTCGCCGCGGCCGAATCCGCCGCCCTCGACATTCGCACGACGTTCCTCGCGGAGTCCGGCGCAACATCCGAATGGATCCGCGAATTCAAGCGGACCCGAAACATCCACTGATTATGGGAGAACCATCCATGAAGTTCACACTCACCGCCGACGCACTCGCCGACGCCGCCGCATTCGCATCCAAGGGCATCAGCCCCCGCCCGCCCGTCCCGGTCCTCTCCGGCCTCCTCATCGAGGCGCAGGAAGGCGGGCTCCGCATCTCCGGGTTCGACTACGAGAAGTCCGCCCGCACCCAGGTCGCCGCCGACGTCGCCGAGGCTGGAACGGTCCTCCTGCAGGGGAAGATGTTCACGGACATCATCCGGAAGTTCGGCCGGAAGACCGTCACCGTCGCAGTGGACGGCAACAAGGCAACCCTGACCGCGGGTAGCGCCGTGTTCACCATGCACGCCATGCCCGTCTCGGAGTTCCCGCCCATGCCCCCGCTTCCGGCGGCCGTCGGCGCGATCGACGGCGACGTGTTCGCCGCAGCTGTCGGTCAGGTCATCGGCGCCACGTCCAACGATGACACCATCAAAGTTCTCACGGGCGTCCACATTGTCTCCGAAGGCGACGAGCTGACCCTCCGCACCACGGACCGCTACCGCCTCGCCGAAGCTGTCATCCCGTGGCGCCCCACCGGTGACGACATCGACGTGCTCGTGCCCGGCAAATGGTTGGGCGACCTCGTGAAGACACTCGCCGGTGAGGCAACCATCGTGTCCGACGGCAACCTAATCGGCATCCGCACCGGGAACCGGGCCACGACCTCCATCAAGATGGACGGCGACTTCCCCAAGATCAAGGCACTGTTCCCCGACACCTCGCACACCGAGGTCAAGGTGAACCGGGCCGAGTTCGCCGAGATCCTCGCCCGGGTCTCGCTCGTCGCCGAACGCAACACGCCGGTCAGGCTCACCGCGTGCGATGGCGAACTCATTGTCGAAGCCGGAACCGGCGAAGACGCGCAGGGCCGCGAAACCTTGCCGTGCGAGATCGACGGGACCAACATCGTCGTGGCAGTCAACCCCATGTACCTCGCATGGTCCCTGTCCGTCAGCCCGGCCGCCGATGTGGTCCTCGAATTCCAGGAGAACCTCGGCAAGCCCGTCCTCCTGTCCGGCCACGACGGAATGCGTCACCTCATCATGCCGGTGAAGCTCTGATGGCCGCCCCCACCAATGACCGGAAGTTCCGGCCGCAGTCAATAAGCGTATCCACCTACGTCGACGTCGACATTGACGAGGACTTCCTCGAAGAGAACGGCTACCACCACGAGGAAGACTGCCCATCAACAGTCGCCGGGTTCGACGGAGCAGACCTGGCCGCCGACCTCCAAGCATTCTCCGACTGGCACGACCAAACCCACGGGCTGAGCCTCTGGGCCATGTGCGTCGCCGAACCATGCAAGCACCTCACCGACGATTTCAGGAGCACACCATGACCGAACTCGCAGGCCAGGAGACACTCCCCGCAGACTTTCCCGCGCCCGTCATAACCGCCGACATCCTCATCAACAAGAGCATCACCGAAGGACTCGCCCAGCTGGAGTACTTCCGCATCCACCTGAGCATCTTCGACGAGGCCGGCAACCGGCGCCAAGAAGAGGACGACGCCCAGAAGAACCTCCGCATCGCCAAAGGCAACATGCACCTCTTCTCCTACCTGCTGGACTCGGTCATCGCCGACGTACTCCAGCAGATCCAGGGCGTCAACCGCACGTGGGCGGACAAGGCTGCCGCCGAGCTCGAAGACAAGCTCGAAGGCGGCGACTACTACCCCGAAATGCTCTGGGAATGGGCGCGCGCCCGCGGGCTCGACCCCGAAACCATCACCGAAAAAGCCAAGGCGCGAATCCAAGACAAGGACACACAATGAGCGAGATCACCGTATCCGACTTCTTCTGCGGCGCCGGCGGTTCCAGTACCGGGCTTTCCAGCATCCCGGGCGTTGTCGTCAAGCTTGCCCTGAACCACTGGCAGCGCGCGATCGAGTCCCACGCCTACAACCACCCTGACACCGATCACGCGTGCGCCGACATCTCGCACATCCGACCCGAGTTCATCCCCCGCACGACCATGCTCTGGGGATCTCCGGAGTGCACTAACTTCACCGGCGCCAAGGGAGTCAAGCGCGAGATGTGGGAGGGGCAGAATGTCCTCTTCGGTGAGCCCATCCCGGATGAAGCTGCCCAGCGGTCCCGCGCCACGATGTACGACATCCCTCGGTTCGCGGAGATCCACGACTACGAGATCATAATGACCGAGAACGTCGTGGAGGTCACGGCATGGCGCCCGTTCCGCGGCTGGTTGCAGTCCATGCACGACCTCGGGTACGAGCACCACATCATCTCCATGAATTCGATGCACGCCCAAGCATTCGGGCCCGGCGCCCCGCAGTCCCGGGACCGCGTCTACATCGTGTTCTGGAAGAAGGGCAACCGCAAGCCGGACTTCGACCGGCTCCGGCCTTACGCCGAGTGCCCGGATCACGGCCGGGTCCAGTGCATCCAGTCGTGGAAGACACCGGGGCGCGCAGCTGGAAAGTACCGCCAGCAGTACAGCTGGAGATGCCCCCATTCCTCATGCCGTAACCAGATCCTTGAGCCTGCCGTGAGGCCCGCCGCGGATGCCATCGACTGGACGTTGACCGGCAAACGGATCGGAGACCGGCCCAAGCCGTTGGCCGCCAACACCCTGGCACGCATCGCATCCGGCATGCAGCTGCACAAGGCGGCCGATAACTTCCTCATCGAGTACTACGGCGAAGGCGGGTCCCGGCGCACGGACGTCCCTTTCTCGACGTTCACCGGGCGGGACCGGCACGCGCTCATCGTTCCGCTGCGCAAGCACGGCGTCGCAAAGACCCTGGACAAACCTCTCGACACCATCACGGGCGGCGGGAACCACCACACGCTCATCGAATACACGGATCCGCTAATCGATGACGCCATGTTCCGCATGATCCAGCCACACGAACAAATGTGGGGCATGGACTTCCCGAAGGACTACACGATCCTCGGAACCAAGACCGAGCGGACATTGCAGGCTGGCAACGCAGTTACCCCGCCGGCGGCCCGCGACATCGGCACCATCTGCGCAGAGAGCTTGATATCAGCATGAGAACAGATATGGAGGGATTCAAATGGAGTCCAACAAGCGCACACGCCGCGCCGTCGTCACCCATTGTTCAAAGTGCGGTGATGAGCTCACAGAAGCCAATGCCACGCGCCGCGCTGGCAGCCATGTTTGGCGGTCCCACTGCGACCCGTGCCGCGCCGTCCGCAGGCGCGCGCTTCACGACGCACAAGAGGCGGCTAAGCGCATCATGCTCACCCGCGACGTTTGCGACATCTGCAAACGGCCGGAGACGGCAAAGCGCAACGGCGTCGTGCGGCTCCTCAACAAGGACCACGACCACCAGACCGGCGAATGGCGCGGCCTGCTCTGCTCGCGATGCAACCAAGCCATCGGGATGTTCGGCGACAACGTCCACATCATGCGGGCAGCCATCGAATACCTCAACAACCCACCGGGACTCTTGCTGCTCGAGGACTGACGCGGCATAGGGGCGGAAGTCCAGAAAGGAGGACAGATGGCGAAGGACAGGCGACCGTACTTCACGATGACGAATGAGTACCCAAGACATCGGAAGATCCGCGGACTGTCAGATGCTGCATTCCGGCTTCACGTGACCCTGATTGCCTTTGCGAACGAGGAAAAGCGTGACGGGCTGGTGAGCGACGGCGACCTACTTTCCAAGGGGGTCAAGGTCAAAAAAGAGCTGATCGGGGCCGGTCTGGTAGTCGCGGTGGCCGATGGAACATTCGCACTCCATGACTATCTGGAGCATCAGAACTCAGCCGATGAGATGGAGAGGTATCGGGCCGAGCAGAAGGAGCGTGGGCAGCGTGGCGGCATCAAGTCAGCGCACACCAGGTACCACGTGAAATTGGGCAAGATCGACCCGAATTGCCAGCTCTGCCCGGCCATCGAACCTACCGAATATGGGTAAGCGGAATCTAAGCGGGCGCTTAGCTTTTGCTTAGCAAAAATCTAAGCGGAACCTAAGCACCATTTAACCAATACTTAGCTCGCCTTCGTTTCTGGCTGGCTTTTAGAGAAGTGATGAAAAAAGTTTCCAACCAATCGTCGCCTTAGGTGATGCGCGAGTTGCTGGATTTTTGGCTGAAAGGAATTCCATTGACCATCACGGATCAGCAGGGCCGCGCTGTCGCCTACCTGCTCCACGAGATCCGCCCGGACTGGGGTGTCGCCTCGCTGGTGTCACTCATCGACAAGCACCGCGACGTCCCAAGCCTGGGCGCCCTCCTCATCGCCGCGACGACGAAGGCCATGGAGCGCACATGCCAGACCCCGGCGCCGATCTTCCACCCCGGCCCGCACTGGCCGGCCGCAGCCAGGGCCCACCTGCCCAAGCCCGAACCCTGCCCCGACCACGTAGGCGAATCAGCCCACAGCTGCCGCTGCTGCATCGCCGACACCAAAGCCGGGATCAGGCCACCCGGCATGATCGGCAAACACCACACACCCACAAGCGAAGACGACGAAGCCCCGGCAAACGCTGGGGCTTCACTCGTTGAAGGAGACCAAGCATGAGCGACACCGAACTGCGCGCCGATAACGAGCGCCTGACCACACTCAACGACAAGCTGGCCCGCCAGGTCATCGGCATGGGGGAAAAGCTCGAAGCCGGGCGGCGTGAGCTGCTGGCCACTGGCTGGGACGCATGCGCGAAACTGCCAACCCGGCCGGACCTGAAAGACAACCCATACCGTCAGCCCGTCATGGACTTCTCCGGCGCGCTGATGTGCACGACGGACGGTGACGCGTGAGCAAGTTCAAGCTAGGCGATCCGGTCCGCGTGATCGCCCGCAACACCCGCCACTTCGACGCGGTCGGGACTGTCGTGGACGTCAGTGCCCAGCATTATCCGTTCCAAGTCGGCGGCCTCGAAGGCTCCCCGCTCTGGTTCGGACCCCACGAACTCACCCTCGCCGAACACCAACCGGAGGACTCATGAGGAAGACCTACCCGCGGCTCAGCGTCCGCGTGAATGCGCTCGGCACGTTCGACGTCTACCTCATCAAGGCCGCACCAATCCCCGGCGTCTGGGTTTCCGGCGGCCTAACCATCCCCGCCGCACTCTGGTGGGTCAAGCAATGAGCGGCCGCACCCGGGCATCAGCCAAGAAGGCCGGATCCAGTTTCGAACGGTCCACCGCCGACTACCTCGCCGCCGTCGTGGATGACCGGATCGACCGCAGGGTCAAGAACGGTGCCAAGGACCGCGGGGACATTGGAGGGATCCGGCACATGGGCGGCCGTGTCGTCCTCGAATGCAAGAACGCAGTCCGCATCAACCTCGCCGGATGGGCCGCCGAAACCGAGATCGAACGCGGCAACGACGACGCACTCGCCGGCGCCATCGTCCACAAACGCCACGGCAAGGGCGACCCCGCCGACCAGTGGGTCACCATGACCCTCGCCGACTTCGCCGCACTACTCACCGGCAACCGCAACCACATCGACCAGGAGGACGCATGACCGACCACAGCATCAGCCTCGAGCACACCGCCGAGGACAAGAAGACTGGCATGACCCTCGGCGCCCTCTGGGTCTTTGCGCAGGAAGCCCTCAATCACGGCATCGACCCCAGAGAGCCCATCAAAGTCACCACCGGATGGCGCATGCAGATCCAGAAACTCGAAGCAGGAGGACGCCAGTGAGCCTCAACGACAACATCCACCAGCTCACCCGCGAGCACCTCAAGATCGGCCCGGACGGCGCACTCCGCCAGGCACCCGCACTGCTCGCCGAACTCCGCAACGCCGTCACCCCAGGCAACACCGGATCGGCCGGCGGCGCATCAGGCCCGCCAATCCCCATCAACCCCGAAGCCGTCGACATGCTCGCCCGCATGGCCGGCGACGCCAAAGCCGACTATCGCGAGATCACCGGCAACCCCTGGCCCGGCGACCTCGAAACACTCCTGCAGCACATCGCCGCCATGAGCCTCGCCGCGGACTGGCACGCCTACCTCGAGCGCCTCACCCTCGAATGGGTCAACCAGATCACTGCGTTCCTCTGGCCCATCAAGCCGCGGCGAAAGCTCACCGGGAAGACATGCCCCGCATGCGGGCTCGCCCTCCACGGCGACGAGCGCGCCGTCTGCCTGTCCCTCGGATGCTGGGACGACGACGGCAACCTCGCCAAGATCGGGGCATGGGATATCGAGTGCGGATCGTGCGGCGCCGAATGGGCGGGCGATCAAGTCGCGTGGCTGCTCAGGGCGCTAGACACGCCGATAGAAGACGTGGTGCACGTGAGTTAATTCCGGTAGAGTGTGTCATGTCTCGCCAGAAGTGGCTGAGAAACCAGGTCGGTCCAAGTGACTGGCCTTTTTTGTTGCCCAAAAGCGCCCGCCGTGACCCCCATACGCGACGGGCGCTTTTGCGTACCCAAAGAAAACTCCCGCGATGCCTGGCAGCATCCGGGAGCCCGACCGACCGTCTTAGGAGTCGATATGGAAACGATAGCACTTACGCATAAGGACCTCGAAAGGTTCTGGGCAAAGGTCGACAAGTCCGGCGACTGTTGGATCTGGCAAGCGGCCCTCGTCCAAAAATACGGCATGTTCCGGGTCACCCTGAACGGCAAGCAGTTCATGAAGAAGGCGCACCGAATTGCCTACGAACAGCTGATGGGCCCCATCCCGGACGGGCGCGGCCTTGACCACATCTGCCATGTCGAATCTTGCGTGAATCCAGCCCACCTCCGCCCCGTCACTGCAAAGCAGAATGCCGAGAATCGGACTGGCGCGAATGCCGGGTCGACGTCCGGGGTCCGCGGCGTGCATTGGAGCAGCGCGCGAGGACGATGGAATGTGGTCGTCGGCCACAACGGGAAGCATGTTCAGGGCGGGTCCTTCCAGTCCATCGAAGAGGCCGCCAAGGTTGCTGCCAGGCTAAGAGCAGAACTGTTCACTCACAGCGCGGCATAGAATCCCCAACGACTGGCGCGGGGTGAACCATCCAGTCAAAACAACTTCATAGCGCTGGCCAGTAACCCTCTCAGGACTGGCCGGGCATGGGTCTCTAGTCCAACGGCAGAGACAGCAGCTTCAAAACCTGCACAGTCCCGGTTCGAATCCGGGGGGACCCACGGGGACCCCATGTCGCTCCCATGAGTACGACCGCCGGCCTATTCACCCGGCAGGACTGGACCGCACAGGCGGCGCAGGGATCGCGACCCAACCAGCCCACTGACGGCCAAAGCCACTGACCAACCATCGCGGAACGCAGATGAGCCAGTAACCGTCCCCACTCTCCTGCATGGAGGCTGTCCCAGGTTGCCGCTGGGGAAAACCCATCCGCTGGATGACGGACCGAGCGAAAGCTCATGCCAAGGTCGCGAAGAAACGCCGGAGGGTCAGCCGAAGAACGAGGCGTCGGTACACGCCTACTCCATGCAGGAGCTACACCGTCGCCTTAGCGGCCGACCTCACCTTCGCTGCGAACGCCTGGGCCTTCGCCTGATCGCCACGCTTGACCTCAAACGTCCACGCGAACTCAGGCCCCTCGACCAGCAGGTACGACTCGCCGCCCGACTTCTTCTTCATGGCCAGCGAGATCAGACCAAAAGCAGCGAACCGAGTAAGCGTCACACGCTGGGACAAAGCCTCGCCCGACTCCACCACGGCCGTAACCCCCGCAAGGGGATACTCGCCCTTCTGCTTCGACTCAAGGCAGCGCACCTTGTCCTTGTACAGCGTGAGCATCCCATACGTCGCTACGGGCGCCTTAGCAGCCCACTCCTTTAGTCCCATGTCGGCGAGTCTAACCGGAGGCACAACCCATGCGCCTATACCGCGCGATCTGCGCTTGGCTCGAAGCCTCAGCCCGACTCATGGACGAGCCCGACGAGTACCACCCTGAAGGTGCCGGCGAAGCGCGAAGCGAACACGCCCACTCCTACGCCGCGCCACCCGAGCTCCACATACGCAGCAACCGAGAGCCCCTCTACGACGACGAAGACAAGGCACGACGGACAGTGCCCATCGGGTTCAGCCGGAACCGGCCATGAGCAACCCGCGTCGAGCGAACAGCTCCCTTCGCAACAAGCTCCGCGCAAGGGTCATCAGGGAAGAAACCCACTGCTGGCTCTGCTCGCTCCCCGTAGACAAGACGCTCCCACACGGCCAACCAGGATCACCCGAGATCGATGAAGTCATTCCGGTATCCAAAGGCGGATCGCCCTACGAGCGTTCCAACTGCCGACTAGCCCACCGCCTCTGCAACCAGAAGCGCGGCAACCGGCAACCGCAGCATGGCGAGAAGGCACCGCCAAGCCCCCTAGCGCCACTCAAGACCAGCCGCCGATGGTGACCAGCACGTAAGGAGCGCCCATGCCGACATCCTCATGCTCAGTCGATGACTGCGAGCGCACAGGCAAGATGCGCCTCACCTACTGCGAGAACCACTACCGCAAGTTCAAGAGGAACGGCACCCCAACGCCTGACCCAAGGGTTACGCATGGCAGCCCCAGCATGTACCGATATGGCTGCCGATGCACTCCATGCCGAGCCGGGCACGCCGCACGCTACCAAGCATGGTCCCGAGCCAACTTCGAGAAGACCGGCGAATGGCAACGAGGACGATGGATACCCGACGCCGACCGACACGCCATCTACGAGAGAGATGAATGGCAATGCCTCATCTGCCTTCATCCAATCGACCAAGAGGCCGAGCCGAACAGCCCATGGTCGGCGTCCCTCGACCACATCGTGCCAAGGTCATCCACACCATGCCCTGATCACTCCCCAGGCAACCTACGCACCGCTCACATGTGGTGCAACGCGGTCCGCGGAGACGCAACAGGCATCACGGACGACGAAATACGAGCCCAAAGAGACCTGCTCATCACCGCCTGACAGCCTGTGGACAACTTCTGGATACTCGGTGGATAACGCTTTTCCTTATCCCAGATCTCATGAAGAGGGGGTGGGGGGACACCCCTCCCGCCCCCGCCCCTAGCCCTCCCCAGGCATAGGGCGAAAATATCCCCCCGAGCACTCCACTCTCGGCCGCCGGGCACTTTTCTCCGGCCACCAGAGCGATTCTGACGGCCGCGCCGTCCGCCTCTGACGGAATTTGACCTGCCCGATATTTGGTTCAGCCGCCGTTGTGGCCGTCTTGAATCAACGGCCCTAATCCCTTATGTTTACTGGGTTTATCCGTTACAGCTTGGTAGACTTGGACCATGCCATCAACCATGTGCGGGTACTGCGGAGGACCCATGCACCTCCCCCGCGAGGGCGCGAAGTTCTGCACCTCGAAGTGCCGGGTGTACGCGCACCGAGCTGCGAAGCGCGCGCCGGCCTTTCCGGAGGCGATGACGAGCCGCCGACGCTGGGTGCGTCGAGATGCTGACAAGGTGCCGCTGACCGGCTCGGGTCGTTACGCCTCTTCCACCAATTCGCGCACCTGGGCGTCATTCGAGCATGTCTCGAAGTCGTCCGCTGGCGTGGGCCTGGGCTACGTTCTTGGTGACGGTGTTGGCTGCTGGGATTTCGACCACTGCATCGTTGACGGCGAGCTGACTGGCTGGGCCCGCGAGGCCATCGCCGCAATTCCTGATCCTCTGCTGATCGAGGTGTCCCAGTCCGGCGAAGGTGTCCATGTCTTCGTGGAAGCTCCGGAGGGTCCGGGCCGCCGTATCCGGGATGGCCGCAACATCGAGTTCTACTCTGCCGCCCGCTACATCGCGGTGACGGGAAACAAGCTATCGATCTAGGAGCAAACATGACGCAGGCGCCAACCATTGGCCGGATTGTCCACTACACGCTGACCGAGCAGGAAGCCGCCCACGTCAATAAGCGCCGGGCCGACGCCAAGAACCTGAACGGCGCCGGAGTGACGCTGGCCAGTCAGGAACTGGGCCCGCAGATCCACATCGGGAACAGCGCGAGCGCCGGCGACGTGTTCCCGGCCATTATCGTCAGGGTGTGGCCTCAGTCGTCTGTACAGCTGCAGGTGTTCCTCGATGGCAACGACACTCTTTGGGTAACGTCCCGGACCGAGGGCTCCGGCGACGGCCGCTGGTCCTGGCCGCCCCGAGTCTAGGAGGCCTGCCGTGGATGTTCCTGCTGGCCTTGGTGAGCGTGGCGCGGCCCTTTGGCAGGCGATGGCCACGCAGGATGTCCCCCGCAATGCGCTGGTGCTGGAGGCTGCCCGTACGGCTGACCGCCTGGACGAGCTGGACAACATCATTCAGGGCAAGGGCGTTCTGAACCTCATGCAGTTCCGCGTGCTGGATCGAGAAGTAGATGATGACGGCTCCGTGAACATCAACGTTGAGGTCAAGTTCAACGCGGTGCTGGCGGAGGCCAGGCAGCAGGCGACTGCGTTTGCCAACATCCTCACGAAGCTCTCCCCCGCGGATTCCAAGGCTGCCGCCCCACCGGTGCCAGTGCCGGCTGACCTGCCCGATAATGTCTCTCCGCTGCAGAGGTTGGCTAAGAAACTGAACGGCTAGGTGGTGGGGCGTGCTGATCGGTTCGCAGGTGGCACGCTTCAACACCGCGCCGTCTCCCCGCGGGTACAGCCTGGAGCATGCCGAGAACGCGCTCGAGTTCGCTGAGGGCTACGACTACGTTGTGGATCCTTGGCAGGCCGAGGCTGTGCGGGCTTGGCTGCGGACGGACGATGCGGGATGGCTGTCTTCCACGTGGGGATTGAGTGCCCCTCGCCAGAATGGCAAGAATGGCGCGTTGGAGGTTGTTGAGCTTTACCTGATGGTGGCGCTCAACATGAAGATCCTGCACACGTCGCACCTGCTGAGTTCGGCGCGTAAGGCGTTCAAGCGTCTCATGCATTTCTTCGGCACGAAGGTCAATGACCCGCACGCGAAGTTTCCGGAGCTGAACGCTCTGGTGAAGGAGATCCGCAAGACCAACGGCCAGGAAGCCATCGAGCTGCACAAAGGCGGCCTGATTGAGCTGGGCGCCCGGACCGGCGGTGCGGGCCGCGGTAGCTCCTTCGACGTCCTCGTGGTGGATGAGGGCCAGGAGTATGAGGAGGACGAGCAGGAGGCTCTTGAGCCGACTACTTCGGCAGCCCCGTCTGGTGATCCGATCACGATCTACATGGGTACTCCCCCGAAGGATCTGTCCGAGCGCGGCGAGCCTTTCGTGCGGGTCCGGAACGCAGCTGTCACCGGCGCTGATAAGCGGTCGGCATGGGTGGAGCATTCGGCCGCCGGCGACGTCGACAAGATGTCCGAGGCGGAACTGAGGGTCTTCACGGCGGACCGGAAGAACTGGGCTGACGCTAACCCTGCCCTGGGCGGGCGCATCAAGCTGCGGACGGTGGAGACGGAGCATCACAAGTTCTCCCCGCGGTCGTTCGCTCGCGAGCGCCTGAACATGTGGCCGACACCTTCGGTCGCCGGGAAGTTGGCGTTCACGAAGTGGGATGACCGGGCGATTGATGACCCGGACCCTGAGTGGCCGATCGCCGCGTACGGCGTCGACATGAATCCGGAGCGCACGAAGGTTTCGATCGGCGTCTCTACGTTCGCGGAGGGCGATGACATCCACCTCGAGCTGGCCGCCGACGCGCCATTCGATGAGGCCGGGACAATGGCACTCGTTGACTGGTTGTGGGAGCGCGCCAAGCGCCGCACCCCGATCGTCATTGATGCCTACTCCCCGGCCCGGGACCTCCTTGAGGCGCATCTGAAGCGGAAGAAGATGAAGGTCTTCATCCTCGGCGCCCATGAGTACACCCAGGCGTGCGCTGGGCTGCATGAGGCAGTCGAGAAGCACCCTGCGGTAACGCACTTCGGGCAGGAACACCTCGACCATTCGGCGAAGAACACCACGCAGGATCCGATCAAGAACCGCCCTGGCTCGTTCAAGTGGAATCGTACGAGCCTCGACGTCGACCTGTCCCCCATCGTTTCCGTGACTTGCGCCCACTACGGGGCGCAGAAGTTCGCCCGTCGTATCCCGAAGTCTTCTGAGAAGAAGGTTCGCGGAGCAATCGTTTTTTAGGAGGTGGCCCGCTTGGCTGGTCTGGAGTTGGTGCGCCCTCTGAGTGATTTTGAGGCGGCGGCGTTCAATCGGATGTTGACGGTGGTTCGTCGCAAGACGGATCGTAACCGCTTGCGGACGTCGTACTTCGATGCGAAGAAGCGTCTGGACAAGATCGGGTTCTCGATCCCGCCGCACATGCAGGACTTCCAGGTTGCCATCGGCTGGGCCAACAAGGCCGTGAAGGTGCCGGCCCGTCGGATTCGGCCGGACGGATTCACGCTGGGCCGCGCTTCAACGATGCTGGATGACATCGATGAAGTCTTCGGTGATAATCACTTTGCCGCGATAGAGCGCATGGCCATCGAGTCATCCCTGCAGCATTCGGTGTCTTTCGTTTTCGTGACTCCGGGCGATTCCGGGAATGGCGAACCTGATGTCATCGTGGCTGCCCGCACCGCTCTTGAGGCGACGGCGGAGATCGATACCCGCACCAACCGGGTGACCATGGCTCTTGAGCTCGTTGGCCGGTGGGAGGCGCTGCTCTACGTGCCGGGCGAAACCCTGCGCATTCAGTTCATCGAGAAGAAGTGGATGGTAACGCGGACGTACGTCGGTGTTGCAGGCCGAGTGACGTGCTCCCCGTACGTGTGGGGACGCTCTCTTGATCGCCCGTTCGGTTACTCGCGGATCACCCGGCCGCTGATGGGTTACATCGACATGGGATGCCGGACGATGCTTCGGCAGGAAGTCAATGCTGAGTTCTATGGTGCCCCGCAGCGCGCCCTGCTTGGCGCTGAGGAAGAGCACTTCCTCGATGCGAAGGGTAAGCGCATATCCCCGCTGGACGCTCTCATTGGCGGCGTCTGGGCCCTTCCAAATACCCGCGATGAGGAAACCGGCGATCTGGTCAAGCCGACGCTGCAGCAGCTCTCGCAGGCTTCGATGCAGCCGCACGGAGAAATGCTGAAGACTATCGGGCTGATGGTGGCCAGTGAGACGTCGATCCCGGTTGGCTACCTCGGCATCATCCACGACAATCCTTCATCCGCGGACGCGATCCGCGCCTCCGAAGCTGACCTGACTTCCGTCGTCGAGGGCGAGCTGGAAAGCATCGGGATGTCCCGCGTCGACCTCGCACGCAACGTCCTGGCCGTGAAGTACGGCGAATGGACGCCCGCCATGGAGGCCGAGCTTCGCGGCCTGAGGGCGCACTTCAAGGACCCCGGGACACCGTCGAAGGCCGCCCAGGCTGACGCCGGATTGAAGTTCACGCAGACGTTCCCCGAGGGTGACCCGGAGGTTGCGATGGAGGTCTACGGGTTGGGCAAGGATCAGATCGAGCGGATGAAAACGTATCAATCGAAACTGGCTGGCGGCACCCGCCTTGATGCTCTCATGGCGGCTGCGAAGTCCTCTGCATCGCCGGTATTCAGCGATGGCGCCGGCGCACCTGTGGATGAGCGACTTACAGAGGCGCAGGTGCTCAAGGCCAAGGCTGACGCGCTGGGCGTTCTTCGTCGTGCTGGCGTTGATGCAGCATCGGCCGCACAGCAGGCCGGACTTGAGGGCGTGACCTTCATCCCCGGCAACCTGATCACGATCCGCGAGGGCGCGTAGCCATGGTGGACCCCGCTTCCATTGAGCGCTACCGGACGGCGTCCGCTGAGCTTTCGGGCCGGGTGGAAGCCGAGTTGGCCGCCTATTTCGCGGCGCTCGATCTGTCCCGTCCGGAGGCGGCGCGCAACGCTCTGCTGGAGTTTATGCCTCTGCTGGTATCCCAGTATGGGGAGGTCGCCGGTGTGCTGGCGTTGGACTGGTATGAGGAGCAGCGGGCCGACTCTGGAGTGGCTGGCCGATTCCGGGCCACCCCTGCCCCGGCAGCTATCCCGAGCGTCCGTGTCGAAGAGAAGGTCAGGTATCTGGCCCGCCACCTCTGGACTCCTGAACCGGCGGCGATGCTATCGGCGCTGACCATTGCAACCGACAAATACGTGAAGCAGTCCGGCCGGAACACGATTACGTGGAATGCCGACCGTGAGGGCGCTTCATGGGCCCGGGTACCGTCCGGGCCGAAGACCTGCTCGTGGTGCCTGATTCTTGCATCGCGCGACGCGGTCTACGTTTCTGAAAAGTCGGCGGAGACACGGGCTGATGGCGAGACCTACCACGGATTCTGTGACTGCCAGGCGGTCCCGCTGCGAGCTGGCGACGATTACCCCGAAGGCTACCTGCCGGATGACTTCTACGACATGTATTCGGTGGCGCGTGACGCTGCCGGGTCGGGTGACATGAAGGACATTGCCGCGGCGATGCGCCGGGAGTTCCCGGGCAGCGTCACCGACGGCGTCCACACCCACTAGGTTCCCTTCCGTGCGATGCGGGCAGGGTTTTTCGCCGTGCGATGCGGCATTCACGAAGGAGCTTTCCCATTGAAAAAGCAGTTCCCCCACGGCATTGATATCACCGCCCCCGGCGGACTCACTGCGTTGATGGCGTTCCACCGGAAGACCTTCGGGGACGCCGTCATGGAAACCGACGAGGAAGCCGCCGCGAAGGCAGCGGCAGACGCCGAAGCAAAAGCGGCATCCGATGCCGCGGCAGCCGCTAAGGCTGCCGACGAGAAGCTCGGCGAGGGCGGCATCAAAGCTCTGCAGTCTGAGCGGGCTCGAGCTGAAGCCGCCGAGAAGCGAGCGACCGCAGCCGAAGCGAAGATCCAGGCGGCCGAGGACGCCAAGCTGTCCGACATCCAGAAGGCGCAGAAGGAACGAGACGACCAGGCGGCTGAGAACGCGAAGCTCAAGGCCACCAACGCCCGTCTCGCCGCATTGGCGGAGCACCCAGTACCCAAGGACTACCAAGACTTGGTGACCGGGACGGACGAGGCCAGCTACCTCGCCTCCGCCAAGAAGCTCTCCGAGCTGCATGCCCGTGCTGAAGGGAAAGCTCCGAAGCCGGATCCGGTTGACCGGTCCGGCAAGCGCACCGGCGACAACAACCCTGCTGGCGGTTCCGTAGCCGCCGGCCGCGATCTCTACGCGAGTCGCAAGAAAAAGTAACCCACTTTCCCCTTAGGAGGGACCATGGACATCGCTATCAAGCGGGCGTCTTTCGGCCAGGACGATCAGTCATGGCTTGGATCTGCGCACGGCACCGCCGCCGCGCAGAGCATCACCCTGGACGTTTCCACGTTCACCAAAGCAACGCACTACCCGGACGGCTACCTGAAGTCGGGACTGCCTCTTCAGAAGCTGCCCAGCGGCAAGTTCGGGCTTTGGCTCACGACCAAGACCGTGGCGGGATTTCTGTTCACTCCGGTCTCCGCTCCGGCCGACCCCGCGACGCCGGTCGGCGCTGCACTGCTTGAGCATGGCCGCGTCATCGCCGCCAAGCTGCCCGTATCCGTCGACGCTGGCGGGCAGACTTCTGCCGCTGGCCGGATCATCTTCGCCTAAGGAGGCGCACCATGGCACTTGTTCTTTCCAGTGATTACATCACTCCCACGGAGCTGACCGGATACGTCCGTGAAGCCCTGTCTGATCTGCCGCAGAACGCCTTCGGGCTTTCGGCCTACCTGCCTGATGTGGAGACCGATGACATCGACTTCCGCGTCACGACCGGTGGCGGCGGGCTGGCCCGCGTCGCAAAGTACCGCGCATGGGACACCGAGTCCCCGATCTCCGGCCGCCGGGGTGTTGACCGCCTCAGTGGTGAGATTCCCCCGATCTCGGAGAAGCGGCGGTTGTCCGAGTATGACCGGCTCAAGATGCGGAAGCTTGACGCCGGCATCGTGGACGCAATCCTCAACGACGCCGTGGATCTGGCCAAGGGCATCCACGCCCGCGTTGAGGTCGCCCGCGGTGAGGCACTTTCAGATGGCAAGGTGACCATCGCAGAGAATGGCCTCACCATCGAGGCTGACTTCGGCCGGAAGGCGACGCACACGCAGACCGCCGCCACCAAGTGGAACGTCGAAGGGTCCAACCCCATCGACGACCTGCTTGCTTGGCAGCAGATCTACGTGGCGACCAACGGCGTGCGCCCCGGCGCTACCCTCACCAGCCAGTCTGTGCAGTCCTCGCTGATGCGCAACTCGGCCATCCGGGCCATGACCCTGCCGACCGGTTCGACGCAGCAGATCGTGACGATCGACGCGATCAACGCGCTGTTCCAGTCGTTCGGCCTTCCGGCACTGAGCATCTACGAGGCCCAGGTCGAGGGCGACGACGGCAACGCAAAGTCGATCATCAACCCGGCTAAGGTGCTCTTCCTGCCTCCGTCCGACCGGAAGCTCGGCGAAACCCTCTGGGGCGTCACCGCCGAAGCGCTCGACTCCGACTACGGGATTGATTCCACCGATGCCCCGGGCGTCGTAGTGGGCTCCTACTCCGACAAGGACCCTGTCGGCCTGTGGACGAAGGCTTCCGCCATCGCCCTGCCCGTCCCGGCGAACACCAACCTGACGCTGGCCGCCACCGTCCTGTAACCGAGTCGGCGGCGGGCAGCAATGCCCGCCGCCTTCCCGGCCCTGACAAGGAGAGAACATGTCACGAACACTGAATGCGCACGTCACCCTCTGGGGACCCGATGGCGCGCTGGCCTCGCTGGCGCCCGGCGACGAACTGCCGGACTGGGCCGAGGGCAAGGTGGGCGATCACTGCCTGGTTCCCGACTCTCCGGCCGATGCGCTGGTTCCGGACGCGGACGAGGATTCCGAAGTGGACTCTGATCTGGACCCCGAGACCGAGTCTGACGAATCCGAGCGCGACGACGAAGAGCCTGAAGCTCTCGACGCCGTCCCCAATTTCACTGCCGCAGCTCCGCGCCGCGGCCGTACCCGGAAGTAGCCACCATGGCCGCCGACTATGCGACACTGGCGGATCTGAGGGCCCATTGGTCCGGGCTGCTTGCTGAGGATGAAACCGCCGCTACTCAGAAGCTCCACGAGGCGTCCGTTGAGGTCCGCGGCAACTACCCGGATCTTGACGCACGGATCCTCGATGGAATCATTGACCCGGACATCCCGCGACTCGTTGTGTGCCGGATGGTCAAACGGTCCCTCGACGTCGCCGATGAAGCGCCAGCGGCCGGGTTCGAGTCCTTCCAGTTCGGGACCGGCCCGTTCTCCATGGGCGGCAAGGTTCTGAACCCGGACGGCAATCTCTACCTGACGGCCGCGGACAAGCGGCTGCTGGGTAAGTCACGTCCGCGGCGCCAAGCCTGGACCATTCGCCCGGGCGGCGCCTGATGGGCGTCGCCTACGCTTTCCCAGGCGACTACAGCATGCCGCGGAAGTCGCTCGTCAGGAAGTTCCCTAAGTCCTGGCTGACTTCGGTGACTGTGCTGCGTGGCGGCGGCCGGGATGCGAAGGGCAACCCCTTGCCCACGACCGAGATCACGGTGACTGGGTGCCTTATCGCGCCGCGGGCGACTGCGGAGCCGGTTTACCGCGCCGACGTCGTCAGTTCCACCGCCGTGCTTTACCGGGACCCGGGCTTCACGTTCCTGCCTGATGACCGGATCCGCGTTCCCGCGGGCGCACGCATGGCTGGCACGTGGTCTGTGGATGGACGTGTGGGCGACTGGCCACACGGTGTCGAGGTTGGGTTGGTGCTGGCCTAATGGCGCTACAACGAGTGAGGGGCTCCCGCTCCTACAAGGCGGACGATACTGGGCTCCGGGAGCTCGGCACAACCTCGGCTATCGGTGACGCGACACTGGCAGCTGCTCAGCTGCTGGCCGGCAATGCGCAGGCAGTGGGCCGCGGCGAGTATGAGGCGGCGCCGACGACTGTCCTTGCTGGCTGGCAGAACGAGAAGCGTGCCGGCGCCGTGGTCCGTGAGTCCCGGCCGGACTGGAAAGACACGCGTGATGCGATCCTGCTGCGCGTGGCGGACTCGATGAGGGTGAGGGCCGAATAATCGAAGCACTCGTCTTCCCTGACACCCGCGACGCCCTGTTCGACCTGATCAACGACGCCACGCACCTCGGCGCACCGGTGACGGCGGTCTACCAGATCCCAGCTAATAGCTACGGCGCGATTGAGGGCCCGTTCCCGCTGGCCCTGATCTACGTCACCGGCGGCACCCGCGGTTTTGTTGATCGCGTTGACCGGGCAACGATCGAGGTCTACGCCCCGGGCCAGCAGGCGTTGAACACGCTGGAGTCCATCAGCGCGTCCATCGTCGGCGAGGCCATCGACACCCCATCCGGGTACGTCGACGGCATCGCGGCCGACATCACCCCCGCGGACGTTCCCTACCAGTCAGACACCCTCAACAAGGCTGTGGCGACCTTCCTGGTAACGTCCCGGCCCCTCTAAACCCCGTTCGGGGAATCAACTAACTCTGAGCCCTTGAAAGGGGTCTATTTCCCATGCCTACGCTCGACACTCAGCGCCTCGATTCCGACAACCGGAACCTTGTCCGCAAGATCCAGAAGGCCTTGGCCTTCATCGCCCCCAAGACCGTGCCGCTGCCGACCACGCTGTTCATGGCCGGCGGCTCACTCATCGACCTCAAGGTTGCGGGCTGGCTGCCGGTCGGCCTCGTCACCCCGGACGGGTACGAGTTCGGGCGGGATGTGTCCAAGGCTGACGTGTCCGCACTCGGCTACGCATCCCCGGTCCGCTCCGACGTCGAGTCGGTGGCCCGCTCGGTCAAGATGACCGCGCTGGAGACCGGCAAGAAGCACATGCTGGAACTCACCCTCGGCACGGACCTGTCCGCCGTCACGCAGACCCTCGCCAACGGCGAAATCGTCATTGATGAGCCGGACCTGCCCGTTGGCCAGGAGTACCGGATGCTCATCATCGGCTCGGACGGACCGGCCGCCGACAACTGGATCCTGGCCCGCGGCTACGGTTCGGTGAAGCTCGCGTCCACCGATTCCCAGAAGTGGGGCACGGGCGACGCCCTCCAGGATTCGCTCACGTTCGACGTGTTCACCGACGCCGTGGTCGGCGTCCCGGTGAAGCACTACATGGGCGGCACGGGCGCTGTGAAGAACAAGCTGGCCCTCGGCTTCACGCAGGGCTCCTAGCCCTTCCCCCAATCACGGTGCGCGGCGTTCTCCGGGTGTGGCGCCGCGCACCGTTTCCACCTGACACCCGAAATTTTAGGAGCCGATATGCCCCGCTTCATCAAGGATGGCCTGACCATCGAGACCGCCGTCGCTACCGAGGCCGCCGAGCTGCGCCGCGACGGGTTCGTGGAAGAGAAGGCCCGCACGGCCGATGTTCGCGAAGCTGACGCCGCCAAGGCTGACGCACCCAAGACCGCCAAGTAACCCCAACCCCTCACACCCGGAGGCAACACCATGGCCGTAGACAAGCCGACCGTCCACCTTTCCCTCACCGCGCTCCGCAAGGAGGTCGCCAAGCCGGATCCGTTCCGTGTGGCGCTCACCGGTTCGAAGACCATCACCTTCCCCGACCTGTTCGCCCTCGAATCAACCGAGGCCGAAGAAGTCTTCGGCGCATTGAATCAGACCGCGACCAACTGGGGCGCCCTCGAAAAGTGGCTTTCTGCTGCTGACGTGGCCGCGCTGAAGGCGGAGAAGCTCTCCATTCGCGAGCTGGGCGCCGTCGTCCAGGCCGCCATTTCGTACTACGAGCAGACGGTCGGCACTCCGGGAAACGGCACCGCCTCCGCGAGCTGATCGCCCGTTACCGCCCCCAGATCCGCGCTGATCTTCTTCGGGAGTTCGGCGTGGATCTGGCGGAGTGGTATGCGGCCGGGCGCTGGATCGGGTTGCTCGAGCTGATCGACAACCTGCCCACCGCCTGCAGGCTCAACGAGGCAATTGCGAACGACCCGGAAGCGGCGGCGTCATTGGCGCAGATGCGGCTAGACCGACCGGACGACGCCGAGGCGTGGTCACCCAAAATTTCTGAGTTCGACCTGAACATCACCATGCTGCGCGAGATCCTGCACGCCATCAAGGGACTGCGGCAGGTCAGCATCGCGGCGGCCGGCGGGAAGCCTGGCGAAGAGAAGCCGTTCCCTGCCCCGTACACCGAGATTGACCGTGCCATCGCGGCGGCGGAACGCGGCTGGGCCGAGATGTTCGTCCAGCAGTTCGGGTTCGATTCCGGCGATATCTGACATCTAAATATTGGAGGCCCCATGCCCGTCATCGGCGTAGCAGAAATCCTTGTCAAGCCGACATTCAAGGGCACCCAGGCTGAAATCGGCAAGATAATGGACGGGGCGGCAGCGGTAGCCGGCAAGTCGGCCGGCTCCAGCATGGGCAAGGGCGTGTCCAGCGGATTCGCTGAGGCCGCTGCAAAGCTCAAGGCCGAAGTTGCCCAACTCAACCAGGTCATCTCCAAGTCCCAGGCTCAGATCACCGCGTCGCAGTCAAAGATTGTCGCCTCGACGGAAGCTGAGACTAAGGCTCTGGGCACGGTTCGCGTGGCGGAGCTGAAGCTTCAGGAAGTCCGGGACTCTGGCACTGCCAAGGCTTCACAGATTGCTGCCGCTGAGGAGAAGCTGGCGGATGCTCGGCGGAAGGCCGCAGCGGCCACAGGGAGCCGTGAGGAGGCAGAGAAGAGCCTCGCCACGGCGACGGCTGATCTTGCGGCCGCTCAGCAGGGCGCAACAACGGCTTCCGCTGAGTTGGAGAAGAAGCTCAAGAACGTCGGCAACGAGTCAGAATCGGCCGAAAAGAAGACCAGCAAACTCGGCGACGCTATGGGCAAGGCGTTCAAGTGGGGCGCTGTCGCAATAGGCACAGCGGCCGTCGGCGGTCTGACTGTCGCGCTGACTAAAGGCTTCGGCCGCCTGCAGGCGATCGAGGAGGCAAAGGCGAAGCTGTCTGGATTGGGACACTCCGCTGAAGCTGTAACGGGCATCATGAACGATGCCATGGCCGCCGTGAAAGGTACGGCCTTCGGCTTGGATGAGGCCGCCACCGTAGCTGCCACGGCGGTAGCCGCCGGGGTCAAGCCGGGCAAAGAACTCGAGCGGACGCTGAAGCTCACCGGAGACGCTGCCACTATTGCGGGCGTCGGAATGGGGGAAATGGGGGCGATCTTTTCGAAGGTAGCTTCCTCAAACAAGATTCAGGGCGACGTGATCGCCCAGCTCAATGATGCCGGTATCCCCATCGTGCAGCTGTTGGGTCAGGAGCTCGGCACCACTGCTGACGAAACAATCGCTCTTGCCTCGGCCGGCAAGATTGGTTTCGACACCTTCCAGAAGGCGATGGAGAAGGGCCTCGGCGGGGCTGCTCTCGAATCGGGCAAGACTCTGCAGGGCGCATTCAAGAACACGATGGCCGCCGTCGGGCGCATCGGCGCGTCACTACTGTCGGGCGTCTACCCGAAGATTCAGGCGTTCTTCTCCAACGCCATCGAGTGGCTGAAGCCTCTGGAGGAAGGCGCGAAAGTCGCCGGTGTCGCCATCGGAGTCTTCCTGGACAAGGCCATTGCTGGCGCTCAGGGACTCTACGACCTAATCGTCAAGGGTGACTTCACGGGGGCCCTGACTAAGGCGTTCGGCTGGGAGGAAGACTCCCCGCTCGTGGACTTCCTGCTGAAGGTCCGCGACGGCGCGCAGGGGCTTTATGACCTACTCGTCGGCGGCGACTACACCGGCAAGCTTCAAGCGGCTTTCGGGTGGGAAGAGGATTCCCGATTCGTCGACTTCCTCCTGACCGTCAGGGAAATGGTCCTGAAAATCCCTGACGCCCTCAAGAAGGTAATCACTGTTGGCGGCGACGTCGCCAAGTTCCTCTGGGATATGCGCGAACCCATCGGGATCATCGCCGGGCTCATTGTGCTGGTCCTCATCCCGCACTGGGTCGCACTCGGCATCGAGGCGCTCAAGTCTGCCGGTGAGCAGGTCTTAGCTTGGACGAAGACCCAGATCTCCGCCACGAAGTCCGCATTCACCCACTCGTGGTCCGTAACCGTCCAGGTTGGCGGCTGGATCGCACTGGCGGCTTCGGCGCTGGCTAGTGCAGCCGTTGTCGTTGGCGCGTGGATTGCTATGGGCGCCCAAGCGACCATTCAGGCTGTCAAGATCGCGGCGGCATGGTTCATTGCCCTCGGCCCGGTCGGCTGGATCATCGGCGCCGTGATCGCTATCGGCGCTGCGCTCGTTCTGGCCTACAACAATATCGGCTGGTTCAAGGACATGGTAGACGGCGCATTCCGCTGGATCGGCGATGTCATCAGAGGCGTCATCGACTGGTTCACCGGCACGGCAATCCCCGCGTGGAACGACGCCATCAAGTCGGTTGGCGACTTCTTCAACTGGCTGTGGACGGACATCATCAAGCCCGTATTCGACGGTATCGCCGCGGTCTTCACATGGATCTATGAGTCGATCATCAAGCCTGTCTTCGACGGGATCAGCGCGGCTGTTGGCTTCGTTGGGGGCGTCTTTACCGCTTTCTACGAGACGGCCATCAAGCCAGTCTTCGACTCCATCGCCGTCATCGTGGGTGGCTTCTACCTGTTCTTCCGGGGCATCTTCCAGCTCGTCGCCTCGGTCATCGAGAACATCGTGGTCCCGCTATTCAAGTTCTTCTGGGACCGGGCAATGGAGGCTTTCGCAGGGATCGGCGCAACGATCGCGGATTGGTGGAACGGCGCTGTTGCGATCTTCAACACGGTAGTCGGGTTCTTCCACGACGTGCTCGCGGCGGCCTTCACCTGGCTGTACGAGTCCGTCATCAAGCCTGTCTTCGACGGGATTGGCGCGGCCATCTCTTGGGTCTGGGACAACGTCATGAAGCCCACCTTTGATGCGTGGGTGAACATGTTCACGGTGGTCCTTCCGGCAGTCTTCACGTGGCTGTATGAGAACGTCATCCGGCCGGTGTTTGACGGGATCGGCAACGCTATCAAGTGGGTTTGGGACTATGTCATCAAGCCCGTGTTCGACGCTGTTTTGGGCTTCATCAACAACACTCTGGCCCCTGCTTTCACGTGGCTGTATGAGAACGTCATCAAGCCCGCCTTCGATGGGATCGGTTCGGCGATCAAGTGGGTCTGGGACTACGTCATCAGGCCGGTCTTCGATACGCTGTCGGACTTCATTACGAGGGTTATCCCGAAGGCGTTTGAGGACGGCGTCGGGTTCATCAAGAAGTTCTGGGATGGGCTGCAGGAGATCGCCAAGGCCCCTGTCCGGTTCGTCATCGACACTGTCATCAATGATGGCCTGATAGGCGCGTTCAACAACATCGCCAATGTCCTCCCGGGCATCGACAAGCTGCCCCGCGTGGCCCTGCCTGCAGGGTTCATGAATGGCGGCTACACGGGCGACGGCGGCAAGGACGAGCCTGCCGGCATCGTCCACGGCGGCGAGTTCGTCTTCACCAAGGAGCAGACCCGCAAGGCGGGCGTAGCGAACCTTTACGCGATGGCCAAGTCACTCGCCGGCTACGCAAAGGGCGGCTTCGTCAACCCGCTGAAGAGCCTCATGGAGACGCAGGGCTACAACCGGATCCACAAGGGCGTCGACTTCGCAGCATCGGTCGGCACCCCGGTCTTCGCTACGGAGAACGGGCGCGTCTCGTGGTCTGGTCCTGGCGCCCGGGCCCCGGGCGTGTGGGGCGGCAACGAGGTCCACGTCGATGGCGGTTCCGGCATTCAGTCGTGGTTCGCTCACCTGTCGTCAATGGCCGTGAAGGTCGGCGACATGGTGCGCGCCGGGCAGCAGATCGCGCTGTCGGGCAACACCGGCATCACATCGGGTCCTCACCTGCACTTCGGCACCTTCGCCGGCGGCTGGCCCAACGACGTCAACCCTTACGACTACCTGTCCGGGGCTGGTGCTCCTTCTGGCGGTGGCTTCAATCCGCTGGCGGGCATCATCGACGGGCTGCTCTCGCAGTTCAAGACGGCGTTCCCCGCGGCGGGCATCATGGCCGATATTGCGGTGGGCATCGGCAAGAAGCTGTTCACGTCCGTCTCTGATCTCATCACGGGCGGCAAGGGGTCGGCGGCTGGGGATCCGGCGCTGTATGACCTGGGCGGCATCTTGCCTCCGGGTATCTCGCAGGTTGTGAACCGCACTGGCAAGCCCGAGGCGATTCTCAACCCGCAGCAGTGGTCGGACATCAGCCGCCTTGCCTCGCAGGGTGGTGGCCGGGGCGATGTCAATTTCCACGGCAACGTCGGCTGGGACCCGGACGAGGTCGCACACCGTATCGAAACGAAGCGCCGGGACACGTTCGCCGCTTTCGGAATCTAGGGAGGCTTTTCAGTGGGTATCGCTTACGCCATCCCTTACATTCCGCCGGCGCCCCCGGTCCCGCCGTGGCGAGGTTTCAGCCTCACATGGCGGGGCTGGGACGGTTCCGAATGGGATCTCACACGCCCGGCTTCGGGGTTGTTCCTGCAGCCGGGCGTGCGCGGCCTGCACCTTCCGTCCTTTGATCGGCTGTCGAGCTCTTCGCCGATGGTTGCAGGCTCCCGACACCGGGGCACGTCCACGAAGGACCGCGACGTGTTCTGGCCGCTGTACCTGTACTCGGATGAGGGTTCCGCCGAGTTCATGGAGCGGGACCGCGCTTTCTGGGCGTCGCTCGACACGGACGTGGAAGGGACGTGGACGGCGACCCTGCCTGACGGCAGCCGCCGGACGCTGGGGCTGCGTCTCATCAGCGCCGACGGCGACCTCACCCATGATCCAATCCAGCGCGGCTGGGCTAAGTACGCGATTAGCCTGCTTGCCGATCAGCCGTATTGGCTTGGCGACACGGTCGCACAGTCATGGGGCCAAGGCGATCTGCGGAACTACTACATCACCCCGGAGGACCGGACGACGTACGGCTACCCAGCCGACGCCATCCATTACCTATCCCAGGGCGGCGCGCTGGGATCGGCGACGTTCACGAACGACGGCGACGTGCCAGCGTACCCAGTGTGGACTGTTATCGGCCCGACGACTGCTGTCTCGTTCGGTGTTGGCGGGAACGACATCAGTGTTCCATTCGACATCCCGGCAGGCTACGCGGTGCAGATCGATACGGATCCGGTGAACGGTCAGGTGCTTTGGTATGGGCCTTGGGATGCGAACGCTAAGGCGCTCATTTCTTCGGTTGACCGGACGCCGGAACTTGACCCGGCGTCTGCGTTCGTCGCTATCCCCCGCGGGCAGGACCGGCCCCTGACTATCCAGATGACGGGCACCGGCACAGTGATTGCCGAGGTGCGCAACAAGTATCGGAGGGCATGGTAGATGGCTTCCGAGATCCCGTACGAGATCCTCGTTTACAAGGGCTGGGAGTTCCGGGGCTGGGTTGGGCGGCCGCTCGATTTGAAGCCGACCATCCGGCACAACATGAAGTCCACGGCCACATTCAGTATCGAAGCAGACCACCTGCGGGCGGCCGACCTCATGGGCCCGGGCGCGCGCGTCATGATCTACCGGCACGGCGAATTTCAGATGTCCGGGCCGGTGCGCCTGGCCGGCGGGCAGTTCACTTCCGCGGCGACGCTGAGCTTCACGGTGGAGGACGATGCCCGAATCCTGAACAACTGGCTGGCGTGGCCGAAACCTGCGGCGCCGCTCAACGGGCAGGACGTGGAGTACCGGTCCATCACGGGTCCGGCCGAGACTGTCGTGAAGACGGTCATGGCTGAGAACGCGGCACGGCTCGGCTTCCCGCTGACCGTGGCCCCTTCACTGGGGCGCGGCGCATCGGGCACGTACACATTCCGATTCCACCCCGCCTACGACCGGCTCTTCCCGGCGGTCGATCAGGCGGGCATCGGCGTGACGGTCCGGCAGGAAGGCGCCGGACTGCTACTGGACTGCTACACGCCCCGCGACTACCCGCACGAACTCTCCCCGGAGAACGGAACCGTCACCGGCGGCACTTACACTCTCGCGGCACCAAGCGCTACGCGCGTAGTCGTCGGCGGCCAAGGCGAGGGTGTTGCCCGCGAATTCCGGGGCTTCAAGGAAACAGCCCGCGAGACCGCATGGAACGACATCATCGAGGTCATGCAGGACGCCCGCGACTCATCCTCCGGCGACATCTACGCAGACCGTGCAGCCGAGGTCCTTGCCGACGGCGCACCGATGGCCGGCCTGTCGCTCGAGCTATCCGAAACCAAGCACTTCCGCTACGGCGGCGACGGGCTCCGCGTGGGGGACCGCGTGACTGCCCTGATCAACGGCCAGGCGTTCACGGACGTCCTCCGGGAGGCCCGTCTCTCGTGGGATAAGGACGGCGACACGGCAACCCCCATCGTTGGCGAACGCGCTGACGACCCGGACCTGAACCTCGCCAAAAGAATCCGCGCCCTACAGCGCGACAATGCAGACAGGAAGGCCCGCTAATGGCTTTGACCAGCGTCTTTTATGACGGTGTTGTGACCGAAACCGACCGGGCCAAGAACCGAACCGGGGCGCCTGATTATGGCGTCTACGGCGTCGGCGACTTTGAGGTGACCGCTCACCCGTCGATCCCGTACGCGGTGCTGTCGAAGGCGGGCCGGGCTCACGGGCACGGTGTCACGGACACGGCGGGGACTGACCAGGTTGTGCAGTGTGGCACGCTCGCATCCGGCACCCGCTGGGACTTGATCGTTGTTCGCCGCAACTGGCAGAACAGCTTGGGCGGTCCTTCCACCCTTGTTGCCATTCCGGGCGGAACCACGATGGAGATTCCCGCGGCCCGCAAGATTGGCCCCGGCGTCGAAGATGACCAGCCGATTGCGCTGGTCCAGTGGCAGGGCGGCTTGAGTGCTCCGGCAAAGATCGTTGACCTGCGCGTGTGGGCCGGCAACGGCGCGCTGTTCGCCAAAGACGATCTCGTGAAGACCTACATGACGAAGCCCGGCACGGAGATCAACATCAACGGCACTGTCTGGGCTTACCAGATCGGCGCCAGCAGCACTCTCGGGTGGTCGCAAGTCTCCTATTACGGAGCCATCCCACTCTTCGGCGCAGGCCCCGCACTGTCTGGCGACGCTGCGTCGGCCGCTGCGTTCTTCGTGCAGGGCGGCACATCGGTATTGAAGACCGACACTTCAGGCTTCGTGCAGCTTCCCTTCCCGAAGCCCTTCCCGAATGGCCTGCTGACGTTCGTTCCGTCCAACGGTGACATGAACCTCGACCGGGCCATCCAGGCGGCACTTACGTTCGGCGTGGCGGGCGGCTCACCGTGGGGCACCGGCAACAAAACTGGCGTCGTCGTGTCCGTCGAGCGCTACAACGGCGCGCCACAGGTCGAGGCAACCGTCCGCTGCAACTGGATCGCGATCGGCTGGTGAGCGGCATGAGCACAGCACTACTCGCCATCTGGCTCCGCATCCAAGAGCCCCGGGCACTGTCCGTCATCTACTTCTTCGCCTATCTGGCGGTGTTCGGACTTGGGCTCGCCGTCGTGAGCGACCCACCCCGAACCGTGCAGTCAAGCCTCGGACTGACGCTGGTGATCTGCTGGGCGTGGATGCTCATCATCGGCGGCGGGATCGGCGCAGCCACCGCCCTGCAAGGCGCATGGTTCCTCGAGCGCGGCGGGGCAATCCTGTGTATGTTTGCGATGGCCATTTACGGCGTCTCGCTTGCAGCTCTTCCGGTCTCCCAGCCAAGCCTCCGCATTGCCTCCCTCTGCTACGTGATCTTCTCCATCCTTGCCTTCGCCGCCCGCCTCGTAAAAACAAGGCGCTACGCCTTCGACCCTGAACGGTAGGCCGATGGATTCCG
Organism: Arthrobacter sp. PsM3; assembly: GCF_030433895.1. Classification (GTDB taxonomy): domain Bacteria; phylum Actinomycetota; class Actinomycetes; order Actinomycetales; family Micrococcaceae; genus Arthrobacter. The sequence goes on along the minus strand of NZ_JARUXE010000023.1, from coordinate 2,233 downwards.
CACAACTACTGGTAGCCGCTTTCGGTGTCCTCGGCAGCAGCGGCGCGCTGGTGGTGATCGTGAACGGCGTCGTGAAGTACTTCAACGGGACCGCCGGCCGCGAGCGGATCCGCAACGTGGGCATGAAAGAGCAGCGCAACGAGGCATGGGCGGACGCCGAGAAAGAGCGCGCTCGTGCCGACCTCGAGGCGCACAACCGGCGCCTGATCATGGAGTACGCCTCCCAGCTGCGCCGCGACTGCACCGAGCACGGCGTCACAGACCGCGAGCTCCGGCCCTGGCCGACCCTGAAGAAACCACCCCCTGAGGAGAAGCCATGAGGCCAGTATCAGCAGAGTTTGAAATCAATCAGCCGTTCGGGTCCATGAAGACCGCGGGGGTGGCGCCCAGCTGGACGCCTGACACGGTCGGCTGGTACGTCCGGCTCTACGGGAACTATCAGCCGGACGGGCACGCCGGCGCGGACTTCAAATGCCCCGAAGGAACGCCGGTCCACGCGATGGCCGACGGCGTCGTCCTCTGGGCCGACTGGGGCACGAAACTCCCGGGCGATGACTCGAACGCCGGATACCGCAAACGCTGGTATCTCTACAAGGGATTCCCCGGCATCGTCACGGTCATCCAACACCAGAGCTGGATCGGCGTCTATGCGCACCTCTCCAAGGCCCCGCTGAACATAGGCGACCGAGTTACCGAGGGCCAGGTGATCGCCCTCTCCGGCGGCACCGGTGGAGTCGACCCACACCTCCACGTCGAGGCGCTGGTGGACAACACCTACAGCACCGGCGGCGGCCTCATTTACGGCCGGACCAACCCGGAACCGTTCTTCGGCAACGGCATGGCAGCGGCCGGAACCATTACCCCGCAAAGCACCACCCCGACAGCAGAGGAAGACGACATGTTCACCGATCAGGACCGGGCCGACCTCGCCCGCACCAAGCAGCTTCTACTGTCGTTCCAAGCGGCAATCACTGACCCCGTCACCGGCTACGTCGGCCAGGCGGCCCTCGCGGTCCTCCGGGGCGGCGCAGCAGCCCAGTACGTGAAGGGCGACGCCGAAGACACCATCTACTCCCGCGAAGCCAACGGCCTATTGCGGGGCATCCCCAAGGACGAATGGGACGTCGCCGCCGCCGCGGGGGCAACGTTCGTCCAGATGGCCCAGTCCGAGATCGACGAAGCCAAGCAGGTGGGCCAGTAATGCTGCTGACCTCCATCCTCCGCACCGTCGTCCCGGCCCTCTGGGGTTCACTGATCGCCTGGCTCATCGGGTTCGCCCCGCTGCTGTCCCCGCTCGAGGCGCATCTGCTGGGCCTCTCCGACGTGATCCTGCCGATCGTGACGGCGGTCATCATCGCTACTTGGTACGCGTTCTGGCGATGGCTGGAACCGCGCCTCCCTGACTGGCTGACCCGGGCCGTCCTCGGCTCCGCACAGGCCCCCACGTACGGCAAGGATTCCGCCTCTGCCCAGCACACCGCCGCCGCGAACCTGACGATCTCCCGCACTCAGCTCGAGGGCTGGCACAACACGGCGCCGCTGACCGGATCTGACTGGCGCAACTTCGCGGAGTCCCTGCCGGCATCCGAACAATCCACCGCGCTGCTGGCCGTGGCCGACGCTCTCGATCGCGCGCCGGGCCCAGACCACCGCGCCTGACCTGCCCTCCCCCACCCCGAAGACCATGAAGAAAGCAGGGCATCCCCGATGACCGACTATCCCCTCGACATGCAGCTCGTCGTGGACCCGCTCAACCCTGAGAACGTGGTCCGCGGCGGGTCCATCTACTTCTACGACCCGTCCGACCTCGCCGGCGCGTCCCCGATTACGATCAAGGACGCGAACGGGCAGCCCCTCCCGAACCCGCTCACGTCCAACGACTACGGCTTCATCCCGCCGACCATCGTCACGATTCCCAAGGTCAAGTGGAAGTCCGGCAACTTCGAGGGATTCTTCTTCTCCTACGATGGACTCCGCAACGAGGCCATCGCTGCGAAGGTCGCTGCCGAGTCGGCCGCATCCAACGCGGGAGCGGCCGCGACGGCAGACGTCGCCAACCGAATCGCGGCCGGCCAGTTCAAGGGCAACCCTGGCGCGGATGGCTCCAACGTCCTTCCCACGGACGCCGCCATCGCCGCCGCCGTCAACGGCACAGGGACCGCCACCAAAGCGGCACTTAATGCCACCTTTGTCCCCAAATGGAAGGCGAACACGGCGTACCTCGCGGGGGCGC
>NZ_JARUXE010000022.1 GCF_030433895.1 Arthrobacter sp. PsM3 | reverse complement strand
GGTGAGTTTTGGTTCGAAGGTGATTTCGGTGACGGATGCGGCCAAGGGCCGGGTGTGGGCGTTGTCGCCGTCGACGGTGAATGGTTTTGATGAGGAGGGTTCGGAGCCGGTCCTGAATGGTTCGCAGGGGTTGGTGTCGGCGGTGGGGGCCGATGACCGGATTTACAGTGCGGATCCGAAGTCCGGGCAGGTCACGGTGACGGTGGTGGGGGCCGATGGTGGGGTTGCGGATGTGAAGACGGAGTCCTGGGACGGGTTGAAGGGTGCCGGGGATCTGCAGTTGGCGGTGGTGGGGGACCGGCCGGTGGTGCTGGATGCGGGCCGGGGGAAGTTGTTCCTGCCGGGCGGGCGTGAGTTGGCGTTGGCGGATGCGCGGGATGCGAAGTTGCAGCTTTCGGGTCCGGGTGCGGATGAGGTGGCGGTGGCGACGCCGAAGGCGTTGTTGCTTCAGCCGTTGGATGGGTCGACGGCGAAGACGGTGACGTTCGGGGGTCAGGGTGTTCCGGCGGCGCCGGTGCAGCTGGGCGGTTGTGTCCATGCGGCGTGGTCGGGGGCGAACAAGTATGTGCGTGAGTGCGTGAATGATGCCGATGACAAGACGGTGGATGTGCCGAAGGCCAGCGCGGCGCCGTCTTATGTGTTCCGGGTGAACCGGGACCTGGTGGTCCTCAACGATGTGAATTCGGGCAATGTGTGGCTGGTGAACCAGAACATGCAGCTGGTCAACAACTGGGACGACGTTGTCCCGCCCAAGAACCAGTCCAATGACCAGGACCAGGAGTCGGCGGACAACAACACCATCAACATCCTGCCGGACCGCACCAAACCCAACCGGCCCCCCGAAACCAAGCCCGACGCCGTCGGCGTCCGCCCCGGGCGCACCACCGTCCTCTCCGTGCTCGACAACGACACGGACCCCGACGGCGACGTGCTCACTGCCTCTGCCGGCGACAAGGGACCCCGGTCCGGCAGCCTGGAGAACATCTACGGCGGCACCGCCTTCCAGATCACCGTCCCGGCCGACGCCGCCCCGGGCACCGAAACCTTCGGCTACAACGCTGCCGACGGCCGCGGCCTCTCCGCCGCCGGAAGCATCACCCTGAACGTCGTCGGCCCGGACGAGAACAAGCCTCCCGTGTTCAAACGCGGCGACCCCACCACCATGCTCGTTGAGCAGGGCAAAACCGTCAGCCAGAACATCCTCACCGACTGGACCGACCCGGACGGCGATGACCTCGTGCTGATGGACGCCAAGGCCGACAACGACCAGGACCAGGTCAAGGTCCGCCGCGACGGCCTGCTGACCTACCAGGATTCCGGTGCCGCGCCGGGCAAGAAATCCGTCACCGTGACCGTCTGGGACGGCCGCGCCACCACCACGGGCAAGGTCGTTGTCAACGTCCAGCCTCCCGGCGCCCTGCAGCCGGTGGTCAACGCGGACCACGTGAGCGCCGTCGTCGGCCAGGATCTCGTGATCGCACCGCTGAAGAACGACGTCGACCCCAATGGCGGCGCGCTGCGCCTGGCCCAGGTGGAAGGCGCCGGGACAGCGCAGCTGGGCCCGGTGACCGACGGCGGGACCTTCACCTTCCGCAGCGAAACCCCGGGACCGGTCTACCTGACCTACATCGCGAGCAACGGCCCGCAAAGCAGCCAGGGCCTGATCCGGGTGGACGTCGAATCCGGCAAGGATGCCGGGGACCCGGTGGCCGTCCACGATGTCGCCCTGCTGCCGGTCGGCGGCAGTGTGCTCGTCGATCCGCTGGCGAACGACTCGGACCCGTCCGGGGGAGTGCTGGTGCTGCAGTCAGTCCAGCTGCCGGAAAATTCCACCGCGTCGGTCAGCGTGATCGACCACAGCGTCCTGCGGATCACCGACGTCATCGGCACCAAGGACCCGTTCACCTTCCGCTACACCATGTCCAACGGCACCAAGTCGGCCACCGGCAGCGTGTCCGTGGTCCCCGTCCCGGCCCCCGCAGTCCTCGAGGCCCCGCAGCCCAAACCGGACGAGGTGAACGTGCGGGTCAACGACGTCGTCACCATCCCGGTGCTGGCCAACGACACCCACCCGCAGGGCGAGAAGCTCAGCGTGGACCCCGTCCTGCCGCAGCCCGTCCCCGAAACGGACGGCAAGAGCTTCGTCTCCGAAAACACCCTCCGCTTCATCGCCGGTGCCGAACCCAGGACGGTCCGCGCCATCTACAACGCCGTCGACCCGCAGGGCCAGAAGAGCGCCGCGGCGGTCACCATCCACATCCTCCCGCTGGAAGGCGCCGAGAACTCCCGGCCGCAACCGAAGAACCTCACGGCCCGGGTCGTGGCGGCCGGTTCCGTCCGGATCCCGGTGGAACTCGACGGGATCGACCCCGACGGCGACTCCGTCCAGCTCACCGGGATCGACAGCACCCCGGCGATGGGCACAGCCACCGTGGGCAGCAACTTCCTCGACTTCACGGCAGCCGGAGACGGCGCCGGCACGGACACCTTCCGCTACAAAGTGGTGGACCGGCAGGGAGCCGTCAACACCGGCACCGTCACCATCGGCATCGCCCCGCGCGGGGACACCAACCAGAAGCCCACCCCGGTGGACGACGAGGTCATGGTCCGCCCCGGGCGGCAGATCGCCGTCGATGCCACCGGCAACGACACCGACCCGGACGGCGACCCGATCCGGATCATCGGCGACGGCATCGAGGCCGCCCCGGAACTGCAGGCCACCGTCAGCAAGCAGAGCTCCCGCATCATCCTGCTGGCCCCCGGCGCGGAAGGCACCGTCAACGTGCGGTACTCGGTGGTGGATGACCGCGGCGCCACGGCGCAGGCCGCCATCGCGGTCAAGGTCCGGCAGGACGTGCCGCTGCGGGCCCCGATCGCCCGGGACGACCGGGTGACCTCCGCCCAGACCCTGGGCAAGACCGCCGTCGACGTCCCCGTCCTCAAGAACGACGAGGACCCCGACGGCGTCGGCGAGAACCTCACGATTGCCACCGATGTCCCCACCGCCCGGCCCGGAGCCGAGGGCACCATGCGGGTGGAGCTCACCGAAAAGCCGCAGCTCATCCCGTACACCGTGGAAGATGTGGACGGCCAGAAGTCCACCGCCATCATCTGGGTTCCCGGCCTCGGCCAGCAGGTCCCCACCCTGGCCAAGGACGACGTAATCGAACTCGTCGCCGGGCAGTCCGTCACCGTCGACCTCAAGGAATGGGTCAAGGTCCGCGACGGGCGCTCGCCCCGCCTGACCCAGACGGACCGGATCAAACTGATCGGCGCCGACGGCAAGGACCCCGTGGCCAACGACGGCACCGCCCTGAAATACACCGCAGGCCAGGACTACGTGGGCCCGGGCTCGCTCAGCTTCGAGGTCACAGACGGCTCCGGCCCGGACGATCCCGCCGGCCTGAAATCCACCCTCAGCATCCGTACCAAAGTCCTTCCGGACCCCAACCGGAACAATCCGCCTGTGCTGCTGGGCAGCCAGGTGGACGTGCCCAAGGCAGACTCCGCCAGCACCGACCTGGCCATGCTGACCACCGACCCGGACGACGGAGATGTGGACAAGATGAAGTACGAGCTGGTGGGCAGTGTTCCGGCCGGCTTCGACGCCGGCATCGACGGGAAGACCCTGAAAGCCGCCGCCAAGGACGGCACCGCCGCCGGGGCTACTGGCGCGGTCCAGGTCAAGGCCAAAGACCCGCGCGGACTCGAAGCCACCGCAACCTACCAGCTGACCGTCACCGCTTCCAACCGGCCAAAACCGGTAGCCAACGACGATCTCGAACCCAATGCCGCCGCCGGCAAGCCCGTCACCGTACGGGTGCTCGACAACGACGCCAACCCGTTCCCGGAGACGGCGCTCAAGATCGTCTCGGCCTCGACCGAAACCGGCCAGGGCACCGCCGCCGCCACCGGGGATACTGTGACCGTGACCCCGGCCGGTGGCTTCTCGGGAACCATGATCGTGGCCTACACCGTGGCCGACAAGACCGGCGAAGCGTCCCGCCAGGCGACAGCCCGGATCCGGCTGACGGTCAAGGACAAACCGCTGGCCCCGACCACCCCCCAGGCCGCAAGCGTGGGGGACGGCACCGCCCTGCTTAACTGGACCGCCCCCGCGGACCGCGGCTCCGCCATCACCAAGTACACGGTGTACGGCGAGGGCGGCTACCGCCAGGACTGCCCGGCCAACTCCTGCACGCTCACCGGGCTGACCAACAACTCCAAATACCACTTCCAGGTCACGGCCACCAACGACCTGGGCGAATCCGAGCGGTCCCCGGCGTCGGCCGAGGTCCGCCCGGACGTCAAGCCGGACGCCCCGGCCGCGCCTGCGCTCAAGTTCGGCGACACTCAGCTCACCGCCACCTGGGTCGCCCCGGCGTCCAAGGGCTCGCCGGTCAAGTCCTACGACCTGGAGATTTCCCCGGCACCGGCCGGGCAGAACGCCCAGATCCAGAACCTCACCTCGGTGAACTACGTCTGGAAGGGACTCAAGAACGGAGTGGCCTACAAGGTCCGCGTCCTGGCCCGGAACGACGCCAAGGAGCCCTCCGAATGGAGCGCCTACTCGGCCGCCGAGACCCCTGCCGGGGTGCCCGTCACCCCGGCAGGGCCAAGTGCGGTGGGAGCGGCTTCGGTGGGCACCCAGAGCCAGCTCAAGGTGAACTGGACGGCACCGAACAACAACGGCGACGCCATCTCCAGCTACACCCTCACCACCCTCCGTGGCGGCGCAGCCGTGGCGACCCAGCAGGTCTCGGGCACCACCCAGAACGTCACCGTGGACAACTCCGAAGCGGACTACACCTTCACCGTCTCCGCCATGAACAAAGCCGGGACGTCCGGGACCAGTCCACGCTCCGCAGGGATCCGGGCAGCCGGCAAGCCCGGCACCGTGTCGAGCGGCACGGTCAAAGAGACAGGCAAGTCCGGGCAGCTCGACGTGACCTTCACTCCGCTCACCGCGGCCCAGCGCAACGGCTCCCAGGACACGGAGATCCGCTACAGCTACCGGGCCTCAAGCGGCCAGACCGGCGCCATCACCGCCGGCGGCGGCATGATCGGCGGGCTACCCAACGGGCAGGACGTGACCATCAACATCATCGCCACGTCCACCAAGAACAACACCGCCGGCGATGCCCAGGCCATCGGCACCGCGAACCCCTACGGCCCGCCGAACGCCCCCGTGCTCTCGGCCCAGGGTTCCTCCACGCAGCAGGTGCACTGGACCTGGACCAACCCGGCAAACAACGGACGTGCCATCCAGCGCTTCGAAGTCAGCTACGAAGGCGGCGGATGGACGAGCGTTGGGCTGGCCAACCGGTATGACCGCGACACCGGTGCCTGGAGTTCCACCAAGAGCCTCTTGGTACGGGCCTGCACGGTGGTCTGTGGTGCCGAGGATTCCGCCAATGCCACCAGCGGGACCGACCCGACGCCGCCGGCGCCGACGTCCCAGGTCCAGGTGGACGCCAGCAGCGTCAGGACGTGCCCGGGCAAGCCGGGCCAGACCGACAGCTACTCGGCCGGGCCGCCGAAGGATTGCGGCGTCGGCTGGGTCGAACGGGCCGAAGGCAAGCTCACCATCAACTGCACCAAGGACATCTACGGCAACGGCACCCCCTGGTTCCGGGTGACCGAAGGCAGCCACCCGAACTGGTTCGTCAAGTCGACCACCGTAACCCTCACCGGGCCCCGGCCCGGCGGATGCTGACGCCGGCAACTGAACTAACCGCCGGACACAGCGGGACCCCCGCCGGCGGCCCACCACGCTATTTCCACCCAGAACAGAAGAGGACCACCCCATGACCATGACCACCGAACAGGCCGAATGGTTTTCCGGCACCTTCGAGAAGCTCGTCGCCAACGTAGGCCAGGCCGTCCTGGGCAAAACCCACGTCATCCGGCTGACCTTCACCGCGATGCTCGCCGAGGGGCATGTCCTCTTCGAGGACGCCCCGGGCACCGGCAAGACCATGCTGGCGCGGGCCCTCGCGGCCACCGTCCAGGGCTCCAACAACCGCATCCAGTTCACCCCGGACCTGCTGCCCTCGGACGTCACCGGCGTGACCATCTACGACCAGAAGACGCAGAAGTTCGAGTTCCACAAGGGACCGATCTTCAACAACATCGTCCTGGCCGACGAAATCAACCGCGCCTCGCCCAAGACCCAGTCGGCGCTCCTGGAGGTCATGGAGGAATCCCGCGTCACGGTTGACGGCACCACCTACGAGGCCGGCCGCCCGTTTATGGTGATGGCGACCCAGAACCCGATCGAGCAGGCCGGCACCTACCGGCTGCCCGAAGCCCAGCTGGACCGCTTCCTGATCAAGACCTCCATCGGCTACCCGGACCACGCCTCCACCGTGCAGCTGCTCGGCGGCGCCAACCTCAAGGACCGATCCAAAGCCATCACCCCCGTCATCACCACCCAGGCGATTGCAGACATGGCCGACCTCGGCGCCACCACGCACGTGGACACCGCCGTGCTGGAGTACATCTCCCGGCTCTGCGAGGAGACCCGCAACGCCCCGGAAACCCGACTGGGCGTCTCCGTCCGCGGCGCCCTCGCCATGGTCCGCGCCGCCAAGGTCTGGGCCGCCAGCCAGGGCCGCAACTTCGTGCTGCCCGACGACATCAAGGACCTGGCAGCCGTCGTCTGGACCCACCGCCTCGTCATGGACCCGGAAGCCGAATTCTCCGGTGCGACCCCCGAGGCCGTGCTGGCGCGAGTCCTCTCCGAGGTCGCCGCGCCGCAGCAGCGCGCCTCCGTCGGCTAGCTGCCCGGCACCACCGCCGCCCCGCAGCACAGCCCGCCCGCACTCCTGGGCAGGGCCCCGGCACCCCGTCACCCAGCACGAACAAAGGCACCCATATGTCCTCCAGCACTCCGCTGACCCGGCTTGCTGAACGCCTGCAACGGCCCTTCCACCGGGACGGCAGACCCACGCGGCTGCATCCTGCCTCCCTCTGGGCCGACGCCGGCCGCACCGCCAGCCTGGCCCTGAGGCCGGCGTGGCGCGCCGTACGCGGGCTCTGGCTGCGGTACGCGTGGCCCGTCCTCTCGGTCGTCAGCGTCCTGGGCTGGTCCGTTCTCGCGGCGTCGATCCTGCTGTGGACCGTCGGCCAGGCCTTCGGCTGGCAGGAAGCCAAGGCCGCCGCGATCGCAGCCTTCGTGCTGTTCGTGCTGGCGGTCGGCTTCATCCTGGGCCGCTCCTCCTACGGGGTGGTGCTGGACCTGGCCCGGACCCGGGTGGCGGTGGGCGACAGCGCAGTCGGCAGCATCGCCGTTTCCAACACCTCCGCCCGCCCGCTGCTGCCCGCGGACCTGGAACTGCCGGTCGGAGCCGCCACCGCCGTCTTCCACCTGCCCCGGATGAAGGCGCAGCAGGTCCACGAGGACCTGTTCACCATCCCCACCGCCCGCCGCGCGGTCATAGTCGTGGGTCCGGTCCGGTCCGTCCGCGCGGATCCCCTACACCTGCTGCGCCGCCAGGTGCTCTGGACCGAACCCGAGGACCTGTTCGTCCACCCCAGGACCGCGGCGCTGGCAGGCTCGGCCGCCGGGTTCATCCGCGACCTCGAGGGCATGCCCACCACCGACCTCTCCAGCGCCGATGTGTCCTTCCACGCCCTGCGCGACTACGTACCGGGCGATGACCGGCGGCACATCCACTGGAAGACCACGGCCCGCATCAACAAACTGATGGTCCGCCAGTTCGAGGAAACCCGCCGCGCCCACCTCGCCATCTCGCTGTCCATCAACACGGACGAATACGCCTCGGAGGAGGAATTCGAACTGGCCATCTCCACCGCCGCCTCGATCGGACGCCAGGCCATCCGCGACCAGCGCGACCTCGACGTCCTGACCCAGAAGGGCCCGCTGCGCTGCGAAACCGGCCGCAACTTACTCGATGACATGACCCGGATCGTCGGCGCACCACAGCGCAGGACCGCCGTCGACCTCGCCCGGAGCCTGGCGGACACCGTCCCCAACGCCTCCGTGGTGTTCCTGGTCGTCGGCAGCAACGTCACCCCCGCCCAGCTGCGCTCCGCTTCGGCCTCCGTGCCAATGGGCGTCCGCAGCCTCGCCGTCCGGCTCCAGCTCGGCGCCGCGCCCGCCCGGGCCAACATCGGCGAGCTGACCGTGCTGACTCTCGGCGACCTCTCCGATCTGGCCATTGTGCTGAGGAAGGCGGCAGCATGAGCACCGCAACCCCGCTCCGTCCCCGCAACAACCTGCGGGGCAACGCCGCCCGGTCCCGCCGTTCCGGCTTCGCCGACGGCCAGCCGCTCTGGCATCTCGCGCTCGACGCCGGGGCCCTCACCGTGCTGCTCGGCCTGGGCGTGCTCGGCTTCAGCCTCAGCTTCGGCGGCGACCCGTACTACCTGATCGCAGGCTTCGGCGGCATCCTGCTGGGCCTCGCCCTGGCCGCGGCCAATGTGCACTTCCGCCTGGGCCTGCTGATCACCGCCGCCCTGACGCTCGGCGTGTACCTCCTCTTCGGCACCGCGCTGGCGGTCCCGGCGGCGTCGGTTGCCGGCGTCCTGCCCACCCTCGACTCGCTGCGCACGCTGCTGCTTGGCGTCGTGTTCGCCTGGAAGGACATGCTCACCGTCGGTGTGCCGGTCGGCACCGCCGGCGGCACCCTGATCGTGCCGTTCCTCAGCTCGCTCCTCACGGCGCTGGCGGCCGGACTGCTGATCTGGCGGCTCAAGAACCCCTACTGGCCGCTGCTGTCGGTGCTGGTGCTGTTCGTCACCGGCATCGCCTTCAGCACCAATGCAGGTTTCCTCACCGTGGAACGAGGCATTTCGCTCACCGTGGTCGCGATCGCCTGGGCCACCTTCCGCCGCGACGTGCTGCGCCGCAGCGATACCCGCAAGGTCTCCGTCAACCGGCTGGAAACCGACGAGGCCACAGCCCGTGCGGCCACCCTCCGCCGGCTTGGCACCGCCGCCGCGGTGATCGCCGTCGCCGTCGGGATCACCGCGGTCGCCTCCCCGCTGGTCACCGCCAGCGACGACCGCCGCGTGCTGCGCAACACGATCGTCCCGCCGTTCGACCCGAAAGACTACGTCACCCCGCTGGCGAGCTTCCGCAACTTCGTCAAGGACAAAAAGGACGACAAGCTCTTCGAAGTCAAGGGCCTGCCCAAGGACGCCCGGGTTCGTCTCGCCGCGCTCGATTCCTTCAACGGCACCAACTACAACATGGACCCGAACGGCTCCGGCAGCTTCAGCAAGGTGGGCGACGCGAAATCCATCAACACCCTCGCGGACACCACCGGGATCGTGCCGACCACCAACTACGCCCTGGACATCACGATCGGGGACTACCAGGGCTACTTCCTGCCCGGCGGCACTAAAACCACCGGGATCAGCTTTGCCAATGACGGTTCGGGTGCCGCCGCCGGGCTGTACTTCAACGCCGGAACGGACACGGCCGTGACCACCCGGGGCCTGGCCAAGGGCGACGCCTACCGCGTCCAGGTGGCCGACCCCGCCACCCTGGAACACGGGCAGCTGACGCAGTACGACTTCGCCAGGTTGTCCCTGCCGGACCCCGCCGAGGTGCCCCCCGTCGTCGGCTCCCAGGCCAACGACCTCGCCGCCGACGCCCCCACCGCCATTGACCGGGTGCGCCAGATCGAGGCGCACTTCCAGAAAAAAGGCGCTTTTAGCAACGGCCTGATCGCCGACGGCCAGCTGCCCAGCGTCTCCGGCCACGGCGCCAACCGGATCCGGAGCCTGCTCACCGCCAAGCAGATGCTCGGCGACGACGAACAGTACGCCGTCGCGATGTCGCTGATGCTGCGTCACCTGGGCATTCCCTCCCGCGTGGTGATGGGGTTCTACCCGGATCCCAAGAGCCCGGAAAACGGTGCCGGCGACGTGCAGATCACCGGCAAGGACGTCCATGCCTGGGTCGAGGTCGCCTTCGACCGGGTGGGCTGGGTGTCCTTCGACCCCACCCCGCCGAAGGACAATGTGCCGATCCCGCCGGATCCGGAGAACAAGTCCAAGCCCAAGCCCCAGGTGCTGCAGCCCCCGCCCCCGCCGCAGGAGCCCGCGGACCTCCCGCCGGACTCCTCGCCGGACGCGCTGGATGCCGACGAGAAGAAGAACAACCCCTGGCTGTTCTGGGGCCCGCTCCTCGCTGCGATCGGGTACGCGCTGATCCCGGTCCTGGTCCTGGCGTTGCCGCTCCTGCTGATCGCCCTGCTCAAGTCCCGGCGCCGGCTGGCACGCTTCCGCGACGGCCACCCTGCCCAGCGCGTCGGCGGGGGCTGGAACGAAGTCGTCAGCCTCGCCACCGACCTCGGCGCCGGGGTGGACCAGCGCGCCACCCGGCGTGAGTCCGCCGTCGTGCTCGCCGACGCCTTCCCGGCCAGCGGGGGGACCACCACGCTGCTGGCCAACCGTGCCGACGCCGCGATCTTCGGTGCCGGCCAGCCGAGCGAGGACGAGGTCCGGCACTACTGGGAGACCGTGGACGGCTCGCTCAAGGAGATGACCGGAACGCTCGGTTTTTGGGGACGGCAGCGGGCCCGGTTCTCGCCGCGCTCCCTCCTGGCCGACGGCCGGGCTGCCCTGAAGCAGCGGGGCCAGCACCCAGTCCGGTCCCGCTGGAAGCGCGCCGCGCCCGCAGGATCGGAACACCCCGCGGGTACAGTGGAGTCCGGTCCGGCGGCGGCGGCAGGACGTGGTGCTGCTGCCGACGCCGCAGCCGACGCCAGCCAGACTGCCAGGAAGAACCGCAACGAGCCATGACCGACGACGCCGAGCGCTGCCCGCGCTGCCAGCAGCCGCTCCGACCGGGGGCTGCCTTCTGCACCTCCTGCGGCACGCCGCTGAGCAACAGGTCCGCGCGCAGAAAGCAGCACCTCCCGCCGCAGGGACCGATCCCCGGTAGTATCCCCCTAACGCAGGGCCCGGCCACGGGCCGTGGACAAGGGGGAGGTCCTGCCATGCCAGGCAAGCTTGAACTGGTCCCCGCCGCTGCCGGAAAACGGCTGGGGGCCGCGGTGCTGGACTGGCTGCCGCCGGTGACCATCCTGACAGTCCTGCTGGCGGTCGGTTTCTTCGGTATCACCCGCACCCAGAGCGGGGGCTTCATCGTGTACGGCACCTCCTCGCTGGTGCTCTTCGGCGGCATCGGTGCGGGCCTCACCCTGATCTACACCGTGGTCCTCGCCATGCTCGAAGGCCGGTCCGGCGCCACACCCGGCAACCGCCTCATGGGGATCCGCAGCACGGATGCCGACGGCTATGCCCCGGGCGGGGGAGCGGTGTTCCTCCGCGGCCTCATTACCGGAGCCGGAATGCTGCTGGCCGTGATCGCCGCCGCCGCGGTCATGGCCTTCCAGTGGTTCGGCGTCGCCGTGCTGGTGCTGGGACCGCTCCTGTTCCTCGGCGCGGCCTGGGCCGTCCTCGTGGTGCTCTCCAGCACCTGGGACCGCAACGGCCGGCTGCGCGGCTGGCACGACACCGCCGCCAAGACCCTCGTCTTCGACGTGAAGGCCGGGCGCAACCCGATCTCCACCGGCGGCATCCAAGGCCCGTACAGCTTCGCACCGATGGACCTCCCCCCGGTCCAGCAAGTAGCCTCGCCGCTGGCAGGCGCCGCGGCGGCAGCCTCCGCAACTGCCGCAACTGCCGCAGCCTACGCACCTGCTGCTCCGGCCGCTCCCGCCGCACCTGCCGCGGCGTCCGCTCCGGCCGCAGGGGAACGTCCTGCCGCCCAACGGCCGCCGGCGGTCACAGCGCAGCCGGCCCCGCCGGCGCCGGGTCCCGCAGCATCTTTCGCGCCACAGGCAGGGACGGAATCCTTCCACCCGGACACACACCCGGACGACGACCACGACCGCACCCAGGTCCGGGGCAACACGCAGGCTCCGGTCACCGTGGCGATGCTCCGAATCCGGCTGGACGACGGCCGCGAAATCGAACTGGACCGCACCGTGCTGATCGGCCGGAACCCCGCCGGGCACCCCGGCGAGGACTCCGTGCAGCTCATCCCGATGGCAGATCCCGGCCGTTCCATTTCCAAGACCCACCTCCACCTCCTTGCCGGAAACGGGGGAGTCTGGGTGACCGACCGCAACTCCACCAACGGCAGCGCCGTCACCACCCCGGACGGTATCCGAACCGCCCTCGCGGCAGGGGAACCCACCCACGTCCGCCCAGGCACCACCGTGCACTTCGGTGACCGTTCCTTCTACCTAGGACAGGCATGAATCCCCAGCCGGCCGCCGTTCCATCCCCTCCGAATCCCGGCAACGACCCGGTGCCCTCCCCGGGCACTCCGCCCAGCGGTGCCTCCAGCGGTGCCTCCAGCGGTTCCTCGAGCGGTGCCTCCAGCCTCCGGCTTAGCGTCGGCTACGGCACGGACCGCGGCCTGCGCCGTGAAATGAACGAGGATTCATTCATCGCCGCGGATCCCGTCTTCGCTGTCGCAGACGGCATGGGAGGACATGAGGCCGGCGAGATCGCCAGCGGCATCTGCGTGCGCACGCTGGCCCAGATCCCGCAGCTGGCAAGCGGGGAGCGGGACGCCACCGCCGGCGTCGTGCAGGAGTACCTCCTGATGGCCGACGAGAGCATCCGCGAGGCCACGGGCTCCCGCGCCGGGACCACACTCTCCGGCGTCGTGGTGGTGGAGCAAATGGGCGTCCCGTACTGGCTGGTTCTGAACATCGGCGACTCCCGGACCTACCGCCTGAGCCAGGGCAAGCTCAGCCAGGTCAGCGTCGACCACTCCGAGGTCCAGGAACTTGTCGACGCCGGGCAGATCAGCCAGGCGCAGGCCGCCGTGCACCCGCGCCGGCATGTCGTCACCCGGGCACTCGGCACCGGCGACGAGACCGAAGCGGACTACTGGCTGCTTCCCATCGAGGAAGGCGACCGGCTTCTGGTCTGCTCCGACGGTCTCAACGGCGAACTCGACGATGACCACATTTCCAATATCCTGCGTTCCCAGACGGACCCGCAGGCGGCCGTGGATGAACTCATCCAGGCGGCCCTGCGCAGCGGCGGCCGTGACAATATCACCTGCATCGTGCTCGACGCCACCAATGTCACCAACGACGACGGCGCCGCCCAGACAACGCCGCGCAGCGCCGTCGCGGCGGAGGACGAGGACACCCTGCCCCGGACCGATGCGCTGGACCTCACCCCCCGCGGGGAACAGGTTTCCCAAGCCGGACCGGATGACGGGCAACCGGATGCCTGGAAACCGGCCGATACGGCTGCGGCTGGCACGGAAGACGGCAGGGAACCAGATGATGGCAAGTAAGCCGGCCGCTGCCGCGCGGTACACGCCCGGCAGTTGGCTCGGTGTGGTGCGCTCCGGAACCGTGGTGCTGCTGCGCCCGGACAGCACGGCTGCCCTGGTCGAATCCTTGTGGGAACTCCTCGCAGGCGGCCCGCAGGTGCACGAGGTGCTCGACGCCGTGACCTCCGCCTCGGGCGGTTCGCTGGCCCGGCTGCCGTGGTTCGCAATCGTGGACAACCGGAGCGCCGTGCAATTCTTCCTGCGCGGAGAGATCGACCTGACCGTAGACCTGCCCTCCGGCCCGGTGGAACTGAGCGGCCGCGACGTGACCACCTGGACGGAACGGCGCTTCGCGGCCGCCAACGGATTCAGCCTGACCGTCCCGGGCGCCGAAGCCACGGGTGCGGCCGGTGCCGGGCGGGACCTTCCGTTGACTGACGGTGTGGTCCTGCTCCAGGGCCTGCGGGTGGACTTTGCCCCAGAAGCCGCACGGAAAATGGCCCAGGCTCTCCCGGCACTTGCAGCGGCGCCCGTGACAGCCCCGGCGGCGGCCGGTCCTGCCGACACTCCCGCGACCGAAGCCGTTGCAGTCGATCCGGCCGTGGCGGACGCAGCGGCAGCGCCGGAGGACGAAATCCTGGCGGCAGTCGAAGCCGACATTGCGGCCGAGCTGAACGAGCATGGAGCGTCGTCGGAGACTGTGCTGGAGTTCCCCGGCGAGGACCTTGAGCTGGACGAAACGCTGCACGAGGAACCCGAACCGGAACCCGAACCGGAACCCGAACCGGAACTGGCAGCAGCCGGGCATGAGCCGGAACCGTCGGAAACCCACAAACCGGCGGCACCGGAACCGGCCGAGCAGGAGCCCACGGGCAGCTACGACCACCTCTGGGAACAGACGGTGATCCGGAACATCGAAGACGCCGCCGTCCGTTCGGACCCCGACGCCGATTCCGAATCCGCCGTCGAATCCGCCGGCGCCGAACCAGCGCCCGAGCCGTCCGCAGCGAAAGAAGCGGCGGAACCTGTTGCCGTTACTGCTCCTGCTCCTGCGCCGGAACCTCCTGCGGCACCACTCCCGGTTTCCACGGGGCTGATCGACTCCGTGCCGTGGCACACCGGCGGGGACCGACCCGCGTCGGCCGTGGTGATGACACCCGCGCCGCAGGCTCCGTACCTGCCTGCCCTGATGGCGACGGCCGTACCCGTGTCGCCGTCGGCCCCGCAGGGGACTGCCCCGCAGGTGCCGGCCCCGGACGTCTCCACCGCGCAGCCCGCGGCGGACGATGACCACGACGGCGAGACGATCATGAAGAGCGATCTCGCGGGAGCCGCCCCGCGGCCGGCCGGCACCCAGCGCGGCGGCCCGGAACCGGCCACCGGACCGATGGTGCTGGCCCGGGTCTGCCCGCAGGGACACGCCAACCCGTCCACCTATTCGCACTGCGGCCGCTGCGGAGAGCCGCTGCCCGGCGACGGCGTCCAGGTCCGGCGGCCCCGCCTGGGCCGGATGCGGCTGTCCACCGGCGGGCTGATCGACCTGGACCAGTCGCTCATCGTGGGACGCCAACCCTCGGTGTCGCGCGTCCAGGGCGCCGTGATGCCCAAGCTGGTCCAAGTGGCGAGCCCCAGCGGGGATATCTCCCGCTCCCACGTGGAGGTCCGGCTGGAAGGCTGGCATGTGATGCTCTGCGACCTCAAGGCGACCAACGGCACTGTGCTGGTCCGCGAAGGCCAGCCGCCGCGCCGGCTGGCGCAGGGTGAGATGGCCATCCTGCTCGACGGCGACATCGCAGAAGTAGGCGACGGCATCTCGCTGCGCTTTGAGGAGATCCCGTGAGCTCAAAACGGCCAGTAGCCCCGCCGCCGATCATTCCGGGCTTCCACTACATCAGCCTGCTCGGCTCCGGCGGGTTCTCCGACGTCTACCTCTACGAGCAGGACCGGCCGCGCCGCAAGGTGGCCGTCAAAGTGCTGCTCTCGGACCTGAAAACTGAAGGCGCCCGCCGCCGCTTCGAATCCGAAGCGAACCTGATGGCGCAGCTGTCCTCACACCCCTATATCGTGACGATCTTCCAAGCCGAGATCACCGACTCCGGGCATTCCTACCTGGCCATGGAGTACTGCTCCCGGCCCAGCCTGGACGTGTGCTACCGGCGGCAGCGCTTCAGCGTTGACGAGGTCCTCGCCGTCGGCATCCAGGTGGCGTCCGCCGTTGAGACCGCCCACCGGGCCGGCATCGCGCACCGGGACATTAAGCCCGCCAACATCCTGGTCACGGACTACAACCGGCCCGCCCTGACCGACTTCGGCATCTCCGGCACCCTCGCCGGCGACCAGGACGAGGACGCGGGCATGTCCATCCCGTGGTCACCGCCGGAACAGTTCACCGGCCATCACGTCGACGGCGTCCTGGTGGATGTCTGGGCGCTCGGTGCCACCCTCTACACCCTGCTGGCTGGCCGGTCGCCGTTTGTGCTGCCGGGAGCCGACAACTCCCAGCGTGAGCTGATCTCCCGCATCACCAATCTGCCGCTGCCGAAACTGGGCCGCGCCGACGTTCCGGAATCCCTGGAGCTGGCGCTCTCGACGGCGATGGCCAAGTCCGCGGCATCGCGCTACTCCTCGGCCCATGCCTTCGCCCTGGCCCTGCAGCGGATCCAGGCCGAACTGAACCTGTCCGTGACATCGTTCGAGGTGCTGGAAGAGCAGCGCCCCGAGGACAACCATCCCGACGACGGCTTCGAGGAAACCCGAGTCCGCAGTGTCGCCTCGATCGACCCGGATGCTACGGGCAACGCCGCCACCTTCCCGGTCCGGGTCCCCGGCGCGGACACCAGCCGCCCGGCCGACAATGCCACCACCTTCAACAACCGGACCATCCAGCGCCCCCCGGCGCTGCCCGGTTTCGACACGGCAGCCGCAGCCCGGATGACCGGGCCGCGGAGCGCGGCCCCCGACGACGACGTGGCGGCCACGGTCAGCCGCTCCAGCGCGGCGGATCCGGCCGGCGGCCCCGACGACGGCGTGGCGGGGCACCCGGCCGGGCACGGCCGCCGGAACCTGCTGCTCTCGATCGTCGGCGGCACCGTGGTGGTGGCCGCCGTCGTCCTTGGGATCGTGGCGGCCACCACCCGGCCCGAGCCGGCGCCGAAGGCCACCGGGCAGATCAGCAAACCGCCCGCCGACGCCCTGGACAACGGCACCGTCCCGGACGTCACGGAGCTCACCGGGACGGCCGGACCGGCCGGGAAGGTCAGCTTCAGCTGGACCAACCCGCAGCCCAAACCGGGCGACAGCTACAAGTGGCGGGTCCACACGCTCAAGGACGACGGGCAGTACCAGGCCGCCGCCGGGCCGAAAGCCGAAATGGCCGCGAACCCGGCCGAGCCCAGCTGCATCCAGGTCATGATCGTCCGCAGCGACGGGGCTTCCTCGCCACTGGGCCCGGACTCCATCGCCTGCGTCAGCAAATAACCAACGACTTCCGGAAAGGTACGGATTATGGGGGATCTGGCAATAGATTTCTGCGGCGAGTGGCATGAGCCCTCGGACGAGGACATCTTCAGCATCGGCCGCGAAGGCGATCTCGAGGTGGACGACAACCCTTACCTGCACCGGCAGTTCCTGCAGATCGCCCGCTATGACGGCATCTGGTGGCTCAGCAACGTCGGCAGCATGCTCTCCGCGACCATTGCCGACGCCACCGGCGGAATGCAGGCCTGGCTCTCGCCGGGGGCCCGGATCCCGCTGGTCTTCAGCCACACCAACGTCATCTTCACGGCCGGGCCCACCACCTACGAATTCGCCGTCCATCTCCAAACCCCCGCCTTCCGGCAGGAAGAGCGCGGGGAGGACAGCGGCGGGGACACCACCATTGGACCGGTGCTCTTCACCGACTCGCAAAAAGCCCTGATCGTGGCCCTCGCCGAACCCATGCTGCGCCGCGACGGGACCGGCTTCAGCGCCATCCCGTCCTCGGCCGACGCCGCCAGAACCCTGGGCTGGGCGCTGACGCGGTTCAACAGAAAGCTGGACAATGTGTGCGACAAACTGGACAAAGTCGGCGTCGCCGGCCTTCGGGGCGGCGGCGGCAAGCTCGCCACCAACCGCCGCGCAAGGCTCGTGGAACACGCCGTCACCTCACATCTCGTGACCGCCGCCGACCTGCACCTGCTGGATCAGCAGAACGCCGCCAGGCACAACGCCGCCAAAAACAGTGCCTTGGCCATGAACGGAGCCGACGAAGCGTGAGAATCCGACTGACGCTGCGCCGCGA
The DNA here is from genome assembly GCF_030433895.1 of Arthrobacter sp. PsM3. Taxonomy (GTDB): domain Bacteria; phylum Actinomycetota; class Actinomycetes; order Actinomycetales; family Micrococcaceae; genus Arthrobacter. The sequence goes on along the minus strand of NZ_JARUXE010000022.1, from coordinate 65,939 downwards.
CCCGGCCGACGCTAAAGACCTCGCCGTCACGGTAGACGGGCTCGCCACTGTGGCGGACATCGCCACCCAGCTCTGGGCAGCCGACCCGGCACGGCGGGGGACCCCTCCGCCGTCGAACCTGTCCCTCAGCATCGAGGAGGCCTTCGCCGCCGGCGGCATGAAGGGCAGCGTCCTGGACCGCAAGGACAACCTGCTGGAATCCGGGCTGCGGCCCGGCTCCATCGTTTCGCTGACCCGGCTGAGTGAGCAGTTCGGGACGCCCGGCGCGAACCGCGGCCCGGCGGCGGCGACCCTGCGGGTGCTGTCCGGACCCGACGCCGGACGGGAATTCTCGCTGCCGTCCGGCACCAGCTACATCGGCCGGGACCGCGACGTCGACATCCGGCTCACGGACCCGCTCACCTCCAAACGGCACGCCCGCATCACGGTGGGCGAGACGGTCGAGATCGTGGACACGAACTCGGCCAACGGGCTGCTGATGGACGGGCTGCCGGTCACCCGCGCCACACTGAGCTCCTCGGACACCGTGGCCCTGGGGGACACCACTGTCTCCGTGGTCTCCCTCGGCACCGGGCACGGTTCCGCGCCGAGCTCCCCGCTGATCGACTTCAACCGCTCGCCCCGCGTGGTGCCGCGATTCGAGCAGCAGAAACGGATGCTCCCGGCCGGGCCCAAGCGCCAGGAGCACCACGCCTTCCCGTACATCATGCTGCTCGCGCCGCTGATGATGGGCGGCATCCTGTTCGCCGTCACCCAGAACGTGCTCTCCGTGGTCTTTATGCTGATGATGCCGCTGTTCATCGTGGGCCATTACGTGGACCAGAAGCTGCAGGCCAAGCGGGAACGCAAGGAACAGCTCAAGCAGTTCCGCGAATCCATGGCCGTGTTCCGCACCGACGTCACCCGGCTGCAGAACGTGGAACGCTCGGTCCGGCTGCAGGAAGCACCCTCCGTCAGCGACACAGTCGACTCGATCTACAAGCTCGGCCCGCTGCTCTGGAACCACAGGCCCGAGCACACCGGGTTCCTGGGCCTGCGCTTTGGGCTGGGGACCTCGCCCTCGCGGATCCAGTTCGAGGAGCCCAACAGCAATGACACCGAAGCCGAGTACATGGCTGAAATCCAGGAGTGCCTGGCACAGTTCCGCGACATCGAGGGTGTGCCGATCGTCTCGCAGCTGCGTTCCGCCGGCTCCTTCGGCCTGGCCGGCTCCCGCGGCCTCGTCGACGATGTCGCCCGCGGGATGGTCCTGCAGCTGGTCGGCCTGCACTCGCCCGCGGAGGTCGTCCTGACCGCCATCACCTCGGCACAGTCGAAGGAACGCTGGGAATGGCTGCAGTGGCTCCCGCACGTCGGCTCCGGCCACAGCCCGCTGGGCGGCGACCACCTCGCCGCGGGCCCGGCGGGGGGCTCGGCACTGCTCTCCCGGCTGGAAGACCTGATCGACCAGCGCGAGGCTGCGTCGCAGACCCCGCGCCCGGCCCTGCGGCCCGGCGTCGACCCGCTCAGCATGGATCTCCCGGAACCGCTGCTGCCCACCGTGCTGGTGGTCGTCGAGGATGACGCCCCGGTGGACCGCGGCCGGCTCACCCGGGTCCTGGAACGGGGCCCGGACTCCGGCGTGCACGTCATGTGGGTCGCCACCTCGGTCCAGCAGCTTCCGGCCGCGTGCCGGGACTTCATGGCCGTCGACGGCGTGCACGGCACCACCACCGGGCAGGTCCGGCTCGGCCGGCACACCTTCCCGGTGAGCTGCGAAAGCCTCGACGCCGGACTCGCCGCCCAGCTCGCCCGGATGCTCTCGCCTGTGGTGGACGTCGGCAAACCGCTGGAGGACGACTCCGACCTGCCGCGCGCCGTATCCTACGCCACCCTGATCGGCAAGGACTTCCTGGACAGCCCGGCGGCCGTGGCGGAACGCTGGACCGAGAACAATTCGGTCCGCGCCTCCGCCAAGCCCAACCGCAAGGACAACGGCACGCTCCGGGCCCTCGTCGGATCCAAGGGCATCGAACCGCTCTACCTCGACCTGAAGAACGAGGGGCCGCACGCCCTCGTCGGCGGCACCACCGGCGCCGGCAAGTCCGAATTCCTGCAGTCCTGGGTGATGGGCATGGCCGCCGCCTACAGCCCGGACCGGGTGAGCTTCCTGTTTGTCGACTACAAGGGCGGCGCCGCATTCGCTGACTGCCTGCACCTGCCCCACACCGTGGGCCTGGTCACCGACCTCTCCCAGCACCTCGTCCGCCGCGCGCTGACCTCGCTGCGGGCGGAGCTGCACTACCGGGAACGGCTGCTGAACCGGAAGAAAGCCAAGGACCTGCTGGAACTCCAGCGCGAAGCGGATCCGGAGGCGCCCCCCTACCTGATCATCATCGTGGACGAGTTCGCCGCCCTCGCCACCGAGGTGCCGGAGTTCGTCGACGGCGTCGTGGACGTCGCCGCCCGCGGACGCTCCCTGGGACTGCACCTGATCCTGGCCACCCAGCGCCCCGCCGGCGTGATCAAGGAAAGCCTGCGCGCCAACACCAACCTGCGGGTGGCGCTGCGGATGGCCGACGAGGACGACGCGATCGACATCCTCGGTGTGCCCACGGCGGCCTACTTCGACCCCGCCATCCCCGGGCGCGGCGCCGCCAAGACCGGCCCCGGCAGGATCCAGGGTTTCCAGACCGGCTACGCCGGTGGCTGGACCACGGAGAAGCCGCAGCGCCCGCAGATCGAGATCGTCGAGATGGCCTTCGGTTCCGGCCCGGCCTGGGCCGCACCGGCCCCGGAGACCCCGGTCCAGGAAGAAGCTGCCGGTCCCAACGACATCGCCCGGATGACGGCCAACATCATCAGGGCCGCCGATGTGCTCTCCATCGAGCCGCCGCGTAAACCCTGGCTCGATGAGCTCGCGACGAGCTATGACTTCTCCCTGCTGCCGAACCCCCGCACCGACGAGCGCCTGCTCCTGGGCGTGGCGGACGACCCGGCGCACCAGGACCAGCCCACCGTGTTCTACGAACCGGACCGGGACGGCAACATGGCCATCTACGGCACCGGCGGCTCCGGCAAGTCCGCAGCGCTGCGCGGCATCGCAATCGCCGCCGCGGTCACCCCGCGCGGCGGGCCGGTCAACGTCTACGGCATCGACTGCGGCTCCTCGGGGCTGAAGATGCTCGATGAGCTGCCGCACGTCGGGGAAATCATCAACGGCGACGACGTCGAACGGGTCGGCCGGCTGCTGCGCTGGCTCCGGGACCTCGCCGACGACCGGTCCGCCCGCTATTCCGAAGTGCGCGCGTCGACCATCGTGGAGTACCGCAAACTGGCGGCCCGGCCGGAGGAAAAGCGCATCTTCGTGCTGGTGGACGGCATGTCCGCCTTCCGGGAGGCGTACGAATACAGCAAGCTCTCGGCGCTCTGGGACATCTTCCTGCAGCTCGCCACCGACGGCCGCCCGCTCGGCATCCACCTCGTGGTCAGCGGGGACCGCCCCAACTCGGTTCCGGCGTCTCTTCTGGCCTCGATCCAGCGCCGGCTGGTGCTGCGGCTCTCCTCGGAGGACGACTACCTGTCCATGGACGTGCCCAAGGATGTCCTGGGCCAGGCCTCGCCTCCGGGACGCGGCCTGCTGGGCAACCTCGAGGTCCAGCTCGCTGTCCTGGGCGGGAACTCCAACCTGGCCGTGCAAGCCCGCGAGGTGCACAAGCTCAGCGAGGCCATGCTGCGCCAGGGCGTCGAACGCGCCCCCCAGATCGAACGCCTGCCGGACCAGATCGACCTCGGCATCCTGCCGGCCGGCAGCCCGGACCTCCCGGTGATCGGCGTCGACGACGAGACGCTCCAGCCGGCCGAGATCCTGGCCAAGGGCCCGCTGCTGCTGGCAGGCCCTCCGGGCTCCGGGCGCACCGTGGCCCTTGTGACCCTGGCCTACGCGCTGCGCCGTTCCAACCCCGGCGTCGAACTGATCTACGTCGGCTCCCGGCGCTCCACAGCGGCGGCCCTGAAGCTCTGGGACCGCTCGGTGGTCGGCGCCGACAACGTGGAGGAGTCCATCGACGAGCTGGTGGACTACTCCACCGGCACGCCCGGCAAGCTCGCGATCTTCATCGAGGGCCTGACTGACTTCACCGACACGGGCGCGGAGCCGGGCATCGAACGGCTCGTCACGGCGTCGATCAAGGCCGAACAGTGGGTGGTCGGCGAATCCGAGACGTCTACGTGGTCCTCGGCCTGGTCCCTCGCGCAGCCGTTCAAGTCCGGCCGCCGCGGGCTGCTGCTCAACCCGGGCGACATCGACGGCGACAGCCTGCTCAGCACCTCGCTGGGCCGGATCAGCACGGACTTCATCCCCGGCCGCGGCTACATCGTGGGCCGCGGGAAGGTCCGCAAACTCCAGGTCGCGCTTCCCCCCGAGAATCGGAACTGAACCCGTTGACCTTGCAGTTAACGTCCTTATGAGGTGCTTATAGGGACGTTAACTGCAAGGTCAACGAGGGGCGCCGCATCCGGCACCCCTTCTGTGTATCGACGATTATCGATACAATGGGAGGAAAGCCGCAACAAAGGAGAACCACATGCCTGCTATCCGAATCTACGAATCCGCCCTCTGCTGTGACACCGGCGTTTGCGGCCCCGACGTGGACCAGTCCCTGGTGGACGTGACCGCGGACGTGCGTCATCTCCAGGGCCTCGGTGCCGACATTGCGCGCCACAATCTCGCCAGCGAACCGGCCGCCTTCGCGGGGGACGAGACGGTCCGTGGTTTTATGCACCTGGTCGGATCAAAGGGCCTTCCGCTCACCATCGTCGACGGTGTTACTGTCGCCACCGGCACCTATCCGAGCAGGGGACAGCTGCTGGCCTTGGCCGGACTCGGCGGAGCGGGCGTGGACCCGCAGGCCCGGCCGGACCTTGGCCTGAGTGAAAAGTCCGGCGGCTGCTGCGGCGGCTCGACGGGCTGCTGCTAGGTCCCGGCGTGGAGTTTCTGGCGAACGTACCCCGGTTCCTGTTCTTCACCGGCAAGGGCGGTGTCGGCAAGACCTCCGTAGCGTGCGCCGCAGCGCTCACCCTTGCCAGGGCCGGTCAGAAGGTTTTGCTGGTCAGTACAGACCCCGCGTCCAACGTCGGTCAGGTCTTCGGTGTGACCATTGGGAACGCGGTGACGCCCATTCGGGATGTGCCCGGACTTTCCGCGTTGGAGATTGACCCGGAGCAGGCGGCCGAGGCGTACCGGGAACGGATCATTGCGCCGGTCCGCGGACTCCTGCCCGAGACTGAATTGGCCGGCATCGCCGAGAGTCTCTCGGGTTCCTGCACTACCGAGATCGCTTCTTTCGACGAGTTCACCAACCTGCTCGCCGACGAGGGCTCCTACGGCGAGTATGACCACATCGTGTTCGACACTGCCCCGACCGGCCACACGATCCGGCTGCTGCAGCTGCCGGGCTCGTGGACCGATTTCCTGGCGGCAGGCAAGGGCGACCCGTCCTGCCTGGGCCCCCTGTCCGGACTCGAGAAGCACAAGCAGGTGTACGCCAAAGCGGTCCGTGCCCTCACGGACCCGGCGAGGACCCGGCTTGTCCTGGTCAGCCGCGCGCAGACATCCTCACTCAGTGAAATTGAGCGGACTTACCTCGAACTCAACCAGATCGGGATCGGGGGAGGATACGTCGTCGTCAACGGCGTCCTGCCGGAGGCCGCAGGGGACGAGGATCTGGCGCAGGCACTGCGCGCCCGGGAAGCTGCTGCCATCGCAGCCATTCCCGAGGCGGTCGCCGGCCTGCCCCGGGATGTCCTGGACCTGAAGCCGGGCAATATGGTCGGCATTGCTGCGCTTGAATCCCTGTTCGCGCCCACATCCGGCGCCGATATCACAGATGACGCCGCGCTGGTCCCCGAGATAGAGGACGCCCCGCTGGCTGCCCTGGTGAACGAAGTGGAGCTCGACGGCCACGGCCTCGTGATGTGCATGGGCAAGGGCGGGGTCGGGAAGACCACCGTCGCTGCCGCCATCGCGGTCGCCCTGGCCAAACGCGGGCATGCGGTCCACCTCACCACGACCGACCCCGCAGCCCACCTCACCGAAACACTCCATGGTTCCATCCCGGGCCTCACGGTTTCGCGCATCGATCCGGAAGCGGCCATCCAGGAGTACCGCGATCACGTGATGGAGACCAAGGGCCGGAGCCTGGACGATAACGGACGCGCGGCCCTCACTGAAGACCTGATGTCCCCGTGCACGGACGAGGTGGCTGTGTTCCGGCAGTTCTCCAAGGTGGTCCAGGAATCCCGCCGCCACTTCGTGGTGATCGACACTGCACCGACCGGTCACACCCTGCTGCTCCTGGACGCCACCGGTTCGTACCACCGGGAGATCGCCCGCCAGGTCGGCGACACCATGGGATTCGTGACGCCCCTCATGCGGCTGCAGGATCCGGCGCAGACCAAGGTTGTTCTCGTTACGCTGGCCGAAACAACACCGGTACTGGAAGCCGAAGAGTTGAAAGGTGACCTGGAACGGGCGGGAATTTACCCGTGGGCCTGGGTCATCAATAACTCGATCGCGGCCGCACACCCGCGGACGCCGTTCCTGCGGGCCCGCGCCGCGAGCGAAATCGAGCAGATCACGAAGGTGCACACCCTGACGGACCGGGTCGCGCTCATTCCGTTGCTGCCCGAGGAACCCATCGGCGAGGAGAAGTTGTCGGCGCTGACAGCCCTCAGCTCCCTGCCTGCCTGACGTGGACCGGGCCCCCGTCGACCCTTGCGCGGCGGGGGCCGTGACGCGTCTGGCTAGCCGTCCAGCCGCTGGGCCAGCAGTGCTTCGATGTCCCGGGCGGTGGCGTTAAGCCTGGCGATCGTGTCCCGTTGGATGGCCCGCAGGTATTCGGCATCGGACTCGCCGTCCTGCACCCAGTTCTCGTCGCCCGGTGAGTCCATCGCCTGGCGGGTGTTGGCGGTTGCCGTCCTGACATTCTCCAGCATCGCGCGCAGCCGGTCTTCTGTGGTGGTGGTCTCGTTATGCATAAGTGTCCTCCCTGGTTGCGGTCCTGGTGTCGGCCTTCCTCCGGACCGTGGCGTGGGACGCCGGATCCTCGTGGCTCACAGGGACGCCAGGAGGCCGGCCGTCTTCTCCATGGCGCCGGGAACGAGCGAATAGTACGCCCAGGTGCCGCGCTTCTCGCGGTGCAGCAACCCGGCGTCGACCAGGATCTTGAGGTGATGCGACACGGTGGGCTGCCCCAGATCCAGAGGTTCGGTGAGGTCGCAGACGCAGGATTCACCGGAGGCCTCGCCCTTGACGATGGAGAGCAGTCGAAGCCGGTTGGGATCGGCGAGGGCCTTGAAGACGAGCGCCTTTTGCCGGGCATCCTCCGCGCTGAGGACAGGCCGGGCGGACGGTGCACAGCAGGCCGCGTCGAGGGCCGGCTCAACAGTTTGCAGAGAATTCATGTGTCTATTATGCACACAGATTGACATTCATCGATATAGTTGGGAATACTTCATATCGACAAGCATCAATCTAAAGCTGAGCAGCACAGGAGTCCCGTGAGCACCCAGACTGACCCGTCGCCCACCCCAGGAGGCGAGGTTGCCGTTGCCGGCAAACTCTCCACCCTGGACCGTTTCCTGCCGGTGTGGATCATCGCCGCCATGGCCCTGGGGCTGCTCCTGGGCAGCTTCATCCCGGGCCTGGACACCGCCCTCGAAGCGGTCAAGGTCGGCGACGTCTCGCTCCCGATCGCCATCGGGTTGCTGGTGATGATGTACCCGGTGCTGGCCAAGGTCCGCTACGACCAGGCGCACCGCGTCGTCGGGGACCGCAAACTCATGATCACCTCGCTGGTCCTGAACTGGGTGCTGGCCCCGGCGTTCATGTTCGCCCTGGCCTGGATCTTCATCCCGGACCTGCCCGAGTACCGCACGGGCCTGATCATCGTGGGCCTGGCCCGCTGCATCGCCATGGTGATGATCTGGAACGACCTCGCCTGCGGTGACCGGGAAGCCGCCGCCGTGCTGGTGGCCATCAACTCCGTCTTCCAGGTCATCGCGTTTGGCGCGCTCGGCTGGTTCTACCTGCAACTGCTGCCCTCAATGCTGGGGCTGCCGACCACCAGCGCGGACTTCTCCTTCTGGGCCATCACCGCCTCCGTCCTGGTGTTCCTGGGAATCCCGCTGCTCGCCGGATTCCTCACCCGAACCGTCGGCGAAAAGGCCAAAGGCCGGGACTGGTACGAGGGCACGTTCCTGCCCAGGCTGGGCCCGTGGGCGCTGTACGGTCTGCTCTTCACCATCACCCTGCTCTTCGCCCTGCAGGGCGGTACGATCACCTCCCGTCCGCTGGACGTTGTCCGGATCGCGGTGCCGCTGCTGGTCTACTTCCTGGTCGTCTTCGCCGCCGGCATGCTGATCGGCAAGTGGCTGGACCTCGGCTACGCCAAGACCACCACACTGGCGTTCACCGCCGCGGGCAACAACTTCGAGCTCGCCATCGCCGTGGCGATCGGCACCTTCGGCGTCACCTCCGGCCAGGCCCTCGCCGGCGTCGTCGGCCCCTTGATCGAAGTCCCCGTCCTTGTTGCACTGGTTTACGTGGCCCTTTGGGCCCGGAAACGCTACTTCACCGCCAGCCCCCTTTCCGTCTGACTTCAAGAACCTTCAGGAGCACCCCGATGAGCACCGAAACCGCCAAGAAACCCTCCGTTCTGTTCGTCTGCGTCCACAACGCCGGCCGTTCCCAGATGGCCGCCGCCTTCCTCACCACCCTGTCCAGGGGCGCCATTGAGGTCCGCTCCGCCGGCTCCCAGCCCGCCGACAAGGTCAATCCGGCCGCCGTCGAGGCCATGGCCGAACTCGGCATTGACATGTCCGCCGAGATCCCCAAGGTCCTCACCACCGAGGCCGTCAAGGAATCCGACGTCGTCATCACCATGGGCTGCGGCGACACCTGCCCGATCTTCCCGGGCAAACGCTACGAGGACTGGGAACTCGAAGACCCCGCCGGCCAGGGCGTCGAATCCGTCCGCCCCATCCGCGACGAGATCAAGGCCCGCATCGAGGACCTCATCGCATCGCTCACCCCCACGGCCAAGTAGGAGCACCGCCATGACTGAACAGCTGATCATCATCGGCTCCGGCCCCGCCGGCTACACCGCGGCGATCTATGCCGCCCGGGCCGGCCTGAGGCCCCTCGTCATCGCCGGGGCAGTCACCGCGGGCGGCGCCCTGATGAACACCACCGAGGTGGAAAACTTCCCCGGCTTCCCCGGCGGGGTCCAGGGGCCGGAGCTGATGGACGGCCTGCAGCAGCAGGCCGAAAAATTCGGCGCGCAGGTGGTGTTCGACGACGTCACCGAAGTGACGCTCACCGGCCACCTTAAGCGTGTGGCCACCGCAGCCGGCGAAACCCACGAGGCGCCGGCCGTGATCCTCGCCACCGGCTCCGCCTACAAGGAGCTCGGCCTTCCGGAGGAGAAGAAGTTCAGCGGCCACGGGCTTTCCTGGTGCGCCACCTGCGACGGGTTCTTCTTCCGCGACCAGGACATCATCGTCGTCGGCGGCGGCGACTCCGCGATGGAGGAAGCAACGTTCCTCACCCGCTTCGGCAGGACCGTCACCGTTGTGGTCCGCAAGGGCGAGCTCCGCGCCTCCCGCATCATGGCCCAGCGCGCCAAGGACAACCCCAAGATCAGCTTCGCGTGGAACTCCGCCGTCACCGCCATCCACGGCGACGCCAAGGTCACCGGCGTCACCCTGACCGACACCGGCACCGGTGAAACCCGGGAGCAGGCCGCCACCGGCATCTTCGTCGCGATCGGCCACGTGCCGCGCACCGAACTGCTCACCGGCCAGGTCGAGCTTGACGCCGAGGGCTACATCAAGGTGGATTCACCCACCACCGTCACCAACCTCCCCGGCGTCTTCGCCTGCGGTGACGCCGTGGACCACCGCTACCGCCAGGCCATCACCGCCGCCGGCACCGGCTGCGCCGCGGCCCTCGACGCCGAACGCTACCTCGCCGCGCTGGATGATGCCGACAGCATCGCCACCGCGCTCGTCGAGGAACCGACCCACTCCTGACCGAAGAGGACACACCATGGCTGTAACCACTACCCTTCCCGTCGCTGTCATCGGAGCCGGCCCCGTCGGCCTCGCTGCCGCTGCGCACCTGCTCGAGCGCGGCCTGGAGCCGCTCATCCTCGAGGCCGGCCCGACGGCGGGTGCCGCCATCGAACAGTGGCGCCACATCCGCCTGTTCTCCCCGTGGCGGTACAACACCGACGCCGCCGCCGTCCGCCTGCTCGCCGCCAACGGCTGGGAATCACCTGAGCCGACGGCGCTGCCCGCCGGCGGCGAACTCATCGACGGCTACCTCACCCCGCTCGCCGCGCTCCCGGCGATCGCGTCCCGCCTCCACACCGGCGCCCGCGTCGTGGCAGTGACCCGGCAGGGCATGGATAAAACCCACAGCCGAAACCGCAACACCACACCCTTTGTCGTCCGGGTCGAACACACCGACGGCGAGGTCCGCGAGTACCAGGCCGCCGGTGTCATCGACGCCTCCGGCACCTGGTCCACCCGCAACCCGCTCGGCACCTCCGGCCTGCCCGCCCTTGGCGAAAACGCCGCAGCTGACAGGATTTCCCCACCACTGCCGGACGTCCTGGGCCGCCACCGCCGGACGTTCGAGGGCCGCACGGCGCTCGTGGTCGGCGCCGGCCACTCGGCCGCCAACACCCTGATCAACCTCGCCGGGCTCGCAGCCCAGGTGCCCGGGACGAAGATCGTCTGGGCGGTCCGCGGCGCCTCCGCCGCCAAGGTCTACGGGGGAGGAGCCGCCGATGAGCTGGCCGCGCGCGGCCAGCTGGGCAGCCGGCTCCGCACACTGGTAGAGAACGGAACCATCGAACTGCACACCGGATTCGGGATCGCCGCCCTCGCCGGGGCCGACGGAGCCGTCACCCTGACCTCCACCGACGGCCGCACCCTCGAAGCCGACGTCGTGGTCCCGGCCACCGGATTCCGCCCCGACCTGGACATCCTCCGGGAACTACGGCTGGACCTGGACCCGGCTGTGGAAGCCCCGCGTGAGCTCGGCCCGCTGATCGACCCCGAATTCCACTCCTGCGGCACCGTCGAACCCCATGGCGCCAGGATGCTGGCCCACCCGGAGCAGGACTTCTACATCGTGGGTATGAAGTCCTACGGCCGGGCCCCCACCTTCCTGCTGGCCACCGGCTACGAGCAGGTCCGCTCCGTCGCGGCCGCCCTGGCCGGTGACCGTGAAGCGGCCGACGCCGTCCAGCTGGAGCTTCCCGAGACCGGCGTCTGCTCCTCCGACGTCGGCACCAGCTGCGACGTCCCCGCGGCCGTACCCGCAGGGTTCGTCGCCGACACCTCCGGCGGCTGCTGCGGGGCACCCGAACCGGTCCTCGTCGGATTCCCCACCGGCCTGGCCCACGGCCGCTCCGGCGAAAACTGAGCTCCTTTTCCCTGCTTGCATCCACTGAACACACTGGAGAGCTGACATGACTGACCACCCCGAACACGGCCTGGGCCTGCAGGACAACACCGAACTCCTGCACCGGATCAGCGCGCGCCTGGCCGACCGGTTCGCCGGTGTGTTCGCCGCAGAGACGGTTGAACGTTACGTCTTCGAGTCCTACGCCGCCCTGGCCCGGACCGCGAAGATCAAAACGTACCTGCCCTCCACCACCGAACACTTCGCCAACGACCGGCTCAACGCTTTGGCGAAATCCAAGGGCGCCGTCACGTCCGACGTCCCGGAGGTGCTGTTCGTCTGCGTGCAGAACGCCGGCCGGTCCCAGATGGCCGCAGCCCTGCTCACCGTCGAGGCCAAGGGCAGGATCCGCGTCCGGTCCGCGGGTTCCCTCCCAGCCGCCGAACTGGACCCCGCCGTCGTCGCGGCGATGTCCGAAATGGGCCTGGACCTCACCAAGGACTATCCCAAGCCCCTCACCGACGACGTCGTGCGCGCCTCCGACGTCGTGATCACGATGGGTTGCGGCGACTCCTGCCCGATCTACCCTGGCAAACGCTACGAGGACTGGGAGCTTGCAGACCCGGCCGGCCTGTCCGTTGCGGCCGTGCGGATCATCCGCGATGAGATCCACCACCGGGTCAAGGCATTGGCAGCATCACTGCTCAACACCCCCGACGCAGACAAGGCTGAATCAAACGCATGACCCAGACCACGAAAAAGCCCAGCGTCCTGTTCATCTGCAGCAAGAACGGCGGGAAGTCCCAGCTCGCCGCCGGCCTGATGAACCAACTCGCGAACGGGACCGTCACGGTACACTCCGCCGGGACCAAACCCGGCACGTCGCTTAACCCCCAGTCCGTGGACTCCCTGGCAGAACTCGGCATCCACATCGCCGGGGAATACCCCAAACCCGTCACCGACGAAGTCCTGGACGCGGCCGACGCCGTGATCGTCCTGGGCAACGAGGCAAAAGTCGAAGCCCCCGAGGGCAAGCGGCTCGAGGTCTGGGATACGGACGAGCCCTCCGAACGCGGCATCGAAGGCATGGAACGCATGCGCCTGGTCCGGGATGACATCAAGGCACGGGTCCAGAAGCTGTATGCGGAGCTCACCGGGAAAACAGATCTCTTCCCCTCAAACGGGGCGCCGGCCCTCACCTGCCGGGTGTATCCAAGCAACGAGGATTCAGAGGGCAACCAGACCTGGAATCCCGCCGCAATGCAATCCGCGGCGTCGGGCCACGTGGCCGGCTGAGGACCCGGCGCATGCAGGCGCAACGTCCGCGGAGCTTCACCGCTGTTCCACATGGTCTTCGGCTACACGGTTGTCCGCGCTCTCCTGCCGCTGGTCCGGGTCGTCAGCCGCCTCCCCGGCCGCCCGCACAGGGTTCGCCACCGTCCTGAACGCGGGTACCTGCCCGTTCGATGTCGTGAATTAATGGGGCTCCCGGGCCGCCTGTCCGCAACCTGCTGGCTTCCCGCCGGTGAACGGTCATCAGACGCCCCGGGGTGCGAACATGATGACAACCACGCCGACCAGGCATATCCCCGATCCGATGATGTCCCAGATGTCCGGGCGGAAGCCGTCAAAAATCATGCCCCACGCGAGAGACCCAGCCACGAACACCCCGCCGTATGCCGCAAGGATGCGGCCGAAGTGCGCGTCCGCCTGCAGGGTCGCGACGAAACCATAGATTCCCAGCGCGATGACCCCCAGCCCGGCCCACCACCATGCCTTGTCCTCCCGGACTGCCTGCCACACGAGCCAGGCACCGCCTATCTCGGCGGCCGCAGCAAGCACAAACAACAGAATCGATCGGGCAATGGTCATGCAATTATCCTGTCACCGGACGATGTCCCGATCTTGCCGCCCCATGTTCGTCGTTGCCTGGGTCACTGACGTTGGTTCCGGGCTTGCCCATGGGGGGCCAGGGCAAGGCGGATTTTCGCGGGCGTCACCTTGTACGGGTGCCCGCCTTTGCGGCCGCCGGCGCGGCGCGGCGCAGGAACTCTGACGGAAGCCCGTCTCCGGGCGGCGATTTGCCGCCAGATGAACCCCAAGGCATTGACACGAACGCGCCGTGAACACTGCATGAACGGATCCCTATATCGACCCGGACCGTAACCATTCCGTGATCTACTTTTGGGCGTGAACTAAACCCGTCAGTAACTTCCCGCTTTATCCAGCCGGCTGCCACGCATGCGCCCCTTCCTCTGCGCTGCTGTGGAGCCAGCCAACACCCGGACACCGTCCGCCGCGGCTGCGGCGACGGGGCCGGCAGCGCGTAGCTCTTCCCGCCCCGAGATCGATTAGACCCCTGGCTGGCCAAACCACCCTTGGTGGCACTGGAAGCCGGACCTGACAAGGAAAGTATCCGACGTGAACGTTTCGAGACGCAGTTTTTTGGGTGTTGCAGGTACGGCCGCGGCCGGCGCGGTGGTCGCGGGGGCCTCGGCATGGCCCGCCGATGCGGCCACGCCCCCGCTGCCGGCTGCCGCCAGCTCAGGGATCGACCACATCATCGTCGTGATGATGGAAAACCGTTCCTTTGACCACTTCGTGGGGTGGATGCCGGGTGCGGACGGCAAACAGGCCGGCCTGAGCTACACGGACCGCTACGGCATTCCGCACACCACGTATCATCTGACGGATTTTCAGGGCTGCGGGCACCCGGACCCGGACCACTCCTACGAGGGTGGCCGGATCGAGTACAACGACGGCAAAAACAACGGCTGGCTGCGCGCAGGCGAGAACGACGAGTTCGCCGTGGGCTATTACGCCGGCGCCGACCTCGACTTCTGGCGCCAGGCGGGACCGGACTGGACGGTCTGCGACCGGTACTTCGCCGCCACGATGGCCGAAACCTACCCGAACAGGTTCTACCAGCACGCCGCCGCAACGGACAGGCTTCATAACTCCACCGTGACGTCCACGCTCCCTACCATCTGGGACCGGCTGTCCACCGCCGGAGTGTCCGGCAAGTACTACTACGGCGACATCCCCTTCACCGCGCTCTGGGGCCCGAAGTACCTCGGAATCTCGCACCACTATTCCGAATTCCTCACGGACTGTGCCGCCGGCAGCCTCCCCGCAGTGTCGTTCGTGGACCCCCGCTTCACCGATGAAGGCTCCGGCACCTCCGGGGATGACCACCCGCACGCGGACATCCGCGCCGGCGAACTTTTCCTGGCAGAGGTCTACAACGCCGTCACCACCGGCCCTGGATGGGCCAACACGATGCTGGTGATTAACTATGACGAGTGGGGCGGCTTCTACGACCACGTCCCCCCGGCCAGCGCCCCGGACACGAGCCCGGACACGGCACTGCGCGGCTTCCGGGTGCCGTCCGTCGTGATCTCGCCGCGCGCCCGACGACGGTACGTCGCCCACGACGTCTACGACCACACTTCGGTCCTGAAGGCCATCGAGTGGCGGTGGAGCCTGCCGCCGCTGACCCCCCGGGACAAGGCCGCCCGCAATATCGCTGAAGTCCTCGACTTCGCCGTGCCCGCCAATCTCGCGGCCCCCAAATATTTGGTCCCGCCGTTCGTTGCCGGACCCGCCTGCAGCCCTGTCGGGCCGCCCCCGGCCGAGGAATGGTCAGGCCTGAAAGAGAAAGCCCTCGCCGACGGATGGAAGTTCCCTTGAACACCACCACAGATCACACGACGGCGACCTCTGGCTCCCGCAAGCGCCGCCGGTGGCTCGCCCTGCGTGCCTCCGCCTCGGCCGTCGTCCTGCTCGCCGCGGCAGCGATGGCCTCCGGGCCTGCCCAGCCGGCCGCCACAGCAAGCGCTCCGGCGGCTACACAGGCCCAGAGCTACCTGCCCGGCGCGAAGCACGTCTTCGTCATCAACCTCGAGAACAAGGGCTACGACGAAACCTGGGGTCCGGCGTCGGCCGCCCCGTATCTGTCCCGGACCCTCCGGGCCCAGGGGGTGCTGCTGAACCAGTACTCCGGAACAGCCCACAACTCCCAGCCCAACTACGTGGCACAGATTTCCGGACAGGGGCCGAACCCCCAGATGCAGGCCGACTGCCAGAGCTACACACCGTTCGTCGGCACCGGCACGGCCAGCCCGGGCCAGGCCGTCGGCGACGGCTGCGTCTTCCCGTCCAGCGTCCCCACCGTCGCTGGACAGCTAACGGCCGCCGGAAAGACCTGGAAGGGCTATATGGAGGACATGGGAACCCCCTGCCGGCATCCCGCCCCCGGCGCGGTCGATGACACCCAAAAGGCAGAAGCAGGAGACCAGTACGCGGCCCGCCACAACCCGTTCGTCTACTTCGCCGGGATCACCGGCTCGCCGGACTGCGCCAGGAACGACGTCGACCTCAGCGCCTTGAAGACGGACCTCGCCTCGACCGCCACCACCTCCAACCTGTCCATGATCACGCCGAACCTCTGCCACGACGGCCACGACTCCCCGTGTGTGGACGGGCAGCCCGGCGGGCTGCCCAGCGCCGACGAGTGGCTCCAACAGTGGGTGCCGGCCATCACCTCCTCCCCGGCCTTCAAGCAGGACGGCATCCTGGTGATTACGTTCGACGAATCCGACGGCCCGCAGTCCGATGCTGCCGCCTGCTGCGGGGAAGGCCCCGGACCAAACTCCCCGCAGCCGGGCATCACTGGCCCCGGCGGAGGCAGGGTCGGAGCCCTTGTCCTCTCCCCGTTCACGAAGGGCGGCACCTGGTCCACCACCCCCTACAACCACTACAGCCTGCTGGCCAGCATCGAAGACACCTTCGGACTGCCCTACCTCGGCTACGCAGGCACACCCGGGCTGAACCGGTTCGGACTCGACGTCTACAACCTGCCGGCTTGACCCGGCGGGATGGGGAGGGGTGCCCATCGACACTTTTTCGGCGGACAGGGTAGGTTCGAGGCAATGGACTTCCGGGAACAGCCGGGGGCCTTTGGGGGACGCCGGCAGGGCCCGGGTCCGTTCACTTATTTGAGGAGATATTCGAATGGCTATTTGGGGCGCAGACATTGCTCAGCTCAAGACTCTTGGCACGAAGCTGCAGGCGGGTTCGTCGGAGATCGACAAGCAGAAGTCGATGCTGACCAAGGTGCTTGAGGGCACCGACTGGAAGGGCCCGGACGCGGACAAATTCCGCAGCGAGTGGAACGGCCAGCACGTCGCCGCGCTGGCCAAGGTGTCCCAGGCGCTGCAGGAGGCCGGCAAGCACGCCAGCCGCAACGCCACCGAGCAGGAAAGCGCTTCCCGCTAAGCCCAGCACCTTCAGCACACGGCCCGGACGCACCTCCGGGGTAGCTGTGGCCGTTGCAACACCCCTTGATAGCGGGAGCTGCAACGGCCACAGCTTGTTAAGGGACAGTCGACCAGCTCTCGATCAAGGGCTCCAAGTCCGGCACGAAGGAAGACCTCGAGGGTATCTACGAGCTGATGAAATCCGGCCAGTTGAACCCGCCCATGAACCTCATCACCCAGGCGGAGATCCCTGGCGCGATCGACAAACTGCGCGCCGGCCGCCTGGTGCGGCCCCGGCCCTGGGGTGGCACGGCACCGGGCAATCCTGACCGGACAATGTCGGCGATCTAAGGCAGGATAGGTCTGTGAGCACAGGGAACACTGCAGCAGACGCCGAAACACGAACCCCCTCCGAGGCCGTGCGCGAAGAGTATGAGGACCTCGTCGAGGAGGTCCGCAAGCACCGTTTCGCGTACTACCAGGAGGACGCGCCGATCATTTCGGACGCCGAGTTCGACGAACTCTACCGGCGGCTGGAAACGATCGAGGCCATGCATCCGGAACTCGTGGCCAACGATTCCCCGACCCAGGAGGTGGGCGGCGAAGTGTCCGCCGCCTTTGCCGCCGTCGAACATCTGCAGCGCATGTACAGCCTGGAGGACGTCTTTTCCCTCGAGGAGCTGGAGGCCTGGATTGCCAGGGCCGAAGCCAACATCGCCAAGCTCGGCAACGGGACGCCGGCCTGGCTCACCGAACTCAAGATCGACGGCCTCGCCGTCAACCTGCTCTACCGCGACGGTGTGCTGGTCCGGGCCGCGACCCGCGGCGACGGCACCACGGGGGAGGACATCACCCACAACGTCCTCACCATCAAGGAGATCCCGCAGCAGCTCAGCGGCAGCGGTTTCCCGGCCGAGATGGAGGTCCGCGGCGAGGTCTTCATCCCGTCCAAGGCCTTCGCCGAATTCAACGAGGCCCTGATCGAGGCCGGCAAGGCGCCGCTGGCCAACCCCCGCAACGCCGCCGCCGGCTCGCTGCGGCAAAAGGACCCGGCGGAAACCGCCAAACGCCCGCTAAGGATGTACGTGCACGGCATCGGCGCCCGCGAGGGACTCGCAACCACCAGCCAGTCGGACACCTACCGGCAGCTCGCCGAGTGGGGGCTGCCCACCAGCCCCTACTTCGAGGTCCTGCCCGGGCTGCAGGACGTGCTGGAATTCATCACCCGCTACGGCGACAAGCGCCACAGCCTCAGTCACGAAATCGACGGAATTGTGGTCAAGGTCGACGACTTCGCCACCCAGCGCGCGCTCGGCTACACCTCCCGGGTTCCGCGCTGGGCTGTCGCCTACAAATACCCGCCGGAGGAAGTCCACACCAAGCTGCTGGACATCGCGGTCAACGTCGGCCGCACCGGCCGCGTCACCCCGTATGGCGTGATGGAACCCGTCAAGGTTGCGGGCTCCACCGTGGAGATGGCCACCCTGCACAACCAGGAGGTCGTCAAGGCCAAAGGCGTCAAAATCGGCGACATCGTGGTGCTGCGAAAGGCCGGGGACGTCATCCCGGAAATCGTCGGGCCGGTCCTGGCCCTGCGCGAGCAGCAGGATCCGCCGGTCCGGGACTTTGTGATGCCCACTGAATGCCCCGCCTGCGGCACCGCGCTGGCGCCGGCCAAGGAGGGGGACGTGGACATCCGCTGCCCCAACTCCCGCTCCTGCCCCGCGCAGCTGCGTGAGCGGGTGTTCCACCTCGCCGGCCGCGGCGCCTTCGACATCGAGGCCCTGGGCTGGGAAGCCGCGATTGCCCTGACCCAGCCCGCGGAGCCGGAGACCCCGCCGCTGACCACCGAGGCGAACCTGTTCCGGCTGACACCCGCTGACCTGGCCGACGTTCGCATCCGGCGGGAAAAGCGGTCCAAGGGGGTCGCCACCGGCGCGTTCGAACTGGTGCCGTATTTCTACAGCAAGGGCACCGCCAAGACGCCGTCCAAGCCGACGGCCACCACGGAGAAGCTCTTCCGCGAGCTGGAGAAGGCCAAAACCCAGCCGCTCTGGCGCGTCCTGGTGGCGCTGTCCATCCGGCACGTCGGGCCGCGGGCCTCCCGTGCCCTGGCCACGGCATTCGGCAGCATGGACGCCATCCGGCAGGCCTCCGAGGAGGAGCTCGCCCACGTCGACGGCGTCGGGCCGGTGATCGCGGCCGCCCTGACCGAATGGTTCGCCGAGGACTGGCACCGCGAGATCGTGGACACCTGGGCGGCGGACGGCGTCCGGATGGAGGACGAACGCGACGAGTCTATGCCGCGGACCCTGGAAGGACTGACGATCGTGGTGACCGGCAGCCTGGAGGGCTTCAGCCGGGACGAGGCGAAGGAAGCGATCCTGCTCCGCGGCGGCAAGGCGGCCGGCTCGGTCTCGAAGAAGACCGACTACGTTGTGGCCGGCGAGAACGCAGGAACCAAGCTGGACAAGGCCGAGCAACTCGGCGTGCCGGTCCTTGATGAGGACGGCTTCCGCGCACTGCTGGCCGACGGCCCGGCGGACGGTTCCGCGGGCGGTCCGGCTGACTCTGCCGCGGAATCAGGGGCCGCCGGGGTCCAGGACGACGCCGGGGACGGCGCCCGTGAGGAATCCGAAGAAGACCACCAGGAAGTTGTGACCGAATGACTGCCAATGCCCTTGACCGCACCGCCGAACTCCCGGCTGCGCTGCTGGAACTCGCGCAACGGGCCGCAGCAGCCGGGGCTGCGGTTCTGGCCGGCCGGAACGCTGCAGAGCTCGGCGTCAGCAACAAGGGCGAGTCCGGGGACTGGGTCACAGCCTTCGACCTCGCAGCGGAAACCGCCGTCCGGAACGTCATCACCGCGGCGAGGCCGTTCGACACCATCACCGGCGAGGAGGGCGGAACCGTCCTTCCGGCCACGCCCAGCGGCTACCGCTGGTCCATCGACCCGCTGGACGGGACCACCAACTTCATCCGCAACATCGTCTACTACGGCACGTCCGTGGCTGTGGCGGACCCCGACGGCGTCTGGCTGGCCGGCGTCGTCAACGCACCGGCCCTGGGCCGGAGGTACTACGCGCTCCGCGGGCAGGGCGCCTGGCTTGAGGAAGCGGGCCGGCTGACATCGCTGTCCGGACCCGTCCCGGGGCGCACCGGGCAGATCCTGGCCACGGGGTTCAGCTACGACCCGGCCGTCCGGGCGGAACAGGCCGCCGGACTGGTCGGCATCATGGACGGCTTCGCCGATGTCCGCCGCCTCGGCTCCGCCGCCCTGGACCTCTGCCTCGTGGCCGACGGTACCCACGACGCCTACGGTGAACGCGGCCTCAACGAACACGACTTCGCCGCCGGCGCCCTGATCGCCGAAGAGGCCGGCTGCTGGGTGCGCCGCCCGCGGCTGACCAGCCCGCTGGCCGGCGGCCCCTCCGATGACGAACGCCTCTCGGCCTGGACCTGCGCCGGGACCCTGGAGCTCTCGGGCAAGTTCCCGCTCTGACCCGGCCGTTGCGGGCCGATCTGCACGGGCGGGCCCGTTCTGATAGTTCGGTCACGGAAACTGCAGTTCCGCCGCCCGTCAGGCGTACCCGCCCGTAGCATGGACAGGTGCATCCCCAGATCATCATCCGCCCTGCCGTTCCGGCCGACTACGACGCGATTGCGCGCATCACCCGGGACGCCTACCTTGCCGCCGGCTACTTCGAGAGCGCCGACCACCCCTACATGCGGCAGATCCAGGACGTGGCCCGGCGGGCCGCGAAGGCCACCATCTGGGTGGCGGAACGCGCGGGCCGCATCGTCGGTTCCGTGACCCTGGCCGTCGCCGGCGAACCCTACGCCGACATCGCCCGGAGCGATGAGCTGGAATTCCGGATGCTCGTGGTGGACCCGGCCGTCCAGCGCAGTGGCGCCGGCAAGGCCATGGTCCACGCCATCCTCGACCATGCCCGGTCGCTGCCCGGGATCCATGCCGTGGCGCTGACCACGGGCCTGACCTGGGAAAGCGCCCACGGACTCTATCTCAAGACCGGCTTCCAGCGGGCCCCCGAGCGCGACTGGGTGGTGCCGGACACCGACATCAAACTGCTGGTTTACCGCCAGGAGCTGTAAGGCCGCCGTCGGGTAGGGTGTGGGTCAACCGAAACGCTCAGCTACAGGCACCCTGGAGGAACCATGGCACCGCACATCCCCGGCTCTATCGACGGTAAACTCCTCGGTCTGTACCTCTCGGACCACCTCACCGGCTCCACCGCCGGCGTCTCCCGCATCCAGCGCATGGCCGAGGCCTTCGCCGACACCCCGGTGTCCGCCGATCTCGCCCGGGTCAGCGCGGAAATCACCCGGGAACGGGACATGCTCCGCGGCCTGATCTACGACCTCGGCCTCCGGCAGCGCCCGCACCGCCAGGCCGCGGCCTGGCTGGCCGAGCACGCCGGCCGGCTCAAGCTGAACGGGCGCATCGTCCGCCGGTCGCCGATGACCATGGTGCTGGAGGCCGAGCTGATGCGTGCCGCGGTCCTGGGCAAGCTCGGCGGCTGGCAGACCCTGGAAGAGCTGGCGCCCGAGCTCGGGCTCAACCCGGACACCTTCACCGCCCTCGGCGACGAAGCCCGGTCCCAGATCGAGGCCCTGAGCCGCGTCCACGAGCACGCCCGCCGCAACGCCTTCCGGACGAACCGGGACATCGGCAGCTGACCCGGACCGCTCCGGTCCGACACATTTCCGCCGGTTTACCCGAGGCGCCTTCCGCCGCCCTAAAGTGGTGCCGACTCCACCCCACACCGCGAAAGGCACCTCCATGCGCAAGACATTCGGCACCGGTTCCGTCTGGGAACAGAAGGTCGGTTACTCCCGGGCGGTTCAGGTGGACAACACCCTCTACATCTCCGCTACTGCCGCCAGTGGCGAGGACGGCGTGGTCGGCGAGGACTTCTACACCCAGACCCGCTTCATCCTGGACAAGCTCGGCACCGTCCTGGCCGACGCCGGTTTCGACTATGCCGACGTCGTGCAGTCCAAGCTGTACCTGACGGACATCAGCCAGTGGGAGGAAGCCGGGCGCGCCCACGGCGAAGTCTTCGGCGAGATCCGCCCCAGCCTGGCCCTGGTCCACGTGCTGCCGTTCCTGGACCCCAAGATGCTGGTCGAGATCGAACTGGTGGCCCACAAGAGCACCAACTAACCGCAACCACAACGCGGGGTCAGATACGGCCCGTCCCGGGGCTCCGGATGGGCCGTAGGTGACCCCGCGTTGTCTTGGTGGGGGCGGGCTCAGGCCGTTGCGGCCGGGGGCAGCCCGTAGCGGTGCTCGGGCCGGCCCGTGGTGCCGTAGCGCAGCTGGATGTCGACGGCGCCGTCGTCGGCGAGCGCCGACAGGTACCGCTGGGCGGTGGCCCGGGAAACGCCGACCCGGGTGGCGACCTCGGCCGCCGAATACTGTTCGCCCGGTACCAGCGATTCCAGCACGGCTGCCTCGGTGGCGGACCGGGGCCTGGCCGAGGCAATGACATCCCCCGGGATCAGGGCGCGCTTGGCCCGTTCCACCGTGTCCTGGCTGACGTTCCCCGGCTGGGCCAGGATCCGCCGGTAGCGCGCATAGGAGCGCAGCAGCTGGGACAGTGATTCGGCCGTGAACGGCTTCAGCAGGTAGCCCAGCGCGCCGCGCCGGAACGCGAGCCGCAGCGAGGCCGTGTCCGAGGCGGCGCTGAGGATCATCGTGTCCACATCCAGCTGGCGCAGCAGGTCCAGCCCGGAAGCGTCCGGCAGGTAGACGTCCAGCAGCAGCAGGTCCGGGCGCAGGCTGTGGATGGCCTGCAGCGCCTGCGACGCCGACCCGGCCGGAGGCAGGGCCAGGAACCCCGCCACGGAATCCACATAGGCGGCATGCAGCTTGGCGACGTGGAAATCGTCATCGACAATCAACACCCTGAAGTCCTCAGACATCGTTGTCTCTTTCGTTGGGCTTTGTCTCGTTGGGCTTTGTGTCATGGGGCGCCGTCGTCCCCGGCAGGGTTGCCATGAACACCGCGCCGGGACCGCCGGGGGAGCCCGGGTCCAGCACCCGCACGTCCCCGCCGCGGCGGCGGGCCAGCTGCCGGGCCAGCGCGAGGCCCAGGCCCTGGCCGGCGCCCGCCCGGGCCGGGCGTTCGGAGGTCGTGAATCCCTCCGCGAACACTGCGTCGGCGTCGGCCTCCGGGTCCATGTCGGCGCCGGCGCTGCCCGCCGCAGCGGCCGGGAGGCCGTCGCCGGAGTCCCCGACGACGATGTGCAGCGTGCCGCCGACGGCCCCGGTGCCAGGTCCGTCGAGCACCTCCACCTCGACCCAGCGCTCCGGCGCCGAGCCCGCGACGGCGGCGTTCACGGCATTGTCGATCAGGTTGCCCAGGACCGTGGTGACTTCCTGCGGCTCGGTGACCTGGCCCCGGACCAGGGTTTCCGGGCCGAGCCGCAGGCTCACACCGCGTTCGTCCGCCTCCACACCCTTGGCGCCGAGGAAGGCCTGCAGGTACGGGTCCTGGAGCAGCTCCGCCTGGTCCACGGGGAACTTCAGCGGCCCGGTGGCGGCCAGCCGGGCCAGGTACTCCCGCGCCTGCTGGTGCTGGCCGATGCTCATGAAGCCGGCAATGGTGTGCAGCTGGTTGGCGAACTCGTGCCGCTGGGCCCGGAGCGCGGTGGACAAGGTGCCCACGGCGTCGAGCTGGCGGGTCAGGTGCTGGAGTTCGGTCCGGTCCCGCAGCATGACCACCCAGCCCAGGTCCTCGCGGCCGTGCAGGGCCTTGCGGGCGCTGGCCACCAGCACCCGGCCGCCGGCGACGAATTCCACCGCGTCACCTTCGGCGGCGTCGGCCCGGGTCAGGGCGAGCAGCTGGGCCGGAACCGGGGCGTCGGCCCACGGGGTCCCGGTGAGGTCGGGCTGTCCCAGCAGGCGCCGGGCGGCGGCGTTGAAGACACTGACCCGGCCGTCCGCGGCGATGCCGATCACGCCGTCGTCGACGCCCTGCAGGACCGCCACCTGGTCGTGGACCAGGGTGCTGATTTCCTCCGGTTCCAGCCCCAGGGTCAGTCGCTGGAGCCGGCGCCGGAGCAGGAACGAGGCCAGAACGCCGACAAGCAGTGCCCCGGCGGCGGTCAGGGCGATCGGGACGACGTCCCGGGCCAGGCTCTGGCCGATGGTTTCGGTGGAGTAGCCCACGCTGACCTCGCCCACCACGGTGCCCGAATCCGGGGCGAACACCGGAACTTTGGCCCCGGCGGAGGGGCCGAGGGTGCCGGTGTTCCGGGTGGTGACTTCCTTGCCGGCCAGTGCCTCGGACGGGTCAGTGCTGACCCGTTCGCCGAGCCGCTCGGCATCGGGGTGTGCGAGGCGCAAGCCGGTTTCGTCGGTGATGACGACGAACAGGGCGCCGGTGCGGGTGCGGGCACCCTCGGCGGCGGCCATCAGGGGCCCGCCGAGCAGTTCGGCGGCCGGGGGAGTGCCGGGCTGGGCGCTGATCTGCTGGACCTCCGCCCGCACCTGCGGGTCCGAGGCCACGGTCCGGGCCAGCGTCAGCGCCTGGTTCTCCGCCTCGCGGCCCAGCCGCTCCCAGGTGAGCCAGATGTGGACGGCGCTGGTCAGGAGCACCACCAGCGCCACGACCCCCAGCTGGAGCAGCAATGTCTGGGTGGAGAAGCGCAGGGGAGCCCGGCGGCTCAAACGTGGCACAGCGGTCCTCCCAAGATGTGTGAGCAAAATGCGCAAAATGCGTCCAATAAGCAGTATGCCAATCAAATGAGGCAAAGGCCCAGCCGTGACGGGCGCCACTCTAACGTCTGTTGTACGCATCACACCGGGGTGGTGCGATTCAATGAAGAAGGAGCCGGCCGTGCTGGTATTACTAGGATTCGCCATGATCGCGGTATTCATGGTGCTGATCATGACGAAGAAGCTGACGCCAGTCCTGGCGCTCATCATCGTCCCCACCGTTTTCGGACTTTTCGCCGGCGCAGGCCTCGGCATCGGCCCTATGGTCATGGACTCGATGAAGTCGATGACGTCCACCGCAGCCCTGCTGATGTTCGCCATCATCTACTTCGGCCTGATGATCGACGTCGGGCTCTTTGACCCGCTGGTCCGGTTCATCCTGCGCAAGCTCGGCAACGACCCCGCCAAGGTGGTCCTCGGCACCGCCATCCTCGCCGCGGCAGTGTCTCTCGACGGCGACGGCTCCACCACCTTCATCCTCACCACCGCGGCCATGCTGCCGGTCTACCTGCGCCTCAAAATGAGCCCCGTGGTCCTGACCTGTGTGGCGGGCCTCGCCAACGGCACCATGAACATCCTGCCGTGGGGCGGCCCCACTGCCCGTGCCGCAACCGCGCTGAAGCTCGACGTCAACGATGTCTTCGTTCCGATGATCCCCTCGCTCATTGCCGGCCTCGTTGTGGTCTTCGTCTTTTCCTGGCTCCTGGGCCTGCAGGAACGCAACCGGCTCCGCGCCGTCGCCCCGGAAATCTGGGATACCGCCAACACGTTCGACGGCGGCTCGCCCCTGGGCAGCTCCGGCCGCTTCGGTTTCGGCCGCAAGTCCTCCGGCCCTGCCGGGGGGACCTCCGCCGCCGAAACTCCCTCGGCAGGCGGTTCCTCCGTGGCGGTTCTGGAACGCACGGGGGAGCTCGTGGACGACCGCGATTCCGCCATGGCGGACACCGCACTGGACCCCAACCGTAAGACATTGCGTCCCAAGCTGTTCTGGTTCAACCTCGGCCTGACGGTGGCGGTCATGATGACGCTCGTCGCCAACGTCATTCCGCTCCCGTTCGTCTTTATGGTGGGTTCCGCCATCGCTCTGCTGGTCAACTTCCCGAAGGTCAAGGACCAGGGTGCCCAGCTGATCGCCCACGCTCCGTCGATCGTCGCCGTCGTCAGCATGGTCATGGCCGCCGCCGTCCTCACCGGCGTCCTGAACGGCACCGGCATGGTCAAGGCCATGTCCGAGTGGCTCGTGGCGATCATCCCCGCCGACATGGGCCCGTTCATGGCGATCATCACCGGCGTACTGAGCATCCCCATGACGTTCTTCATGAGCAACGATGCCTTCTACTTCGGCGTCCTGCCGGTCCTCAGCGAGACCGCGGCCCACTACGGCGTCAGCGCCGCGGACATGGCCCGCGCCTCGATCACCGGCCAGCCGTTCCACCTGCAGAGCCCGCTGGTCCCCGCGATCCTGCTCCTGGTCTCCCTCGCCAAGGTGGAACTGGGCGACCACCACAAGAAGGTCCTCTGGCGCACCGCCGTCGTGTCCCTGGTCATGCTCGCCGTCGGCGTCCTGACCGGAGCCATCGGCATCGGCTAACCCCACCACCACCAGCAACGCGGGGTCACTTACCGCCCATTCCGGCCCTCCGGATGGGCCGGATGTGACCCCGCGTTGTTTGGGGTGGGGGCGGACAGTAACAGGAGCCCAACCCACGTAGACTGGGACGGAAAATAATCCTTTACTTGCAGGGGAGATCCATGGCTGCGATCAACCGCGACGACGTCGCGCATCTCGCGCATCTCGCGCACATCGAGATGAGTGCTGAAGAGCTGGACAGGATGGCGGGCGAACTCGCCGTCATCGTCGAGTCAGTGAAATCCGTCAGTGAAGCCGCCGGTGATGACGTCCCGGCCACGTCCCACCCGATCCCGCTGACGAACGTGTTCCGCGAGGACGTTGTGGGCCACACTTTCACCGCCGAGCAGGCACTCTCCGGCGCCCCCGACGCGTACGAAGGCCGCTTCAAGGTCCCGGCAATCCTGGATGAGGGCTAAACACATGACTGAGAACAACGAACTGATCCGCTCCTCCGCCGCAGCGCTCGCCGGCAAGCTGGCCGCCCGCGAGGTCTCTGCCGTCGAGGTCACCCAGGCGCACCTGGACCGCATCGCCGCCGTCGACGGCAAGGTCCACGCCTTCCTGCACGTCAACACGGACGAGGCGCTCGCCGTCGCCGCCGAAGTGGACGCCATCCGTGCCGCCGGCGGTGACGCAGCCGGGGAACTCCACGCCCTGGCCGGTGTGCCGATCGCCGTCAAGGACCTGATCGTCACGATCGGCCAGCCCACCACGGCCGGCTCGAAGATCCTCGAAGGCTGGCACAGCCCCTACGACGCCACCGTGGTCAAGCGCCTGCGCGCCGCGAAGATGCCGATCCTGGGCAAGACCAACCTGGACGAATTCGCGATGGGCTCCTCCACCGAGCACTCCGCGTTCGGCCCCACCCACAACCCCTGGGACCTGGACCGGATCCCCGGCGGCTCCGGCGGCGGCTCCGCGGCCGCCGTCGCGGCCTTCGAGGCCCCGCTGGCCCTCGGCACCGACACCGGC
Organism: Arthrobacter sp. PsM3; assembly: GCF_030433895.1. Taxonomy (GTDB): domain Bacteria; phylum Actinomycetota; class Actinomycetes; order Actinomycetales; family Micrococcaceae; genus Arthrobacter. The sequence goes on along the minus strand of NZ_JARUXE010000022.1, from coordinate 38,880 downwards.
GGCTCCATCCGCCAGCCCGGCGCCGTCACCGGCACCGTCGGCGTCAAGCCCACCTACGGCGGGGTCTCCCGTTACGGCGCGATCGCGATGGCCTCCTCGCTGGACCAGATCGGCCCGGTCTCGCGCACTGTGCTGGACTCCGCACTGCTGCACCAGGTCATCGGCGGCCACGACCCGCGCGACTCCACGTCGCTGCAGGACCCGCTGGAGGACCTCGTTGCCGCCGCCTCGATCGGCAACGTGGCGGGCATGAAGATCGGCATCATCAAGGAGCTCCACGGCGAGGGCTACCAGGCCGGCGTCGAGAACCGCTTCAACGAATCCCTCGAGCTGCTTAGGGGCGCCGGTGCCGAAATCGTCGAGGTCTCCTGCCCCAACTTCAAGTACGCCCTGGGCGCCTACTACCTGATCATGCCCTCCGAGGCGTCCTCCAACCTCGCCAAGTTCGACGGCGTCCGGTACGGCCTGCGGGTCCTGCCGGAGGAGGGCCCGATGACGATCGAGCGCGTCATGGGTGCCACCCGCGCCGCCGGCTTCGGCGACGAGGTCAAGCGCCGCATCATCCTGGGCACGTACGCGCTGAGCGCCGGGTACTACGACGCCTACTACGGTTCGGCCCAGAAGGTGCGCACCCTGATCCAGCGCGACTTCGACGCCGCGTTCGCGAAGGCCGACGTGCTGATCTCCCCGACGGCGCCCACCACGGCGTTCAAGCTCGGCGAGAAGCTCAACGACCCGCTGGCGATGTACCTCAACGACGTCGCCACCATCCCCGCCAACATGGCCGGCGTTCCCGGGCTCTCGCTGCCCGGCGGCCTGGCCGATGAGGACGGGCTGCCGGTCGGCGTCCAGCTGCTGGCTCCGGCCCGCCAGGACGCCCGGCTGTACCGCGTCGGTGCCGTGCTGGAGTCCCTGCTCGAGGCGCAGTGGGGCGGCCCGCTGCTGGACCGTGCCCCGTCACTGACGGACCCTGCACTGACGGGCTCCGCCCTTTCTGACGCTGCCGCTTCGAGCCACGGAGGTTCCCACTAATGTCTGACGCAACCCTCAGCTTCGAAGAGGCGATGGAGAAGTACGATCCCGTGCTGGGCTTCGAGGTCCACGTCGAGCTCAACACCAAGTCCAAGATGTTCTCCTCCGCGCCGAACGTCTTCGGCGACGAGCCCAACACCAACGTCAACGAGGTGGACCTCGGCATGCCAGGCGTGCTGCCGGTGGTGAACAAGACCGCGATCGAGTCCTCGATCAAGATCGGCCTGGCGCTCAACTGCAAGATCGCCGAGACCTGCCGCTTCGCCCGGAAGAACTACTTCTACCCGGACACCCCGAAGAACTTCCAGACCTCCCAGTACGACGAACCCATCGCGTACGACGGCTACCTGGACATCGAGCTCTCCGACGGCACGATCTTCCGCGTCGAAATCGAGCGCGCGCACATGGAGGAGGACGCCGGCAAGCTGACCCACATGGGCGGCGCCACCGGCCGCATCCAGGGCGCGGACTACTCCCTCGTGGACTACAACCGCTCCGGTGTGCCGCTCGTGGAGATCGTCACCAAGCCGATCGAGGGCGCGGGCAGCCGTGCCCCCGAGCTCGCCAAGGCCTACGTCGCCGCGGTCCGGGAAATCGTCAAGAACCTCGGCGTCTCCGATGCCAAGATGGAACGCGGCAACGTGCGCTGCGACGCCAACGTCTCGCTCCGCCCGCACGGCCGGGAACGCTTCGGCATCCGCTCCGAGACCAAGAACGTCAACTCCCTGCGCGCCGTCGAACACGCCGTCCGCTACGAGATCCAGCGGCACGCCGCCGTGCTGGACTCCGGCGAGCCGATAGTCCAGGAAACCCGCCACTGGCACGAGGACACCCGCACCACGACCTCGGGCCGGCCCAAGTCCGACGCCGACGACTACCGCTACTTCCCGGAACCGGACCTGGTGCCGATCGTGGCCTCGCGCGAGTGGGTTGAGGAGCTCCGGGCCACGCTGCCCGAGCCGCCTGCCGCCCGCCGCAAGCGGCTGCAGGCCGACTGGGGCTACTCCGACCTGGAGTTCCGCGACGTCGTCAACGCCGGCGTGATGGACGAGATCGAGGAAACCATCGCCGCCGGCGCCACCGCCACGGTGGCCCGGAAATGGTGGATGGGCGAGATCGTCGGCCGGGCTAAGAACGCCGACGTCGATCCCGGCCAGCTCGGCGTCGCACCGGCCACCATCGTGGAACTGAACACGATGGTCGAGGACGGCAAGATCAACAACAAGATGGCCACCGAGGTCCTCGACGGCGTGCTCGCCGGCGAAGGCACCCCGGAAGAAATCGTGGCGAAGCGTGGCCTCGCCGTCGTCTCCGACGACGGGCCGCTGCTCGAAGCCATCGACACGGCCCTCGCCGCGCAGCCCGGTGTCGCGGACAAGATCCGCGGCGGCAAGCTCCAGGCGATCGGCGCGATCGTGGGCAGCGTTATGAAGGCCACCCGGGGCCAGGCCGACGCCGGCCGCGTCAAGGAGCTGATCCTGGAGCGCCTCGGCGTCGAAGGCTGACACCCCGTCCTGCCCAAGTGGCTCGCAGTTGTGGACGTTTTGAGCTCTCAAAACGTCCACAACTGCGAGCCACTTGGGTTAACGCTGGACATGTTCAGCCGGCCGTTCCGGCCCCGGAACAAAAATCACGAAACTGCCCCCTCCTGCCGAAGACGGCACGATTCAGAGAGACAGTGCTGGCAAGCGGCTCAAGCCCACCGCAGCCACCGCAGCGGACCTCACGACCGGTGAACAGGTGCGGATCACAGGTGTCAAGGACGGGTCGGACATCACTGCGATGCACATTGTTGCCGGAGCCCCGGGCGTTCCGGGGCAGGGCAGGGGATTGGGCAACGGAGTGGGCAAGCACCTCGGAAACGGGCACCGGAAAGACCAGGCGACGGGGCAGGCCCCGTTGGGCGGGCCTCCCAGGTGGCGGGTAGTCAATCGCCGACACCATCGCGGGACACGCCCCAGGCCGGTCAGGTAACCAGCCCGGTCATGATGGTCTGCAGCGCATCGCAGACCATCATGACCGATTTGCGCTTGAGGTTTTCCGGCCGGGCCAGGACGTCGATCCGGCGCCGGGTGCTGATGCCCTCCAGCGGCCGCAGCACAATGCCCGGGTTCAGCACCGGCCGTGCCGTGTACCGGGGCAGCAGTCCGATCGCGCCGCCAGTTGCCACCAGGGCCGCCACCGTGGAGTAATCGTTGATCCGGTGGACGATGTTCAGTTCCTTGCTGGAGACGGCCGCGACGGCGGAGAGGACATCCGCGGGGGAGTATCCGGCGTGGCTGGTCACCCAGGGTTCGCCGACGACGTCGTCCGCCGTTACCGACCGCCGGCCGGCCAGCCGGTGCCCGGCCGGCAGTGCGACATCCAGCGGCTCGTGCGCGAGCGGGATCACCGCGACGCGCTCCTGCGGCCAGCGCGGGCTGTGGTCCATCCGGTGCGCCAGCACCAGGTCATAGCGTGCCGTCAGCGCCGGGAAGTCCTGCTGGGCCACGTCCTCGTCGGAGAGCAGGATCCGCGGCTGCCCCGGTCCGGCCAGCAGCCGGGCGAGCGGGGCGAACAGCGCCTGCCCCGCACTGTGGAAACCGCTGAGCGTCACCGGCGCCACCGGGGAGCCGTGGTACGCGCCGATCGCCGTCCTCGCGTCCGCCATGGCGCTGACGACGGCGGCCCCGGCATCCGCGAGGACCTGACCGGCCTCGGTCAGGACCAGGTTCCGGCCCTCCTTGCGGGTCAGCGGCACCTCGACGGATTTCTGCAGGGCGGCCAGCTGCTGCGAGACCGCCGAGGGCGTGACGAGCAGGGTTTCGGCGACGGCCTTGACGCTGCCGAGCGCCCCGAGTTCGCGGAGCATCTCCAGCTGGTGGATTTCCATGCCGCCCAGTATATGCGCAAGGAAAATCTAAATCGTCGATTGAGAAAAGTCCGGTTGTGCTAATGCGTTGCAGCGGCTCTAATGGGGGTGAGTTGTCCCACACAAGCTGTCCCACGGCAGCGGACCAAAATCGTGTACTAAGCAGAACACAGTTAGGAACGCCCATGAAGGCTCTGTACAAAGCCGGCGCCCACGCAGGATTCGAACTTCTCGACCGCCCCGAACCGGAGACCGGCCCCGGCGACGTTAAGATCCGTGTCATGACCACCGGCATCTGCGGCACCGACCTGCACATCCAGTCGTGGGACGCCTGGGCGCAGAGCATCATCAACGCCCCCCTGATTGCCGGCCACGAGTTCTACGGCGAAGTCGTCGAGACCGGCGAGGACGTCCTGGACGTGAAGGTAGGGGACCGCGTCTCCGGCGAAGGCCACATCGTCTGCGGCATCTGCCGCAACTGCCGCGCCGGCCGCAGGCAGATGTGCATCAACACCGTCAGCGTCGGCGTCCAGCGCGACGGCGCCTTCGCCGAGTTCGTCGTGATCCCCGAGACCAACGTCTGGGTGCACCAGGACCCCTCGGTCACGCCGGAGCTCGGCGCCATCTTCGACCCCTTCGGCAACGCCGTCCACACCGCGCTCAGCTTCCCCCTCGTCGGTGAGGATGTGCTGATCACCGGGGCCGGGCCCATCGGGCTGATGGCCATCGCCGTCGCCCGCCACGCCGGCGCCCGCAAGATCGCCATCACGGACATCTCCGCCCCGCGGCTGGAACTGGCCCGCACCCTCGGCGTGGACCTCGCGATCGACGTCTCCAGGATGCGCGTCAAGGACGCCCAGCGCGAACTGGGCATGCGCGAGGGGTTCGACATCGGGATGGAAATGTCGGGACACCCCACAGCCCTGCCTGAGATGATCGACAACATGAACCACGGCGGCCGGATCGCGATGCTGGGACTGCCCAGCCAGTCCATCGACATCGACTGGGGCAAAGTGGTCACGCATATGCTGACCATGAAGGGCATCTACGGCCGCGAAATGTTCGAAACCTGGTACGCCATGAGCGCCATGCTGTCCTCCAACCCGGTCCTGCGCGCCAGCATCTCCGCCGTCGTGACGGACACCCTCCCCGCCACCGACTGGGAAAAGGGCTTCGAGATCGCCCGCGCCGGCGTGGGCGGCAAGGTCGTCCTCGACTGGACCTGCTTCTAACCCGCCACCGATTCGGCCCACCGACCCCACCAGCTGAGGAGCACAACCCATGTATTCAGCCATCAAGGACCAGTTGCAGCACGAACTGGACGAGATCCGCAGCGCCGGCCTGTTCAAGACCGAGCGGCATATCGACTCGCCCCAGGCCAACCACATCAAGGCCGGGCAGATCGGCGAATCCAGCGCCGACGTGCTGAACTTCTGCGCCAACAACTACCTGGGCCTCGCGGACCACCCCGAGATCATCGCCGCCGCCAAGGCAGCCATGGACGAGAGGGGCTTCGGCATGGCCAGCGTCCGGTTCATCTGCGGCACCCAGGACCTGCACCTGGCCCTCGAGGAACGCGTCTCGAAATTCCTCGGCACCGAGGACACCATCCTGTTCTCCAGCTGCTTCGACGCCAACGGCGGCGTGTTCGAATCGCTCTTCGGCCCCGAAGACGCCGTGATCTCCGACGCGCTGAACCACGCCTCGATCATCGACGGCATCCGGCTCTGCAAGGCCCAGCGCTTCCGCTACGCCAACCAGGACATGGCAGACCTCGAATCGAAGCTGATCGAGGCCACCACGCAGGAGAACCCCGCCCGCCGCAAGATCATCGTCACGGACGGCGTCTTCTCGATGGACGGCTTCCTGGCCCCGCTGGAAGCGATCTGCGACCTCGCGGAAAAATACGACGCCATGGTCATGGTGGACGACTCCCACGCCGTCGGCTTTATGGGCGCCAGCGGTGCGGGCACCCCGGAGCACGCCGGGGTCTCGGACCGGGTGGACATCTACACCGGCACCTTCGGCAAAGCCCTGGGCGGTGCCTCCGGCGGCTACGTCTCCGGCCGCCGCGAAGTCGTCGCCATGCTCCGCCAGAAGGCCCGTCCGTACCTGTTCTCCAACTCGCTGGCCCCGGCCATCGTCGCGGCGACGCTGACAGCCCTGGACCTCGTGGAGAACTCCGCCGAACTGCGCAGCAAGCTCTTCGCCAACGCCGGGCTGTTCCGGACCCGGATGTCCGAGGAGGGCTTCGAGCTGCTCCCGGGCGAGCACGCGATCGTCCCGGTCATGTTCGGCGACGCCGTGATGGCCGCCAAGGTGGCCGATGCGATGCTGCACAACGGCGTCTTCGTCACCGCGTTCAGCTACCCCGTGGTGCCCAAAGGTGCGGCCCGGATCCGCGTGCAGCTCTCCGCCGCGCACAGCGCCGAAGACGTCGAGGCGTGCGTGCAGGCCTTCGTGCGCAGCCGCGCCGCCGTCGCCGGCTGAACGGAGCTCCACCGGCCGGGCAGATCCAAGGTTGCGGCGCCACAAACGGCGCCGCAACTGTTCCGTCTGCAAGGATGGGACCATGTCAGCTAATTACGATGTCGTGATTGTCGGCGGCGGTATCGCCGGCCTGTCCCTTGCCTCAGCCCTTGCCGGGAAATGCAGCGTCGCGCTGGTGGAAGCCGAGCAGACGCTGGCCTACCACACCTCGGCGCGCTCGGCCCGGCAGCTGATCCCCAGCTACGGGCCTCCCGCGGTCCAGGAGCTCACGCTCCGGACACTCGACCTTATCGCCGCCCAGGACGCCAACCGGCCGGAACCGGTGCTCTCACCGCGCAGCTTCATGCTGATCGGCGACGATGCCGCCGTGCGGGAGCAGGCCAGCGGCCATATGCGTCCGATCACCCATGCCGAGGCACTGGAACTCTGCCCGGTCCTGCTCCCGGACTCCTTCTCCGCCGCAGGCCTGGATACCGGCTCCTTCGCCTGCAATGCGCCCCTGCTGCTCGAGGACCACCGCCGGCTCGCGGAAGCCGGCGGTGTGGACATCATCACCGGCGCCAGGGTGCACTCGGCCCAGCGCCTCGGCTTCGGCTGGGAACTGGGCGCCGGGCAGGAAGGCTTCCAGGCCGCCGTCGTGGTCAACGCCGCCGGCGCCTGGGCCGACGAACTTGCCGTGCTCAGCGGCGTCGAGAAGGTCCAGCTGCAGCCCTACCGGCGCACCGCGGCGATTGTCGACGTCGAGCACCCCCTCCCGGAGTCCAGCCCCATGGTGGCCGCCGCCGACGACTCCTTCTACTTCCGGCGCGACGGCGAACAGGTCCTGATCTCGCCCTCGGAGCACGAGCCGAGCGGGCCCGAGGACGCGCAGCCGCACCCGGGGGACATCGAGGCACTCATCGCCCGGCTCAACGCCCTCACCACGCTTGGCATCCGCGGCGTCCGCCAGGCCTGGACCGGCCTGCGGACGGAAGCGGCCGACGGTGTCCCGGTGGTGGGGTTCGACGCCGAGGCCCCCGGATTCTTCTGGCTCGCCGGACAGGGCGGCTACGGCTTCCAGACCTCCTCCGGCATCGCCGAACTGGCCGCCGGACTTATCCTCGCCGGCCAGGGAGCCGCGGCCGCTGCGGCGGGTCCGGCATCCCGGACAGCGGAGGCGCTGGCGGCGACACGCTGGTCCATCCGGCGCTGAAGAATGGACCCATGAGTACCCTGATAACCAACATCGCCGAGCTGATGACCCAGGACACCGAACACCGCGTCCTGAAGAACGCGGCCGTGCTTCTCGAGGGCGAACGGATCGCCTGGCTGGGGCCGGCGGCCGACGCTCCTGCCGCCGACGAGTCGGTCGACGCCGGCGGCAGGGCCCTGCTGCCCGGCTGGGTCGATTCCCACACCCACCTCATCTTCGCGGGGGACCGGACCGCCGAGTTCGAGGCCCGGATGGCGGGGGAGAGCTACAGCGCCGGCGGGATCGCCGTGACCACCGGCGCCACCCGGAGCACCAGCGATTTCGACCTCACCCGGCTCGCCATGGGCCGGGTGGCCGAGGCCGTCTCGCAGGGCACCACCTATCTCGAGACCAAGACCGGCTACGGACTGGACGTTGAAAACGAGGCCCGCAGCGCCCGGATCGCCTCCACCGTGGTCGACGAGGTCACGTACCTCGGCGCCCACCTGGTGCCGGCCGGGATGGACGCCGAGGAGTACACGGAGCTGGTCTGCGGCCCCATGCTCTCCGCCGTCAGGCCGTTCGTGCGCTGGGCCGATGTGTTCTGCGAGCGGGGCGCCTTCGACGAGGCCCAGTCCCGGCGCGTGCTCCAGGCCTGCCGGGACGCCGGACTGGGGCTGCGCGTGCACGGCAACCAGCTGGGCGTTGGGCCCGGGGTCCGGCTCGCAGTGGAATTCGGCGCGGCCAGCGTGGACCACGTGAACTACCTGTCCGCCGCCGACGTCGAGGCCCTCGCGGCCAGCTGGTCCGGCTGGGATGGCTGTGACAGCGACACAGGAACTGCTCGCGGCACGGTGGCGACCTGCCTGCCCGCCTGCGATCTGTCCACCCGCCAGCCGCTGGCACCGGGCCGGGAACTGCTCGACGCCGGCGTGCAGCTCGCGCTGGCATCCAACTGCAACCCCGGCACCTCCTACACCAGCTCGATGGCGTTCTGCGTCACCACCGCCGTGCTCCAGATGCGCCTCAGCGTCCACGAGGCCGTGCGGGCCGCGACGTATGGCGGCGCGCTGGCCCTCGGCCGGGAGTCCGGGAACGACGTCGACGGCGAACGCGCCGTCGGCTCGATCGCCGTCGGCCACCGCGCGGACCTGCACCTGCTCAACGCGCCCTCGGCCACGCACCTGGCCTACCGGCCCGGCATTCCGCTGACGCACGCCGTCTGGCGGGCGGGCGTCCGAGCCCGCTAGAAGAACATCGGCGGGGCGTCCAGCACGGTCTCATCGACCCGCCGGTCCTCCCACTGGCTGAACGGCTTGTCCAGCCCGTACTTGCCCTCCCCGGTGCGGTACAGGGTGCGGACCTCGGCGTTGTCCGGGTTGTTGAGCGATTCGAAGTACTCCACCGACCAGTGGAACCAGCGCATGCAGAACAGCCGCATGGTCAGCCCGTGGGTCACGAACAGCGCGTTCGGGGCGTAGTCCGGCCTGGACCAGTGCCGGTACAGAGTCTCCATGAAGGACGAGACCCGGTCATAGACATCGGAGCCGGACTCACCTTCCCGGAAGCGGTAGAAGAAGTGGCCGTAGGCGTTGCGGAGTTCCTTCTGGTCCTCGATCTCGCCGGCGATCTGGAAGTTGGCCCAGTCCTGCTCCCGCAGCCGCGGCTCCTCGATCACCCGCTCGATCAGCGGACCGAGGTTGAGCGCCTCAAGGGTCTGGTAGGCCCGCAGATAGGGGGATACGTACACACAGACCTGGCGCCCGTCCAGCAGCCGCCGGACCTCCTCGCCGGCTGCCCGGGCCTGTTCCATGCCGCGTTCTGTGAGCGGGATCCGGTAATCGGGCACCCGGTTGTAGATCGAGGTGTCGGCGTTGGCGGCGGACTGGCCGTGCCGGATCATGATGATTTTCCCGGGCGCACTCATAAACCCCAAGCATAGGCGGCAACGCCGGTAAGGCAGGGCAAGCCGGGACCGGGCAAGATAGGAACATGCTGGTTCCCTCCCGCCGTCGCCTGCGGCTAGAAGTCTGGATCGTCCTGGGCCTGTCCCTGGGGCAGTCCGCCGTGTATTCGGTCGTTCAGTTGCTCGACAAGCTGACCCGGGCGCCGCTGTCCGAGGCCACCTCGACGCTGAACCGTTCGCAAAGCACCCGCGAATACTTTGACCTCACCTACCAGCTGCTGGATATCTTCTTCGCCCTGGTGCCGGTGGTCCTGGCGCTGTACTTCCTGACCGACCACCTGACGCCGGGCCCGGCCGGCCGCGGCAGCCATGGCGCCACGGCATTCCAGAAACTGGGACTCAATTTTGCGCGCCCCGGCCGGGACCTGCTGCAGGGCTTCGGTCTGGCGGCGCTGATCGGCATCCCGTCGCTGGGCATCTACGCCGCCGGGCGCGCGCTTGGCATTACGACGTCGATCATCCCCAGCGCGCTGGACGCCTACTGGTGGACGGTGCCCGTGCTGGTCCTCTCCGCGGTCCGGCACGGGGTCGTGGAGGAAGTGATCGTGGTGGGCTACCTGCTGGACCGGCTCCCCAAACTCGGCTGGAGCCTGCCGCTGGCGATCTTCGCCAGTTCGATCCTGCGCGGCAGCTACCACCTCTACCAGGGCTTCGGGCCGTTCATCGGCAACGCCATCATGGGTGTGATCTTCGCGCTGGTCTACACCAGGACCCGGCGCCTCATGCCGCTGGTGATCGCCCATGCCGTGCTCGACACCGTGGCGTTCGTTGGCTTCAGCCTCTTCGGCAAGGCCATCGGCCTGGGCTAAGCGAAAGCACCAACCCCCAACCCCCAACCCCCAACCCCCAACCACCGAGCAACGCGGGGTCACTTAGCGCCCATCCGAAGCCTCAGGACGGGCGCTAAGTGACCCCGCGTTGCTCGGGCCGGGCGTTAAAAGATTTCGGCCGCCATCGGTGGGTGACGTCATTGGCACCCGCTGATGTCGGCCGAAGTGTAGGGCGGTAAAGCGTTAGATGGTGACGGCTCCGGAGGCCGTCTCGAACGTGACGGAGAGGATACCGGGGGTGCCGCGGGGAGCGAGCCAGTTCACGGCCACGTCTTCCAGCGGCTTCTCCACCGGAACACCCAGCCATTCGGTCACGCGCTCTGCCGAGCCGGCAATCGTGAGCGCGGACATCTTGACGTTGCTCTCGTAGGCCTTCGACGGGTGGAGTTCCGGATCGCCTTCCCACTTGAGCATGTACGGGACCTGGGGATCGGAGATGAGTCCGAGGATGCCAATCTGCTTCCAGACCAGTTCGCGGCCGTCGGGGAACTTGCGGTTGCCGTTGACGGCGGCGCGGCCAAGCCGTTCCTCGAAGGGGGCCAGGTCGTCCACTTCGACGCACCAGCCCATCCAGCCGCCGCCTGCTTCGGAGCGGGCGCGGACGGCCTGGCCGAAGGGTGCTTTGTCCGACGCCGGGTGGTTTAGAACCTCCACGACCTCGACATATTTGTGTCCCGCAAGCGGGATGATCATGTTGCGGGTCCCGAATCGGGGGTGTACTCCGCCCTTCACGGCTTCCACGCCGAGGGCAGACGCAATTCGTTCGGTGGTGGCAGCGAGGCCATCTTGTTCACAGGCGTAAGAGACGTGATCCATGCGCATGCCCTCATCTTGACACTTTGTGATGCGGCTCTCAGCTTAGGTAGTCCTAACCGTGATGGGACGTCCAGTTCGGGGGCACCGATACGTGAATGTTTCCTTTGTCAATAGGCTATTTAAGGTGCCCGATCCTGCCGCCGCCCGCGCAACTTCATCTTCGTCATAAAGCTATCCACAGCCCGGACACGGTTCCTAGACTGGGGGCAGGTCATGAGTGCCAGCACACAGCCCCGGCTCGCTGGCCGGCAACCCTCGTATCGCGGTGGGGTGCCCCGGGTGAAGACCTGGCCTGCCGGCGACCGCCGGACGGCAAGCGCGGCGCCAGTACTGTCCCGGGCGAACGAGTCCGGGGTTGCCTGTGCCCAGTCCCCAAAAGGAGCCTCCCGATGTCCAGTGCCTGGTCTTTCGAAACCCGCCAGATCCATGCCGGCCAGGAGCCGGACAGCGCCACCGGCGCCCGCTCGCTGCCTATCTACCAGACGACGTCGTTCGTCTTCCCCAGCGCCGAAAGCGCCGCCAACCGCTTCGCCCTTGCCGAACTGGCGCCCATCTACACCCGCATCGGCAACCCCACCCAGGACGCCGTCGAACAGCGGGTGGCCAGCCTGGAGGGCGGACTCGCGGCCCTACTGCTGAGCTCGGGCCAGGCCGCGGAGACCTTCGCGATCCTCAACGTCGCAGAGGCCGGCGACCATGTGGTGGCCAGCCCCAGCCTCTACGGCGGCACCTACAACCTGCTCGCGCACACCCTGAAGAAGTTCGGCATCACCGTCACCTTCGTGGAGGACCCGGACAACCTGGCCCAGTGGCGTGACGCCGTGCAGCCGAACACCAAGCTGTTCTTTGGCGAAGTGGTCTCCAACCCCCGCCAGGACGTGCTGGACATCGAGGGCATCTCCCAGGTGGCGCACGAGGCCGGTGTCCCGCTGATCGTGGACAACACGCTCTCCACCCCGTACCTGATCCGGCCGATCGAGTGGGGTGCGGACATCGTGGTGCACTCCGCCACCAAGTACCTTGGCGGCCACGGCGCCGCGATCGCGGGCGTGATCGTGGACTCCGGCAACTTCGACTTCGGCAAGGACCCGGAGCGTTTCCCCGGCTTCAACACCCCGGACCCCACCTACAACGGCCTGGTTTACGCCCGCGACCTCGGCGCGGACGGTGCCCTCGGTGCCAACCTCTCCTACATCCTCAAGGCGCGCGTCCAGTTGCTGCGCGACCTCGGCTCGGCAGTGTCCCCGTTCAACGCCTTCCTCATCGCCCAGGGCATCGAGACCCTGAGCCTGCGCATGGAGCGGCACGTCGCCAACGCCATCAGGGTGGCCGGATGGCTCGAGGCGAGGGACGACGTCGAATCCGTCGCCTACGCGGGGCTGCCCTCCAGCCCCTGGTACGAGCGCGGCCGCAAGTACGGCCCGAAGGGTACCGGCGCCGTCGTGTCCTTCAATCTCGCCGGCGGAGCCGAGGCCGGAAAACACTTCGTCGACGCACTTGAACTGCACTCGCACGTGGCGAACATCGGCGACGTGCGCTCCCTCGTCATCCACCCGGCGTCGACCACGCACAGCCAGCTCTCCCCGGAACAGCAGGCCGTTGCCGGCGTGAATCCCGGCCTGGTGCGGCTCTCGGTGGGCCTGGAGCACATCGACGACATCCTCGCTGACCTTGACGCCGGATTCCGCGCGGCCAAGACCGCCTGAACGCCTGGCCGGGGCGCCGGTTTAACCAGGGGTGTCATACGGGCGTCACAATCTTCGCCACCGGGCCGCCGCATTTCGTACACTCAGTGAAGGTCATGAGTGCCAGCGACAGCCCCGGCTTGCTGGCCGGCAACCCTCCTTTTGCGGCGGGGTGCCCCGGGTGAAGACCTGGCCTGCCGGTCAGCTGACGGCGGGCAAGCGCGAAGTTAGGTCCTCAGATGACGATTGCCGTCACCCGACAGGGTGCACCTGTAAGCAAAACCTCCCACGCCGATGCCCCCTCTCCGGGCGCCCCGGACGCTGCTGCCCCGGCCGGCACTGTTCCGGATGGTACGGTCCGGTACCTCCGGATTGGCGACCTGGCGCTCGAGTCCGGCGCCCGGCTGCCTGACGTCGCCCTCGGCTACGAGACGTGGGGGACGCTCAACGCGGACCGCTCCAACGCCGTGCTGATCGAGCACGCGCTGACGGGGGACACTCATGTGACGCGGGGCGCCAGCGAGGAGCCGGGCTGGTGGGAGCAGCTCGCCGGTCCCGGCGCGCCGGTGGACACGGACAAGTACTTCGTCGTCTCGATCAATATTCTTGGCGGTTGCTACGGCTCCACGGGCCCCTCGTCGACGGCGCCGGACGGAAAGCCCTGGGGCTCACGGTTCCCGCTTGTCACGCTCCGGGACACGACCGAGGCCGAAGCCAGGCTGGCGGACGCCCTGGGCATCCGCAGCTGGTACGCCGTGCTCGGCGGTTCGCTGGGCGGGGCGCGTGCCCTGGAATGGGCCGTCAGCCACCCGGAACGGGTCCAGCGCTGCGCAGTGATTTCGGTCGGAGCCAGCAGCACCGCCGAGCAGATTGCCTTCGCCCAGGCCCAGACGCTGGCCATCCGGCAGGACCCGAACTTCAACGGCGGGGACTACTACGGCGGACCCGAACCGGAAGCCGGCCTGGCCCTGGCCCGGCGGATAGCGCACATCACCTACCGCTCGGCCGCGGAGCTGGACGGACGTTTCGGCCGGAACGCCCAGGACTCTGAGGCCCCGCTGGAAGCTGGGTCCCTCGCCGGGCGCGGGCGCTACCAGGTGGAAAGCTACCTCGACCACCAGGGCAACAAACTGGTCCGCCGCTTCGATGCGAACAGCTACATCGCCATCACCGAGGCGCTCATGAGCCACGACATCTGCCGGGGCCGCGGCGCCCTCGCGGAGGCCCTGGCTCCGGCCACGGCGGCGTTCCTGGTGGCGGCCGTCGACTCGGACCGGCTGTACTTCCCGGCCCAGTCCCACGCGCTCGCCGAGGCCCTGCCGGGCGAGGTTGCGGTGCACACCATCCAGGCGCCGATCGGGCACGACGGCTTCCTGACCGAGATCGGCCAGCTCAATGACCAGCTCCGGCAGCACTTCTTCGGCTAGTCCATCGGCCCAAAACGGCGTCCCGTGTGCATTTTTGCAGATGCGCTCTGCACTAATGGCCGTTGAGGCCCGCTCCGGAAGGGACCATACTCGTGGGTAATGGCGCCGCGTGTCTTACATCACAAGCGCCCTCCTCCCGAATGGTCCATAGGGTGTCGACGGAGACACCGAAGGAGTCACAATGAGTACGGAAAACGCGGCCGCGAGGCGCGCAGAAGAGCCGGACGTCAAATCGTCCGGCCTGAAGAAGGTGGTTGCTGCCTCCATGGCCGGCACCGTTGTCGAATGGTATGAGTTCTTCCTCTACGCCTCCGCAGCCACCCTTGTTTTCGGCAAGGCCTTCTTCCCCAATTCCGGGACCGAGCTGGACGGCATCCTCGCCGCCTTCCTCACCTACGCTGTGGGCTTCATCGCCCGCCCGATCGGCGGCATCGTCTTCGGCCACTTCGGCGACAAGTTCGGCCGCAAGCAGCTGCTGCAGCTGAGCATCATCCTGGTCGGCGTTTCCACCTTCCTGATGGGCTGCCTCCCCACCTTCGCGCAGATCGGTTACTGGGCTCCGGCACTGCTGGTCTTCCTGCGCTTCGCCCAGGGCTTCGCCGTCGGCGGTGAATGGGGCGGCGCCGTCCTGCTCGTCGCTGAGCACAGCCCCAGCAAGTCCCGCGGCTTCTGGGCCAGCTGGCCGCAGTCGGCCGTACCGCTGGGCAACCTCCTGGCCACCGCCGTGCTGTTCGGCCTCTCCGCCCTGCTTTCGTCCGCGGACTTCCTGTCCTGGGGCTGGCGTGTGGCGTTCTGGCTCTCCGCCGTGATCGTGCTCGTGGGCTACTACATCCGCACCAAGGTCAGCGACGCCCCCATCTTCCTGGAGGCCCGCAAAGAAGTCGACGCCGGCCACAAGGGCTACGGCGTCAAGGAAGTCTTCCGCCGCTACCCCCGCGGTGTCTTCACCGCCATGGGCCTGCGCTTCGCGGAGAACATCCTCTACTACCTTGTGGTCACGTTCTCCATCACCTACCTCAAGACGGTGGTCCACACCGACACCTCACGGATCCTGCTCCTGCTGCTCGTGGCTCACTTCATCCACTTCTCCGTCGTGCCGATGGTCGGCCGCATGTCCGACCACTTCGGCCGGAAGCCCGTCTACATGGCCGGTGCCGTCCTGGGCGCCACCTGGGGCTTCTTTGCCTTCCCCATGATGGACACTGGCAACGATTTCATCATCCTTGCCGCCGTCACCATAGGCCTGCTCTTCCACGCCCTCATGTACGCCGGCCAGCCGGCCATCATGGCCGAGATGTTCCCGACCCGGATGCGCTACTCCGGCGTCTCGCTGGGCTACCAGGTCACCTCGATCGTCGCCGGCTCGCTGGCCCCGATCATCGCCGTCGCCCTGCTGAGCCAGTACAAGTCCTCCACCCCGGTGGCGATCTACCTGCTCGGCGCCTGCCTCGTCACGATGGTGGCCGTGTTCTTCCTTAAGGAAACCCGCGGCATCTCCCTGCACGACGTCGACGCCGCCGACGCCCAGGGCACCGCCGACCTCCTTGCCGCCAGCAAGAGGTAGCAGTCAAGAAGTAACAGGCGATATCCACCTGCTAAGAATCATTGGCGGATGAGCGACAGCCCGGTCCCCACAATGCGGGGACCGGGCTGTCGCTGTTGAAGGGGCCCAGCCCGCGAGGACGGCTCAGCCGGCGAGGACGTCCTGGCGTTCGGAGATCTCCGTCCGGATCGCCCCGAGCACCGCCTGCACCGGGGCCGAACGCAGTGATTCGGCGCGTGCCGCCGCCCAGATCGGCAGCTGCCGCTGGAAGTCATCCGGCAGCACGGGCACGAAGTTGGGGTCGCCGACGGCCAGGAAGTTGGGCAGCAGGCCGATCCCTGCACCCCGCCGGACGGCCTCGAGCTGGGCAAAGATGCTGGTGGCCTGGAAGCTGGAGCGCGGGACGGGAAGCTGGGTGGAGCGGTGGCCAAGCTCGGCGACCTGCAGTGCCGATTCCACGTAAGAGACGAAACCGTGCTGCCGGACGTCGTCGAGCGTCGCCGGCAGGCCGTGCTCCCGGGCATACTGCGGACTGGCGTACAGCCGGAGGAAGTAGTTGGACAGGAAGATGGTCTGCGCGTTGCTGACGTCCAGATTGCCCACCACCACCTCGAGATCAACCCCGGACCGGTTCTGGCTGACCTTGCGGGTGGCGCTGAGCATTTCAACGTTCAGCAGCGGGTGGCCCCGCTGCAGCCGGACCAGCGCCGGTGCGAGGAACTCGGCGCCGAAGCCGTCGGGGGTGCTGATCCGGACCAGCCCCGACAGCACATCGTCGGACCGGGCGATCCGGTTCGTGAGTGCCCCGAGGGTGCCCTCGATCGCCTCGGCGGCTGCCACGGCCTCGGCGCCAAGGTCCGTCAGCTCCCAGCCGTGCGGGCTCCGCTCGAGGGTGCGCCCGCCCAGCTGTTTGTCCAGCGCCAGGATCCGGCGGGAGATGGTGGTGTGGGTGGTGCCAAGGGCTTCCGCCACCGCATTGAACCTGCCCAGCCGGGCCACGGTCAGCAGGATGAGCAGGTCGTCCGGGCTCGGAAGCCGCCGCAAGTCCACAATGACTCCTCTGAAATCAGGTATGTGCATCCATGCACATACTATCTGTAGTTTTTTCCCTTGATTGCACTGTAACAGGGTGTGATGCTTGACATGGAGAGTCCGGCGAAACGGCCGGACCACAGGCAGCACAACAAGCAGCCGCAAAGCAGCACCCACAGCACTACGCGCAGCAAGAAGCAAAGCAAAGGAGCTTATGCCATGGCAGTTATCGCTTGGATCGGACTGGGGAACATGGGCGGGTCCATGTCTGTGAACCTCGCCAAGGCCGGCCATGATGTCCGCGGGTTCGACCTCAATGCCGAGGCCGTCGCCGCGGCGGAGGCAGGCGGAGTAAAGCCTGCGGCAAGTATCGCCGACGCCGTCGACGGTGCGGACGTCGTCTTCACCATGCTCCCCAAGGGCGAGCACGCCCGCGCTGTCTACCTCGGCGAGGACGGCGTCCTGGCCCACGCGGACACCCGGACCCTGCTGGTGGACTCCTCCACGATCGACATCGCCTCCGCCCAGGCCCTGCACGACGCCGCGGCTGCCGCCGGCTTCCGCTTTGTCGACGCCCCGGTCTCCGGCGGCATGAGCGGCGCGAAGGCCGCCACCCTGACCTTTATGATCGGCGGCGAAGCCGGCGCCGTGGCCGAGGCCACCGAGTACATCAGGCCGATGGCCGCCAACATCATCCCCGCCGGCGGCGCCACCACCGGCCAGGCCGCGAAGATCTGCAACAACCTCATGCTCTTCATCAACCTGGCGTCCACCGCGGAGGGTGCCGTCCTCGCGGACCGGCTCGGACTGGACAAACAGGTCTTCTGGGACATCGCGTCCGTCTCCTCCGGCGACAGCTGGGCGCTGCGCACCTGGTACCCGGTAGCCGGCGTGGTCCCCACCGCGGCCTCCAACAACGACTTCGCCCCGACCTTCACCACCGAGCTGGCCAACAAGGACATCGGCCTCGCCATCAGCGCGGCACGCGACACTGGCACCCCGCTGGAAATCGGCCAGCACGTCCAGCAGCTCTTCCAGCGCCTCATCGACTCCGGCAACGCAGGCATGGACTGCTCCGCGATCGTCAAGCTGGTCGACGGCACCCTGGAGGCCGGCAAGTAGGCGCCTCCCGGTCAACACGGCCGAGCAAACGCCGCCACGCAACGGCCCTGCGCGGGCAGTCCCCGCGCACCGCTGCCCTTATCAGCTCCCCACGAAAGAGAACCTCCCCATGGAACGCATCCCGCACTTCATCAACGGCGCCCTGATTTCCGACGCCGAGCGCTACGGCCCGGTCTTCAACCCGGCCACCGGCGAGCAGGAAAAGGAAGTTGCCCTCGCCTCCGCCGACCGCGTTGAGGAGGCCATCCGTGCCGCCCGCGCGGCCCTGCCCGGCTGGCGCGCCACCAGCCTCGGCAAGCGCACCAACATTTTCTTCAAGGTCCGCGAACTGCTGCTGCAGCGCCGGCCAGAGCTGGCCGCCCTGCTGACCAGCGAACACGGCAAGGTCCTCTCCGACGCCGAGGGCGAGATCACCCGCGGCCTGGAGAACATCGAATTCGCCACCGGACTGTCCCACGCGCTCAAGGGTGAGCGCTCCGAGCAGGTGGCCGGCGGCGTCGACGTCCACTCGGTGCGCCAGCCGGTTGGGGTGGTCGCCTGCATCACGCCGTTCAACTTCCCGGCCATGGTGCCGCTGTGGATGATCGGCAGCGCCCTGGCCTGCGGCAACACCGTGCTGCTCAAGCCGAGCGAAAAGGACCCGTCCTCGGCCGTCTTCATCGCCCAGGTCTTCGCCGAGGCCGGCCTGCCCGCCGGTGTCCTCAACGTCGTCCATGGTGACAAGGAAGCCGTCGACGTGCTCCTGGAACACCCGGACGTCAAGGCCATCAGCTTCGTCGGCTCGACGCCGATTGCCCAGTCCATCTACAAGCGCGCCGCCGACCACGGCAAGCGCGTCCAGGCCCTGGGCGGCGCCAAGAATCACATGGTGGTCCTGCCGGACGCGGACCTGAACATGGCCGCCGACGCGGCTGTCTCCGCCGCCTACGGATCCGCCGGCGAGCGCTGCATGGCCGTCAGCGTCCTGGTCGCGGTCGGGAACATCGCCGATGAGCTCGTCGGCGCGATTACCACCCGGATGGGGACCCTGAAGATCGGTCCCGGCACGGACCCCTCATCCCAGATGGGCCCGCTCATCACCGCCGCGCACCGCGACAAGGTCGCCTCCTATGTCGCCGGCGCGGCCAGCGAAGGGGCCACCGTGGTGGTGGACGGCCGGGAGCAGAACTTCGATTCCAACGGCTTCTTCATCGGCGTCAGCCTGGTCGACCACGTCAAGCCCGGCATGAAGGTCTACGACGACGAGATCTTCGGCCCGGTCCTCTCCGTGGTCCGCGTCGAAACCTACGCCGACGCCGTCAGGCTCGTCAACGACAACGAGTTCGGCAACGGCGTGGCGATCTTTACCCGCGACGGCGGCGCCGCACGGCAGTTCGAGTTCGACGTCGAGGCCGGCATGGTGGGCGTCAACGTGCCGATCCCGGTTCCGGTGGGGACCTTCTCCTTCGGCGGCTGGAAGAACTCGCTCTTCGGCGACACCCACATGTACGGCCCCGAGAGCATCCGCTTCTACACCCGCGGCAAGGTCGTCACCACCCGCTGGCCGGATCCGTCCACCTCGGTGATCGACCTCGGCTTCCCCCAGGTCGACTGACCCCCCACACCCCCGCCCCACAAACAACGCGGGGTCACTTACAGCCCATCCGTGACCGGATTATGGGCGGTAAGTGACCCCGCGTTGGTGGTGGTGGTGGTGGTGAGAGTTAGCCCTTCATGATCTCCGCGCGCTGGGCCATGTAGTTCTCCATGGTGAGCTCGCCGTCGCTGTACCGCTGGTCCAGTTCCGCGAGCTTGCGTGCACGGAAGCCCTGCGGGGCCGACGGCGGCGGGGGCACCGCCGGGGCGGAGGGCTGCTGTGCGTCCTGCGGCTGGAAAGCCTGGGGCCGGTTGCCGGGGTATCCCGGGCTGTCCCCATAAGGGACCGGGGGCTGCTGGCCCGGGTACGGCTGGTTCGCCGGCGGCATGGGCTGCTGGGGCGCGCCCAGCTCGCCGAATGCCCCGTAATAGTCCCGCTGGGTGAACCCGTCACGCGGCTGCTTGTTCTGCTGGCCCGGGTATCCCGCCCCGCCGCCGGAAGGGTTGCCGGGGAACTGCCCGAACTGGTCCGGGAAGCCGTTCTGGTTCTGGTTCCGCCCGCGCACCGACTTCTTGTAGTAGCGCATCGCCATCGGGATCAGGAATGACAAAACGATGATCCAAAAGAACAGACTGTTCACGGTACCGTGCCTCTCAGGAAGTGTCCTCCCAGCTTAACGCCCGCACCCCCGCCGTCGTGCCCTGTCCCGTCGTGCCCCAGTAGTGCACGCCGGGACAGGCGCCCTGGTCAAGGCGGCGCCGGTCAGGACGCTCAGGGGCGCACGGGCTCTTCGGCGCCGGGGGGCCCCTCGCCCGAGCCGAGCGGCATCCCGGGGCCGAAGACCGGCCCCGGGAGGGGGCGCTTGGCCGTGACGCCGTCGCCGGAGGATCGGTTCCGGAGCCGGCGGACCACCCACGGGACGAAGTATTCGCGCGCCCACACCAGATCGCCGGACCGTGCCTGCCGCCAGCTGCGCTGCGGCAGGGGTTTGGGGGAGAGGGGTTCCAGGGTGTGCTCGACGTTGAGGGAGTCCAGGACCATGGCCGCGATGGTGTGGTGGCCCAGCGGCGAGAAGTGCAGCCGGTCCGCATCCCACATCTGCGGATCGTTCAGCTGCCTCAGGGACCACATGTCCGCAATGACGGCGTCGTGGCGCGCCGCGATGGTGCGGAGGTTCTCGTTGTAGATGGCCACCTTGCTGCGCACCCGGCCCAGCACGGACGAGCCGGTGTCGGGGCCGTTGAAAAGAACCACCGTGGCGCCGGCCAGGGTGAGGATCTGCACCACCGAGTCCAGTTTCTCGGCCAGGGCATCCGGATCCCCGCCGGGGCGGATCAGGTCGTTCCCGCCGGCCGACAGCGTCACGAGGTCGGGCCGGAGGGACAGGCAATGGGCCAGCTGCTGGTCCACGATCTGCTGCAGGAGGCGGCCCCGGACGGCGAGGTTTGCGTAGGCAAAGTCCTCGTGGCCGCGGCTGAGCTCCTCGGCCACCCGGTCCGCCCAGCCACGGTGGCCGCCAGGACTCGCCGGCTCGGGGTCACCGATGCCCTCCGTGAAGGAGTCCCCCATGGCCACATAGCGGGTCCAGGGGTGGGTGACGGCGTTCTCCGGTGCATTCTCCATGGCTTCAGTTTCGCTCACCTTCATATCGTGCACTCTTCGTGCAAAGCTACGCCACCGTAAGTTGTTACTTCCGGGTAACTGTAAGAATGGAGCCATGACTCACGCAGCCTTCCCCGCCCCCGTTGTCCTATGGTCCAAGCCCGAGGAGGAGCGTGCAGGCAAGCCGCTGCTGCTCCTGTTGCACGGCTACGGCGCCAACGAACAGGATCTCCTGAGCCTGGCGGACGTGCTGCCGCAGGAGTTTGTGGTGGCATCGCTGCGCGCACCGCTGGTTTCCGGCCCCGGGTTCACCTGGTTCCCGCTGACGGCATCGATCGAGTACTCCCTCGATGCCGTCAAGGATGCCGCCTCGTATGTGGAGGACTGGCTCGACTCGGTCCGGCCGAACCACCCGTCCGTCACGCTGCTGGGCTTTTCGATGGGGATGGCGCTGGCCACCACCTTGCTGCGGCGGCGGCCCGCGGACTATGCCGCCGTCGTCGGCTTATCAGGTTTTGCCGTCGACGCCGCCGGGGATCCCAGCTTCCGCGACGCCGAACTGGACGGGACGGTGCCGATGTTCTGGGGCCGCGACCAGCAGGATCCCGTGATCTCGCCCGACAAGGTCGAGTTCACCATGGGCTGGGTGCGCAAGCACGTGAAGCTCACCAAGGTGCTTTACACGGGGATGTGGCACGGCATTAACCAGCAGGAAATCGGGCACGTCTCGGAGTTCCTCACCCATGGCGTGCTGAGCAAGTAGGCTGACGATGCCGGGCGGCAGTCCGCCCGGCGGGGTTCTAGGCTCCCTCGGGAGTGCTGATCCGCACGGTCCTGCCGTTCACGGTGACGGTGTCGCCGTGGTGGAGCTGGCGGCCCCGGCGCTCGTCGATCTCACCGTTAACCTTGACGAGCCCGCTCTTGACCAGCTCCGCTGCCTCCACCCCGTCCTCGACCAGACTGGCCAGCTTCAACAGCTGACCGAGACGGATCATGTCGTCGCGGATGGTGATCTCTTCAATTTCCGGGTTGCTCATACAAGCAATGATGCCTGACGTAAGGTGACAGCAATGACGCACACGCCCCGGCTTCCGTTCCTCGCCGGGCTGCCGCTCGCCGTGGCAGCGGGGCTGTTCATGCCCGTCCAGGGCAGGATTAACGGCGCCCTGGGTGCGGCGCTCCAGGATGGAATCGCCGCCGCAGTGGTGAGTTTCACCACCGGTCTGGTGGTGATGATCGTAATATCGCTCGTGCTGCCAAAAGGCCGGGCCGGGCTGGCGCGCATCGTGCCGGCGGTCCGGGAGCGCCGCTTCCCGCCCTATTACGTCCTGGCCGGCTGCATCGGCGGGTTCTTCGTCTTCGCGCAGTCCTTCACCGTGGGCCTGCTGGGTGTCGCCCTCTTTACTGTCGCCAGCGTGACCGGGCAGACCCTCAGCGGGCTGCTCGTGGACCGGATGGGGATCGGACCGGCCGGCAAAAGATCCATCACCGGCATCCGGGTGCTCGGCAGCATCCTGACTGTCGCCGCCGTGGCCTGGGCGGTCTCGCCGCGCTTCTCCGCCGCCGGTTCAGGGGCGGGGGAGCTGCTGGTTCCGCTGCTCCTCCCCGTGCTGGCCGGATTCCTGATGAGCTTCCAGCAGGCCATGAACGGCACCGCCGCGATGCACTACGGCACGCCCATCGCCGCGACCCTCATGAACTTCATCGCCGGCGGGGTCATGCTCTGGGCTGCCTGGCTGGTCAAGATCGCCGTCGCGGGACCGGGCAACGCGCTGCCGGCTGAGTGGTGGTACTACCTGGGCGGGCCCATCGGGTGTGTCTTCATCGGAGTCGGCGCCGTGCTGGTCCGCAGCCTGGGTGTGCTGGTGACGGGACTCGGCATGATCGCGGGCCAGCTGCTGGGTTCCCTGGGACTGGATCTGGTGTTGCCGGCGCCCGGCACCGTGGTGGCGCTGCCCACCGTGCTGGGAACCCTGCTGACCCTCGCCGCGATTGTGCTCGCGAGCCTGCCCTGGCCCAGAGGCGCCCTGCGGCGCTGAGGGGGACGCCGACCCCCGCCGGCCCGAACCCGCCCGGGCCCGACCCCCGCCGGCCCGAACCCGCCCGTCCTGCGCCCCCATCCTGCGGCGGGCGGCGCCGGGGGCCAGCAGGCCGGTAGGCTAGGAGGCGCAGCTTCCTGCACCGCCAACATTGAGCCCCGGCTGATTGTTGTGCGGGTGCTGTGTCTGCGTTTAAGTCTTGCGTTTCAGCAGTGCCCCGTCCGGCAACCAGCCGGGGTCCCGGGGCTCAGACCGCGGACCGCACCCAGCGGCCCTGTAGAAAGTGGAGTTCCCATGGCAGCAAAGTCCGTCCTCGACCAGATCATTTCCCTCGCCAAGCGCCGGGGTTTCGTATTCCAGGCCGGTGAAATCTATGGCGGCTCGCGTTCTGCCTGGGACTACGGGCCCCTGGGCGCCGAGCTCAAGGAAAACATCAAGCGCCAGTGGTGGCAGTCCGTGGTCCGCGGCCGCGAAGACGTCGTCGGCCTCGACTCCTCCGTGATCCTGCCCCGCCAGGTCTGGGAAGCCTCCGGACACGTCGACGTGTTCTCCGACCCGCTGGTCGAGTGCCTCTCCTGCCACAAGCGCTACCGCGCCGACCACCTTGAGGAAGAGTACGAGGAGAAGAAAGGCCGTCCCGCCGAGAACGGCCTCAAGGACATCGCCTGCGCCAACTGCGGCACCCGCGGCGAATGGACCGAACCCCAGGAATTCTCCGGCCTGCTTAAGACCTACCTCGGCCCGGTGGCCAATGAGGAGGGCCTGCACTATCTTCGCCCGGAAACGGCCCAGGGCATCTTCGTCAACTTTTCCAACGTGCTCACCACCTCCCGCAAAAAGCCCCCGTTCGGCATCGGCCAGATCGGCAAGTCCTTCCGCAACGAGATCACGCCGGGCAACTTCATCTTCCGCACCCGCGAGTTCGAGCAGATGGAAATGGAATTCTTCGTCGAACCCGGCACCGACGAGCAGTGGCACCAGTACTGGATGAAGGAGCGCATGTCCTGGTACACCGGCCTCGGCATCCGGGAAGACAACCTGCGTTTCTTCGAGCACCCGCTGGAGAAGCTCAGCCACTACTCCAAGGGCACCACGGACATCGAATACCGCTTCGGCTTCCACGGCTCCGAGTGGGGCGAGCTTGAGGGCATCGCCAACCGGACCGACTTCGACCTGACCACGCACTCCAAGGCCTCCGGCCAGGACCTGAGCTACTTCAACCAGGCCACCAACGAGCGTTACACCCCGTACGTGATCGAGCCGGCGGCCGGCCTGACCCGGTCCTTCATGGCGTTCATGATCGACGCGTACACCGAGGACGAGGCGCCCAACGCCAAGGGCGGCGTCGACATCCGCACCGTGCTCAAGCTGGATCCGCGCCTGGCCCCGGTCAAGGCAGCCGTGCTCCCGCTGAGCCGCAATGAGGACCTGTCCCCGAAGGCCAAGGACCTCGCCGCCCAGCTGCGCAAGAGCTGGAATATCGAATTCGACGACGCCGGCGCAATCGGCCGCCGTTACCGCCGCCAGGATGAGATCGGCACCCCGTTCTGCATCACCGTGGACTTCGAAACCCTGGACGACCAGGCCGTCACGATCCGCGAACGCGACACCATGAGCCAGGAGCGCGTCTCCCTGGACAAGGTGGAGGGCTACCTGGCCGCACGGCTGATCGGCGCCTGATCGTGGCGATCTCCTACCGTGAATGGCGCGACGGCGACGACCTCGCCCTGCTGGAAATCTGGGGCGGCCCCGAAACCGAGCAGGCCAGGCAGTTCCGTGGCACCCTCGCACCCTCGGGCAGCGCGCCATGGCGCCGCTGCATCGTGGCCGAGGACGTCGTCGACGGCGTGGCCATCCCGGTCGCGGCCGGTGTGGTCCACGAGGCCTCGCTGCACCCCGAACGCCTGTGGGCGTACCTCGAGGTCGACCGGCTCCACCGCCGCGCGGGCGTCGGCTCCACGCTGCTGACCATGCTGCGGCACGAAGCCGCACAGTCGCCGTCGGGCGTCTCCCGGCTCCGGACCAAGGTGGAGCCGGGCACCCCCGGTGCGGCCTTCGCCGAGGCGGCGGGCCTGGCCCCGATCCAGCGTTCCCGGCTCGTCGTCGTCG
Organism: Arthrobacter sp. PsM3; assembly: GCF_030433895.1. Lineage (GTDB taxonomy): Bacteria > Actinomycetota > Actinomycetes > Actinomycetales > Micrococcaceae > Arthrobacter. The sequence goes on along the minus strand of NZ_JARUXE010000022.1, from coordinate 13,589 downwards.
AGCCGGGGGCCCTCCGGCTGCCGGTCTTCGGTGACGGTTCGGAGGCTGCCGCCGCCGAACAGGTCGAGGACCTCGCGACCGGCTCGGTGGAGCTCAGCGACGTGGTGGGCCGGTACTACACGGCCGTGCACGGCTGGGACAGCCCCGGTGAGCTCAGCATCGGCACGGTCCAGCGCCTGTTCCTGGACGAGCTCAGCGGGGCCCACGGCGCCATTGTGCTGCGGGCGCCCAAGGCGAGCGCGTTCGGCCCGGGGGTGCCGGCCAGCAAAAAGGGCCAGCTCCAGGCCTTCGCGATCAGCTACGCCGAGCTCGCCCCCGACAAGGCGGCGGGGGAGGGCGCGGCCAAATCCGGCCATCCCACCGACGTGTTCCTGGGCCACGAGCCCAAACTCCCGGCCGACGAGGCCCGGGCCGCCGTCCGGGACCTGCTGGCGCTGATTGCGTTCCAGCACCCAGTGGTTCTCGAACTGGACGACTCGATGGAGGCGCTGCGCGCCGTCGTCGAGCCCTTGCTGGAGAGCGGCAAGGCGCGCCTCCAGGGCGCCGAGACTCTGGTCGTTTCCGACCCGGCCTAGGCCCTGACGCAGCTGACCCGCAGTAGTGAAACTACTGCGGGTCAGCTGCGTTTACGGCGGCCGTACGGTCGATCGCGCCGTCCGGTTCGTCTGGTGCGCGGAAGTTACCGCCCTGGCGAAGATCGCCGTCTACCGCGCCGAGCCAGCGAGAGAAACGGCCGATAGCGCGTTGCGTGGCACTCAGCGACCGCCCTTGTCGATGTACTCCTGGCCGTTGTAGTGCAGCTGAAGGTTTCTGATGCGGCCCTCGGTGAAGGTGAAGAACTCCGCGAAGGTCATCTTCCCGCCCGGCATCGTGGCCCCATACAGCACCGCCGATCCGGTTTCATCGTGCACGTCGCGAACAACGTCTATGTTCTGGACCGTCGCAATGAAGCCGGCCACCCCGTGAAGGAAGCCTTCCGTGGAGTCAGGCCGGTGTCCGGCCAGAGGGCCGGTGAAGTCGAGGTGGGGCGAGAGCAGCCCCCGCAGCTGGGCGCCGTCCTGGTATGCCCCGGAACCTCCTTCGAGGATGCGGTAATAGTCCCGCAGGACTGCAGGAGCACTGGATGACAACGTGGCGGACATCGGAGAATCACCTCGGAGGCGGGTCGGGACGGTGCTTTCCTTTTTCCAGTAACCGCTACATATTGTCAAGGGGCGGGAGATGAAGCCGTACGGTCAGCTGTGAGCCGTCGCGCTCGCTCGACGTCGAACGGCAACGGCAGACAAAGCCATACCCGCCTCCCCGGGGAGCCCGGCTCCTAGAACGGCCACGGAACCGCCCCTCAACAACATGACAGCAGCAACAACACAGGAAGCCTCCTCTACCGGACGAGGTTACTGCCCGGGCGGCATCACCGGCGGCACGAAGTTGAACGTCATCCCGAGGAGCCAGACGAGCAGCAGCACCACCGGAAGGTGGAAGACGAACTGCAGGAAGGTGAAGCCCACCAGATCCCGGGCCCGCAGCTTCAGGACCGCGAGCAGCGGCAGCATGAAGAACGGGTTCACGAGGTTCGGCAGGGCCTCGGCGATGTTGTAGATCTGCACGGTCCAGCCGAGGTTCATCTGGACATCCGTGGCGGACTGCATCACGTAGGGCGCCTCGACCAGCCATTTTCCGCCGCCGGAGGGGACCAGCAGGCCCAGCAGGGCCGTGTACAGCGCGATCACGACGGCGAACCCGCCGCCGCCGCCGATCTCCGAGAAGAATTCGGCCAGGTGGGCCGAGATGGTCATGCCGCCATGGCCGGTGGCCTTCGTCAGGATCGCAGCCATCGCGGCGTAGAGCGGGAACTGGACCAGGATACCGGCGGTCGCCGGGACGGCCTTGGTGACGGCCTGGAGGAAGTTCCGCGGGGTGCCGTGCAGCACCAGGCCCAGGATCAGGAAGACCAGCAGGTAGCCGTTGAGGCTGCTCACAACGGTCAGGAAGGGCTTGGTCAGGAACTGCGAGACGAGCCAGCCGAGCGTCAGGACGCCGGCCAGGACCGGCAGGATCATGCTGTACTCGAGCCATTCGCCCGGGCGGGAGCGCGGCGCCGGCTCGCTGGGTTCATCGTCAAGGTCGACGCCGAGATCCTCCGCGGTGCGGAGAGCACCGCCGGTCGGGGCCGAGAAGTGCGCGATAACCGTGGTGAGCGCGACCAGAATGGCCAGCGTGAGCAGGGACTGCCAAGTGAATATCGTGGTGCCGAAGTCCAGGATGCCGGTAATCTTCAGCAGGGCCGGCGGGAGCGAGGCCGCGGTGGCCTGCAGCTGCGCCGCCGAGGAGGACAGGCCGAGTGCCCAGACGGCCCCGAGGCCCATGAAAGCGGCGGCGCCCAGCGCGCGGTAGTCGACGGTCAGGTCCTTGCGGCGGGCGATGGCGCGGGCCAGCAGGCCGCCGAAGATGAGGCTGAGGCCCCAGTTGAGGAAGGACACTGACATTGACATCAGCGCCACGAAGCTCACGGCGGTGCGTGCGGTCGCCGGGATGAGGGCCAGCCGGTTGATCAGCCTGGCCACGGGCGGAGAGGTCGCCACGACGTAGCCGGTCAGCACCACCATGGCCATCTGCAGGGTGAAGGCGGTCAGGTCCCAGAACCCGTTGCCGAAGGAATCGGCGATCGACTGGGGCGAGGCGCCGATGGCCAGGGCGGCCGCCGCGATGATGATGACGCCGGCCAGGGCGAAGATGTAGGCGTCCGGGAACCATTTTTCGGTCCATGCCGCCATCCGTTGGGCTATGCGCGCGAGACCGCGTTCTTCGCCGATTCCGCTTTTCGTCAGGACTGTGTTTGCCACAGAGGAGTACCTCTCCATTGAGTGCGATTTTGTACCCGATGGAGCTTAGCCAAGACGATCCCGGTAACCGGGCTTATCGGCGCCGGACGCCTGCGCGCCGCGGACCTTCGGCGGCATCCAGGCGCTGCCTCTCCTCCTCGGTGGGTGCTCCGCCGCCGAGGTCCGCCGGCATCCACCACGCGCCCGGGGCCGGCTGCAGGGGGAAGTCGGCGATACAGGCATCGATGCCGGCCTGGAGCGTTCCGCGCAGCGCTTCGGTGGCCCGCTGGACGTCCTGGGACGGGCCGACGATCACCGGTTCGCCGACGTGGATGCGGACCGGGGCGCGCCAGGCGCGGGCCGGGGAGAACCCGTGGCGGCGGGTCATCAGCCGGTGGGAGCCCCAGATGGAGACGGGGATGATGGGCACGCCGGCCTCGGCGGCCATCCGCACCGCACCGGTCTTGCATTCGCGCACCCGGAAGCTGCGGCTGACGCCGGCCTCCGGCAGGATCGCGATGTACTCGCCCTCACGGAGTTTCTGAACAGCGGCATCGTAGGCGTGGGAGCCGGCCCCGTACCCCACCACGACATGCCCAGCGGCGCTCACGGCGGGCCCGGCAAACCAGTGGTCGGCCGCCCCCTGGGTGACCAGGAAGCGCATCTGGGCCCTGCTGTGCCGCCACAGCAGCAGTTCGGCGAACGCGAAGTCGAGGTACCCGAAGTGCGTGATCGCGACGACGGCGCCCCGGCCCGGGGCCACGCCGCGGGACAACCTCTGCGGCGAATCGCGGCGGGGCTCCGGCGCCGGAAGGTGCTCCTGGCCGGTGACCATGACCCGGATCCGGAACAGCCCTCGCAGCGCCAGCCCGGTGCGGACAATGACGCGGTAGAAGCGGTCGCTGGGCCGGGGCTGCCAGGTCATGTCAGCGTCCGCCCCGCTGGTCCGTCCGGCTGGTGCCGGCTGCCACCCGGCCGGCGGGGCGGCAAAGGCAGGAAACCCGAGGTGGATTCCACATATTCCTTATACCCGGGGCGGGCGGACATCGCTTTTTCCGTGAGCGGCTTGCCCGATTTGCCGGCGAGCAGCCAGATCATCAGGACGGGGGAGAGGACGGTCAGCACCCCGGGCCAGGAATCAGCGGCGACAAGGAAGAACCCGGTCCAGACGGCCGCGTCGCCGAAGTAATTCGGGTGCCTGGTGTAGCGCCAGAGTCCGGTGTTGAGCACGGTGCCGCGCCTGGAAGGATCCGCCTTGAACTGCCCCAGCTGCCAGTCGCCGACCGTTTCGAAGACGAAGCCGATGATCCAGAGCAGCACGCCCAGCCAGGCCAGCCAGCCGAGGCTTCCGGTGCTGAACATCCCCACCTGGATGGTGAGCGAGACGAAGAACAGGATCACGCCCTGGGGCAGGTAGACCTTGCGCAGTGCATAGATGTTGCGGGACCCGGGGGCGGAAGAGAGCATGTCCACGTAGCGTGGATCCTCGTGGCCGCCGCGGGCACGGACGCCGATGTGGAGGGCCAGCCGGATGCCCCAGACCGCCACGAGCGCCAGCAGCAGCAGCCGGCGGCCGCCGTCGCCGTGTCCGTCGGAGAGCAGCCAGGAGATGGCGGCCACGACTACAAACCCGAGGCCCCAGACGGTGTCGATGACCGAGTGGCGGTTCTGGCGGACGGCAATGGCAAAGGTCAGGACCAGCAGCAACACGAGGCCCACCGCCACCCACGGGAGGCTGGCCAGGAAGGTGCCGATCGGGAAGTACGGCATCAGAGCACCACCGGGAGGCTGGCGCCGGAGGCAGGAAGGAGGCTGCGGAAGGAGTCCGAACTGCCCCGGAGTTCGCGGCCCGCACTGCTGGCGAAGGCATCGAGGATGAATCGGATGGCCAGTGAGTTCCACAGGCGCACCCGGCGGAACATGAAGTGTCCGGCTCCCTTGAGGGCGACATACTCCACGGACTCCGCGACGCGGTCAGCCCGTCGGGCGAAGGCCAGCGAGTTCGCGGGGCTGGTCCAGCGGTCCGCAGTGCCGTGGACAATCAGGATCCGCCGACCCGCCAGGGGCTCCACCGGGGTTTTCGCATCGAGCCAGGGCGCAAGGGCAACGACGGCCTCCACCTGCGGGTGGTCCGCGACGCAGAGGGCGGTCAGGCCGCCCATCGAGTGGCCGAGGAGATAGATGGGGACTCCCGGGTGTTCGCGGCTGATGTGCGAGAGTGCCCAGCGGGCGTCCTGCACCGGGGACATGTCCTGTCCGTTCCACCCCCGGTAGCGGTTCCGTAGCGTCCAGACGGCCAGCCCGTCGGATCCGCCTCCACTGCGGAGGGCGCGGGCGAAAGGCAGCATCCGCGCGGGACTCAGGTGCCTGCCACGGACGGATTCGTAACTGTTGGACCGCCCGCCGTGCAGGACCAGGGCGACGCCCCGGGTTTCCCCGGCGGCCCCGGCAATGCTCAGCACGGCCCTGGCAGCCGTGCCGCCCGGGCCGGCCGCCTCAGGTTCGCGGTCGTCTATCTTGCGTATGGCCACGCCGTGTCCTCCACATTTCGTCCGTCAATTCCAACCATAGGGCGCTGTGCCCCCAGTTCAAGCAGCACTGTCGCCGAAAGGCACTGTTCTGCAGCCGTACGGGACTTCCCGCCGCGGGGACGTCCCCATGCAACATTCGAAGCAGCGGCCCCAAAAGATGGGGCGAGGGCGGTTGCTGTCTGCCGGGACCCGCGGGGTGTGTGCCGGGGCGCGTGCCGGCCGCGGCCTCTTGATAGGAAAAAGTCGGCCGGGACCTCTTGACGGGGACAGAGCCGAGGAGTAAGCCTATGCACGTAAAATCTCCGGGCGCCACGCGGGCTGGGAGCGCAGGGAGAACCGTCCGGGTCGAATCTCACGACGAAATCGACGGTAAAGAAAATGAACGGAACAATGTTCGACAACCTGCGTGAGCAAGTCCGCGGGCAGGTCATCACCGCTGGCGACGCGGACTACGACGCCGCGCGGGCAGTGCACAACGGCATGATCGACAAGCGGCCGGCAGCGGTGGTCCGGGTGTCCCAGGTGGCGGATGTCATCACCAGCGTCAACTTCGCCCGGGACAACTCCCTGGGCCTGGCCATTCGCGGCGGCGGCCACAGCGGGCCGGGCTTTGGCACGGCGGACGACGCGCTGGTCATCGACTTTACGAACACCCGGGGGGTCAGGGTCGATCCGGCCAGCAAAACGGCCAGGACCGAGGCCGGCGCCACGTGGGCCGACTTCAACCACGCCACGCACCCCTTCGGCCTGGCGACCACCGGAGGCATCGTTGGTTCGACCGGTGTCTCAGGGCTGACCCTCGGCGGCGGCATCGGCTACCTGGACCGGAAATACGGGCTGAGCTGCGACAACCTTCTCTCGGCCGACGTCGTCACCGCGGACGGAAGGTTCCTCACTGCCAGTGAAAGCGAGAATGAGGACCTCTTCTGGGCGTTGCGCGGCGGAGGGGGGAACTTCGGCGTCGTGACCTCGCTGGAATTCCGCCTCCATCCTGTGGACATGGTCCACGCCGGCATCATCATCTACCCCGTGGAGCACGCCGAGACCGTTGCGAAGTTTTATCGCGAGCAACTGGCGGCCTCTCCCGGTGAGCTGGGCGCTTTCCTCGCCTTCCATCAGGGGCCGCCGGTTCCCTTCCTCCCGGAAGAGTGGCACGGTAAGCCAGTCTGCATTGTGGTCGGGATGTGGACCGGTGACCCGGCCGAAGGGCAGGCCCGCTGGCAGCCGTTCCTGGACGCTGCGCCCGTGGCAGGGTCCATGGTGGGGCCGATGCCTTATCCGGCCTTGAACTCCGCCTTTGACGGGATGTACCCCAAGGGACTGTTGGCCTACTGGAAGGCGGCCTTCCTGACGGAACTCAACGACGGGGCCATCAACGCCCACCTTGAGTACGGCAGCCGGGTGCCCAGCGTGCAGACCGCCGTGCACATCTATCCGATCGACGGCGCAGTTCATCAGGTGGGGGCCACGGACACAGCCTTCCCCAACCGGAACGCCATGTTCTCCCCGGTCATTGCGTGCCATTGGGAGGATCCCCGGGACAGCGAGGCGAACATCGCCTGGGTCCGGGAGTACGCGGCGGCCCTGCAGCCCTACTCGGAGAGTGCAGGCTACATCAATTTCATGGACGGCGACGATCTGGCCAAAGTCGGGGAAAACTACGGGCCGAACTACAAGCGCCTGCGCGAGATCAAAGCAAAATACGATCCGCAGAACCTCTTCCACGTGAACCAGAACATCACGCCGGCCTAAGGCGGCCCGCGCCGGCCTAAGGCGGCCCGGCCGGCGGACACCGGCGTCGGACGCCCGGGCCAACGGCGGCCAGCCGCGGGCCGGTGAGTCCCTGCGTCGGGACGGCGCCGTGAAACGCCGTAAAGTCTTCGGCATGAGGTTGAACTGCTGATGGGCGCCGGACATTCACACACCCCGCAAGGACATGCGGAGCCGACACCCCAGGCGCTCGCCGCGCGGAAGAAAGCCAACCTCATCCTCGCCGCCATCCTGATCCCGCTGACGCTGCTGACCCTCGTGGCGATGGCGATGCTGTGGCCCTCGGGCAGCAAGGAGGGGATCACGCTGGCGAGCCCCTACGCGGCCGCGCCGGGAGTCACGTTCGACACCGGGAAGATCCAGCGCGTTGTCACCGGCAGCTGCATGGACGCCCTCCCGCAGGGACAGGCCGGGGCGGACGCCGCGCCGCAACAGGGATCGGAATGCACCTTTGCCTTCACGGACCCGGACAAGGGCGGCAACCCCGTCAAGGTGGTCATCAACCCCGACGTCGCCAAATCCCATGGTGTGAAGACCGGCGACAACATCCGCTACCTCAACCTCTCCAAGGCCCAGGGCGCCGGCGGCCAGGGCGCGCCCGCCTACGTCTTCGTGGACTTCGTCCGGACCCTGCCGATCATCTTCCTGGCCATGCTCTATGCCGTTGTTGTGATCGCCGTGGCGCGCTGGCGCGGGTTGCGCGCGCTGATCGGACTCGTCGGGGCCTACGGGGTGCTGGTGTCCTTTATGCTGCCGGGGCTGGTGGAGGGAAAGCCCCCGCTGCTGCTGGCAATGGTGGGGTCAACGGTGATCATGATCGGCGTACTGTACTTCGCCCACGGTTTTTCCGCCCGGACGTCGACGGCGCTGCTCGGCACCATGTTCGGGCTCGCGATTACTTCGCTGCTGGCAGCCTGGGCCACCGACGCCGCCAACCTCGCCGGCGTGGGCAGCCACGATTCCGCAGCCCTGGCGAACATCTCCGACAACATCTCCATCTCCGGCATCATCCTGTGCGGCCTGATTATCTCCGGCCTGGGCGTCCTGAACGACGTCACCATCACGCAGTCCTCGGCGGTGTGGGAACTCTGGGAACTGGCCCCGGAAACGTCCGCGCGCCAGCTCTTCACCTCCGCGATGCGGATCGGCCGGGACCACATCGCCTCCACCGTGTACACCATCGCGTTCGCCTATGCCGGCGCCGCGCTGCCGGTGCTGATCCTGGTGATGCTCTATGAACGGCCCCTCGGTGACGCCCTCACCAGCGCCGAGCTGTCCGAGGAAGTGATCCGCACCCTCGTAGGCTCCATCGGGCTGGTCCTGGCGATCCCCGTCACCACGCTGATCGCGGTACTTGTGGTCAAAGCAACGGGAACGAAGGCACCGGTGGCCAGGACCGCCCCGGTCCTGGCCACCGGCGGCGCGTCCGGGGGCGGCGCCGTCAGCGTTCCCGCGGCCGGCAGCCCCGCCGTCGGCCTTGCCGCGGATGACGCCGAGCGGCCGGACGCCGGCGCCGTCGACCCTTCCAGTGCCTTCGACGCGGCGCCGGCCGGGCGCCGCGGGCGGCGCGCCGCCGCACGGGACTGACCGCGGGTTTCCACATAGGAGGCGCGGATCGGACCGATTTGCCCGGCTTTGAGACAATGAACAGGTGACTGTTGTAGCTACCCCTCCCGCCCCCAAGCTGGAACTCCCGCCCCTGAAGCTCGGGCCCCTCACGGTGGACACCCCCGTGATCCTGGCTCCGATGGCGGGCATTACCAACTCCGCGTTCCGCAGGCTCTGCCGTGAATACGGCGGTGGCCTGTACGTCGCGGAGATGGTCACGTCCCGCGCCCTTGTGGAGCGGACGCCGGAATCGCTGCGCATCATTTCGCATGACGACGACGAAAAGGTCCGGTCCGTCCAGCTCTACGGCGTGGACCCCGTCACTGTGGGCCAGGCCGTCCGGATGCTCGTGGAGGAAGACCGCGCGGACCACATCGACCTCAACTTCGGCTGCCCCGTGCCCAAGGTGACGCGGCGCGGCGGCGGATCCGCCCTGCCCTGGAAGATCGACCTGTTCACCTCGATCGTCCGGACCGCGGTCAAGGAAGCATCCAAGGGCAACGTCCCGCTGACCATCAAGATGCGCAAGGGCATTGACGAGGACCACCTCACCTACCTCGACGCCGGCCGGATCGCCCGTGATTCCGGGGTCGCCGCCGTCGCGCTCCACGGCCGCACCGCCGCACAGTTTTACTCCGGCCAGGCCGACTGGTCCGCGATCGCCCGGCTGCGCGAAGCCTTGCCGGACATCCCGGTCCTCGGCAACGGCGACATCTGGTCCGCCGAAGACGCCATCCGCATGGTCCGCGAGACCGGAGTGGACGGTGTGGTGGTCGGCCGCGGCTGCCAGGGACGCCCGTGGCTGTTCGGCGACCTCATGGCGGCCTTCGAAGGCCGCGAGGAGCGGCACAAGCCGGACCTGCGGATGGTCGCCGCGAGCGTCTACCGCCATGCCGAACTGATGGTCGAAACCTTCGGCGACGAGGGCAAGGCCCTGCGTGAAATCCGCAAGCACATGGCCTGGTACTTCAAGGGCTATGTGGTCGGCAGTGAACTGCGGACCAAACTGGCGATGGTGACGAGCCTCGAGGTGCTCCGCGGGACCCTGGACCAGCTGGACCTGAATTCCCCGTACCCCGGGGTCGACGCCGAAGGCCCCCGCGGCCGTGCGGGCTCGCCGAAGAAGCCCGCCCTGCCCAAGGACTGGCTGCTGGACCGCAATATGGACGCCGAGCAGTCGCGTGAGATCAGCCACGCGGAACTGGACGTGTCCGGTGGCTGAAACCAGGACCACCGCCCCGGTGCTGGACGGCTATGTGGCACGCGACACCGCCCGCTGGGTGGAGGAGCCGCCCAAGTCCACGTACCGCTCCGACTTTGAACGCGACCGCGCCCGGGTGCTGCACTCCTCGGCCCTGCGCCGGCTCGGGGCCAAAACCCAGGTCGTGGCGCCGGACACCGACGACTTCGTCCGGACCCGCCTCACCCACAGCCTCGAGGTTGCCCAGGTGGGCCGCGAACTGGGCCGTGCCCTGGGCTGCGACCCCGACGTCGTTGACACCGCCTGCCTCAGCCATGACCTCGGCCACCCGCCGTTCGGCCATAACGGCGAATCGGCCCTCAACGAGGTTGCCCACGCGATCGGCGGCTTCGAAGGCAACGCCCAGACCCTGCGCCTGCTGACCCGGCTCGAACCCAAGGTCCTGGCCGCCGACGGGCGTCCTGCCGGGCTCAACCTCACCCGCGCCAGCCTCGACGCCGCCGCGAAGTACCCGTGGTCGGCCGAGAACGCCCCCATCATCCATGGCGAGCGGACCAGCAAGTTCGGCGCCTACCAGGATGACCTGCCCATCTTCGACTGGATCCGCGAGGACGCCCCGGGGCGCCGTTCCTGCCTCGAAGCGCAGGTCATGGACCTCGCCGACGACATCTCCTACTCCGTGCACGACGTCGAGGACGCGATTGTCGCCGGGCATTTCCAGCTGCGCTGGATGGACAACCCGGACCACCGTGCCCGCGTGGTCGGCTACGCCAAACAGTGGTACCTGCCGCACAACGACCCCGCCGCGATTGATGCAGCCCTTGCCCGGCTCGAGGCCACCAGCGTGTGGGTCCGCGAGGCCGACGGCAGCCGCAAATCGATGGCGGCACTGAAGGACATGACCAGCCAGCTGATCGGCCGGTTCTGCCAGAGTGCGCTGGCGTCCACCCGCGAGGCTTACGGTCCGGAGAACCTGACCCGCTATAACGCGGAGCTGATCGTCCCGGACGAGACCGTGATGGAAATCGCCGTGATGAAGGGCCTGGCCACCACCTTCGTGATGACCACCGAGCACCGGCAGCCCATCTACGAACGCCAGCGAGAGGTCCTGCACGCCCTCGTCACTGCCCTGAGTGCCACCGGGGACCGCCACCTGGAGCCGATGTTCGCCGCCGACTGGCGCGACGCGGCGGACGACGCCGGGCGGCTGCGTGTTGTGATCGACCAGGTCGCGTCGCTGACGGACGGCTCCGCGCTGGCCGCTTACGAGCGGCACGTCGGCAGCCTGCCGTCGCTGTGGTGACGTCTCTGGTGACGTTGCCCGCACTGTCCCGCTTTGCGCTGTTCCTGTCGGGGACCGGTACTAGGATGGCACTGTGGCCGGCCTGATCAAACGCGAAGATATCGACGAAGTACGCCAGCGCACGGACATCAAGGAAGTTGTCGACGGCTACGTGACGCTCAAGGTCGCTGGACTGGGCTCCTACAAAGGCCTGTGTCCCTTCCATGACGAGCGGTCGCCCTCATTCACCGTCCGCCCCCAGGTGGGCCGGTATCACTGCTTCGGCTGCGGTGAGGACGGCGACGTCATCTCCTTCGTGCAGAAGCTGGACCACACATCGTTCCACGAGGCGGTGGAAAAACTGGCCGCCCGGATCGGCTTCGAGCTCCGGTACGAGGACGGCGGGTCCGGCCCGAACCGCGAGGAGGTCGGCCGGCGGCAGCGCCTGCTCGACGCCCACAAGGTCGCGGACGAATACTTCCGCGCCCAACTGCTGACCCCGGGGGCCACCGAAGGGCGCAACTTCCTGCACGACCGCGGTTTCGACCGCACGGCAGCGGACCAGTTCGGCGTCGGCTACGCCCCGCAGGGCTGGGACTCGCTGCTCAAGCACCTTCGGGGGAGGGGCTTCACCGATCCCGAACTCAAGCTCACGGGGATGTTCTCCGAAGGCGGCCGGGGAATTTACGACCGGTTCCGCGGCCGGCTGATCTGGCCGATTCGTGACATTGCGGGGGACACCATCGGTTTTGGTGCCCGCAAGCTCTACGAGGACGACCAGGGCCCCAAGTACCTGAACACCCCCGAGACCACGCTGTACAAGAAGTCACAGGTCCTGTACGGCATCGACCTCGCCAAACGTAACATCGCCAAGGACCGCCAGATTGTCGTCGTCGAGGGCTACACCGACGTAATGGCCTGCCACCTTGCCGGGATCACGACGGCGGTCGCCACCTGCGGGACGGCGTTCGGCACCGAGCACATCAAGATTGCCCGCCGCCTGCTCTCCGACGACGGCAGCGGCGGCGAAGTCATCTTCACCTTCGACGGCGACGCCGCCGGCCAGAAGGCGGCCCTGCGGGCCTTCGAGGAGGACCAGCGCTTCGTCGCGCAGACCTATGTTGCCGTGGAGCCCAACGGGGCCGACCCCTGCGAGCTGCGCCAGTCCAAGGGCGACGCTGCCGTGCGGGACCTGATCAGCACCCGGCGGCCGCTGTTTGAATTCGCCATCCGTGCCGCGCTGAAACGGCACAACCTGGACACGGTGGAGGGCCGGGTCGCCGCCCTGAGGGAGTCCGCGCCGGTGGTCGCCCAGATCCGCGACGCAGGTATCCGTCCCGCCTACGCGCGGGAACTGTCCGGCTGGCTGGGCATGCCGGTCGAGGAGGTCAGCCGCGCCGTGGGCGCGGCCGCCAAGCGTGCGGCCCAGCCGCAGGTGGGCGGCTCGGGCAACGGCCACTACCAGGCGCAGGGCAGCACCGCGGGCCGCGGTCAGGGCTCGGGGTACGCTTCGGTGACCGGCGGGGGATCCGCCCCGGGAGTTGCACCTTTGCCGCCGTCGGCCGCGCTGCCGGCGTTCAACCGGCCCGACCCCCGCGACCCCGTGGCCGCGATGGAACGGCAGGCGCTTGAGGTTGCCCTGCAGCAGCCGGCGATGCTGGAAGGTGAGACCTGGCAGCGTTTCTCCGAGGCGAGGCTGTCGACGCCGGCGTACCTGGCCATCCACCAGGCCATCCGGGCCACCGGACTGGCCTCCGCGGGCGACCCGGTGCGCTGGGTGGAACAGCTGCTCCAGGAAGTTCCCGAGCCGCTGCGCCCGCTCGTGTCCGAGCTGGCCGTCGTGCCGCTGCCGGCCAGCACCGCCGACGGCGTCCTGCGCTACTGCCGGGACATTCTCGCGCGGCTGTTCGAGCTGCAAATCACCCGCGTCAAGGCCGAAAAGATGGGTCAGCTGCAGCGCCTGGACGCGTCCGCAGACCCCGAAGAGTTCCAGCGGCTGAACCGCGAGCTGATGCAGCTGGAAATGCAGAGACGGTCCCTGCGCTCCGAGGCCTGACCGGCCGCGCGGGGCTCAATTTCACTTCCCGGCTGGGTGTTTGCTAGGCTTGTATCCGCTTCATTCCTCCTTAGCTCAATTGGCAGAGCATTCGACTGTTAATCGAAGGGTTGCTGGTTCAAGTCCAGCAGGAGGAGCGCGCAGTCCCCGTTCCGGGTCACCGGGACGGGGACTTTTTTATACCCGGAGGGGTATGGGCGTGTTTCGCGGGGGAGGGGACGGGCCGATTTCCTAAGCGGGAAAACCTTTGCTAATGTCATACCTGCTTCATTCCTCCTTAGCTCAATTGGCAGAGCATTCGACTGTTAATCGAAGGGTT
>NZ_JARUXE010000021.1 GCF_030433895.1 Arthrobacter sp. PsM3 | reverse complement strand
AGAGCATTCGACTGTTAATCGAAGGGTTGCTGGTTCAAGTCCAGCAGGAGGAGCGGACAGGTCCCGCGGCCGGTGCTAAACCGGCTGCGGGACCTTTTTTGTGCCCTCTTACGGCGTCTTTTTCCTGCTCAGACGAAGTACATCTCCACCTGCAGGAACCGCTCGGCCTCCGCCACCGCCGCCTGGAAGGCCTCACTCTCGGTGGGGGACTTACGGGGTTCGCGGGGGTGCCACTCGTGCGGGGCGGAGTGGACCTGGGTGAAGCCGCCGCCGGGCGGGGCGTAGAAGATCCCGAAGCGCTGCACGGGCCACTCGGGTGAGGTCTCGGGGGCGACCAGGAGCGCCGAGTCGAAGGCCGGGTTGTACCACTGCGCGATCGGGCGCCGGCGGTCCTCGGTAAACAGCCCGGCCGCGAACAGCGCCGCCGACTGCTGGCTAGTCTGGCTGCACAGGCGGTCCCACCACAGTGGCAGGATTCCGGTGTCGTACCGCTGCCACGTGGCCGGTCTGGGTGGGTGGTCCTGCCAGTGGGGCACATCTCTAACTTTATCGCCCGGCGTCGGACGGGAACAGGGCCGGTGGCCAGCTGCGCGCCCGTTCCCCGGGTGAGGGGGACATGCCCCGCGTTCGGGTTGGCGCGTGGACATAGTGTCAATATGCCCATTCGTGGCCCCGAAGACCGGACATGTCCTCCGGGTGGGCCGTGCGCTGTCCCGGCCTGCCAGGGGACATGCCCCGCGCCCGGGCTGGCGCGCGGACATAGCGCCCTTATGCCCACATCTGGCCGCGAAGACTGGGCATGCCCTCGGGGGGAAGCGGGCTACTGGATTGCCGGGACCGTGCGGGGCCTGACGACCAGCCAAAGGGCGGCGGCAGCCAGGAAAATACACGCGGCCTGGACTGCTCCCATCGGGGTGGCGGAAGTGACTCCCAACCAGCCCACGACCGGGGAGATGAGCCCGGCCATCAGGAACGTGGCGGCACCGAGCAGGGAGGCGGCGGTGCCGGCCTGCGCGCCGTGCTTGGCCAGGGCCAGCACCTGGACGCACGGGAACGTGAAGCCCGCGCCGAGGATGTAGAACCACAGCGGGACCATCACGCCCCACAGCCCGAAGCCCAGCTGGTCGAAAATCACGATCAGCACGGCCATGAGGAACATCCACGCCGTGGAGCAGGCCAGGATCCACTGCGGCGGGACCTTCCGGATGAGCCGTGAGCTGGTCTGCACCCCCGCGACAATGCCCAGGGAATTCACGCCGAAGAGGAGGCCGTACTGCTGCGGGCTGAAGCCGTAGACATCCTGGAACAGGAACGGCGACGCGGAAAGGTAGGTGAACAGCCCGCCGAAGTTCATCCCGCCCACCAGCAGCAGGCCAACGAAGATCCGGTCCGCGAACAGGACACCGTAGCGCTGGCGGGCGGTCATGCCAGTTCTTCCACGAAGTTCGCGGGGGAGCGTCTCGCGCACCACAAACACCGCGGCGATGAGGACACACATCCCGTAGCCGGCCAGGAAGAAGAAGATCCCCGGCCACGGCATGAACAGCAGCAGCTGTGAACCGATGACGGGGGCGAGGATCGGCGCCAGGCCGTTCACCAGGGCCATCCGGGAGAACATCCGCACCATGGCGAAGCCGCTGAACAGGTCCCGCACCATCGCCATGGCCACCACACCGCCTCCCGCCGCACCGACTCCCATCAGCACCCGGAAGAAGCCCAGCGTCGAGATGTCGGTCGACAGGGCCGCGCCCAGGGAGGCCATGATGTGCACCGCCGTTGCCAGGATCAGCGGCAGCCGGCGGCCGAACTTGTCACTGAGCGGGCCCACCACCAACTGGCCCAAGGCAAAGCCGATCGTGGTGCCGGTCAGCGTCAGCTGAACGGCTGCCTCCGAGACGCCCAGGCTTTCTTCCAGCGCCGGGAAGGCTGGAAGATACAGGTCCACGGTGAACGGTCCCAGGGCGGTCAGCGCGCCCAACATCAGAATGTAGAGGAGCCTGCGGCGGCGGGTCAGGGAATCGCCGGGATTGGTGGGTGTAGTCACAGTGCCCAATCCTAGGGCTCACGACAAGCCTTCCGGGTGTGCGGCAGGGGGCGCGCCACAGCCCGCCCCCGCGCCCCGGCACGGAGCCTGAATGGTAGTTTTGACACCGGGGTGTGCGTGAAGCTGCGCAGACCGGCAATCCCGCGTACGCGGAATCACAGACGTAACCAGTTAGGCGGGACCGATGAGCGGACGTCACAGCGGCGGCACAGGCGGAGGGCTGCGCATTTCCGCGCTGCCCAGAACCTTGAAACTGATCTCCAAACTGGCCCCGCGGCAGCTCAACGACGAGATTGCCCTCGCCAAAGTCGAGATCAAGCGCAAGGGCATCCAGGTCGGCGTCGCCGCAGCCTTTCTCGCCGTCGCACTTGTCTTCGTATCCTTCCTGGTCATCGGCCTCATCGTCGCAGCGATCATGGGCCTCGCCACGATCATGCCCGCCTGGCTCGCGGCCCTGCTGGTCTGTGGAGTGTTCCTGCTGATCGCTGCGATCGTCGGGCTGGTGGGCGTCGGCAAGTTCAAGAAGGCCATGCCGCTGGTTCCGGAAGACACCATCCGCGGCCTCAAGTACGACCTCGGCATCGCCAAGGAGGGCTCGGCTTTCGATCCTGCCGTGCTGGACCCTGACTCGGAGCAGTACAAGGCCGCCAAGGCCGCCAAAGCGGCGGCCGCCGCCAAGGCCAAAGCCGAAAAGGAAGCCAAGATGGCCGCCGAGCCGGACTTCGGTCCGCCGCCCAGCGAAGCGGAACTTCGACGCCGGCTGGACCAGCGCCGTACCCACCTCACCGGCGTTCGCGATGAACTCAACGAGGAACTCGACGTCAAGTCCCAGGCGCAGGCCCTGCTGGCCGCGGCCCAGGTCAAGCTGCAGGACGGCAAAGAACAGCTCAGCGGAAAGGTCGCCGCTTTCCGGTCCGCCGCCGCAGAACGCACATCGAAACGGCCCGCGAAGGCCTCGGGCACCGCTGCGGACAGCGCCGGCGCAGGCGCGGCGGGCCAACTGGGCCAGCGGTGGAAACCGCTCGTCGCCCTGACCGCCTCAGCTGCAGCCCTCGTGTTCCTGCTGCGCAAACTGCTCCAGGGCTAGGCAGCCCGCTGAACTGCGACGCCCGAACGTTGCTGGCCACGGAAAGGGGGACTGGATGAAGTTCATTGGCGCTGGTTCCCGGCCCGGTCGGGCCCAGATCCACCACGACAGGGTCTTCACCATCCCCAACGTGGTGACAGTGGTGCGGTTCCTCGGCGTCCCGCTCTTCATCTGGCTCGTCCTCGGGCAGCAGGAATACGGTTACGCCGCCCTCGTGCTGGCCATTATGGGCAGCACCGACTGGGTGGACGGCTACTTCGCCCGCCGGTTCGACCAGATGTCCAACCTTGGGCGGGTCATGGATCCCATCGCGGACCGGCTCGCGCTGATCGCGGTTGCCGTGACGCTCGTGATCGCCGGCGTCGTGGAGTGGTGGTACCTCGTGGCACTGCTCGTCCCGGATGCCATCCTCCTCGCCCTGTCGCTCTACTACTTCCACGGCCACCCCGACCTGCCGGTAAGCACGGTCGGCAAGATCCGGACCGCACTCCTCTTGGTCGGCACCCCGCTGCTCGTGCTCTCGAAGCTTCCGGTGCCCGGCGCCGAGGTCTACTTAGTGGCCGCCTGGATCTTCCTCGGTCTCGGGCTGGTGGGACACTGGATCGCCGGCTACAACTACTTCTGGGCCATCATCCGCAAAGGCAAGATGCTCAAGGCCGCCAAGCTCGACGCCGAAGGCGGCACGCGCTGATGGTGTGGTTCGCCGTCATGCTTGCTGTGCTGGGCGCGTTCTGCCTCGCTTTCGGCGCCCAGCGCCAGGGCAGCGCGGTCAAGGCCGACACCGGGGGACTCGCGCTCAGCAGCCACGGGATGCTCCGCCTGATCCGCAGCCCCCGCTGGGTCTTCGGCCTCCTGCTGCTGTGTGCGGGCATGGCGATGAACGCCGTCGCCCTCGTCATGGCGCCACTCACTGTAGTCCAGCCGATCGGGGCGATCGCCCTCGTCATCACCACCATCGTCAACACCAAGGACCAGGGGCTGACCATGAACCGGGCCACGGTCGTGGCGATTTCCGCCTGCGTCACAGGTTCGGCGCTGTTTGTAGTGCTGGCGGTCACCGTGACCCAGGAGACCCACAAGGTCAGCTCCGCCGATGAGCTGACCATCGTGCTGCTGCTGGCCTTGGCGGTCGGGCTTTTCGGAACACTCGCCCTGATGTTCAAGCACCGGATGAGCGCCTTCATCTACATCCTCGGCGCGGGCATCCTGTTCGGCTTTGTCGCCGTCCTGACCCGGATCATTGGCAAGCATCTGCTGGATCCGAACGGACTGGGAGTGCTGAATGTGCCGTGGTATTCGGTGGTCGCCATCATCGCCGCGGGCGGTCTCGGCTCGTGGTTCGTGCAGAACGCCTACTCCGGGGGCCCGCCGGACCTTGTGATCGCCGGACTGACGGTGATCGACCCGATGGTCGGCATCGCGATCGGCATCACCATCCTCGGTGAGCTGCGCCCCGATGTCCACGCCGTGACGGCGATTGCGATGGGGGCGGCCGGATCGCTTGCTATCGTGGGAGTGATCGCTTTGTCCAGGCACCATCCCGAAGTCACCAAGCGCAGGAAAGACGCTCGGAAGGCCGCAGGCCGGGTGTCCTAGGGCAATCCAGACCTCAGCAGTAGGCCCGGCACGCCTGCACCGACGGCCATCACCGTCCCAGCTGCCCGCACCGTGACCACCAGGAGCTCTCCACGTGACCATGCCCGACAACCAGCATCCGATGACCATTCTGATTGCCGCGGACACTTATCCGCCCCACGTCAACGGCGCTGCCATGTTCAGCTACCGCCTGGCCAAGGGCATGAAGGCGCGCGGACACGATGTTCACGTTCTCGCCTGCCGCCCGGACAAGGGCAAGAGCTACACCGAATTCAGCGACGAGGGCACTGTCCACCGGATCCGCTCGCACTCAGTTCCCACCCACGAATACTTCCGGATCACCTTCCCCTGGGAGATCAAGAAGGAAATCAGCCTCCTCTTCGACCGCGTCAAGCCCGACGTCGTGCACATCCAGAGCCACTACATGATCGGGGAGCACGTCCTCTACGAGGCCGTCAAGCGTGGCATCCGGATTGTGGCGACCAACCACTTCATGCCTGAGAACCTGAACCCGTTCCTGCCCTTCCCGCAGTGGTTCAAGGACATCGTGGGTCGCATCTCCTGGAAGGACATGGGCAAGGTCATGGGCCAGGCCGACGTCATCACCACCCCCACGCCGCTGGCGGCGACGGCAATGCACCAGCATGCCTTCCTCCGCAAGGTCCTGCCGCTTTCCAACGGCATCGACTCCGCGGCCTACGAACTTAAGCCCGGCGAAGAGCTGGAGCGCCACTCAAGCCCCACCGTTCTGTTCGTCGGCCGGCTGGCCGAGGAAAAACACATCGACGTCCTGATCGACGCTGTCGCCAAGACGCCCAAGGAGCTGGACATCCATCTGGAGGTCGTTGGCGGCGGAGAAGTGCGCCCTGCCCTCGAGGCGCAGGTGGCCCGGCTCGGTTTGCAGGACCGGGTCAAGTTCCTGGGACTGGCCAGCGACGCCGACCTCCGCAAGGCCTACATCGCGGCGGACCTGTTCTGCATGCCCGGCACGGCCGAACTTCAGTCCCTCGTGACGCTCGAAGCGATGTCGGCCTCCACACCGGTGCTTCTCGCGGACGCCATGGCCCTGCCGCACCTGGTGCGCGACGGGGAGAACGGCTACTTGTTCACGCCCAATGACAGCGACGACCTTGCAGCCAAGATGGTCCGCGTGCTGTCGCTCCCCGCGGACGAGCTGGAGGCCATGGGCAAGGCGAGCCGGGGGATCGTGGAGAACCACAGCATCGAACGCACCCTGCAGGCCTTCGAGGATCTCTACCGCGGCGCGAGCTACGACGACCTCGTTGTCTGAATAGGGCCACTACTATTGTTAGAGTGATTTTCGCCCGGAAACCATCCGGCCCATTGAGGGCCTGAGCGGTTTCCGGGCCCACGGGGCTATAGCTCAGCTGGTTAGAGCGCGGGACTCATAATCCTAAGGTCCTCGGTTCAAGTCCGAGTAGCCCTACTGTTCTGCGGGATCCTGTCCGGGACCCGCAGCCGAGGGAGCCGCGGCCGACGTTTCGACGCCGGCCGCGGCTCCTTTGCGTTATCGCACCTGATCCTGTTCATCCTGCGCCTGTTGCCCCGGCCCAGCCCGTGCCCGGTTCCGGAGCGGCCCTCCAGCGTTCGATTCATCACTTGCGGTGTTCGCGCGAACTGCGATAAGTTACTGATGAGTAACATCCCGCCGCGCGACGCCCGCGTCATTGTGGCCACTGCTGATCACACGTGAAGGAACACCATGTCCAAAGCTGACATCGACATCAACAACCTCCCGTACGCCGATGGCGACTTCTTTGCCTTCGAGCAACTGCTCAGCGCCAAGGAGCAGGACCGGCTTGCGGAGGTCCGCGAGTTCCTGGCCCGTGAGGTCAAGCCGATTGCTGTCGACTGCTGGAACCGCGCCGAGTTCCCGATGGACCTGATCCCGAAGCTCGCCGAGATCGACCTGGTCAGTCCGGTCAAGAGGCAGGGCTACTCCAACCTCTTCGCGGGAATCATGCATGCCGAGGCAACCCGCGCCGACACCTCCATCGCCACCTTCCTGGGCGTCCATGACGGACTCTTCACGGGCTCCATCGAAGCACTCGCCTCCGAGGAACAGCAGGAAGCGTGGCTTCCGGACATCTACTCGCTCAAGAAGATCGGCGCCTTCGGCCTCACCGAACCCCTGGGCGGGTCCGACGTCGCCGGCGGCACCCGCACGACGGCACGCCGTGAGGGGGGCAGCTGGATCCTCAACGGCGCCAAGCGCTGGATCGGCAATGCCACCTTCTCCGACTGGGTTGTCATCTTCGCCCGCGACCTCGCTGACAACCAGGTCAAGGGCTTCCTTGTGGACACCAAGACTGAGGGCTACAGCGCCACCAGGATCGAGAACAAGATCTCGCTGCGCACGGTGCAGAACGCCGACATCACCCTCGAGAACGTCGTGGTCCCGGATTTCTTCAAGCTCGCACACGCCAACAGCTTCCGCGACACGAACAAGGTCCTCAAGGTCACCCGACTGTCCGTCGCCTGGCAGGCCGTCGGCCAGCAGCTTGCCGCCTTCGACGTCGCCCGCCGCTATGCCGTGGAACGCCACCAGTTCGGACGTCCGATCGCCTCCTTCCAGCTGGTGCAGCACCAGCTCGTACAGATCCTTGGCAACGCGGTCAGCTCGATGGGCATGATGGTCCGGCTCTCGCAGCTGGAGGATTTGGGCCAGGCCAAGGACGAGCAGTCCGCCCTGGCCAAGGCCTTCACCACGGCCCGTATGCGCGAGAGCGTCGCCCTGGGCCGCAGCATCCTCGGCGGCAACGGGATTGTGACGGACTACGAGATGGCTAAGATTTTCTCGGATGCCGAAGCCATTTACTCCTACGAGGGCACCCACGAGATCAACACCCTCGTCACCGGCCGGTCCATCACGGGAATCTCCGCGATCGTCTAGGAAGTGGCCCCACGGCGCATGGCGGCCCCAAGACGCCCGGCGCCGGGCGGCCGGCAGCACTGCCCGCGGCCCTTCATCCTGGTTTGCCCTCCGCGCCCTACCCGGGTGCGGGATCCCGGGGCGGAAGCAGGACGGAGGGCCGCAGGTCCGTCACGAAGGCCAGTGGATTGAGGTAGGCCTTTCCGCGGCGAACGCCCCAGTGGACGCAGGGGACCGGTCCGCAGTGGCCGGGCTGGATCCACCCCAGGACATCCCCGGCCGCGACGGCCGCTCCCGCGGCGAGGTCGCTGCGCACCGCCTCGAAGCTGCTCCGCAGTCCGTTGCCGTGGTCAACAGTGATGACCGGACGGTCCGCCACCACGCCGACAAAGCTCACGGTGCCTGCGGCGGGCGAGGCGACCGGGGCGCCGTTGTACCCCGCCCGGAGGTCGACGCCGCGGTGGCCGCTTAGCCACGGCTTGGCCGGCGGATCAAAGGCGCGCACCACGGCCGGCCTGGGATCCAGCGGCCAGATCCATGAGCCGGCCGCCCCTCCGGGTCCAGGGGCTGTGCCATTCGCCATGCCGAACGCTGCCCCCGTCTCGGGACCGGTGGCCGCGCCGGTCGTCAGGGTGAGGCCGGCGGGCGCCCCCGCGGGTGCGAACGCCAGGACCAATGCGGCAACAAGGGCGGAGGCGGAAGCCGGAGTCTTCATGGACCCAGCCTGCCGCTCCCGCCGGATCGTGCGTAAGCATCCATCCGGTCTATGTGGATAGAGGTCGAGGGCCCCGCCTTTGCCAGCCTCCGCACTACGGCACCAATCCGGCACCAAACCGGCACCAGGAACGCCCGCACGGACGCCCGGAAAGCCGCGGTGGACCCCACCGGCAGCCCCCGGAAACCGTCCAATCCGGCACCGGCCCTGTAGTACACTTGATGGAGCAGTTTGCTGTGCCCTCACGCTTGATCAAAGTACTTGTCTAAGCCGGCACGCCTCATTCAGGGGTGCGGGGGAGCAGCGGCTGACTACGCGTATCCAGCCCTCCTCATTCGAAGCTTGAACTCTTCAGGGTGCGGAGGACTGCGCCTCTTTCGGTCCGGGCCCATGGTCCGGAGAAGAAGCGCAGTGGATGCCAGGAGCACCGCCCGCCTGGGCGTTGCTAATTAACCGTCAACTATTGGCAGGGTAAGACAGCCCATGGGCTGTCTCATGAATGACCTGCCGGAAGGAGCGCCGGCATGCCCGTCGTAACTATGCGCCAGCTGCTTGACAGCGGCGTCCACTTTGGACACCAGACCCGCCGTTGGAACCCGAAGATGAAGCGATTCATCTTCACGGAGCGCAACGGCATCTACATCATTGACCTTCAGCAGTCGCTGTCCTACATCGACCGCGCCTACGAGTTCGTGAAGGCCACCGTTGCACACGGCGGCACCGTGCTCTTCGTCGGCACCAAGAAGCAGGCGCAGGAATCCATCGCCGAGCAGGCCACCCGCGTTGGCCAGCCGTACGTCAACCAGCGTTGGCTCGGCGGTATGCTGACCAACTTCCAGACGGTCTCCAAGCGCATCCAGCGCATGAAGGAACTCGAAGAGATTGACTTCGACGACGTCGCCGGATCCGCGTACACGAAGAAGGAACTGCTGCTCCTTCGCCGCGAACTCACCAAGCTGGAAACCAACCTCGGTGGTATCCGCAACCTGACCAAGGCGCCCTCTGCGCTGTGGATCGTTGACACCAAGAAGGAACACCTTGCTGTTGACGAAGCCAAGAAGCTGAACATCCCGGTTGTGGCCATCCTGGACACCAACTGCGATCCGGACGAAGTCGACTTCCCGATCCCGGGCAACGACGACGCCATCCGCTCCGTCAACCTGCTGACCCGCGTTGTTGCTGACGCCGTTGCTGAGGGCCTCATCGCCCGCAACCAGCGCGCCACGGGCACCACGGAAGCCCCGGAAGAGCCGCTTGCCGAGTGGGAGCGCGAGCTCCTCGAAGGCAGCAAGACCGAAGAAGCTGCTGCCGCCCCGGCCGCAGAAGCCGCTCCGGCCGCTGAAGCTGCTCCGGCTGCCGAAGAAGCGCCCGCCGCTGCAGAGGAAGCCCCGGCAGCTGCCGAGGCTACCCCGGCTGCTGACGACGCCGCCGGCGAAGCAAAGTAGCCAGACCAAAGTCTGCTTTTCTCAGCTGACAAATAGATCCGGATCTCCCCACCTGCTCAACGCAGCGTAGGGAAACTGACAGGATGGCCGCTCACCGGGTGAGCTGCCGTCCTGTCAGTCCGTACACCACATAAAATTTTCTAGACAGAGGGGTTCACATGGCGAACTACACTGCCGCTGATATCAAGGCTCTGCGCGAGCGCACGGGCGCCGGCATGATGGATGTCAAGAAGGCTCTTGACGAAGCCAACGGTGACGCCGAGAAGGCCATCGAAATCATCCGCATCAAGGGCCTCAAGGGCGCCACCAAGCGCGAGGGCCGCTCCACCGCGGAAGGCCTGGTTGCTGCCAAGGTCGCCGGCGGCGTTGGCGTGATGATTGAAGTCAACTGCGAGACCGACTTCGTTGCGAAGGCTGACAAGTTCATCCAGCTCGCCGACAAGGTCCTGGCCGTTGCAGTCGAGTCCGGCGCTGCCGATCTCGAAACCCTGCTCGCCACCGAGGTCGACGGCAAGCCGCTGTCCGAGGTCGTCGTCGAAGAGGGCGCAGTGCTCGGCGAGAAGGTTGTTGTCCGCCGCATCGCCCGCCTCGAAGCCGCCACGGTCGACGCTTACCTGCACAAGACCTCCAAGGATCTCCCGGCCCAGGTCGGCGTCCTGTTCGCTGTTGACGGCGAAGGCGAAGCAGCTGCCACCGCAGCCCACGACGTCGCCGTCCACATCGCCGCGATGTCCCCGAACTACCTCTCCCGCGAGGATGTTCCGGCCGACCTCGTCGAGTCCGAGCGTCGCATCGCCGAGGAAACTGCCAAGGCTGAAGGCAAGCCCGAAGCAGCAATGACCAAGATTGTGGAAGGCCGTGTCACGGGCTTCTACAAGGGCGAGGTTCTCCTCGACCAGGCATTCGCCAAGGATGCCAAGAAGTCTGTCGCGCAGGTCCTCTCCGAGGCCGGCGTCAAGGGCACCGCATTCGCGCGTTTCCGCGTCGGTTCCTAGTCAGGCACCGGTCTGACAGTAGTCGGACACGCTGAGGGGGTGGTCACTGCGGTGGCCGCCCCTTTTGCATGCACACAGGGTCTGCCCCGGGACACCCGTCCCGGGGCAGACCCGGGTCCGGGCGGAATGACGCCTTTGGTCCCCGGCACGATAACCTAGCTCAGAGTTCACCAACGGGAAGGCACCATGGAAACCGTCACCACTTCAGCCCAGCCAAAGAAGAGCCGGCGCCGAGTTCTGTTGAAGCTCTCGGGCGAAGTCTTCGGCGGCGGGAAGCTGGGCGTCGACCCGGATACCGTCCGCGGCGTGGCCAAGCAGATCGCCGCAGCAGTCCCCGACGTCGAAGTTGCGATCGTCGTCGGCGGCGGAAACTTCTTCCGCGGCGCCGAACTGTCGCAGAGCGGCATGGACCGTTCCCGCGCCGACTACATGGGCATGCTCGGCACGGTCATGAACTGCCTGGCCCTCCAGGACTTCCTGGAACAGGCCGGCGTCGAAACCCGCGTCCAGAGTGCCATCACCATGGGCCAGGTCGCCGAGGCGTACATTCCGCGCCGCGCCATCCGCCACATGGAAAAGGGCCGCGTCGTCATCTTCGGCGCCGGCGCCGGGCTGCCGTACTTCTCCACGGACACCGTGGCCGCGCAGCGGGCCATGGAGGTCCACGCGGACGTTGTCTTGATGGCCAAGAGCGGGGTCGACGGCGTCTACACCGCCGACCCGAAGCTGGATCCCACCGCCGAGAAGCTGCACCACCTCAGTTACGACGAGGCCCTCCGCCGCGACATCCGCGTGATGGACCAGACCGCCATGACCATGTGCAAGGACAACAATCTCACCATGGTGGTATTCGGCATGGAAGGCGAAGGCAACGTCACCCGGGCCATCCTGGGGGAAGACCTGGGCACCGTCGTCACCCCCTAGCAGCGGCTAGGATGTTTTCAGGACAGTTCCGCGCCCCGAAACCGGGGTATCCAGGCGGAACTCAAGCATGACCGTGCAGCACCACGCCAGCGGCGGGTGCACCAATTTCTGAGGAGAGATCGTGATCGAAGAAACCTTGCTCGAAGCCGGGGACAAGATGGATAAGGCGGTTGAAGTAGCCAAGGAAGACTTCGCCTCGATCCGTACCGGCCGCGCCACCCCGGGCCTCTACAACAAGGTCCTGGTGGACTACTACGGTTCCCCGACGCCGCTGCAGCAGCTGGCCTCCTTCGCCGTTCCGGACGCCCGCACCATCCTTATCACGCCCTTCGACAAGACCGCCCTGCGCGATATCGAACGCGCCCTGAGCGATTCCGAGGTGGGAGCCAACCCCTCCAACGACGGCAACGTCATCCGGATCACCATCCCGGACCTCACGCAGGAGCGCCGCAAGGAGTACGTCAAGATCGTCAAGGCCAAGGGCGAGGACGCCAAGGTGTCCATCCGCAACATCCGCCGCAAAGCCAAGGAAACCCTGGACAAGCTGGTCAAGGACGGCGAAGCGGGCGAGGACGAGGGCAGCCGTGGCGAAAAGGAACTGGACGCCATGACCAAGGCCCACGTCGACGGGATCGACGAGCTGCTCAAGCGCAAGGAAGCCGAGCTGCTCGAGGTCTGATGGAGCAGGAACAGGGGGACCCCGCAGCAGACGTCCGGTTGCGGGGGAAACAACGGAAGAACCCGACGCCCAAGGCCGGCAGGAACCTTCCCGCCGCCACGGCGGTGGGGCTGGGCATGCTCATTTTCGTCCTGGGCGGACTGCTGCTCCTTCCGCTGGGCTTTGTGCTGATCGTCACCGCTTTCGGGGTCTTCGGCGTCTGGGAATTCTTCCGGGCACTGGAAACCTCGGGGACCAGGCTGCCCATCATCCCGGTCATGACCGGCACCGTAGCGATGCCCACCGCCGCCTACTTCGGCGGTCTCGAAAGCCTCCTGTTTGCGATCATGCTCAGCAGCGTCGCGGTGCTGATCTGGCGGTCCCTGGAGGGCGCGGCCGGCTCCGCGCGGAGTATTTTCGCCGGCGTCTTCACGCTGGCCTGGATTCCGTTCTTTATCAGCTTCGCGGTGCTGCCGCTGCACACCGCTGTGGGCCAGACGCCGGTCGGGCTGTGGCCCGACGGCGTGGTCCCCCCGGGAGCGTGGGAGATCGCCACCCTGCTGCTGCTGGTGGTCGCCAATGACACCTTTGGATACCTCGTCGGCGCGTCGCTCGGCAAGCACCCGATGGCGCCGAAGATCAGCCCTAAAAAGAGCTGGGAAGGCTTCGCCGGTTCCATTGCCGGAGCGACCGTGATCGGCGTGCTCGCCGCCATCTTCGTGCTGGACAAGCCCTGGTGGGTCGGGGTGGCGCTGGCCGTGGGCATGGTCGCAGCAGCCACCGCCGGGGACCTTTCCGAATCCATGGTGAAGCGCGAACTCGGCATCAAGGACATGAGCAGCATCCTGCCCGGCCACGGCGGGGTCATGGACCGGCTGGACTCGATCGTCTTTGCCTCCCCGGTGGCTTTTATTCTCTACTCGATCTTCGCCGGCGTCTGAGGCGGCTCCTGTCCCACCTTCCGGCCCCTAGAATGGTGCCGGACAAACCGGCCGAACGGCATTGAAGGAAACAATAGTTACAGTGGACATTCAACGGCAGATTCCTGCGTCTTTTGACCGCGTGCAGCGGACCCAGTACGGCTACAACGCCAAGCAAGTTGACGAGTTCATGCAGCGCGCACGGGTGTCCTTCGAATCCCCCCGGTCCGCCGCCCGTCCGGTCGGAAGCGCGGACGTCAGGGCGGTGTCCTTCGACCCGGTCAAGGGCGGCTATGCCGCGGCCGGCGTGGACGCGGCGCTGGACCGGCTGGAGGATGCCCTCGCCCGGCGGGAACGTGACGAACTCGTCGCGGAAAGCGGCGAAGAAGCGTGGCTCCGCGAGATCGGCCGGCTCGCCGGGGTGCTGCGCGGGCGGCTGCACCGCCCCGACGGCCAGCGCTTCCGGCGCCCGGCCAAAGCCAAGGCGCGCAGCTACAACACCACGGACGTCGATGACCTCTGCCACGAGCTGATCGGCTACCTCGAAGAGGACAAACCGTTGAGTGTGGACAATGTCCGCCGCGCCGTCTTCCGTCCCGCCCTCGGCCAGGACGGCTATGAGGAAAGCCAGGTGGACGCCTTCCTGGACCGCGTCGTCGAACTCATGGCCGCCATCGACTGACCGCAGTCAGCGCTCGGTAACCAGCGGCCGTTCCGGAGTGTGCAGCCGCGTCATGAGCCGGGTGATGGTCCGGGGCACCCGGTTCCTGGTGGCCCGGGAAACCAGGACCGTCACGGCAAACGCCGCCGGCACGGTCCACGCCGCCGGTTGCGCCAGCCACGACGGCGGACCGCCGGCGCCCAGCACGGCGCCGGCCACCATCGCCCCGCCGCACAGCAACGCCCCGGTCGCCATGCCGGCGATCGCCCCGGCGTCGGTCAGCCCGCGCCACCAAATGCCCAGCAGCAGAACCGGGCAGATGGTCGACGCGGTAAATGCAAACACCATGCCCACGCTGCCCGCCAGCGCGAGGGAACCGGTCATGGACGCGATCCCCAGCGGAACCACGGCGGAGATCACCGCCGCCCAGCGGAAGCCGCGGACGCTGCCGCCGAACAGGTCCTGGCTGATGACCCCGGCGAGCGAGACCACCAGCCCGGAGGTGGTGGACAGGAAAGCGGCGAACGCCCCCGCGACCACCAGGGCAGACAGCAAGTCCCCGGCGACCCCGCCAATCAGCTGCCCGGGGAGCAGCAGCACCAGCGCATCGGCCTGCCCGCTCTGCGCCAGCACCGGGGCAAACATCCGGCCGATCAGCCCGTAAGCCGTCGGGAACAGATAGAAAACCGAGAGCAGGCCCAGCACGATCAGGGTGGTCCGGCGCGCCGACTGCCCGTCCGGGTTCGTATAGAAACGCACCAGCACATGGGGCAGCCCCAGCGTGCCAAACAGCAGGGCCACCAGCAGCGAGATGTTCTGGTACAGCCCGGCCGGGGCCACAGCCGTGGGGTTCACCGACGCCGCCGCCACGGCGGGAGTCCCGGAGCCGGCCAGCGTGAAAACGATGAACAGGATGGGCAATGCCATCGCCGTCAGCTTCAACCAGTACTGGAACGCCTGGACAAAGGTGATGGACCGCATGCCGCCGGCCACGACGGTGACGCAGACGACGGCGACCACCGCCACCTGCCCCACCCATGCCGGCAGCCCGGTGGTGATCCGGATGGCCAGCGCCGCGCCGTGCAGCTGCGGGACGATGTACAGCCAGCCGACCATGACGACGACGACGCTCGTCACGCTGCGCACCACCCGGGAGTCGAGCCGCGCTTCGGTGAAGTCGGGAATGGTGTAAGCGCCGGAGCGGCGCAGCGGAGCCGCAACAAAGAGCAGCAGCATCAGGTAGCCGGCGGTGTACCCCACCGGAAACCACAGGGCGTCCGTTCCGGAGAGCAGGATGAGCCCGGCGACACCCAGGAAGCTTGCCGCCGACAGGTATTCGCCGCCGATCGCCGAGGCGTTCCACCACGGCCTGACAGTCCGCGAGGCCACGTAGAAATCCCCGGTGGTGCGTGAGATCCGGAGCCCGTAAAAACCGATGACGGCGGTGGCCACCGAGACGGCGGCGAAGGCGGCGATGCCGACGACCGGGTTCACGGGCGCCTCACTTGTCCCCGACGAGGTCCCGGTAACGGGCCTCGTTCCGGGCCGCCGTGCGGATGAAGAGCCAGGCGCTGAGCCCGACCACCGGATAGATCCCGACGCCCAGCAGCACCCAGTCGAAGGGCAGCCCCACAATGGTCGACTCCGCGAGGCCGG
Source organism: Arthrobacter sp. PsM3 (assembly GCF_030433895.1). Classification (GTDB taxonomy): domain Bacteria; phylum Actinomycetota; class Actinomycetes; order Actinomycetales; family Micrococcaceae; genus Arthrobacter. The sequence goes on along the minus strand of NZ_JARUXE010000021.1, from coordinate 70,239 downwards.
GCACGAGCCCCAGCATGAGCGGGAACGCCACCAGGATCAGCAGGAACCCCGCGGCCACGACAACCCCCAGGCGCAGCTGTGTGCGGATCAGCGAGCGGACAAACACCTGCCCGGCATCGGATTCCTCCGCGGCGTCGCGCGAATCAGCGGCCGACCGTGCGGACGGCAGCGCTGTGGCGCCCGGCGTGATGCTGCGGGGTGCGGTGACGCGGACGCGGGTCATGCCTGCGGCCGGATCCGGGTCGCCTCAAGCTTTTCCCGGACCGACGGGAGGTGCCGCCGGCTGATGGGCAGTTCCGCCCCGGCCACGGTGACGCTGGGCCGGGCGGCGGCCAGCTTCATGTGGCTGACATGGTTCAGCGCAATCAGGTAGGAGCGGTGGATCCGGATGAACCCGGCGTCGGCCCACTGCTGCTCCAGATCGGCCAGCGGAACCCGGATGAGGTAGCTCGAATCGGCGGTGTGCAGCCTGGCGTAGTCGCCCTGGGCCTGGACATAGGTGACGTCCTCGCGGCGGATCATCTTCGTGGTCCCGCCCAGGTCCACGGTGATCATTTCCGGCCGCGGGGCGCCGTCCTTGAGCAGTTCGCTGATCCGGCCGATGGATTTGGCCAGCCGCTCGGCACGGACGGGCTTCAGCAGGTAGTCCACGGCGGCGAGTTCGAAGGCCTCCAGGGCGCAGTCCTCATCGGCGGTGACGAAAACGACCGCGGGGGGCTTGCTGCTGCGCGCGATCACGCGGGCGATATCCAGCCCGGAGAGCGCGGGCATGTGGATGTCGAGGAAGACGGCGTCGACGTCCTCCGCCTCAAGGGCGCGCAGGGCCTCGGCCCCGGAGGAAGCCCGGTGGATGGTGCCGATCCGGTCATCCCGGCCAAGGAGGAAGGCCAGTTCCTCAACGGCGGGCAGCTCGTCGTCGGCGACGAGGACGTTAATCATGGTCCAAGACTAGCGCCGGAGACGTTTGACCCCTATCAGGCATCGTGCCGTGGCTGCGACTTGGGGACACGCATCGTGATCAGCGTGCCTTCCCCGGGCGCCGTTTCGATCACGAGCCCGTGCTCGTCGCCGTAGACCTGCCGCAGCCGTGCATCGACGTTGCGCAGCCCGACATGGTCGCCGTCGGCGTGCCCGGCGAGGACAGCCCGCAGCTGTTCCGGATCCATCCCCACACCGTCGTCCTCGATGGTCACCTCGGCGAACGCGCCGGAGTCGTTCGCCGTGATGGAGATGTGGCCGGGGCCCTCCTTGGCCTCCAGGCCGTGCCGGACCGCGTTTTCCACCAGCGGCTGCAGGCTCAGGAACGGGATCACGGTACTGAGCACCTCGGGGGCGATCCGCAGGCTCACCTGCACGCGGTCGCCGAAGCGGGCCCTTTCCAGCAGGAGGTAGCGGTCGATGCAGCGAAGCTCCTCGGCCAGGGTGGTGAAGTCACCGTGGCGGCGGAAGGAGTAGCGGGTGAAGTCGGCGAACTCCACCACGAGCTCGCGGGCGCGGACCGGGTCCGTGTTGATGAAGGAGGCGATCGCGTTCAGGGAGTTGTAGATAAAGTGCGGGCTGATCTGGGCCCGGAGCGCGCGCACCTCGGCCTCCATCAGCAGCGTGCGCGAGGCGTCGAGTTCGGCCAGTTCCACCTGTGTGGCAACCCAGTCGGCCACCTCGCCCGTGGCCCGGACCAACCCGGCGCCGGCGGCAGGGGCGAAGGCGGCCACCACTCCCACCACGCGGGTGCCGGTCCGGATCGGGGCGATCACCGCGGCGCGTTCCACCTCCGGCCGGGTCGCGGCGGCGCTCTTGCCCTGTGCGAGTTCCTGCACCTCGCCGGCCGGAATGACGGCCGTGTGGCCGCCGTCGAGCACCCCGGCGGCCAGCTCCATCAGGAGCGGTTTGAGCTCCTCGCCGGCACCGTCCCAGGCGAGCACGCCGGTGGTGTCGGTGATCGCCAGCGCATCGCAGCCCAGCAGGCTGCGCAGCTGCCGGCTGGCCTTGGCGGCACCGGCCGGATTGAGGCCGGTGCGCAGGTGCTGGCCGGCGCGGGACGCCGCGTGGAGCGTCTTGTACGTGGCCCGCTCCGCGTCGGTGCCGAGCTCCCGGAAAGAGCGGAGCACCTTGAGCCCGACGGCGACGACGACGGCGATCGCCATCGCGATCACGGCGACGGCGGCGGCGATGAAGAGCGGAGAATCGGGCATGGGCCCAGCGTATCGCGGCACCCGCCGGGCCGCGGCCGGGGGCACCCCTGACCCTGCTCGAGGCACCGTTGGGCGCAGCATCCCGACCGCTGAGCGACGTAGGGTACGGCGGTTGTGGCATGTAGGCCGCATCACGCGAGAGAGTGATTGCAGTCACATTGGCCCGCGGGCTGTTTGGAGTAGGCCAGGGCAGCCGGTGTGGACTCGAAAGTCTCAATGAGGAGGAACGATGGGTCACGAAGCCCAAGAAACGGACGCCACGGCGGCCGTGGACTTCAAGGAAGTCCAGTCGACGGAGCGGTTCCAGCAACTGCGCAAACGTCACCGCAGCTTTGTCTTTCCGATGGCCATTGCATTCCTGCTCTGGTACTTCGCTTATGTCCTGCTGGCCGACTACGCGGTGGAGTTCATGTCCACGAAGGTCTGGGGCAACATCAACGTCGGCCTCATTATGGGCTTGCTTCAGTTCGTGACCACGTTCGCCATCACCGGCTGGTACGTCAGCTACTCGAACCGGAAGCTTGACCCGATCGCGGCGGAAATCCGCCACGAAATCGAAGGCCACGAATTCGACAAGAATGGCAACCAAATCAGCGGGGTAAAGAAATGACGTTTATGGTTCCCGCGGTGAACGTTGCGGATCTCAAAGAAACCACCCTGCTGAACATGGGCATCTTCGCGCTGTTCGTGGCGGTCACCATGGTCATCGTGATCAAGGCCAGCCGCAACAACAAAACGGCCGCCGACTACTACGCTGCCGGACGGTCCTTCACCGGTCCGCAGAACGGCACCGCAATCGCCGGCGACTACCTCTCGGCCGCCTCGTTCCTCGGGATCACCGGCGCCATCGCCATCAACGGCTACGACGGCTTTATGTACTCCATCGGCTTCCTTGTCGCCTGGCTCGTCGCCCTGCTGCTCGTCGCCGAACTGCTTCGCAACACCGGCAAGTTCACTATGGCCGATGTGCTCTCCTTCCGGCTCAAGCAGCGTCCCGTGCGCATCGCGGCAGCCATCTCCACCCTCGCAGTCTGCTTCTTCTACCTCCTCGCACAGATGGCCGGAGCCGGCAGCCTGATCTCCCTGCTTCTGGGCATCAGCGACTGGGGCGGACAGGCCCTGGTGATTATCGTCGTCGGTGCCCTGATGATCATGTACGTACTGATCGGCGGCATGAAGGGCACCACCTGGGTCCAGATCATCAAGGCCATGCTGCTGATTGCCGGCGCTGCGGTCATGACCTTCTGGGTCCTCGCCATCTACGGCTTCAACCTCTCCGACCTGCTCGGCGGCGCGGTGGAAACCTCAGGCAACCCGAACATGCTCAACCCGGGCCTGCAGTACGGCAAGACCGAAACCTCCAAGCTCGACTTCATGTCCCTGGGCCTGGCGCTGGTGCTCGGTACCGCCGCCCTGCCGCACGTGCTGATGCGTTTCTACACGGTTCCGACCGCCAAGGAAGCCCGCAAGTCGGTCGTCTGGTCGATCGGCCTGATCGGACTGTTCTACGTGTTCACCCTGGTTCTGGGCTACGGTGCTGCGGCACTGGTGGGCGCTGACACGATCAAGGCTGCCCCGGGCGGTGTCAACTCGGCCGCACCGCTGCTGGCATTCCACCTCGGTGGGCCGCTGCTGCTCGGCTTCATCTCGGCGGTGGCTTTCGCCACCATCCTGGCCGTCGTCGCAGGCCTCACCATCACGGCAGCGGCCTCGTTCGCGCACGACATTTACGCCAGCGTTATCGCCAAGGGCAAGGCTGACCCCGAGACCGAGGTGAAGGTGGCCCGAAAGACCGTCATCGTGATCGGTATCCTGGCCATCGCCGGCGGCATCTTCGCCAACGGACAGAACGTGGCGTTCCTCGTGGCTCTCGCCTTCGCGGTCGCGGCTTCGGCCAACCTGCCCACCATCGTGTACTCGCTCTACTGGCGCAAGTTCACCACCCAGGGCGCCCTCTGGAGTATGTACGGCGGGCTCGGCTCGGCGATCATCCTGATCGCGCTGTCCCCGGTCGTGTCCGGTGCCAAGACGTCCATGATCCCGGGCGCCAACTTCGCGATCTTCCCGCTCAGCAACCCCGGCATCGTCTCCATCCCGCTCGCGTTCCTGCTGGGCTGGCTTGGCTCGATTCTGGACAAGAAGCTGGAAGACACCACCAAGCAGGCCGAAATGGAAGTCCGTTCCCTGACGGGTGTGGGCGCCGAAAAGGCCACCGACCACTAAGCACCAACCGCTGGCGGACCCGCCGGCTGACAGACAGAGGAGCCCCCGTGCAACCGCACGGGGGCTCCTCTGTCTGGTGCGTCAGCCCTCGGCGGACCCGCGTTCCAGCAGCGGCTGGATCCGGAACGGGATCATCTCACTCATCGCCAATGCGGTGTCCGTCCGGTCCACGCCGTCGCAGGCCAGGATCTTGCCGTTGATCCGGAACAGGTCCTCGGCGTCGAGAGCCACCACCCGGAGCAGCAGGTCCGCCGAGCCGGTCAGGCCGTAGCCCTCGAGGATTTCCGGAATGGCGGCGAGTTCCACCGCCAGTGTGCCGAGCTTCTGCTGCTGGACGTGGACCGAGATAAAGGCCATCAGCGGGTAGCCCAGCGACGCGGGGTTGATGCGCCGCTCGAAGGACAGGAAGACGTGTTTTTTCTCCAGCTGGGCCATCCGCGCCTGCACGGTATTCCGCGACAAACCCAGCTTCTGCGCCAGCGCAACCACGGTCCGGCGGGGGTCCCGCGCCATGGCTGAAAGCAGGCGGGTGTCCGTGCCATCCAAGGGTTGCATAATGCGCAAGATTAGCACGGTGCTGCGAAGCCTGACAGTGCAGAATGCTCAACTTCTTAGCAGGTGGTTGTACCCAATGGGCATTGTGAGTAGGGTCACAACTATCCGGGGCAACGGCGCCCGGGCGGCCGGCGCGCACCGGGATCACGAGTCCTGCGAGCACCGGTCAGACGACGTCAGAAGGTGCGGACAACAGTGTTTACCGACGACGCGGGCAAGGGCGGCATTTCCGCCGGGGGCCCCGGAAACAGTGCAGGATCAAACAGGCGGTCGGGCGGGGATCTCGTCCAACTCATCACTCCCGGGGGTGAACGCGTAAGCCATCCCGAGTTCGACCCCTGGGTCCAGGACGTCAGCGACGAACAGCTGGGCGCACTCTACGAAGACATGGTGGTCATCCGCCGCATCGATGCCGAGGCCACCGCCCTGCAGCGCCAGGGTGAACTCGCCCTTTGGCCCCCGCTGCTGGGACAGGAGGCCTCCCAGATCGGTTCGGCCCGGGCCCTGCGCGACGACGACTTCGTCTTCCCCAGCTACCGCGACAACGGCGTGGCTTATTGCCGCGGGGTGAACCCGGAAGACATCGTCAAAGCCTGGCGGGGCAACGCCCTGGCCGGCTGGGACCCCTACACAGTCAACGTCGCCACCCAGCAAATCATCATCGGTGCCCAGACGCTGCACGCTACCGGCTATGCGATGGGAATCCAGAACGACGGCGCCGATTCGGTCGCCGTGGCCTACTTCGGCGACGGCGCCACGAGTGAGGGCGACGTCAACGAGGCCCTCGTGTTCGCGGCCAGCTTCCAGTCCCCGGTGGTCTTCTTCTGCCAGAACAACCACTGGGCCATTTCCGAACCCGTGCGGCTGCAGTCCCACATCCAGATCGCGGACCGCGCCGCGGGCTTCGGCGTCCCCAGCATGCGGGTGGACGGCAACGACGTCCTGGCCGTCATGGCGGCAACCCGCATCGCCACCGACCGTGCACGCCACGGCGGCGGCCCCACCTTCATCGAGGCCGTCACCTACCGCATGGGTCCGCACACGACGGCGGATGATCCCACCCGGTACCGTGACGCGAACGAACTCGAGGACTGGGCCGCCAAGGACCCGATCGCCCGGCTGAAGTCACTGCTGGAGCGCAAGGGACTGCTCACGGCGCAACTTGAAACCGCCGTCGCCGCCAAGGCCGATGCCGTCGCCAAGGCCCTGCGGTCCGGCACCATCAACATGCCCGAGCCGCAGCCAATGGACATCTTCAAGCACGTGTACAGCACGCCCCATTCCCCGCTGGAGCGCCAGCAGGACCACTATTCCCGTTACCTGGCTTCCTTCGGCGATCCCGCAGAAGCCGCTACTGAAGAAGGTGCACGCTGATGACGAAGATGACCTTTGCCCGAGCCATCAATTCGGGCCTGCGCAAGTCCCTCGAGAACGATCCCAAGGTGATCCTCATGGGCGAGGACATCGGCGCCCTCGGCGGTGTCTTCCGCGTCACCGACGGCCTGCAGAAGGATTTCGGCAAGCACCGCGTTGTGGACACCCCGCTGGCCGAGTCCGGCATCATGGGCACCGCCGTCGGCCTCGCGTACCGCGGCTACCGCCCGGTGGTGGAGATCCAGTTCGACGGTTTCATCTACCCCGCATTCGACCAGATCGTCAGCCAGGTCGCCAAGATGCACTACCGCACCCAGGGCGCGGTCAAGATGCCCATTACCATCAGGGTGCCCTTCGGCGGCGGCATCGGCTCCCCGGAACACCATTCCGAGTCACCCGAGGCCTACTTCACCCACACCTCGGGCCTGCGTGTCATCAGCGTCTCCAACCCGCAGGACGCCCACACGATGATCCAGCAGGCCATCGCCTCGGATGATCCGGTGCTCTACTTCGAGCCCAAGCGCCGCTACCACGACAAGGGCGAGGTGGACGAGTCCCTGGACCTCAGCGCCGCCCTGTCGATGGAGAAGGCCCGCGTCGTCACCGAAGGCAAGGACGTCACGCTCCTGGCGTACGGCCCGCTCGTCAAGACCGCCAAGGACGCCGCGCTCGCCGCCGCCGACGAGGGGATTTCGATCGAGGTCATCGACCTGCGCTCGCTCGCCCCGCTCGACTTCGCGACCCTGGAAGCCTCGGTCCGCAAGACCGGCCGGCTCGTCGTCACCCACGAAGCCTCCCAGACCGGTGGCATTGGCGCCGAGATTGCCGCCAGCATCACCGAACGCTGCTTCTACCACCTCGAGGCAGCCCCCGTCCGCGTCACCGGCTTCGACGTCCCCTACCCGTACTCGAAGCTGGAGATGCACCACCTCCCGGGCCTCGACCGGATCCTGGACGGCGTCGACCGCGCCCTGGGCCGCCCCAACTCCCTGAGCGGACTGGAAGGATGAGCGCCACAATGATCAAGGAATTCAGGCTGCCGGACCTCGGCGAAGGACTTACTGAATCGGAAATCGTCGCATGGAAGGTCGCTGTCGGGGATACCGTCGCGCTCAACCAGATCATCGCGGAGGTGGAAACGGCCAAGGCCGTCGTCGAACTTCCCTCACCGTTCGCCGGTGTTGTCGCGGCTCTGCACGAACAGCCCGGCACCGTCGTCGAGGTCGGCAAGCCGATCGTTTCCTTCGAGGTGGAGGGCGACGACGGCCGTCCCGGCGCCGGACCGGCCGGAGGTGCCGGTGCGGACGGCGCAGCGCCCGCCAAACGCGAACCGAACCTCGTCGGTTACGGCGCTGTCCTGGAGAATTCCGGCCGACCAGCCCGCCGCGCCCGGAGCTTCGCTGCCCCGACGGCTGCTCCGGTGACTTCGGCCCCGGCGGCTAATGCCCCGGCGGCCGAGCGCGCGCTGATGGCCGCGCCGGAGGCAATTGCCCCGGAGGCAACTGCTCCGGCCGAAGCTGCCCCGGCGGTTCCGGTGGCAGCGCCCGCTCCGGCGGACATGCCGGCGGAGGCCCGGCCCGGCGGCACCACGACCGTTGCCGGGGAACGCCCGCGCTCCACGCCGCCGGTGCGCAAACTGGCCAAGGACCTCGGCGTCGACCTCGCCCTGGTCACCGGCACGGGGGAGTTCGGGCTCATCACCCGCGAGGACATCCGCAACTTCGTCGGCGGGGGAGACCTGGCGGTGGCCCCCCGGGGCCTGGCGGGCGTGTCCACCCCGGTTCCGGCCCCGGCGCAGGGTGAGCGCGAAACTCGGACGCCGATCAAGGGCGTGCGGAAGTTCACCGCCGCCGCCATGGTCTCCAGTGCCTTCACCGCACCGCACGTCACGGAATTCCTCACCATTGACGTCACGCCCACCATGGAACTGCTGGCGAGGCTCAAGGCCAGCCGGGCGTTTGCCGGATACAAGCTCACGCCGCTGACCCTCGTCTCCAAGGCCGTGCTGATCGCACTGAAGAACCACCCCACGCTCAACACCCGCTGGGATGACGGCACGCAGGAGATCGTCCAGTACAACTACGTGAACCTGGGCATCGCGGCCGCCACCCCGCGCGGACTGACCGTGCCGAACATCAAGGACGCCGACCGGATGTCCCTGCTGGAGCTCTCCACGGCGCTGACCGAACTGACGGACACGGCCCGCGCCGGCAAAACCAGCCCGGCGAACCTGTCCGGGGGCACCATTTCCATCACGAACATCGGCGTCTTCGGCATCGATTCGGGCACCCCCATCCTCAACCCGGGCGAGGCCGCCATCCTTGCCCTGGGAGCGGTGCGGAAGATGCCGTGGGAGTACCAGGATGAGGTGGCGCTGCGCCAGGTCATGACGCTCAGCCTGTCCTTCGACCACCGCCTGGTCGACGGCGAGCAGGGCTCACGCTTCCTGCAGGACCTCGGCGCCATCCTGACCGATCCGGGCATGGCCCTCGCCATGGTCTAGCGATCACTCCATCGCTGCCGGCTGCCCCTCAGGCGGCCGGCAGCTTTGTTGTGTGCGGGTTGTTGTTGGCCCGGGCTGCATCCTTCCAAGCAGTTTTCGGCCGGGTTGTTTTGGGCGGCCAGCTGGGATGGGCAGTTTTCGGCCCAGTCGCTGCCGGGCTGGGGCACTTTGTACTCCGTGCTCGACGGCGGAGCCTCAGTTCTCGGCGTGTCCGCACCAAAGTTCCCCCGGAGTGCGGCCAGGGCGCGGTGGAAGCCCTGGATATGGCGGGTGGCTGGGGTGGCTGGGAGAGCGGAGCTAGCCGAGCGGGGCGGACGGGGCCATCAGGGCCGCCAGCGCCATGCTCTGCAGCAGCGGCCGGGCCCGCTTGACCGCAATCCGCCGGCCGTGGCTGCGCACGGAGTGCGGGGTGGAGTTGATCAGGCCAAACGTGGCGTGCGCCCGCATCCGGAGTTCAGCCGCCTCGGTGTTGGGGTGCAGCCCGGCCAGGACCTCGACCCAGAGCTCCACGTAGTTTCTCTGCAGCGTGCGGACCTCGGCCTGGTCGTCGTCGGCGAGGTTGCTGAAGTCCTGGTCCTGCACCCGGATGACGTCGGGGTTGCTGAGGGCGAAGTCCACATGAAACTCGACCAGCCTGCGCAGGGCAGCGGCGGCGCCGTCGGAATCGGCAATCACCTGCCGGCCGCCATCAAGCAGCTCCTGGCTGACGCTGAGCAGCAGAGCCCCCAGGACGGCCTGCTTGCCCGCGAAATGCCGGTAGACCGCCGGGCCGCTGACCCCGGCGGCGGCGCCGAGGTCCTCAAGGGAGACGCGGTTGAACCCGTCGACGGCGAACAGCGCAGCCGCCGCTGACAGCAGCGCCTGGCGCCGGTTCTCCTTGGCCTGGCTGCGCTGGGTTGCCGGCGGCTGGGTGGATGGCGCCGGGGCGGTGCGCTGGGTTGCCGGAGGCTGGGTCGCGGGAGGCGGGGTTGCGAGGACCTGGGTAGGAGTCTGGCTCGTCTCGCTGGACTCGGTCACCGGGACATCCCTCATCTCAATAAACAGCTGCTCATGTGGCCCTATGTTGGACATCACAGTTAATAGAGACTAACCTAAATCTCAGTTATGCGGTACTAACCGAAGTGGCTGGAACGGGTCCATCACAGGCCCCCAGCATGAAGGCCAGGAACGGAAGCAGTCAATGGAGACAATCGCCAGCCAGGTGGACGCGACAAGCGCCAGCTATGCCGCGAACCGCGAGGCCCAGCTGGGGCTGGCGCGGGAGCTGAAGGAACGGCTTGCCAGGGCGGCCCTGGGCGGGCCCGAAAAGTCGAGGGAACGCCATGTCGCCCGCGGCAAGCTGCTGCCCCGCGAGCGCATCGACCAGCTGCTGGACGAGGGCAGCCCGTTCCTGGAGATCGCGCCGCTGGCGGCAAGCGGGATGTACAACGACGATTCGCCCGGCGCCGGTGTCATTGCCGGGATCGGCCTGGTCCACGGCCGCCAGGTCCTGGTCATCTCCAACGACGCCACCGTCAAGGGCGGCACCTACTACCCTATGACGGTGAAGAAGCACCTCCGGGCGCAGGAAATCGCGCTGGAGAACCGGCTGCCCTGCATCTACCTCGTGGACTCGGGCGGGGCGTTCCTGCCCAAGCAGGACGAGGTCTTCCCGGATAAGGAGCACTTCGGCCGGATCTTCTTCAACCAGGCCAAGATGTCCGCGGCCCGGATCCCGCAGATCGCCTCCGTGATGGGCTCCTGCACCGCCGGCGGCGCCTACGTCCCCGCGATGAGCGACGAGACCGTGATCGTCCGCAACCAGGGCACCATCTTCCTGGGCGGACCGCCGCTGGTGAAGGCCGCGATCGGCGAGATCGTCACGGCCGAGGAACTCGGCGGCGGCGACGTTCACTCGAAGATCTCCGGCGTCACCGACCACCTGGCCGAGAACGATGAGCATGCCCTCCAGATCGTCCGCGACATCGTCTCCACCCTGCCCCGCCCGGCCGCCCCCGCATGGGACATTGACACCGCCGTCGAACCCCTGGCGGACCCCCAGGAGCTGTACGGCGCTGTCCCCACGGACGTTAACGCGCAGTACGACGTCCGCGAAGTCATTGCCCGGCTCGTGGATGGCAGCCGCTTCCACGAATTCAAGAAGAACTACGGCACCACCCTCGTCACCGGCTTCGCGAAACTCCACGGCCACCCGGTGGGGATCGTGGCCAACAATGGGGTGCTTTTCAGCGAATCCTCGCTCAAGGGAGCCCACTTCATCGAACTTTGCGACCAGCGCGGCATCCCGCTGATCTTCTTGCAGAACCTCTCCGGCTTTATGGTGGGCAAGGACTACGAGCAGGGCGGGATCGCCAAGAACGGCGCGAAGATGGTCACCGCCGTCGCCACCGCACGGGTGCCCAAGCTGACCGTCGTGATCGGCGGGTCCTTCGGTGCCGGAAACTACTCCATGTGCGGGCGGGCCTACTCGCCGCGCTTCCTGTGGATGTGGCCCGCCAGCCGGATCTCCGTGATGGGAGGCAACCAGGCCTCCAGCGTGCTCGCCACGGTCAAACGTGACCAGTACGAGGCCCGCGGCGAGGAGTGGTCCGCCGCGGACGAGGAAGCGTTCAAGGCCCCGATCAAACAGCAGTACGAGGACCAGGGCAGCCCCTACTACTCCACCGCCCGCCTCTGGGATGACGGCGTGATCGACCCCGCGGACACCCGCACCGTCCTGGGACTGGCGCTCGACGTCGTCTCCCGCACCCCGCTGCCGGAGACCTCCTTCGGCCTGTTCCGGATGTGAGCCAGCAATGACTACTTCTTCGCCGACTACAACCTCCACTCCCCAGCAGCAGCCGCAGGGCACCAAGCCCCTCTTCGGCACCGTGCTCGTCGCCAACCGCGGCGAGATCGCCTGCCGCGTGATCCGCACCCTGCGTGCCCTCGGTATCCGCTCGGTCGCCGTCTACTCCGACGCCGACGCCGACGCCCGGCACGTCCGCGAGGCCGACCTCGCCGTGCGGATCGGTCCGGCCGCCGCGACCGAGAGCTACCTCAAGATCGAGGCCATCATCCAGGCCTGCCGCGACACCGGCGCCGAGGCCGTGCACCCGGGCTACGGCTTCCTGAGCGAGAACGTCGACTTCGCCCGGGCCCTGGAGAAGGCCGGGATCACGTTCATCGGCCCCGGCGTCGAATCCCTCAACGTTATGGGCGACAAGATCCGCTCCAAGAACCACGTCACCGGCTACGGCGTGCCGGTTGTTCCGGGCATCGCCGAACCGGGCATGACGGATGCGCAGCTGATCGGGGCCGCGGCCGGTGTCGGCTTCCCGCTGCTGATCAAGCCCTCCGCCGGCGGCGGCGGCAAAGGGATGCACGTCGTCGAACGCCCCGAGGACCTCGAGGCCACCCTGGCCACCGCCCGCCGGGTCGCGGCCAGTGCCTTCGGCGACGACACCCTGTTTCTGGAGCGCCTCGTCCTGACGCCGCGGCACATCGAGGTCCAGGTCCTCGCGGACAACCACGGCAACGTCATCCACCTTGGCGAACGCGAATGCTCCCTGCAGCGCCGACACCAGAAGGTCATCGAGGAAGCACCCTCCCCGCTGCTGGAGGCCCTCAACGACGGCGGCGTCACCCGCGCCCGGATCGGCGAGGCCGCCTGCAACGCCGCCCGAAGCGTCAACTACAGCGGCGCCGGAACCGTGGAGTTCCTCGTCTCCGACAACGCCCCGGACGAGTTCTTCTTCATGGAGATGAATACACGCCTGCAGGTCGAGCACCCGGTCACCGAGATGGTCACCGGCGTCGACCTCGTCGAATGGCAGGTGCGGATCGCCGCCGGCGAGGAACTCACCGTCCGCCAGGACGACGTCGTGCTCACCGGGCACTCGGTGGAAGCGCGGGTCTACGCCGAAATCCCGGAGAAGAACTTCCTGCCCTCGGGCGGCGAGGTGCTGCTCCTGGACGAGCGGGGCGAGATCTTCACCGCACTGGACGACCTGGACTCCTTCACTCCGGCCTCCGCCGATCCGGACATCCGGATCGACTCCTCGCTCCTGAAGGGCCTGGAAATCTCCAGTGACTACGACCCCATGGTCGCCAAGGTCATCGCCTGGGGCCAGGACCGCACGGCCGCCCTCGACAAGCTCGATACCGCCCTGTCCCGTTACACGGCGCTGGGGATTGACACCAACGTCGAATACCTGCGCCTGCTGATCAACGACGCCGACGTCCGCGCCGGCCGGCTCGACACCGGCCTGATCGAGCGGAAGATGCCTGACTTCTCCTTCCGCCGTGCCGGGGATGCCGAACTCATCGCCGCGGCCATGCCGTTCTGGGTCCTGGCGGAGGAGCCAACCACAGTGGGACCGCCGTGGAACACCACCCGGGGCTGGCGGCTGGGGGCACCTGCGCCGTGGACGATGAGCTTCGGCATCCCCGGCGGCGGGATCGCCACCGTGGCCGTCACCTGGCTGAGCAACGTGGATCTCGGGCACGCCCGTGTCAGGGTCAACGGTGGTCCGGAGCATCTGGTCGAGGTGATCGGGCTTGGCCCCGACAACGTGTTCCTGGAGATCGACGGCCAGGAACAGCGGTTCGCGCAGGGCGCCGTCTGGGAGGACTATCCGCCGGAGGGGAACCCGCAGTACGTCCATGTCGGCAACGGGGGCTGGTCCTGCCGGCTCGATCCCCTCGACCGTGAAGCGAAGCTGGCCCGGGTGCTGGCCGCCATCGAACGCGAGGAGGGCGCCGCGGACCCGGCCGTGCGCTCGCCCATGCCCGGCACCGTGGTGTCAGTTTCCGTCAGCAACGGGGACACGGTGAAGGCCGGGCAGGTGCTGCTCTCCGTGGAGGCCATGAAGATGGAACACCAGCTCGTGGCGCCGCTATACGGGACCGTGCACATCAGCATCGCGTCCGGAGACCTCGTCAAGGCCGAACAGGTCGTTGCGACCATCCACCCGCCCGCGCCCTCGAAAGCCGAGGACACCATCGAAGAAGCCGTCATCGCCATGGGCGCGGCGGACTAGCCACCCCAGCTTCAGCACGACAGACCACAACCAGTTCTTAGACACAGCAGTACCGACAACAGCCCAGACAGCAGTACCGACAAAGGAGTCCCCATGCCAGATTTTGAACTCAGCGAGGATTACCAGGACCTCAGCGACACCGTCCGCGAATTCGCCGACCAGGTGGTGGCCCCCGTCTCCGCCAAGCACGACGAGGAGCACAGCTTCCCCTACGAGATCGTCTCGCAGATGGCGGACATGGGCCTCTTCGGCCTGCCTTTCCCGGAGGAATTCGGAGGCATGGGCGGCGACTACTTCGCCCTCGCCCTGGCGCTGGAACAGCTCGGCCGCGTGGACCAGTCCGTCGCGATCACCCTGGAAGCCGGCGTCTCCCTCGGCGCCATGCCGATCCACCGTTTCGGCACCGCTGCCCAGAAGGAGGAGTGGCTTCCGCTGCTGGCCTCCGGCAAGGCGCTCGCCGGCTTCGGCCTGACCGAGCCGGAAGCCGGCTCCGACGCCGGGGGCACCAAGACCACCGCGAAGCGCGGCGGCGGGGAATGGGTCATCAACGGCAACAAGGAATTCATCACCAACTCCGGCACGGACATCACCCGCCTGGTCACCGTCACCGCGGTGACCGGCCAGCAGGAACGCCCGGACGGCAGCATCAAGAAGGAAATCTCCACCATCCTGGTGCCCACCGACACCCCCGGCTTCAAAGCCGAAAAGGCCTACAACAAGGTCGGCTGGAACGCCTCGGACACCCACCCGCTGACGCTCAACAACGTCCACGTCCCCGAGGAAAACCTGCTCGGCACCGAGGGGCGCGGCTATGCCAACTTCCTCTCCATCCTCGATGAGGGCCGGATCGCGATCGCGGCCCTGGCCGTCGGCGCCGCCCAGGGCTGCGTGGACCAGTCGGTGAAATACGCCAAGGAACGCAGCGCATTCGGGCAGAACATCGGCAAGTACCAGGCCATCGCGTTCAAGATCGCCCGGATGGAAGCACGCGCCCACACCGCCCGTCTGGCCTACTACGATGCGGCCGCCAGGATGCTCGCCGGCAAGCCGTTCAAGACGCAGGCGGCCATCGCTAAGATGGTCGCAGGCGAGGCAGCCATGGACAACGCGCGGGACGCCACCCAGGTGTTCGGCGGCTATGGCTTCATCAACGAATTCACCGTGGCACGCCACTACCGCGACTCCAAGATCCTTGAAGTCGGCGAGGGCACCACGGAGGTCCAGCTGATGCTGATCGCCCGCGAACTGGGGCTCTGACCGGCCCGCTGGCCGCAACCGTCGAGAGAAGGATCAACGATGATTAACAAAGTTGTTGCCGGCGCCGCCGAAGCCGTCGCGGACATCCACGACGGCGCCTCCCTCGCCGTCGGCGGGTTCGGGCTCTGCGGCATTCCGGTGGCCCTGATCGATGCCCTGCACCAGAGCGGCGCCACAAACCTGGAGACCGTGAGCAACAACTGCGGAGTCGACGACTGGGGGCTCGGGATCCTGCTGAAGGACGGCCGGATCCGGCGCACCATCAGCTCCTACGTGGGGGAGAACAAGGAATTTGCGCGGCAGTACCTCGCCGGTGAACTCGAGGTGGTGCTCACCCCGCAAGGCACGCTGGCCGAGAAACTGCGCGCGGGCGGGGCCGGCATCCCCGCCTTCTACACCCCGGCCGGCGTCGGCACCCAGGTGTCCGACGGCGGCCTGCCGCAGAAGTACGACGCCGGCGGCAACGTCGCGATCGCCTCTGCGGCGAAGGAGGTGCGCAGCTTCAACGGCGCCGACTACGTCCTCGAGGAGTCGCTGACCCCCGACTTCGGGCTCGTGCACGCCTGGAAGGGCGACCGCCACGGCAACCTCGTCTTCCACGCCACCGCGATGAACTTCAACCCGCTCTGCGCCATGGCCGGGAAGATCACCATCGCCGAGGTCGAGGAACTCGTGGAGCCGGGGGAACTGGACCCCGAACACGTCCACATTCCCGGCATCTTCGTCCAGCGTGTGGTGCTCGCGCCCGGCGTCGAGAAACGGATCGAGAAGCGGACGGTGGCACTGGCCGCCGTGCCCGCCGCCGGCACTGCAGCCCCCGCCACAGCAACCTCCACCACTGCAACAGACCAGTCAGGAGCCTAGGACATGGAATCCAACAGCCTGCAGGGTGCCCCGCCCCGCCCCGAAGCGGTCCGCCACGAATACCGGCCGGCCGCCGTCGAGCACCCTGCCGGAGTGGAGAGCAAGGGCTGGACGCGGAACGAACTGGCCGCCCGGGTGGCGCAGGAACTGCGCAACGGACAGTACGTCAACCTCGGCATCGGAATGCCTACCCTGATCCCGAACTACATCCCCGCCGGCGTCGAGGTGGTGCTGCATTCCGAGAACGGCATCCTCGGCGTCGGGCCGTACCCGGGGGAGGACGACGTCGATCCGGACCTGATCAACGCCGGCAAGGAGACCGTGACGGTCAACAAGGGCGCAGCGTTCTTCGACTCCGCCACGTCCTTTGGCATGATCCGCGGCGGGCATGTGGATGTGGCTGTGCTCGGCGCCATGGAAGTGGCCCAGAACGGTGACCTGGCCAACTGGATGATCCCGGGCAAAATGGTCAAAGGCATGGGCGGCGCCATGGACCTGGTGTTCGGCGCGAAAAAGGTGATCGTGATGATGGAGCACGTGGACCGGAACGGCCGGCCCAAGATCGTGCAGCAGTGCACACTGCCCCTGACCGGCAAGGCGTGCGTGGACCGCATCATCACTGACCTCGCGGTCATCGACGTCGTGACCGACGACGGCACCTCCCGGCTGGTCCTGCGGGAGCTCGCCCCCAACGTGACGGTGGAGGACGTGGCCGCGGCCACCGGCGTCGAACTCTTCGAGGAAGACCAGGAACTGACAGTATGACGGCGAACCCCCAGCATGTGACCGAACCCCCTGTCGGCGGACCCCGCGTCATCGAACAGCGCGGAATGTACTTCGACGAGCTCGAGGAGGACGTGGTGTACGCGCACCGGCCCGGCCGGACCGTCACCGAGGCTGACAACGTCCTCTTCACCACCATGACCATGAACACCCAGGCGCTGCACCTTGATGCCGCCTGGAGTGCTGAGCAGCCGTTCGGCCAGCGCCTGGTGAACTCCATGTTCACCCTGGCCACCGTGGTGGGGCAGTCCGTTCCCCAGTTGACCCAGGGCACCATCATCGCGCAGCTGGGGCTCACGGAGGTGTCCTTCCCGCACCCGATGTACCACGGCGACACCTTGTACACGGAGACAGTCGTGACCGGGAAGCGGCTGTCCTCCTCCCGGCCCGGGCAGGGGATTGTGACCATGAAACACACCGGCCGAAACCAAAACGGCGAGGTGGTCGCCCTCGCCACCCGCAGCTGCCTGATGTGGACACGGGAAGCACACACCGCCGCGCAGCAGGAAAACTCTGCGCAGCGGTCAAGAACTGTCCGGCACGAACGGACGCAAAAGGACAGAATAGAGACATGAGCTTCCTGATGGGCCCTGCCCTGCTGTTTTGCCCCGCCGACCGCCCCGAGCGCTACCAGAAGGCGGCCGAGCGCTCCGACGCCGTGATCGTGGACCTCGAGGACGCCGTCGCGCCGGCGGACAAGCAACGCGCCCGCGGTGCGATCCTCGCCCAGCTCGGCGCCACCGGCGACGTCCCCGAACTCGACCCGAGCCGCACCATTGTCCGGATCAACCCGGCCGGCACGGAGGAGCACGAAAAGGACCTGCATTGCCTCAAGCACACCCCGTACCGGCACGTCATGCTGGCCAAGGCGGAAAGCGCCGCCCAGCTCCGGGAGCTTGAGGGCTACAGTGTGATCGCGCTTTGCGAAACGGCGTTGGGGATCGTGAACGCCGCCGAGATCGCGGCCGAACCCAACGTGGTCGGGCTGATGTGGGGCGCCGAGGACCTGCTGGCCTCCCTCGGCGGCACCTCCAGCAGGACCGACGACGGCGCCTACCGTGCGGTGGCGCTGCACGCGCGCTCCACGGTGCTGCTCGCGGCCGGAGCCTTCGGCAAGGAAGCCATCGACTCGGTCTACGTCAACATCCCGGACCTGGACGGGCTGGCCGCTGAGTCGCGCGACGCCGTCGCCTCAGGTTTTGGCTCCAAGGCCTGCATCCACCCGAACCAGGTGGCTGTGGTCCGTGGGGCGTATGCGCCTGCCGATTCGGACGTCGCCGCGGCCAGGGAGCTCCTGGCCGCCGCCGCTGCTGCCGGGTCGGGCGTCTTCCAGTACCAGGGCAAAATGATCGACGGGCCCATCCTCAAGCACGCCGAATCCACGCTGCGCCGCGCGGGGCACTAACCTCTGCAGGTCTGGAACACGTCGGTCCGTCACGAATGGCCGCTTTGGCGGGTCCCATAGCGGCCGTTGGCGTCAGATGGGTGCGCGGTAGCGGCCATTGGCGTCAGATGGGTGCTCCCTAACCTCGGATGGGGACGTCCTGAAGGGATGAACTGCGCCGATTCGTTACGAATGGCCGCTTTGGCGGGTCCCGTAGCGGCCGTTTGCGTCAGATGGGTGCCTCAAGGCGAGCGACCCTCCCGGCGCTCGCCCGCGACGAATGGGCATGCTCCGTGCGCCCCTGAAAAATTGGACATGCTCAACGCTTCCACAGATACCGGTTCTCCGGCCGGCCTGCGGCACCGTAGCGGGGCGTGAGCCTGGCGAAGCCGTGGATGACCAGATACTCGAGGTAGCGCCGGGCGCTGACCCGCGAGAGTCCGAGCTGAAGCGCCATTCCGGCCGCCGAGACGTCTTCAGGGCTTGACTTGAGCGCTTCGATGACGGCATCCAGCGTGGGCCGGGACAGCCCTTTCGGCAGCCTGGCCGGTGGCCCCGCCAGAGACCCAGCCGCGGGATCGGCAACTGCGGCCCGGCGGGACGGCGCCACGAGACGGTCAATGCTGTCCTGGTCCAGCGCTCCGGCCGCCCCGCCCGCGGCGAGTTCGCGGCGAAGCAACAGGTACTCGTCCAGCCGTTCGTTCAGGGCCTGGGACGTAAAGGGCTTGACCAGGTAATGCAGCACTCCGCCTGCCATCGCGCCGCGGACCGTGTCCAGCTCCCTCGACGCCGTGATGACCAGGACGTCAAGGGCCTGCTGGCGGCCGCGGAGCTTCCGGAGCACGTCCAGGCCGGACATGTCCGGAAGGTGGATGTCCAGCAGGACCAGTTCCGGCCGCAGCTCCGCCGCCAGATCGAGGCCCTGCTGCCCGGTGTGGGCCAGGCTGACGACGTCGAAGCCGCCGCGGGCCAGCAGGAACCCGTGGTGGATCCCGGCCACTGCCACGTCATCGTCAATGATGAGGGTGCGTATGGGGTTCATAGTTTTTGAAGTTCCGCCTCTTTTGTCTTCAGAACTACGGTGAAGCAGGCGCCGCCCAGCGCGGAGGGTGAGACTGACGCCCCGCCGCCCCGGCGGCGGGCCACGCGCTGGACCAGCGCCAGCCCGAAGCCGCGGCTATTGATCCCCTTGGCCTGCTTCGTGGTGACGCCGGGTTCGAACACGGCGGCCCGTTGCTGCTCAGGGACACCAGCCCCGTCGTCCTCGACCGTGATGGTGCGCTCGCCGTCGGGAGCCTCATCAAGCCGCACGGCGACGGTGCTGTCATAGCCGGCGGCGTCCACCGCGTTGTCGATCAGGTTCCCGAGGACGGTGATGACGTCTCCGGTGCCATCCGGGGTGCACGCTGAGTCCGGGCTCACCAGGATCTCCACGCCGCGCTCGGCACAGACCGTTGACTTGGCAATCAGCAGCGCCCGGACGTCGTGGTCGGTGATTCCAGCGGCCAGCGGGCGGTTCACAAAGGCGGCGTCAGTGTGGCTTCGGCCCAGGTACTCCACGGCCTTGCCCTGCTCACCCAGCTCCAAGAGACCTGAAATCACGTGCAGCTTGTTCGCGAATTCGTGGGCCTGGGCCCGCAGTGCCTGCGTCACGTCCAAGGCGCCGTCCCGGTCGCGGAGGATCGTGTGGAGCTCGGTACGGTCGCGAAGGATGAGGACCTTGCCCACCTCCCGGCCGTCCACCGTCGCGGCGTTGACCTTGCCCAGCAGGATCCGTTCCCCGGACAGCACCAGCTCCTCTGTGGCGGTACCGGCGGCGAGCATGCGTCGGATCCCGGGTTCCAGGCATTCGCTGGCAGGCTTTCCGGTGATCCCCTCGTCCACGCCCAGCAGCCGGCGGGCTTCGTCGTTGACGAGGGCCACCTTCCCCTCGGCGTCGACGGCGACGAGCCCCTCGCCGAGGCCGTGCAGCATCGCGTCGCGGGTCTCGAGCAGGGCCGCGATATCCTCCGGTTCCAGCTTGTAGATCCGCCGCCAGACGAGCTTCGAGATGTACATCGCCCCCAGTGATCCCAGTACTGCTGCCCCGAGGAGCCAGCCGAACAGCTGCGGCAAGTCCTCGTAGAGGTCCTGGGCCAGGGTGCTTTCCAGCACGCCCACGGAGGCCGAGCCGATCACGGTGCCGGCGCCGTCGAAGATGGGAACCTTGACCCGCCAGGATTCGCCCAGGGTCCCTGTCTGGGTTCCGACGTAAATTTCACCGGAAAGCGGCACCGAGGGATCGGTGGAGACTGGCCGGCCGATTTCCGCCGGGTTCGGGTGGGACTGGCGGACCCCGTGGCGGTCCGTCACCACGACGTAGGTGACATTGGAGGCCTGCCGGATGACTTCGGCGATGGGCTGGATGGTCTGGGCCGGTTGCGGTGTCCCGAAGGCATTGACCACCGACGGCAGCCGGGCCACGCTCTCGGCCACTCCGATCAGCCGTCCCTTGTAGGCCTCCCTGAGCTGCTGCTCCTGCATCCGGATGGTCACGGCCCCCACCGCCGTCAGCACAGCCAGCACAATGCCAAGCTGCAGCGCGACCAGCTGGAAGCGTAAGGGAATCCTGTGAACCATGTCACAAGTTTCCCATCCCGCCTGCCGCCCCGCGGCCCAAACCAGGGCCCGGGGCCGTGACCAATATGACCACTACTACCTCTACGGCCAAATTCTGGTCCCCGTGTCCGGCCGCTCCTAGTCTCTGGGAAGTGATTCCGATGACGTGCGTCACATTCATATAAGGAGCAACCATGACTTCCCCCTCCAACTTCACGCGACCCAGCTACACCCGCAGGGCTGCCCTCGCAGCCGGGGCGGCCGGCGTCGTTCTCGCCTTGTCGGCGTGTGCGGGCGGCGCAAGCGGCGCAGCGGCGGGCCAGAGCGCAGCTGCTGATCCGATCAAGAAGCTGAGCATTATTGTTCCGGCCAACCCGGGAGGCGGCTGGGACCAGACCGGCCGTGCGATGCAGCAGGACCTGCAAACCAACAAGTTCGTCACCTCGGCCCAGGTCAGTAACATCGGCGGCGGCGGCGGCACCAACGGACTGGCCAAGCTGGCCACCGAAAAGGACGCCAACACGCTCATGGTGATGGGTTACGTCATGGTGGGCGCTGTGGAAACCAATGCCGCCAAGACCCGGCTGGAGGACACCACCCCCATTGCGCGCCTGACCGAAGAGCCGCTGGTCCTGGTGGTCCCGGCGTCGTCCAAATACCAGACCGTCCAGGACCTCGTGGATGACATCAAGGCCAACGGCAAGGGCGTCGCGATCACCGGCGGTTCAGCAGGCGGTGCGGACCACATCCTGGCCGGCCAGATCCTGAAATCCCAGGGCGTCGAATCCGACAAACTGAACTACATCGGCTATTCCGGCGGCGGCGAATCGATCGCCGCACTGCTCGGCAACAAGGTCCAGGCCGGCATATCCGGTGTGGGCGAGTACGCCGAACAGGTCAAAGCCGGCAAGGTCCGGGCGCTCGCCGTCTCCGGCAAGTCCGAGGCTCCGGCGCTGCCCGGCGTCAAGCCGCTCAAGGACCAGGGAATCGACGTTGTGCTCACCAACTGGCGCGGCGTCGTGGCGCCGGGTTCCATCGACGACGCGCAGAAGGCGAAGCTGACCGACGTCGTCACCAAGCTGCACGACTCCGAGGCCTGGAAGGCCACCCTGGCCAAGAACAACTGGGACGACGCCTTCCTCTCCGGCGACGGCTTCAAGACCTTCCTGACCGAGGACATCGCCAAGGTCAAGACCACGCTCACTGAGATCGGCCTGGTCAAGTAACAATGTCCGTCCAAGTAAGCACGCCCGCCAAGCGGCCCACGGGGGAGATCCTCTTCGCCCTGGTGTTCGTGAGCGTGGGCGCGGCAGGCCTCCTGGCGGCGGGGTCCATCCCGATCCCGCCGTCGGAGACCGGCATCGGCCCGCGGGCCTTCCCCTACATCGTGTGCAGCATGCTGGTCCTCGTGGGCACCGGCATCGTCGCCCAGGTCTTCCGTGGCAAGGTGGGCCATGCCGAGGAAAGCGAGGACCTCGATGTCACGGCCAAGACCGACTGGCTTGCGCTGGCGAAACTCGTCGGCTTCGTGGTGCTGCACATCTTCCTGATCGAGCCGGCCGGCTGGCCCGTTGCCGCGGCTGTGCTTTTTAGCGGAGCCGCGTGGACCCTCGAGGCCAGGCCGCTCTGGAAGGCGGTCATCATTTCCGTGCTGCTGGCGCTCGTGCTGCAGTACGTCTTCGGCGGGCTGCTGGGCGTGTCCCTGCCCCCGGGTCCCCTGCTTGAGGGGGTGCCGTTCCTCCATGGATAGCTTCACGATGCTCCTCGAAGGCTTCTCGACGGCGCTGCAGCCGGTCTATCTGCTGTACGCCCTGGGCGGGGTTTTCGTCGGTACCGCCGTCGGTGTGCTGCCCGGCATCGGTCCGGCGATGACCGTCGCGCTGCTGATGCCGATCACCTATTCGCTGGATCCCGCGGCCGCCCTGATCGTGTTTGCCGGCATCTATTACGGCGGCATGTACGGCGGTTCCACCACCTCCATCCTGCTCAACACGCCGGGCGAGTCGTCCTCGATCGTCACCGCGCTCGAGGGCAACAAGATGGCCAAAGCGGGCCGGGGCGCGGCCGCACTCGCGACGGCGGCAATCGGCTCGTTCGTCGCCGGCACCATCGCGACGGTGCTGCTGACGTTCCTGGCTCCCGTCGTCGCGGAACTGGCCGTGGGACTGGGACCTGTGGACTACGTGGCCCTCATGGTGGTGGCGTTCCTCACCGTCGGGGCACTGCTGGGCGCCTCCGTGCTGCGCGGCCTCGCCTCGCTGGCACTGGGGCTGTTCATCGGCATGATCGGCATCGACGACAGCACCGCGCAACAGCGTTTCACCTTCGACAACCCCACACTGGTGGACGGCATCGACATGGTGCTCGTGGCCGTCGGCCTCTTCGCCCTCGGTGAGGCCCTGTACGTGGCGTCGAAGCTGCGGCACGGTCCGGTCGAAGTCATCCCGGTCAGCAAGGGCAAGAACGCCTGGCTGTCCAAGGAGGACTGGAAACGGTCCTGGAAGCCGTGGCTGCGGGGCACATTCATCGGATTCCCCATCGGCACGGTGCCGGCGGGCGGCGCGGACGTGTCCACGTTCCTGTCCTACGCCGCGGAGCGGAAACTGGCCAAGGGCCCGAACAAAGCACAGTTCGGCAAGGGCGCCATCGAGGGCGTGGCCGGTCCGGAGGCGGCGAACAACGCCGCGGCGGCCGGTGTCCTGGTCCCGCTGCTGACGCTCGGAATTCCGACGACGGCGACTGCGGCCATGATGCTCACCGCGTTCCAGCGCTACCAGATCCAGCCCGGGCCCCTGCTCTTCGAGAACCAGGGGGCGCTGGTGTGGACCCTGATCGCGTCGCTGTACGTGGGCAACCTGATGCTGCTGGTGCTCAATCTGCCCCTGGTCGGCCTGTGGGTGAAGATCCTGCAGATCCCGCGGCCGTACCTGTACTCAGGCATCCTCGTCTTCGCGGCGCTGGGCGCCTTCTCGGTGAACTTTGCCGCGGCCGACGTCGGCATCCTGCTGGTGGTCGGAATCCTGGGCTACTTCATGCGCCGCTACGGCTATCCCGTGGCGCCGATGGTCGTGGCGATGATCCTTGGGCCGATGTTCGAAGTGCAGCTGCGGCGCTCGCTGCAGCTGTCGCAGAACGATCCCACGGCACTGTTCTCCTCGCCGTTCGCGGTGGTTGTGTACGCCTCAATGGCACTGATCTTCGTGGGCTCCTGGTGGCTTCGCCGCCGCCAGAGCGCGCTGGAGGCCGCGCCCGTGAAGGAGGAGCTGTCCGTCTAGGCCGGACGCCGGACGCGAATGGCCGGAAGGAAAACTCCATTCCGGCCATTCGCGTCAGAGGGGTGCCGGCGCGGCGCCGGGCGGGTTCCTGGGCCAGGGGTGCCGGCGCGGCGCCCGGCGGGTTCCGGGGCCAGGTGCGACGCCGCCGGGCCTGCAGTCTCAGCCCCCAGGCGGCAGGGACAGGGGTGGAATGGACTCGTTCAGCAGCATCCGGATCCAGCGCTGGCCGGTGGCACGGAATTCCTCCCGGGTGGCGAAACGGTACAGGTAGCTGCTGGCCCGCACCCAGCGGGGCCGGGCGCCGTCGAACGGATCATGCCGCAACAGGCGCAGGGTGGTGCGGTCGGCCTCCAGCAGCTTGGCCAGGAAGGCGTAAAACCACTGCTCGTGCACGGTGCGCAGCGGCAGGAACCACATCAGCCAGTCCAGGCGCAGGTGGTAGGGCGCCCACTGGCGCGGAATCCGGCGGACCTCACCGGGCTTGCCGCGGAAGCCGTATTCCCGCCAGTCCGCAGTATCGTCGGGCTCCGCGGCGAGGGTGCCTTCCACCACGATTTCGATCCGCTGCTTGGTGACCGTGCCAAACGCGCCGTAGGTGTTCCCCAGCTGCCAGCGGTTGAAGGCGGCGTTCATCAGCTGGTAGTGGGAGAGCAGGTTCTCGATTGGCCGGTAGCTGAGCACCACCAGCAGCACCGTGGCTAGCAGGACCACCACGAGCCACGCGACCGGCGCCTGGCTCCCGGTTGCCGCACCAGCCGCTGCTCCTGCGGCACCCGCGGCCGCCGCGGGAGCCGCGGCGTGCCAGTCGAGCGGGATCGCCGGGATGAGCGCATGCGCCACCGGATCGCTCACTGCGGCGAAGGCGAGCAGGATGGCCATCCAGTTGAGCCAGGCGAAGTTCCCGCTCGCCACCAGCCACAGCTGCGTGAAGATGATGATTCCCGCGGCCACACTGGCCAGCGGCTGCGGGGCGAAAAGGAAGAACGGCACCACCAGCTGCGCGAAATGGTTGCCCAGCACCTCCATCCGGTGCCACAGCTTGGGCAGCAAATGCGCCTGCCGGCTGAGCGGCCCGGGCATCGGTTGGGTCTCGTGGTGGTAGTACAGGGCTGTCAGGTCACGCCACTCCCGGCCGCCGCGGATCTTGATCATGCCGGCGCCGAACTCCAGGCGGAACACCAGCCACGCCAGCAGGATCAGGATGGTCCGCGGCGGGGGAGTCTGGTCGGAGCCGAGGAAGGCCACAATGAAGCCAGCCTCCAGCAGCAGCATCTCCCAGCCGAAGCCGTAGAACGTCTGCCCCACGTTGACGATCGACATGTACAGCAGCCACAGCGCCAGGAACGCCAGCAGGGGAACCCACGGCGGGCCCAGCTGCGGCAGACCGACAACGATGGTCGCCGAAATCCCCAACCCGCCCCAGCAGACGGCCCGCAGCAGCCGGTCAGAGTAGTGCCAGCTGAACAGGGTGGGCCTGCGCATGCGGCTGGAACGCGCCAGGAAATCCGGCACCGGCAACAGCCCGCGCTCGCCGAGGAGGGCCGGAAACTGGTTCAGCGAGGACAGGAACGCCACGAAGTAGACCGTGGCGACGCCGCGCTGCAGCACCTGCCGGGCGAACTCGTACTCCGGCGCGTCAAACCAGGCCGTCCACTCCACGATCCCCACGTTACGCCCGCGGTTCGTGGCGTCAATGCGTGGCCCCATCCGTAGCCGGTCCGGCGTCCGTCCGGGGCGGCTTTGAGGCGGCAACAATGGCTTTCCGGCCATCCCAAGGCGTGTCCGGGCGCAATGTGCCCCCGGATGGCCGGGACGGGCAGCGTGCGGGGAACCCGAGCACCGAACAGGGTGCGGGATACTTGAAGCATGCAGCCGCGCAAGATCGTCCTCCTCGGGTCCACCGGTTCCATCGGCACACAGGCGATTGACGTCGTCGACGGCGCCCCGCATCTCTTCGAGGTCGTGGCGCTCAGCGCCGGCGGCGGCAACCTCGAACTCCTCGCCCGGCAGGCCGTCCACACCCGGGCCCGGGCCATCGGCGCCGCGACCGGCGACGCGAAAACCCTTCAGGCGCTGATCGACGACGCCGCCGGGGCGGCCGGCGTCACCGGCTACCGTCCCGAAATCATCACCGGGCCCGAGGCCTCCACCCGGATCGCGGAGATCGAGGCCGATGTGGTCCTCAACGGCATCACCGGCTCCATCGGGCTCGCACCCACCCTGGCCGCGCTCAAATCCGGCGCCACCCTGGCCCTGGCCAACAAGGAATCCCTGATTGTCGGCGGCGCCCTGGTCAAGGCTGCGGCCCGGGAAGGCCAGATCGTCCCGGTCGACTCCGAACACTCCGCCATCGCCCAGTGCCTGCGCTCCGGCACCGCGGCCGAGGTGGACCGGCTGATCCTCACGGCGTCCGGCGGCCCCTTCCGCGGCATGACCCGGGACGAGCTGCACCATGTGTCCCCGCAGGACGCCCTGGCCCACCCCACCTGGGACATGGGCCTCATGGTCACCACCAACTCCGCCAGCCTGGTCAACAAGGGCCTGGAAGTGATCGAGGCGCACCTGCTCTTCGACATCCCGCTGGAGAAGATCGACGTCGTGGTCCACCCGCAGTCCGTGGTCCACTCGATGGTCCAGTTCATCGACGGCTCCACGATCGCCCAGGCCTCACCGCCGGACATGCGCCTGCCCATCGCCCTGGGCCTCGGCTGGCCGGACCGCGTCGCGAAGGCGTCCCAGCCGTGCGACTGGACCCAGGCCACCAGCTGGACGTTCGAGCCGCTGGACACGGCGGCGTTCCCCGCCGTCGGGCTGGCGAAGGATGCCGCCCGACAGGGGAGCACCTACCCGGCTGTGTTCAATGCCGCAAACGAGGAGGCCGTAATGGCGTTCCATGCCGGCCGGATCCGGTTTACCGACATCGTCGATACCATCGAAGCAGTCCTCAGCGAACACACAGGATCCTCCGGGCTGACAGTGGAGTCCGTGCTGGATGCTGAACAATGGGCACGCGCCCGCACCCACGAACGTTTAGCCGTCAAAAGCGTCTAGGAAGCAGCAGATCGAAGCATGAGCCCCGTCGTCCTCTTTATCCTCGGTGTCGTCTTTGTGGCGATCGGCATCGCCGTGTCCATTGCCCTCCATGAGGTGGGCCACCTGCTGCCGGCCAAGCTCTTCAAGGTCCGCGTCACCAAGTACATGATCGGCTTCGGGCCCACGGTATGGTCCCGCAAGAAGGGCGAGACCGAATACGGCTTCAAGGCCATCCCGCTGGGCGGCTTCGTCTCCATGATCGGCATGTACCCGCCGAACAAGGAGGACGGCACGGTGCGTCCCTCCAGCACCGGCATGTTCCAGTCCCTCGCCTCGGACGCCCGCTCCCTGGCCCACGAGGAAGTCGGCCCCGAGGACGGGAACCGCGTCTTCTACAAGCTGCCGGTCTGGAAGAAGATCATCATTATGCTCGGCGGCCCGGCCATGAACATGCTCATCGGGCTCGGACTGACGGCCGTGCTGCTGATGGGCTTCGGCATTGCCGCCCAGACCACCACCATCGCCGACGTCTCCAAATGCCAGGTCAAGGCCGGCGAAACGGTGAACCCGGACTCGGCCGACTGCAAGCTGACCCCGGCCGCCGCCGCGGGCCTGCTGCCCAACGACGTCATCACCTCCTTCGACGGCAAAGCCGTGACCAGCTGGGACGAACTCACCGCCTGGATCCGCGCGTCCGCGGGCCGGCAGGTCAGCATCACGGTGGAGCGCGACGGCGCCCCGGTCACCACCACCGTCACACCGGTCCTTTCCTCACGTCCCGTGGTCGGCGACGACGGCCGGCAGGCCAAGAGCGCCGACGGAACCCTCCAGTACCAGGACGTCGGCTTCCTGGGCATCGGCGCGCAGACTGCGCTCGTGCAGCAGCCGGCGTCGACGGTTCTGCCGATGGCGGGCGAGAACATCAAGCAGATCGCCGGCGTCGTCCTGAACCTCCCGGCGCGCGTGGCAGGGGTCGCGAAGGCGGCCTTCAGCGAAGAGCCCCGCGACCCCAACGGACCCATCAGCGTGGTCGGGGTGGGGCGGGTGGCCGGCGAGGTCGCCGCGATGGAGCAGGTTCCGATGCAGTCCCGGGTGGCCACCCTGGTGGGGCTGCTGGCCGGACTCAACTTCGCCCTGGCCGTCTTCAACCTCATCCCGCTGCTGCCGCTCGACGGCGGCCATGTGGCCGGAGCGCTCTACGAAGGTGCCCGCCGCCGGATCGCCAAGCTCTTCGGCCGCCCGGACCCCGGCGCGTTCGACATCGCCAAGCTGCTCCCGGTCACCTACGTGGTGGCGGTGCTGCTGATGGGTATGGGCGCCCTGCTGATCTACGCGGACATCGTCAAGCCGGTCAACCTCTTCGGCTGACCCGGCCGGCCCGGCGGCCTTCTGGCCTGCGGAAGTGTCCCGTGAGGTTCAGGAAGGTATTGACAGAAAATAGGACGAGGAAGACGGCCCACGTGGATCGCTGGAGGTCCCAGAGCGGCCACCACAGGAACATCTGTGCCCAGAAGTACAGGATGACGTAGGGGATCAGCACTCCAGGTTTGGGGGGTGAACGCCATTCCACCCGGCGCCAGAGATCCAGATAGCTGCCAAAGAGCGCCCAGACGCCGAGCAGGAGCGGACCCACAAACAGCCGCCAGGACTGACCTCCGGCGAGGAACCAGAGGCCGAGGGGGAGTCCCAGCCCTGCGACGGCGTAGGCCAGCCAGCCGGAGCGATCCGCGAGCCGGGGACGCCAGCGCCGGGCAGCGAAGAATGCGGCGAGCACGGCCTGGGAACCGAGGCCGAAGGTCATGAACGCTGCTTCCGCTGGTGTCGTCACCCTGTCACCTCCCTGGCGTCCTGGCTGATGTGCCCCAGACTGGACCGGCGCGGTGGGCCTGTCAACCGCGACGTGATTCCCGGATCGACGCGGGGATGAGCTGGCTGTCTGGGCTGGCGTCTCGGGACTGCATTGCCTGCAGCGGGCTTCACCCTGCGGTCAGGGGGCACTTTGGCGCGGTCCGGCGTCGAAATGGACAACGGCGTCCGGCTTTTTGTGTCAAAGTGCCCCCGGGCGGCGCCAGGTGCGCTCCCAGCGCGGGCGGCTGGTTAGCCACCGCGGTCCGGCCTTCCGGGCTGGCTTTGCGCTTCAACCCCGCCGTGCCCTGCGCTCAGGGGGCACTTTGGCGCGGTCCGGCGTCGAAATGGAAGACGGCGCCCGGCTTTTGGTCGCAAAGTGCCCCCGGACGGCGCCAGATGCCCTGCCAGCTAAGTGCGCCCAGAGCCGCCAAGCCGCCAAGCCAGCCAGCCAGCCAGCCAGCCAGCCAGCCAGCGGTGACTCCGGTCCAGCCCGGTGCGGCCCCATCGGGTCGATTAACCGGATTGGACTGTTTGTCTCTTATCAGCCTATTTCGACTTATTTTGAGTAATCAGTTGAAAATGATTGATTCTCAAAGATCAGCCCTTTAGTGTGGGTCTATGTACGTGATGACCATCGACCAGCGCGGCAGCAGCGCCGACGTCGACCGTGTTCCCGGCCTCCTGTCGGAGCTGGCCGGGCTGTCGACCGCCGGGCGCTTCGAACGTTCCGTGGGCGATGAAGTCCAGGGCGTCGTGGAGCGCCCGGACGAAGTTGTGGAGATTGGCCTGCATGCCCTGCGCAGTGGCCGCTGGTACGTGGGCATCGGAGTGGGGGCGGTGGACCTGCCGCTGCCGGCCAGCCCGCGGGAAGGATCCGGGCCGGCGTTCGTGGCGGCCCGCGCGGCTGTCGACAAGGCCAAGGCAGGGTCCGCCCATGTGCCCATCGCCATCGTCTCCGGAGGCCTGCGCCGGGGGGAGGCCGCGCCCTCTCCCGCGGGATCTGCCGGCGCCCGGGCCTGCGCCAACGCCGAGGCGGTGCTGCGGCTGATCGGACGGCTGGTCCAGGACCGGACGGAATCCCAGTGGAAGGTCGTGGATGTGCTGCGCTCGGTGCAGCACGGGCACACCGGCACCCACGGCACGCAAAAAGTCGCCGCCCAAAAACTGGGAATCACCGAACAGTCGGTGAGCCGTGCGCTGCTGCGCTCCGGCTGGCAGGAAGAATGGGCCGCGAGACCGGCGGCCGAAATGCTGCTGGACTTCGCCCACCGGACGATCACCGGCAGTCACGACGCCGGCAGTCACGAGGCCGGCAACCACGACGCCGGCAGTCACGAGGCCGGCAACCACGACGCCGGCAGTCACGACGCCGGCAGTCACGAGGCCGGCAGTCACGACGCCGGCAGTCACGAGGCCGGCAATCACGACGCCGGCGGGCAGTCAAAAGACCGCGCCCAGGATACGGGCCGGCCCCAGCACCCGGATACCCGCATCCCGGACAGCACGGAAGGAGACCGGTGAACGCTCTCTGGATCACCCTGGCACTGCTCATTGCCGGCTTCGTCGGCTGGCCCGTGACGGCCCTGGTCTTCCGGCTCGCCCGGACCATCGACGACCGGCAGGACGCCGTCGCCGCCGACCCGGCCATTGACCCAGCGGCGGATGTCACCGTCGATCCCGCGGCCACGGCTGACCCCGCCCCCGCAGCCGGAACGGACACCGACACCCCGGCCGGCGCCGCCAACACCCCCGCGGGCGCCGCGACCACCCCAGTCAGCAACGTCCGGATCCTGCGCGGCGGCGCGATCATCGGGGTGCTCGAGCGACTGGCGGTCTGCCTCGCGATCCTCGCCGGCCAACCCGTCGCCATCGCCTACGTGGTCGCGATCAAGGGCCTTGGCCGCTTTGCGGAACTCAAGGAGACGCCGGTCGCCGCGGAGCGTTTCATCATCGGCACGCTCACCTCGCTGCTGTGGGCGGCCGGCGTCGCCGCCCTCGCCAAGGTGCTCGTCCTCGGCTGAAGCCACCCGCCACGGCGCCCGGATGGGTAGCTGGCCACCGGGGCGATAGTGTATCTCTATGACTGTTTTTGCTGTTGAGTACGTATACGACGCCGAATCCTCCGATGCCCGCAACGCCAGCCGCCCCGCGCACCGCGAATGGACCGCAGGACTTGCCCAGGAGGGAACGCTGCTCGCCAGCGGCCCCTACGGTGACGGCGCCGGTGCCCTGCTCATTTTCAAGGCCGCCGACGAGCAGGCGCTGAACGAGGTCCTCAAGCAGGACCCCTTCGCCGCGGCCGGTGCCATCTCCGGCACCCGCACGACGGCCTGGGCCCCCCTGACCGGTCTCCTGGCCGGCCACGCGGCCTAACCGTCCCCCGCCAGACCAACTTAGAAACAAGGAGTCCATGTGACCTCGGTCAGCCTGGGAATGCCGTCAGCACCGCCCCCCGTCCTCGCGCCCCGCCGGAAGACCCGCCAGATCAAGGTCGGCTCGGTCGGCGTCGGCTCCGATTTCCCGATCAGCGTGCAGTCGATGACCACGACCCCCACCACGGACATCAACGCCACCCTCCAGCAGATCGCCGAGCTCACGGCTTCCGGCTGTGACATTGTGCGCGTCGCCTGCCCGTCCGCGGACGACGCCGAAGCGCTGCCCATCATCGCCCGGAAGTCCCAGATCCCCGTGATCGCGGACATCCACTTCCAGCCGAAGTACGTTTTCGCCGCGATCGAGGCCGGCTGCGCCGCAGTCCGGGTGAACCCCGGCAACATCCGCAAATTCGATGACCAGGTCAAGGAAATCGCCCGCGCGGCGAAGGACCACGGCACCTCGATCCGGATCGGCATCAACGCCGGATCGCTGGAGCCCGGAATCCTGAAGAAATACGGGAAGGCCACCCCGGAGGCCCTCGTGGAATCCGCCGTGTGGGAAGCCTCGCTGTTCGAGGAACACGGCTTCCACGACTTCAAAATCTCGGTCAAGCACAATGACCCGGTCATCATGGTTGCCGCCTACGAGATGCTCGCGGAGCAGGGCGACTGGCCCCTGCACCTCGGCGTCACCGAGGCCGGCCCGGCGTTCCAGGGCACCATCAAGTCGGCCACGGCCTTCGGTGCCCTGCTGTCCCGCGGCATCGGCGACACCATCCGGGTTTCCCTCTCCGCCCCGCCGGTGGAGGAAATCAAGGTCGGCAACCAGATCCTGCAGTCACTCAACCTGCGCCCGCGCAAGCTCGAGATCGTCTCCTGCCCGTCCTGCGGCCGCGCCCAGGTGGACGTGTACACGCTGGCCGAGCAGGTCACGGCCGGCCTGGAAGGCATGGAGATCCCGTTGCGTGTGGCCGTCATGGGTTGCGTCGTCAACGGACCGGGCGAGGCCCGCGAAGCGGACCTCGGAGTCGCCTCGGGCAACGGCAAGGGCCAGATCTTTGTGCGGGGCGAAGTCATCAAGACTGTCCCCGAGAACCAGATTGTTGAGACACTGATCGAAGAAGCCATGCGTATTGCCGAAGAGATGGGGGAGGCCGATGGCGAAGATGCTGTCAAGGGTAGCCCCGTGGTTAGCGTCTCGTAAGGACGGCGCCGCTCCTGTCGCCGCTCCCGGCGTCGCTGTCCGGACCCTGGGGGGGTCGGACACCGCCCAGCTGGTCGATCTGGCGGGGCAGGACGCCGTCGCCAATGTCTTCATCCTGTCCCATCTGGCAACGTCCGGTTCGGCGGCTCCCACCACCGGCGGCGCCAGCATCCTCGGCGTGTTCGACGGCGGCACGCTCCTGGGGGCCTGCTGGGCCGGCGCAAACCTGGTGCCGGTTCAGCTGGCCCCGGAGCTTGCCGGCGCGGTCGCAGCGTCCGCGCACCGCTCCGGGCGCCGGTACGCCTCGATCTTCGGCCCGGCCGACACGGTCCTGGCCCTGTACGCCGGGCTCGAACAGTTCGGCCAGACGGCCCATGAGATCCGGGCAGACCAGCCGCTGATGACGATTGCCGGGCCGCCCGACGTGCCCCCGAACCAGCAGTTGGGCTTCGGCCAGCTCGCGGACTTCGACCGGATCCTGCCCGCGTGCGCGGCGATGTTCGAAGAGGAAGTGGGCTATTCGCCGTTCCTCGGCGGCCGGGAGTACTACAGCCGCCGGGTCAAGGGCCTGATCCGGGAAGGGCACTCCATGGTCCATCTGGGCCCCGCGGGCGAGGTGGTCTTCAAGGCCGAGCTCGGTGCGGTCACCCCGGAGGTGACGCAGGTCCAGGGGGTGTGGATGAACCCGGAGTACCGCGGGAAGGGCCTCAGCGCCGGATACATGGCCGCCGTCGTCGATCTCGCCCAGACACTCGCCCCGGTCACGAGCCTCTACGTCAACAGTTTCAACACGCGGGCCCGTGCCACCTACGAGCGGGTCGGCTTCCGGCAGGTAGGGACTTTCGCCACTGTTCTTTTTTAACTCCAGCATCCTTCTGCCCCAGCAGTTAACAGGCATAACGGAAAGATATCTGGATGCGAACTCTTGTTTTAGTGTTCTGGGTCACATAGGTTCGAGCTAGCCGTGTCGCATGGGCACGTGTTTTCCCGGGAGCAGCAGCCGGGGATGCAGACGCCCTTGAGGGCAACACAACGGAACTCACGGCCAGTATTTTGGCGGTGCTGGGGCCGCTGAGCCACGCCATGACAGGATGACCAGCCGGAGACGGCCAGGGGCTTCCGTCAGTTATGGCGTGGCTCTTCCGCGTCCGGGCTGACGGTAGATTAGTACCTAGACGCGTGTGCCGGTTTCTCCGGTTTTATAGTTTTGCCCGCACTTTCCCAGAAACGGATAGATAACCAGTGGTCCTTCGACTCTCCAAGCTGTTCCTGCGCACCCTGCGTGAAGACCCCGCCGACGCCGAAGTGGCCAGCCACCGGCTCCTTGTCCGCGCCGGATATATCCGCCGGGCCGCCCCGGGCATCTACACCTGGCTTCCGCTGGGGCTGAGCGTGCTCCGCAAGGTGGAGACGGTCATCCGCGAAGAGATGGCGGCCATCGGCGCCCAGGAAGTGCACTTCCCGGCCCTGCTGCCCAAGGAGCCCTACGAGGTCACCAACCGCTGGACCGAATACGGCGAGGGCATCTTCCGGCTCAAGGACCGCAAGGGCAACGACTACCTGCTGGCGCCCACCCACGAGGAAATGTTCACCCTGCTGGTCAAGGACCTGTACTCCTCGTACAAGGACCTGCCGCTGAGCATCTACCAGATCCAGAACAAGTACCGCGACGAGGCACGTCCCCGGGCAGGCCTGCTGCGCGGGCGCGAATTCATCATGAAGGACTCCTACTCCTTCGACGTCGACGACGCCGGCCTGGACGCCAGCTACGCGGCGCACCGCGGCGCCTACCTGAAGATCTTCGAGCGCCTCGGCCTCGAGGTCATTCCGGTCGCAGCCACGGCCGGCGCCATGGGCGGCTCCAAGAGCGAGGAATTCCTGCACCCCACCGAGATCGGCGAGGACACCTTCGTCCGTTCCGCCGGCGGCTACGCGGCCAACGTCGAGGCCGTCACCACGGTGGTCCCGGCGGACATCGACTTCAGCAACGCCCCCGCCGCTGAAGTCCGGGACACCCCGGACACCCCCACCATCGACACGCTCGTGGACGCCGCCAATGTCCTGGTGCCCCGTGCCGATTCCGACGGCGGCCCCTGGACTGCCGCTGACACCCTCAAGAACGTCGTCCTCGCCGTCACCCTGCCGACCGGCGAACGCCAGATCGTCGTTATCGGCGTTCCGGGGGACCGCGGCGTCGACCTCAAGCGCGTGGAAGCGAACATCGGGTCCTTCCTGCCGATCGCCGGCGAAATCATCCTCGAGGCCGCCAACGAGGAAGACCTCAAGAAGCAGCCCCTCATCGTCAAGGGCTACCTCGGCCCCGGCCTGTCCCTGGTCGCCCCGCTGCTGGGCACCGAGGGCGCCGCCAAGCTCCTCTACCTCGTGGATCCGCGCGTCGTCAGCGGCTCCGCCTGGGTCACCGGCGCCAACGAGGCCGGCAAGCACGTCTTCGGCCTGGTCGCCGGCCGCGACTTCGGCTGGGACGGCGTCATCGAATGCACCGAGGTGCGCGCCGGCGACGAGGCTCCCGACGGCTCCGGCCCGCTGGAAACCGCCCGTGGCATTGAAATGGGCCACATCTTCCAGCTGGGACGCAAGTACGCCGAGGCCCTCGAACTGAAGGTCCTGGACCAGAACGGCAAGCAGGTCGTCGTCACGATGGGCTCCTACGGCGTCGGTGTCACCCGCGCCGTCGCGGCCCTGGCCGAGTCCAACCATGACGACAAAGGCCTCATCTGGCCACGCGCCGTCGCCCCGGCCGATGTCCACGTGGTGGCCGTCGGCCGCGGCGAGGAAATCTTCGCCGCCGCGGAGAAGCTGTCCCTTGAGCTGGAGGCCGCCGGCCTCGACGTGATCTACGACGACCGCCCGAAGGTATCCCCGGGCGTGAAGTTCGGCGACGCCGAACTCGTCGGCGTGCCGACCATCCTCGCCGTCGGGCGCGGGCTGGTGGACGGGGTCGTCGAGATCAAGGACCGCCGCAGCGGCAACGCCGAAAACATCGCCGTTGAGAAGGCTGTCGATTATGTGGTCGACGCCGTCCGCAACAGCTGACGCCGCGCAGTCCTGGTAGTGGTCTCCGGACTCGAGTCGATCCAGCTCGGCACCGTCATCCTGATCGTCGTGGCGGGTCTGGCGGCCGGCTGGGTCGACGCCGTCGTCGGCGGCGGCGGGCTGATCCAGCTGCCGGCGATGCTGCTGGTGCCGGGCATCAGCCCGGTGCAGGCGCTGGCCACCAACAAGATGGGGTCAATCTTCGGCACGACGACCAGTGCCGTTACGTACTACCGCCGGGTGCGGCCCGATCTGCGCACCGCGCTGCCCATGGCGGTGATCGCGATGGCGGGCAGCTACGGCGGTGCGGTGCTCGCGGCGAACCTCCCGGCGAGCGTGTTCAAACCGATCATCGTGGCCGCGCTGGTCGCCGTCGCGCTGTTTACCGCCTTCCGGCCCAGCGTGGGCGAGCTGACCAAGCTGCGCCACGAGGGGCACCGGCACTATGTGGTGGCGTGCCTGATCGGCGGGGTGATCGGCTTCTATGACGGCCTGATCGGCCCCGGCACCGGGTCCTTCCTCATCATCGCGCTCGTCTCGGCGATGGGTTATGCCTTCCTCGAAGCGAGCGCCAAGGCGAAAATCGTGAACATGGCCACCAACGCGGGCGCCTTGTTGTTCTTTGTGCCGCACGGCGCCGTGCTGTGGGGGCTCGGACTGGTCCTGGGCCTGGCAAACATGGCCGGCGGGTACATCGGCGCCCGCACGGCCGTCAAGCAGGGAAACAAGTTCATCCGCGTCGTCTTCCTCGCCGTGGTTGGGGCGCTGATCGTCAAGCTGGGCTCGGACATCTGGCAGGACAGCTTCGCGTAGCAGCCGCGGCCGCCGGGTCACCCGGCGCATCCGCCTGGAGGGACTCCCCGGACGCAAGCCGCGGGCGTAGCATGCAGCTATGTCAGCTCCTGAAGAACGCTACAGCGATGCACTGGCGGCCGCGGCCCGGCACGCACGCCAGTGGCTTGAGAGCCAGGAAACGCGGCACGTGGGCCCGCGGGTTACCGCAGCGGACCTCGCCGCCGACTTCGGCGGCCCGCTGCCCCGAACTGGCATGCCGGCGGCGGAAGTCATTGACTACCTGGCCACCAAGGCCGAACCCGGGCTGATGGCCATGCCCTCCGGACGGTTCTTCGGCTGGGTCATCGGCGGCACCCTCCCGGCCGCGCTGGCCGCGGACTGGCTGGTCAGCGCCTGGGACCAGAACGCCGGACTGCGCTTCGCCACTCCGGCGACGGCGGCCATCGAGGAGGCCGCCGGCGCGTGGCTGCTGCAGCTGCTGGGGCTTCCCGCGGAGTCCGACGTCGGCTTCGCCACCGGTGCGACGATGGCGAACTTCACCGGACTGGCCGCGGCACGGTGGCGCCTGCTGTCGGACGCCGGCTGGGACCTCGACGCCGACGGCCTCGCCGGTGCGCCGAAGATCCACTGCTTTGTGGGCCGCGAACGCCACGACACGATCGACCTCGGCCTGCGGTATCTGGGCCTGGGCAGGCCCACGGTCGTCCCGGCGGACCGGCAGGGCCGCATCGACCCGGCGGAGCTGGACTGCGCCCTGGACCGGGCCACTACCTCGGGTAGTGCGTCGGGCGGTCCACCGGGGGGTGGTGCCGGCGGGTCCGGTCCGGCCCCGCTGCTGGTCTGCCTGCAGGCGGGGAACCTGCATTCCGGTGGCTTTGATCCCTTTCTGGCGGCAATCGCCGTCGCCAAAGCGCACGGCGCCTGGGTCCATGTGGATGGCGCGTTCGGATTGTGGGCCGCCGCTGTCCCCGAGCTCTCCGCCCTGACCGCCGGGCTGCAGGGCGCCGATTCCTGGGGCACCGATGCGCACAAGACGCTCAACGTCCCCTACGACTGCGGCATCGCGGTGGTCCGTGACGCCCAGGCGCTGCGCTCCGCCATGGGGGTGCAGACGAGCTACCTGATCCACGACGCCGACGGCGCGGCAGACCCCTTTGAAAAGGTTCCCGAACTGTCCCGCCGGGCCCGCGGGGTGCCGGTGTGGGCTGCGCTGAAATCACTGGGCCGGGAGGGGGTCGTCGCCCAGGTCCGCGGGCTGGTGCGCCGGGCCGGGGAACTGGCGGAGAAACTGTCCGTGCTGGACGGCGTCGAGGTGCTCAACGACGTCGACTACACCCAGGTCTCGCTGGCCTTCGGCGACGACGCCACCACCCGCGCGGTGACTGCGCGGATCATCGCTGACGGCCGGGTCTGGATGTCCGGTTCGCGCTGGCAGGACCGCGACATCCTCCGGATCTCCGTCAGCAACTGGAGCACCGACGACGCCGACGTGGCGGCCGCCGTCGCCGCCGTCCGGGACGCCGTGGCGGCGGTCCGCGGGCGCCCGAGCTAGGCCGCCGGTCCCGTTGGCTGGCGGCGGTCCGCGGGCGCCCGAGCTAGCTGAAAGCCTGCCCCTGCGCCGGCAACGCGTGCGGCGCAGGAAGATCCGGCAGGGTCCGGCCGGCGAGCGTGCTGGCCACCCAGAGCGACCGGGCGAGGTCGCCTTCATGGCGAGGCCGTGAGGCATAGTCGAGGGCGTTCTCCACCTCGCGGGCCAGGCTCCACTGCCGGGCGACCTCGGCGTCGAGGCCGGCGGCGAGGCTGAAGTCGCGGCAACGCTCCCGCAGGCCCCGTTCCGGGTCGGACCGGGACAGCTCGGGGATCCGGTTCCACAGCAGGGGTGCCACCGCGAATTCCGCCTCGCCGATCATGGGCTGCGGATCGATAGCGGCCCAGCCATCGGCCGGTCCACGGCCGCCGGCGTCAGGTTCGTCGCGGCGGAACCGGGCCAGAATGTTCAGGTAGTGCAGATCGGTGTGGACCAGCACATCCCGACCGGAGCGGCGGCCCACGGCCCCACGGGTCTGGCAGACCTCCAGCGCGGCTTCCAACAGCCAGCGCGGGAAGGGCCGGCCCAGTTGTTCCCAGCTCTCCGGCAGCTCATCACTCCACTGTTCGGCCCGGGCCGCCACATGGCTGAATTCGTGCCATTCCGGCCGACCGTCCGGGACCAGGCCCAGCCGGCGAACCAGCGCGCCCCACACTGGAACCGCCACATCCATAGGTTCGTCCTGGAGAGAGCGGGCGGCGTCCAGGCGCTCCAGCAGGAGCGCGTTGGCAGCGGCGTCACTGGCCAGCATCCGGACTGCGCCGTGCCCGCTCCAGAGGGCCAGGGCGTGAGGTTCCATCAGGGCTTCATCGTGCGGATAGGCGAGTTTCAGGACGGCAGTTTCCCTGGCGGCCGCGCCGGCGTCCTCCCTGCCGGCCGGGGTGGCGGTCTGCCCGGGGTCCTGCCCGGCGTCATCGGTCGGGCTGTTGTCGGCGCTGGTGCGGGTGCTGGTACTAGCGCTGCGGCTGCCGTTGGAGCGATGGCGCACCGGGACTACGATGGCCCCGTGGCCGCTCCCCGGCAGCGCGCCGGGAGCGAGGTCGAGCTCGAGCTGCCACTGGTCCATGCAGTGCTGGATCAGCCGGGGGAGCGACGCCAGCCAGTCGCGGCCGGCCTTGCTGACCCCGTAGCGGCGGCTGAGGTCGGGCGGGATCGGGACGTCTGCGGGCTGGCTCATCGGATCCAGCGTAGTTGCGGTGATCAGGCAGTGATGCCGCTGGCACCGAGCCAGCTGCCGATCAGGAAGGTCGCGATCAGCGCAGCAGCGCCGCCGATCACCACCCGGACAGCCGCCTTCCACTTCGAACCGCCACCGATCCAGGCGCCGATGGCACCGGTCAGTGCCAGGGCCACGAGTACCGCCACGAAGGTCAGCGGAACACGGATGTTCTCCGGCGGGAGCAGGATGGCAAGCATCGGGAGGATCGCACCGACCAGGAACGCCGCGGCGGAGGCGAAGGCGGCGTGCCACGGGCTGACGATGTCTGTCTCGTCAATGTGCAGTTCCGCGGACAAATGGGCGGCGAGGGCGTCATGGGCGGTGAGTTCCAGGGCCACGGTGCGCGCGGTATCGGAGCTCAGGCCCTTGCCCTGGTAGATGGCAGCGAGTTCCTCAAGTTCCTCCTCGGGCTGTTCTGCCAGTTCCCGGCGTTCCTTCTCGATCAGCGCCTGCTGGCTGTCTTTCTGGCTGCTCACGGAGACGTATTCGCCCAGGGCCATCGAGATGGCGCCACCCACGACGCCCGCGGCGCCGGCGATGAGGATGGGGCCGGAGTCCGTCGTGACGCCGGCGACGCCAACCACAATCGCGGCGACGGAGACGATGCCGTCGTTGGCGCCCAGCACGCCTGCGCGCAGCCAATTAAGGCGGTGCGCGATGTCGTTGTGGTGGGGCTCATTCGCATGCTGTGTGGGGGCTGCTTGACTGTCCATGCCTACAGCAAAGCACCGGCGCCGCCGCCCCACCAGTATTACGAGCCTAAGTAAGCCGCGGCTTCCCCTCCCGCAGGCCTCGCCATTCCTGGGCCAGGACCTCGTCGGGGTGGCGCAGCGGGGGCACTTTGGTGCGGACACGCCGGATTTAGAGCAGGATTCGAGGCCTAGCGATCCCAAAGCCGCCCCGCTCTGCTGCCACCCGGTTGTCGCCTCCCACTCCGCCCTGCCACCAACCTCCTTGCCGACCAACTTCCTGGGTGCCCGGCGTCCTTGCCGCCACAGCTCCTTGGTGCCCGGTGTCCTCGCCGCCACAGCTCCTGGGTGCCCGGCGTCCTTGCCGCTCCGGTTTCTAGGCCAGGACCTCGTGGGGGCGGCGCAGTGGGGGCACTTTGGCACGGACACGCCGGCCTCTGGGCCGGGTTCGTGGCCTACGGGCCTCAAAGCCGCCCCGCTCTGTTGCCACCCGGTTGTCGAAACCTCCACCCCGCCCCCACGTCCTCGCCGCTCCGGTTTCTCGGCCAGGATCTCGTGGGGCGGCGCAGTGGGGGCACTTTGGCGCGGACAAGC
Source organism: Arthrobacter sp. PsM3 (assembly GCF_030433895.1). Classification (GTDB taxonomy): domain Bacteria; phylum Actinomycetota; class Actinomycetes; order Actinomycetales; family Micrococcaceae; genus Arthrobacter. The sequence goes on along the minus strand of NZ_JARUXE010000021.1, from coordinate 29,811 downwards.
TGGGTTAAGAGCAGGATTCGAGGCTCAGCGATCCCAAAGCCGCCCCGGAGGGACGAAGGAGCCGAGGAAGGCGCCCCGGACGACGGACGGCCGCGGGCAGGAATAGAGGAAGGAGTAAAAGGCAGCCGAAGGGATGGAGGGAGCGCTGGAGGGTCTAGGGAAGCTCGGGGAAGGTGTCCGGGTCTGCCGCCAGGCCCGGAAGCGCCCCGGCGTCGGCACCCCAGATTGCGGTCCGGCGGGCGGCGCCGACCAGGCCGGAGATCGCCCACTGACGGGTCTCACCGTCGCTCAGCGCCACCAAGTCGCCGTAAACAGGCAGTGCCGAAGCCTCCAGCCCGCCGAGTCCGGCCGAGGGTGAGGCCAGGAAGCCAGGCGCCATTGTGTATCCGGCTTCCCGCGGCGGAATCGGTGCGCAGTTCATCCTGCTCAGCGCCTCGGCTCCGGTGGCGAGGGCCTCATGCCGGGCGAGCTGCTCCGACGCCGGCGCGGCCGCTTCGCCGCTTAGCCGGGTCAGCGCCACCTGGTAGCCGTATACGGTTTCCAGTTCGGTCTCCACGGTCGCCGCCAGGGCTGCGGGGAGGGAAGCAGGGACAGGGTCATTGCCGGCTGAAGCACCAACGGGGGAGGGCGATGCCGACGCGCTCGGGCACACTCCGGACGGCTGGGGTGCGGACGGCTGGGGTGCGGCCGGGTCGGGCACGTCGGGAGCGGGAGCCCCTGCCGCAGCTGCGAGCGCGGAGGCCTGAAGCAACTGGGCGGTTCCGACGGCGGCAAGCAGCCGGGCCATCCCGCCGTCGGCCACGGCAGCATCGGCGAGCCGCTGCGAGGCGCTGGCCGCCAGCTCTTGAGCCAGCGCGGCCGCGGAAGCGGGAACGGCCGCAGAGGAGGCGGGCCCGGAGGCGGGAACGGCCGCAGAGGAGGCGGGCCCGGAGGCGGGAGCGGCCGCGGACCCGGACGCCGAAGCCGCGGAGGCGGCAGCCGCAGGGGCAGTCGAAGTGGTGTCGTTGCCGGTCCGCGGGGAAGCGCCAGGTTCCGCCAGGCCGGGGACCAGGAGCGCCTGCGCCTGGCTTGTCAGCAAACTCACAGTGCGCGCCACGGCAGGCTGCCCGTCGGCGGAGGGGGACTGGCTGAGTTGCTCGCCGGCAGCCCTCAGTCGCATGGTCTCGGCCAGCGCGGCGGACCTCGCCTGTTCGGAAAACGGCGGTTCGGCGGGCTCCTCGGGGGTTTGGGGACTCAGAGCCACGCCGAGGCTGACGACCACAAGGCCGAGGCAGGCCAGGAGCGAGATGCGGGGAAGGAGTTCCCGCCGCCGCTTTTCCCTGCTGTCGTCTTTCACAACAGACCATGTTGTCATGCCGGCCGGGAACTGAAGTGCACCACGGCGCCCGGAAAATCGCTAGGCTAGTACACACAACATCATCTAGCGGGAGGCGGCCGGCATCATGACCAACGCAGAAGCCACGACTTCGACAGACCGGACCGGGACGGGTAAGGCTGACGCCGCACCCGCTCACAACTTTGAGGCCGAGCGGCTGCATGCCCTCCTGGAGCCCGAAGTCCTGGCAAACCGGCTGTACCTGGAGGACGTTTCCATTCACGTCGCGGGAGCAAACCGGGTGGTCCACGTGGTGGTGGACCTGCCGCAGGAGGAGACGGGCGGCGTTGGTCTCGACGTCATCTCGGAGATCTCCAAGACCCTCTCCGACATCCTGGACAACGATCCCAGCACCGACGCACGCCCCTACGAGCTTGAGGTTTCCTCGCCCGGCGTCGGCCGTCCCCTCACCGAAGAGCGGCACTGGCACCGCGCCCGCGGCCGGATGGTCAAGGTTAATGTCCTGCAGGGCGAGAACGTCACCGGCCGGGTCCAGTCCGTCGACGACGACGGCGTCACCCTAATCCCGGAGATCACCGTCAAGAAGGGTATGAAGCCCAAGCAGGGCGAGCCCATCAAGCTTCCTTTCGACAAGATCCGTAGTGGAAAAGTCGAGATAGAGTTCAGCCACCTCGAAGAGGCCGGCCTGGAGAACGCACACAATGGACCTTCTGAGGAGGCCTAATGGATATTGACATGAGCGCACTGAGACTCCTGGAGCGTGAGCGTGAAATCCCGCTGGATCTCCTGATTCCGACGATCGAGCAGGCACTGCTGGTGGCCTACCACAAGACGCCGGGAGCCTTCGAGAAGGCCCGCGCTGAACTGGACCGCAAGAGCGGGCACGTGACCATCTGGGCCACCGAGATCGACGACGACGGCGCCCCCATCGGCGAATTCGAAGACACCCCCGCGGGCTTTGGCCGGATCGCGGCCAGCACGGCACGGCAGATCATCCTGCAGCGACTGCGCGATGTTGAGGACGACAACGTCCTCGGCGAGTTCAAGGGCCGCGAGGGCGAGCTCGTGGCCGGAACCATCCAGCAGGGCAACAACCCGCACATGATCCAGGTCAACCTGGGCACGGTCGAGGCACTGCTGCCGCCGCCCGAGCAGGTGCCGGGGGAGAAGTACACCCACGGCAACCGGCTCCGCGCCTTCGTGATCGACGTGCACCGCGGCACCAAGGGGCCCTCCATCACGCTGTCCCGGTCGCACCCGGGTCTCGTGCGGAAGCTCTTCGAAATGGAAGTTCCGGAAATCGCGGACCGCTCCGTGGAAATCGTCGCCCTGGCCCGCGAAGCCGGGCACCGTACCAAGATGGCCGTCAAGGCCAACACCCCCGGCATCAACGCCAAAGGTGCCTGCATCGGTGAGATGGGCTCGCGCGTCCGTGCGGTCATGAACGAACTGAACGACGAAAAGATCGACATTGTTGATTACAGCGACGATCCGGCAACGTTCATCGCAAGCGCACTGTCCCCGTCACGGGTGAATTCGGTCACCATCACGGACGAGGCAACCCGATCGGCCCGCGTTGTGGTGCCGGACTACCAGCTCTCCCTCGCGATCGGCAAGGAAGGCCAGAACGCCCGCCTTGCGGCCAAGCTCACCGGCTGGCGGATCGACATTGTCTCGGACGCCGCGGTCAGCCGCGACAAATAGGCTCCCGACGCCACGGGCCCTGGACTCCAGGGCCCTCGACTTCAGGGGTCTGAGCGAGAGGGGCCCCAAACCAAAGGGCACCGGTTCGGGCCCGCCTCTCATTGCCCGTGTCCCCGCAAGTTCGGGGCCCGGGCGTTTGAGGGGCTAGAATAGACATGACCGCGCCTAACGGCCGGTATCCGCGTGTCCCCATCGCGTCCGGGTTTGAGTCCGGCGAAGGTGTTGATCACAACCCCTTTGCCAGGCGGGCTCCGGAAACCCGGGGACGGCAGATATGTACTGGCAGGAAGATACTCGTAAGTGGCACACGTGCAACACCTCGAGAATCAGCCGCAGCGTACCTGCATCGGATGCCGGAAAAAGGGCCCGCGGTCGCAGCTTCTCCGGCTCGTCGCCGACGGCAGCGGTTCAACCGCCGTCGTACTGGATGAACGACGCCGGATGGCTGGCCGGGGTGCATGGCTGCACCCCAGCGAAAAGTGCCTGGCACTGGCGGTCAAACGTCGGGCGTTCGGACGCGCCCTCGACGGCGCTACCGTAACAGCCGACGTCGAACGCCGGATCATGGCAGGCACGCAAGCCGTGGACACCCCGGTGGCCGCAGCAACAACCGTCCAACCTGAAAGCGGGTCAGAAAACTGATGGAAACCCGATGAGTTCCCAGCGATGAGTGCGCAACGATGACATATTTGTTGCGCTCTGCAATGGACCTTTCAGCTGCACTCGCGGCGGAGGTCCGCAGTAAGAAGTAGACGGTTCGTGCCTGGCTCGGTGCGGACCGAGACAGGAGAAATGTGGCCAAGGTCCGCGTACATGAGCTTGCTAAAGAGCTCGGTATTACTTCCAAAGATGCAGTAACCAAACTGCAGGAACTGGGCGAATTCGTTCGCTCTGCCTCTTCCACCATTGAGGCCCCCGTTGTGAGGAAACTCCGCAACGCGTTCCCCGACGCAGCAGCAGCTTCGAAGTCCGAAGCGCCCGCGTCAGCACCCAAGGCACCCGCCAGCCCCTCGGCAACCCGTCCGGCGCCCGCGCCGGCTCCGGCTGCACCCACAGCGCCGGCGGCTGCAGCAACCAAGATTGAAGCTCCGGCTCCGGCAGCAGCTGCTCCGGCACCCAGTGCCGCTCCGGCCGCCCAGGCTCCGGCTGCACCGGCAGCCCCCGCCGCCCAGGCTCCGGCCGCGCCGTCCACGGGCGCCAAGCCCGGCGCACGCCCGGCACCCAAGGCAGAAGCCCCGGCTGCTCCGGCACGCCAGGGTGGCTCGGCACCCCGCCCGGGCGGTCCCCGTCCCGGCAACAACCCGTTCGCTACGTCCCAGGGCATGCCCCGGGGCCGCGGCGGCGACAACGATCGTCCCTCACGTCCGGGCAACAACCCGTTCGCTCCTTCCCAGGGCATGCCGCGTCCGGGCGGAAGCCGCACCGAGGGCGAACGCCCCGGCGGCCCGCGTCCCGCAGCAGGCGCTGGTGGTCCCCGTCCGGGTGCTCCCCGCACCGGCGGCGCTCCGGGTGCACGCCCGGGTGCTCCGCGTCCGGCCGGCGCAGCAGGCGCTGGCCGTCCGGCAGGGGCCGGCGGAAACCGTCCGACTCCCGGCATGATGCCTAACCGCACCGAACGTCCCGCACCCGCTGGTGCAGGCCGTCCCGGCGGCGGAGCCCGCGGCCCCGGCCGTCCGGGCGGCGCTCCAGGTACCGGTGCTCCCGGTGCCGGTGGCGGCGCTCCGGCCGGCGGTGGCTTCGGCAAGGGTGGCCGCGGTCGCGGTGGCACCCAGGGTGCTTTCGGTAAGGGCGGCGCAGGCCGCGGCAAGCAGCGCAAGTCGAAGCGTGCCAAGCGCCAGGAACTCGAGCAGATGAGTGCTCCGTCGCTGGGTGGCGTGAGTGTGCCCCGCGGCGACGGCAACACCGTAGTCCGGCTTCGCCGTGGCTCGTCCATCACGGACTTTGCCGACAAGATCGAGGCGAACCCCGCAGCACTGGTGACCGTCCTCTTCCACCTCGGCGAAATGGCTACCGCCACGCAGTCGCTGGATGAGGAGACCTTCGCCCTGCTGGGCGAGGAGCTTGGCTACAAGCTCCAGGTCGTGTCCCCGGAGGATGAGGAGCGCGAGCTGCTCTCCGGCTTCGACATCGACTTCGATGCCGAGCTGGAAGCCGAAGGCGACGAGGAACTCGAGGCACGTCCCCCGGTTGTCACCGTCATGGGTCACGTTGACCACGGTAAGACCCGCCTGCTCGATGCCATCCGCAAGTCCGACGTTATGGCGGGCGAGCACGGCGGCATCACGCAGCACATCGGTGCTTACCAGGTCACCCACGCCCACGAAGGCACCGATCGCAAGATCACCTTCATCGATACTCCGGGCCACGAGGCGTTCACCGCCATGCGTGCCCGTGGTGCGAAGGTCACCGACATCGCCATCCTCGTGGTAGCAGCGGACGACGGCGTTATGCCGCAGACCGTTGAAGCCCTCAACCACGCACAGGCGGCCAATGTGCCGATCGTCGTGGCCGTGAACAAGATCGATAAGGAAGGCGCCAACCCGGAAAAGGTCCGCGGCCAGCTGACCGAGTACGGACTGGTTCCGGAAGAGTACGGTGGCGACACCATGTTCGTGGAGGTCTCTGCCCGCCAGAACCTGAACATCGACGAGCTGCTCGAGGCCGTTCTGCTCACCGCAGACGCAGCCCTGGACATGCGCGCCAACCCGAACAAGGACGCCCGCGGTATCGCGATTGAAGCCAACCTGGACAAGGGCCGCGGTGCTGTTGCCACCGTCCTGGTTCAGTCCGGCACCCTGCACGTCGGCGACACCATCGTGGCAGGCACGGCCCACGGCCGCGTCCGTGCGATGTTCGACGACGACGGCAGCGCCCTGACCGAGGCTGGCCCGTCCCGCCCCGTGCAGGTACTGGGTCTGTCCAACGTCCCGCGCGCCGGTGACACCTTCTTCGTGACCGCTGACGAGCGCACTGCCCGCCAGATCGCCGAGAAGCGTGAAGCTGCGGACCGTAACGCCGCCCTGGCCAAGCGCCGCAAGCGCATCAGCCTGGAAGACTTCGACCAGGCCGTCGCCGATGGCAAGATCGACACCCTCAACCTCATCCTCAAGGGTGACGTGTCCGGTGCCGTGGAAGCCCTCGAAGACGCGCTGCTCAAGATCGACGTCGGCGAAGGTGTCCAGCTCCGCGTTATCCACCGCGGTGTCGGTGCGATCACGCAGAACGACGTCAACCTGGCTACGGTCGACAGCGCCGTCATCATCGGCTTCAACGTCAAGCCCGCCGAGCGTGTTGCCGAACTGGCAGACCGCGAAGGCGTGGACATGCGCTTCTACTCCGTCATCTACGCAGCAATTGATGACATTGAGGCAGCCCTCAAGGGCATGCTCAAGCCGGAGTACGAAGAGGTCCAGCTTGGCACCGCCGAGGTCCGCGAAGTGTTCCGTTCCTCCAAGTTCGGCAACATTGCAGGCTCGATCGTTCGCTCGGGTGTTATCCGACGCAACGCGAAGGCCCGTGTCAGCCGCGACGGCAAGGTCATTGGTGACAACCTCACCGTTGAGACGCTCAAGCGCTTCAAGGACGACGCCACCGAGGTCCGCACGGACTTCGAGTGTGGTATCGGTCTTGGCTCGTTCAACGACATCAACGAAGGTGACATCATCGAGACCTTCGAGATGCGCGAAAAGCCGCGCGTCTAAGTCGGTTTAGCGTTACAAGGTGCGGGGCCGTTGGATTTTTCCGGCGGCCCCCACTTTTCCGCCGTAGAGGGGGCCCCGCCCCTGCGCTGGGTGGCCAACGTCTTACGACGTCGGCCACCCAGCTCCGGCAGGCCTCATGCCACTCCCGGGCCCCCTCCACGGCTCCAAAGGGCCGCCGGAAGAATCCAACGGGAGTCCGTCGTAGACTCGCCTTAGGCGCGTGGAATGAAAACCCAACAGGTGTATGCCAGCCGCTAACGCGCCGTCGTACATCCAAATTTTTAGGAGTGGAAATGGCTGATCCCGCACGGGCTGCCAAGTTGGCGCAGCGGATTAAGGTTGTTGTTGCCGAGGCGCTGGGCCGGAGGGTCAAGGATCCCCGGCTTGAGGGCGTCACCGTTACCGATGCGCGTGTGACCAATGATCTTCAGCATGCCACGATCTACTACACGGTCTTCGGTGACCAGCTGGTCCAGGCCGAGGCCGCCAAAGGGCTTGAGAAGGCCAAGGGCGTGCTGCGTCAGGAAGTCGGGCGGAACATCACCGTCCGGCTGACCCCCACGCTGGAGTTCGTGGCCGACCAGATTCCGGTCAACGCCTCCAACCTGGAGGAACTGCTCCGGGCCGCGAAGAAGCGCGACGCCGAAGTGGCCGCACTCGCTGCCAGCGCCAAGCACGCCGGCGACGCGGATCCCTACAAGAGTGACATTCCGCAGGACGTGGAGCTCGACGAGGACGACTTCGATGAAGAGGACCTTGACCTCAACACCGAGGACGACGTCGACGAGGACAGCAACAAGTAGTCCAGCAACACACGACTGCAAGGACATGGCCGGCCCCCGCCAGGGGACCGGCCATGTCCGTCTGCGACCGGGGCCGTACGGTCAGCTGTGCGTGGCAGTGTCGTGCCGCCCGTCCGTGAGCCCCACGTACATGACCTGGCCGTCCGGCGGACCCTCCGGACCGGGCAGGGCGTTGACCGTGGCGTAGAGGGTGTCCCCGCGGAGGTCCACGTCGGCGGCGAAACTGGCGGCGAGCACCACCGTCTGTTCACCCGAATCCGGATCGATCCTGAGGACGCCTTCGCCGAACAGCGAGGCAACATACAGGTCGCCATGGTCGTCCAGGGCCAGCCCTGTGGGTGACATGATGTCATCCGCCACCAGCCTCACCTCCCCGTCGTCAGGGGCCACCTTGAAGACTGCCCCGCGGGGGCCGAGCGCCGGATCTTCCGGGCCGCCCGGGAGCGAGGTGACGTACAGCCAGCCGTCAGGCCCGACGGCGACATCGGTCGGGACAGCCTCGAAGTCGTAGGTCGTTCCCACGACGCAGGCCGGCAGGCCATTGGACGCGGCGGCCTCCGGGGTGACCTTGTAGGGCCGCGGCGGCAGCACAGCGACGGTCTCGGTCTTGCCGCTTCGGGCATCAACAGACACCACGCTGTTGGCCCCGGCATCGGCGACGTAGAAGGTGTGTTCCGTGACGGCAATGCCGTACGGGTGCGAATCAACTTCACCCGTGTAGCCGGCGGGCATATTTGGCGGCAGCTGGGCTTCGCAGCCGTCGGGCAGGTCACGGTAGCCGTACCGGGTCTTGCCGTCGGCGTTGTCTTCCGTTTCCAGGGCGGCGAAGTCGCCAAGAGTCCGCTGGTTCCCCTGATCGTCGATGATGCGGATGTGGCCGGCGAGTTCTGCCGGGTCAGGTCCGGCGCCCTGGCTCTCCAGCAAGTACGTCGTCCCACCCTGCTGGGCGTTGCCCGCGACGCTCCAGTCCGGGGTTTCGTAGAGGACGACCTGGTTCCCGTCGGAATCGACCCGGGTCAGCCGGCCGGCGAAGGACTCGCTCACCGTGACCGAGCCGTGACGGCCGGCGCCGACATGCAGCGGACCGACTAGCCTGCCGGTGAGCACCACGGGTGCCTTGTCTCCGGCGTCCCCGCCCGAGGCACCGCCCGGGACCGCGCCGGGGGCCCCGCCGGCAGCCGTCCCGGCCGAGAGGAACACGGCTGCGGTGGCGGCCATGGCTAGCAACGACAAACTCTTTCTCATGGTTGGCTCCCGTGACGAGTGATGAGGTATCCAGACCGTTGAGACCATTGAGACCATCGCAGGGGCGGTAAGGAAAATGCACGGCAGGCCCCTATTGCGGATATTAGGCCTTCGAGATTGCAATGTCGATGCCCTCGCGGCAAGCACGGAACTTCCCCGGCCGGCGGCCCTGCTGGCTATGATCGGACCATGGCCACCGCACCCTCGACTCCCGAAATCAACCGCTTCCTGGACCAGGCCACCCGGCTCGCCGCCGCAAATGTGGCCGCGGGCGGCGGGCCGTTCGGGGCGCTCGTCGTGACTCCCGATGGGCGGACCTATGAGGGGGTCAACCAGGTCACGCGGGACAACGACCCCACGGCCCACGCCGAAGTGGTCGCCATCCGCACCGCCGCGGCCGCGTCCGCTAATTTCGATCTCAGCGGTGCCGTGCTCTATGCCAGCTGCGAACCATGCCCGCTGTGCCTCGCTGCCGCCCTGTGGGCCCGCGTGGACCGGGTCTACTTCGCCGCGGACCGTCACGCGGCCGCAGCCGCCGGCTTCGACGACGCCCTGTTTTATGAGTACTTCGACGGGACCCGGCCGGAACTGATGCCGGTGCGCCAGACTGCCGTCCCGGCGTCGGACCTACCCTTCCAGGCCTGGCGAAGCAACCCGGACCGCATTGAATACTGAAGCCAGCGTCCAAGTGCGGGCCGGGGGTCTTTGGACTCTAGGCCGGCGCCGCGCGGGGGCGTCACATGGAACCATGACTGCGGGCACTCGGGAAGGCGGCGGACCGTGCGCTCCAACCTGATCACCTGCCCCCACTGCGGGAAGACCAACCGGATTCCGACGGCGGCCTCCGGCCACCCGCGCTGCGGCAACTGCCGCAAGGACCTGCCCTGGATTGTCGACGCCGGGGATACGGACTTCGCCGAAATCGCCGAACGGTCGTCCACTCCGGCCCTGATCGACTTCTGGGCAGCCTGGTGTGGGCCCTGCCGCATGGTCAGCCCGGTACTGGACAAGCTGGCCCAGGAGCGCGCCGGCCGGGTCAAACTCGTCAAGGTCGACGTCGACAAGTCGCCGTCGCTCTCACGGCGCTTCGACATCCAGGCCATTCCGACCATGCTGTTGATCCGGGACGGCAAGGTGGTGGCCCGGCAGGCAGGCGCTCCGCCCGCCGCGGCCCTGCGCCAATGGCTCGACGCCGCACTGGCGGCCGGCCAGCCCTGACCATCCCACCGGCGAGATGAGGAAGCAATGACCGAGATACTTCGCTACGAAGTGGGTTCCGGGACTGTGCTGGTCGAGGTCGCGGACAGCAGCTTCGGCGTCGAACGTCCCGCACGGAATGAGCAGGGGATCACGGACGCCGGACGGCGGCTGGAGGATGCCCTCGCAGCCATCCGGCCTGCGGCCAACGCGGCGGCGGAGGTCCTGAAGGAAATCGGCGCGGAGCACCTGGAACTTCAGTTCGGCGTGAAGCTGGCCGGGGACGCCGGGGCCATCATCGCGCAGAACTGCTCCGAGGCCCACTTCGTCGTCAAGCTGTCCTTCGCCCACGCGCCCACGCCGCAACTGCCTCCGGAGGACGAGATCATGCTGTGAGGCACCCTGGGTCCCGTCAGCGGCGCCTGCTCCGCGCGCCCCTCGCCCCTAGGCCACCCAGGAACGGCGATCCCACGCCCAGCAGGAAACCAAAGTCATACCAGTTGCCCGCGCGTGCCGAGTTGTAGAACGGAAACTCACTCCACTGCCCGAAGACGTGGACGATCAACACAATCCACGCCGTGAGCCCGTTCCAGATGCCCCACAATAAATCCTGCCACCACATGTCTGCCTCCCTGACCGAACCCCTCACCACCAGTCCCGGAACGCCACGCCCCGGGGCCGCACGCGGAATGCACGCGATGCGCTCAGGTTAGGTGTTGCCGTGCCGGGGCGGTAGGGGACAGGGACCCGGAATGCTCAGCTGACAGCTGGCCGGGCCGGAAGCCGGCTGAGGCCTTCCTCGAGCTCAGCCTGGCTGCTGCAGAGGGCAATCCGGATCCAGCCCTCGCCGATCGAGCCGAACGCGGTGCCCGGGGCAAAGGCCACCCCCGAATCGGCCAGGAAGCGCCGGACCCAGGAGCGGACGTCCCCGCCACTGACGTGGGACACATCGGCCCAAAGGTAGAAGGCCCCTTGTGCCGTGAGGTACGGAATGCCCCTGGATGACAGGACCGCCGAGGCGGCATCCCGGTTGGCCCGGTAGTGCGCGTGGGCGTGGCTGACGTAGTCCTGCGGGCCCGTCAGCGCAGCCAGCGCCGCGTACTGCGAGGGCGAGGCGACGCAGGAGACAATCGCCTCCATCACGTTGTTCATCCTCTGCTCCAGGCCAGGCGGGCAGATCAGCGCCCCGATCCGCAGCCCGGTCAGGCCATAGGTCTTGGAGAGCGTGAGCGAGGTGAACACGCGGGCTTCGCCCGGGACATCGCTGTCAAAGCGGGCGGGGCTCACATGGGCAACATCGTAGGTGAACGCCTCGTAGCACTCGTCGGAGATGATCCAGAGATCGTGGCGCCGGGCGAGCTCCACGAGGCTTCGGGTGAGCTCCTCGCCCAGCACGGCGCCCAGCGGGTTGGACGGCGAATTCAGGATCAGCACCTTGGTCCGCGGTGTGATGAGCTCCTCGATGTCCTGGATCCGGGGCTGGAAGTCATGCTCCGGATACAGCGGGTAGCGCACGGGGACCGCGTGCAGCAGGCTGGACGTCATCGCGAAGGTGGGGTAACCGGGATTGGGAATCAGGATTTCGTCGCCGGGGGAGAGCAGCAGGCTCATCGCGAAGTGCAGGCCCTGCTGGGCGCCGTCGACCACGTAAACGCGGTCCGCTGCCACCGGCGTCGCGTTGTGTTCCCGGAACCTGGCCGCGAAGGCCTCACGCAGGGCCGGGATGCCCGCGTTGGGGGTGTAGTTCGTTTCGTCGCGGTCCAGGCAGGCCATCCCCGCCTCGAGGATATGGCGGGGGACGGGGAAACCCGGTTCGCCGATGCTCAGCACGATCGCACCGGGAGTTCCCCAGGCGGCTTCGGTGATTTCGCGGATCTGGTTGATGGGGACATCTTTGACGTGGGCGGCAAGCTCGGGCATGTCTGCCATCCTAACCGGCGCAGCTCCCGGTGCCGGGGCCCCGGCGCAGCCCGCGGCGCCGGGGGATGCCCTCCCGCAGATATACTGGGGAGCGTGCTTTCTGGACTGGTAATAGTGGACAAGCCGCAAGGCTGGACCAGCCACGATGTGGTTGGACGGATGCGGCGGCTCGCCGGTACCCGAAAGGTCGGCCATGCCGGGACGCTGGACCCCATGGCCACGGGCGTCCTGGTGGTCGGCATCAACAAGGCCACCCGGCTGCTGACATACATCGTGGGCACCTCCAAGACCTACACGGCCACCATCCGCCTGGGTGAATCGACGGTCACCGACGACGCCGAAGGCGAGGTCACCGCCACACACAGCGCCGCCGCGGTTACCGAAGCAGCGGTCCGGTCCGGCGTCGAGGCCCTGACCGGTGAAATCGAACAGGTCCCCAGCAGCGTCAGCGCCATCAAGGTCAACGGGGAACGCGCCTACGCTCGGGTCCGGTCCGGCGAGGAGGTCACGCTGGCCGCCCGCCCGGTCACCATCCACCGTTTCGAGGTCCACGGGATCCGTCCGGTGCGCGACGGCGAGGCGCTCGACGTCGACGTCACGGTCGAATGCTCCTCCGGCACCTACATCCGGGCCCTCGCCCGCGACCTCGGCACTGCGCTCGGCGTCGGCGGCCACCTGACGGCGCTCCGCCGCACCCAGGTGGGCCCCTACACGCTGGACCAGGCCCACACCCTTGAAGAGCTCGCCGAAGAGCTGGACGTGCTGGAAATGTCCCAGGCCGCCCGGGCCCTCATGTCCAACCGTGAACTCAGCGACGAGGAAACCACCGAGATTTCGTTCGGCCGCAGAATCGCCGCAGGTGTGGCCGCCGGGACTCCCGGCGCGGCCACGCCGGAGCAGCCGGCCGCGGCCTTCGCCCCCGACGGGACCCTCGTGGCCCTGCTCGCTGACAAGGGAAGCTACGCCAAGCCGGTGCTGGTCTTCGCGCCGGACAATGAGAAGCACCCGCCAAAGCAGCCGACGGCTGAACAGCAGGCCGGGCAGTAGTGGACGCGTACTTCTACATCATCCTGGTGGTCGGCCTGGTCTCAAGCCTTATCTGCCTGACAGCCGGCATCCTCAAGAAGGCCCCGAACGACACGACCATCCTCTCGGTCGCCGCCGTCGAACTGTCCCTGCTGGTGTACCTGGCCGGTTCGATCATCCGGGTCGCGGGCGGGGAACACATCGCCGGGGAGCCGTGGGAATTCTGGGGCTACCTGTTGACCGCCCTGCTGCTGCCGGTCGGCGCTGTGTACTGGGCGATCCTGGAACGCACCCGCTGGAGCAACTTCGTGCTGGCCGCCGTCGGCGTCACCGCCCTGGTGATGGCGGCCCGAATGAATCAGATTTGGTACTGACGTGGAAGAGGCAAAGAACGTGACAGCGAAACCTTCGCACGAGGACACTGGAACTACGCCAGGCCCAGGAGTGGCCCCGGCGGCGAAAGATACTCGCAACACCGGCCCCGGCCGGCTCCTGATCGCGGTCTACGCTGTCTTTGCCATTTCGGCGACGGCCCGGGCGGGATACCAGATCCTGACCAAGTTCTCCGAAGCCCCCTTGGCCTACCTGCTGTCGGCGTTCGCCGCCGTCGTCTACCTGGTGGCGACAGTGTCCCTCGCGAAGCCCGGCCGGACCTGGTTCAAGGTGTCCGTTGTGGCGGTGCTCGTGGAACTGGTGGGCGTGCTGGTGGTCGGGGCGCTTAGTGTGTTCGACTCGGTCAACTTCCCGCATGAGACGGTGTGGTCCCTGTTTGGCCGCGGGTATGCTTTCATCCCGCTGCTGTTGCCGATCCTGGGCCTCATCTGGCTGTACCGCCGCCGTCCCGCGCCGAAGCAGGCCTGAGCTTCCTACCTCTGGGTGCCGGGTCCGGCATCGGCGCCGCTGTCCGTTCCGGCGTCGAGCCCCACAAGCCTGCGCCGGAGGACCGGCCAGGCCGCTCCGAATCCGGGATGTAGCTCTTTGTCGCCGACGAGTTCGACCGGCACCCACTGCAGTTCCAGGCTTTCCGGGTCGCTAATCTCCGGTTCGAACGCTTCCACCACCTCGACGACGACGGTGGTGTACGTCCAGTAGCCAACGTCGAACACCGAGGTGAACAGTACCCGGATGTTCTCCGGTGGGACGGCAGCTTCTTCCTTGGCCTCGCGCAAAGCCCCGTGGACCGCTTCTTCGCCCTGGTGGAGGGCTCCGCCCGGCAGGCCCCAGGTGCCGCCCTGGTCGCTCCAGAGGGCGCGGTGCTGGAGCAGGACGCCCTTGGCCGGGTCGTGAACCAGCAGCCCGGCCGAGCCGAAGCGCCCCCAGAACCGTCCACGGTCGCCGTTCACCCAGGCGTCCCCGGGATCGCGGGGGCCGAGAGGGCGTCGCAGTTCGAACGGGAGCTCGGTGGAGTGTGCAGCTGCGGGAGGTGCTTCTTCGGTGGGCCGTGCGTTGTGGGGGAGTGCCGGGCTGGAGGTCGGGGCAACAGGGCTGTCCATGCCCCCAGTTTCCCATGGCAATGCCCGTGCCGGCCGGAGTATGACATTCGCAGGGCCAGACGGGACCCGAAACCTGAGTGTGTCCCGCCACTTCCAATTTATCGCGCGCATGGGGGCTTGCGGCAAGGCCCCCGCCATGGCTCAAACTGGCTCGGACGTGCCCGGAACCGGTGCACGGAAAGGGCGTGGAGGGGCAGGGGGTTGTGATGGTTGATGTGATCGTTGCCGGAGGCGGTCCGACTGGGATGATGCTGGCCGCTGAGCTGACGCTGGCGGGGGTGGATGCGGCGATTGTGGAGCGACGCCCGACGCCGGAGCTGGTGGGCTCGCGTGCGGGCGGGTTCCACTCGCGGACGATCGAAATCTTTGATCAGCGCGGGATTGCCGGCCGGTTCCTCGCCGAGGGCAAGCCCGTCCAGGCGGCGTTCTTCGGGAACACGACGCTGGACGTGAGCGACTTTCCTACCCGGCACCCTTACACGCTCGGCCTGTGGCAGAACCGTATTGAGCAAATTCTGGCTGGCTGGATCGAGGAGCTGGGTGTGCCGGTCCATCGGGGGCTCGAGGTGGCCGGCTTCGCCCAGGACGGCAGCGGGGTCGACGTGCATCTCGCCGACGGCGGCCCGTTGCGCGCGCTGTACCTGGTCGGCGCCGACGGCGGGCGA
The DNA here is from genome assembly GCF_030433895.1 of Arthrobacter sp. PsM3. Classification (GTDB taxonomy): domain Bacteria; phylum Actinomycetota; class Actinomycetes; order Actinomycetales; family Micrococcaceae; genus Arthrobacter. Next base: position 14,721 of record NZ_JARUXE010000021.1, on the reverse strand, counting down.
AGTGCTGTCCGCAAGGCAGCCGGCATCGGGTTCCCCGGCTGGGATGCGACGAGGAGCAGCCTGATCGCCGAAGTGGAGGTGACCGAGGAGACGCCAGCGGGCATCCGCATCGACGAGGTGGGGATCCACGGGCTGCATCTGATGGAGGACGGGCGAACCACGCGGGTGGTCGTGACCGAGAAGCAACTTGGACCGGCGACTGAGCCCACCCTGGCTGACCTCCGCGAGGCGCTGACCCGGATCTACAATACCGATTTTGGGGTCCACAGTCCGACATGGATCTCGCGGTTCACCGACACCACGCGGCAGGCCTCGGCTTACCGCAGCGGCCGCGTGCTGCTGGCCGGGGACGCCGCGCACATCCATGCTCCTTCGGGCGGGCAGGGGATCGGGCTCGGCATCCAGGACGCCGTGAACCTCGGCTGGAAGCTCGCCCAGGTGGTCAAGGGCATTGCCCCGGACAGCCTGCTGGACACCTATCACGCCGAGCGGCACCCGGCCGGGGCCCGCGCGCTGAAGCACACGATGGCGCAGTCACTCATGCAGCGGGCCGACCCGCGCGTCGGCGCGTTGGCCGACACGGTGGCCGAACTGCTGACGATCGATGAGGCCCGGAAGCGGCTGGGCGGGCTCATTTCGGGCCTGGACGTCCGCTACGACCTCGGTGAGGGGCACCCGTTGCTCGGGCGCCGCATGCCCGATCTCGACGTCGTCACAGCCAACGGCCCGCTGCGCGTGTTCACCCTCCTGCACGGTGCCCGTGCGGTACTGCTCAACCTCGGCGCGCCGGGCACCATCGACCCGGGTTCGTGGGCGGATCGGGTGCAGTTGGTGAACGCCACCTACGACGGCGGGTGGGAGCTTCCGGTGATTGGTTCAGTCAGCGCTCCTGCCGCCGTGTTGATCCGGCCCGACGGGCATGTGGCGTGGACGGGAGACGGAACCCAGCCGCGGCCGGAGGATGCGCTGGCCAGATGGTTCGGGCCCGCGCGGCATTAGACCGTCGTCGTCGAGGACGATAGGACGCGACGCCGGCCGCGACGCGCGGATCCCGTTGATATTCCTTAACGGGGCGCGGCCGCTATGGATCCAGTAGCTGCCCAGCTGGCGAGCAGCCGCAGTCGCCCAGCGCTGGGCGAGCCGGGTTCGGCGGTGTAGATCATGAGGACGAACCCTGGGTCGGCAGTGATGATGAGTTCTTCGTAGGCGAGAGTGAGTTCGCCGACGACGGGGTGGTTGAATCGTTTTGTGCCGGACCCGTGGGTCCGGACATCGTGCGCGCCCCACAGCTGCCGGAATACCTCGCTGCGCGTGGACAGCTCACCGACGAGGTCATGGAGCCCTTTGTCATTGGGGTCACGGCCGGCTTCGGCCCGCATGATCGCGACGCACATCTGAGCGAAGAGCTCCCAGTCAGGATAAAAATCGCGGGATGCAGGGTCGAGGAACTGGAACCGGGCCAGGTTGGGAGTGCGGCCGCCGGCGCCGATGAGCGGCGAATAGAAGGCCCGGCCAAGCTCATTCGTGGCAAGGAGGTCCTGGTGTTGATCGCGCACGAAGGCAACGCCCTCGGTGATGGTGCTGAGCACCCAGTGGAGACTGGGTCGACTCATGACGTTTTTCACGGATCGCCGGCGGGGGCGCCCGGAGAGCGGAATACCGTCGGCCGCACGGGCAAGGTCGAAGAGGTGGGTCCGTTCCGTGTCATCGAGGAGAAGGGCACGGGCGATGGCATCGAGCACGGATGAGGAGGCTCCGCCGATAGCACCACGTTCGAGCTTGGCGTAGTACTCGACGCTGACGTCTGCGAGTGCCGCAACTTCCGTGCGGCGAAGCCCGGCAACGCGTCTGTTCGGCCCGGCGGGAAGGCCGGCCTGTTCGGGGGTGACCTTCGCGCGGCGCGACACCAGGAACTCCCGTACCTCGGCTTTGTTGTCCATGCCACGAGAATACGTCCTTGAGAACTTCGTTGGGGTGCCGTGCTGGTACACCCCTTGATAGAGACTCCTCCCCGGGATAGTTCGCGTGTTGACTGGGTAAGGACTTGACAGCGGTATGACCCTGACGAGGATATCGACGCCCTGACCACACCCGCCTCGACAAGGTTTCGCATGTGCGCCGGACCGTTCCCGACCAGTAAGTAGCCCGCGCGGCCCAGTTGCGGGCAAGGAGAATAATGAACACGACCACCCTTCCGGCGCCAGTACCGGTAGCTATTGAGAAAGCGAAACGGCTGCCGCTCGCCACTCTGGCCGCTCTGGCGGTCATCGGCTTCGTCCTCGTCGCGATGGAGACCATGCCGGCCGGCCTGCTGCCCGTTATCGCCACCGGGATGGGGACCAGCGAGGGCACCGTCGGGCTGTTCGTCAGCGCCTACGCCCTCGGCACGGTGCTTATCACGATCCCCGCCATCACCCTTACCCGGGGCATGCGCCGCAAGCCGCTGCTCCTCGGCGCGATCCTTGGCCTCATCCTGGCCAACAGCACCACCGCCCTCTCGAGCGATGTGACCCTGTCGCTGGTGTCGCGTTTTGTCGCCGGCGCGTTCTCGGGAATCATCTGGGGGATGCTGGCCGCCTACGGCCGGAAGATCAGCCCACCCTCGCATGCAGGGCTGTCCTTGTCGATCGTCTCTGTCGGGGCACCCGTCGGATTCGCTCTCGGCACACCCCTGGGGTCCTGGCTCGGAACGACATTCGACTGGCGGTGGGCTTTCGCCGGACTCACCGCGGTGGCCGTAGCCGCCGGTGTGTTCATCGCCGCGATCGCGCCGGACGCCGAAGGGCAGCCCGGAGCCTCCCGGCTTCCCCTGGCCCGGGTCTTCCGCATCCCCGGCATCGCCGTGATCCTGGCCGTCATCTTCACCTGGATGCTAGCCCACAACACCATCTACACCTACATTGCACCGTACCTGCGGGCCACCAGCAGCAGCCTCAGCGTCGACGTCGAACTCTTCATCTTCGGGATCGCCTCGATCGCCGGAATCGTCATCACCGGCGCGCTCCTGGACCGCCACCCCCGCCCGTTGCTGCACGGAAGCGCCGCCCTGTTCATCGCGGCCGCGGTGGTACTCCTGGCGGGCCACACATCGTCCCCGGCGATCATCGCCGCGACCGTGCTGTGGGGGATCACGTTCGGCGGGGTGGCCGCCCAGCTCCAATCGGCCCTCACCACCACCGGGGGCGCGGACTCCGACGTCGCGAACTCGTTCCTGCCGGTGGCGTTCAACCTCGCCATCTTCACCGCCGGCATCCTCGGCGCCGCCCTGCTGACGAATTTCAGCGGCCTGGTACTTGCGGTCGTGATGATCGTCGCCGGCCTGGCCGCGCTCATGCTGACCCTCTGCGGACGCCGCACCGCGTTCCCCGCCCGCCTCTAGCGGCGGCGGCCGTCCCCGGCAGACTTTGCCCGCCCACAATCCCCGGAAACGATCCCCATGAACACCCGCATGCGTTTCACTGACAAAGTGGCCTGGTGCATGAAACACCAGATCCGGCTCAGGATCTCAGCCTTCGCCGTCGGGCACACGCTCGTCGTCGACGGCGGACAGCCGGTCGGCGAATGAGCAACCGTTTCGCAGCCAATAAAGCCCTGCGACTGCCACCCGGACACCAACGTCAGCGACCACGCCGATTGTCATCGAGCTCGACGGTCGCGAGATAGCAGGAGAACTCGACAATAGCCCCACGTCAGCGTCGCTACTGGCCCAGCTTCCCCTCATGCTGTCGTTCCGGGACCATGGCGGCCAGGAAAAGATCTCCGAACTTCCGGCCCCACTGGACCTCGACGGCGCACCAAAGGGAAGTGACGCCGCGCCGCCGACGATCGGGTACTACGCCCCCGAGCGAAGCCTCGTCCTTTACTACCATCAGGTCGGACGCTTCGCCGGGATCGTGCCCATCGGCACCTACCAAAACAGCGACGCTGTTAGAAACCAGATCGACGGATTCACCGTCACCATCCGTAAAGCCGGCTGACCCCGCACAGCTGGCCTGATTCTTCCCACCGCCCGGCCACCACTCATCTGGAGATAGCAACAAAAGCCACCTACAAGTTCCGCCCCGGCGACGTCCGCATCGTTGACGCCCCCCGACCCTGTCCTCAAAGGTGACGACACGCAAATAAGCGGCCGGCGCCGCGGAGGATTAAGGTGACGTGGGAAAGTTCGATGAGCCGACCCTGTGGAGGCCGGACAGCCGACGGACGACAGTGCCCCCGGCCCCGAAAATGTCGCAGCCTCGTGGTGGAATTTGTCTATGGAAGCCAGCGACGATTTCCTCCCGGTCCAGGCCACCCGGCCTCGCGCCGGAATCCTCACTGGAATTCCCCGGCTGACGCCCGCACCACACGGGCCGGAAGACGCGGACCGGGCTCTGGATGCGGCGCTTGCAGTGCTGCGCTCTTCAAACGGGACGGCATCAACCGATTCAACGCTGTACGGAGTGACCGAAGCCTCGGACTTCGCCGGCCGCGTGGAGGAGTTGTCCCGCATGGTCGACTACCTGCAGCTGGTGGCTGCGGCGGCGGTCGACCGGACCCGAAGCGATGCGGCAGCTGGAGCGAAGACTGCAGCCGCGAAGTTTGGGTCCAATGCCCCTGCCGGCTGGTTGACCGGCTGGAACGTTGAGTCGAGCGCGCCGGCCGGTCTCCCGTCGGATTGCACTGGGAAGGAGCCGGGAGCCGCGGAACTTTCGCCGGGATGGGTTGATGACGGGTACCGGAACACCGCGGAGTTCCTGCGGGCGCGGCTGAGGATCAGCGCCGCGGAAGCCCGACGCCGGCTGGCCCTGGCCGCAGAAATTCTGCCGTCCACAGGCATGGCGGGCCAGCCACTGCCGGCCGCAAAAGAAAAACTCGCGGCCGCCGTCGCCTCCGGGGACGTCGCGTCGCGGGCAGCGACTATCATCAGCATTTCCCTGGACCGGGTCCGGCATGCGTGTCCACCTGGGGCAGCAGCCCGGATGGAGCAGGCCCTCACCCTGACTGCGGTCGAGAACGACCAGGATTTCCTGACCAGGATTGCCAGGCGCTGGACGGATGCCTTGGACCAGGACGGCGAGGAACCCAGCGAGCAGGAATTGCGCCAGCGCCAGGGGGCTTTCATCCGGCAGGCACGCCGTGGACTGCATCACGTGGAAATCTTCGCCACGACAGACCAGTTCGAACACTTGGTCACCGTCATGAGCATTGCCACGAACCCGCGGACCGGCGCTGCAACACCGCCCGACGCCGGTACGGAGGGTACCGGTAATACCGGGTCCGATGCCGCCGTCGACGGCATTGCGGATGCCGCCGACGGCGACGCGGAGGACACCGCTGCGGCAGCGCGGCTGGACCAGCGCACCCGGCCGCAGCGGCTCCTCGACGGCCTCGTCGGAGCGTGCAAAGCGGCCCTCGCTGCCGGAACCTCCCCGCCGCAGGAGGGCTGCGCCCGCAGGTGATGGTCACCATAGACTATCGTGACCTGCTGGAACGGCTCGGCGGCGCCGACGCGGGGACACCCGGTCCGAAGTCCAATGCAGGGACTCTGATGTTTACCGGCCCCGTCACCGCCTCGACCGTGCGCAAGATCGCGTGCGACGCCGACATCATCCCCATCCTGCTGGGAAGCCAGGGCCGTATCCTCGACATCGGCCGCACCTCGCGGGTTTTCCCGCCGCATATCCGCAAAGCCATCACGGCGCGGGACCGGGGCTGTGCCTTTCCCCAGTGCACCATTCCGGCGCCCTGGTGCGAGGCCCACCACATCAACTACTGGTCACGTGGCGGGAGCACCGGAACCGGCAATGGAGCTTTGCTTTGCCCCCATCACCACGGCTTGATCCACAAGGAGCAGTGGACCGTCCAGCTCAGGGGCGGCGTTCCCTGGTTTACGCCGCCACCGCATCTCGATCCGCGCCGGGTGCCGCGACGAAACCGCTACTTCCGGCTCGAATGAGCCCGACACTGGCATCTTGAGCGAGGCTGGGCCGCCGGGATCCATCGATCCTCGGATAAGCGGTCCTGTTCGCGAGGGGGAGTCCGCGCGCTCAACCCGGACTAGCGGAACTGCGCAAAGACGCGCAACGGTTCCCGGCGGAAATCGGAGCCCTCGGTGTCCTGCAGGTAACAGATGGTCGCGTCGTCGGAGATCGCGCGGGCCAAGCCAACCAACCCGCCGTCGGCACTCCGGGCGGTGACGACGAACGAGGAACCGCGGAGGGCGGCGGCGAGTACCTCGGGTTCCCGGGTATAGGCGGTCCGGCCCACTGACTCGTAGAGCGCCAGCACCTCGGCGTCGGAATCTGGAGGGCCCGCGAGGACGGTGAACTCTGGCATGGGAACAGTGCCGCACGTGGCCTTGTGCCCGGCCACGGACGGGCCACCGGGCTGCCCGAGTTCTCCGCGGACGACGACATTGGCTGGCTTCCCGGATGGCAGCAGCGCACCGTCGGGGATCAACGGGACATCGCGGCCGGGATTGCTGCCCCGGCTCTTCGTCCAGGACTCGATCATCCGGTGGCATTTCCGCTCGTTCGCACGGAAGCGCGCGGTGATGCGCAGCCTCCAGACCGACCCGGGACGCCGGCCACAATCCTGTTCCGCCGTCCCCGGGAGCTAAGCGCCTGGCTCGCGCAGCTGCCCCCACGTCCTCGCGGGCCGAAAGCCTCTGAATCGACGGCGGACCGCGGCTACGCTGGAGGCATGGCTGGACTCGAGGCTCCTCGGGAGCTGCGGAAGGCTGAACGCGCTTCCCTGCTGCGCGCCGTGAAGGCATTCCACACCTTTGCCTGGTTCACGATTGAGGCCTGCATGGTCTACGTGCTGTATGCCGGTGCTCGCGGCCGCACCGACCGGCGGGTGGGACTGGCCGCCGGCGTCGTGACCGCTGAAACCCTGGTCTTTGCCGCCAACGGCTTTCACTGCCCGCTCACCGCCGTGGCCAAGGACCTGGGTGACGAGACAGGCTCCGTCACCGATATCTACCTGCCGCGATGGTTCGCGAAGAACCTCCCCGGCATCCACGTTCCCCTGATCCTGGCCGCCGTCCTGCTGCACTGGCGGAACCACCGTGCAGCAGGACGGCAAACGGGCGGTTGAGCAGCGGCATTGTGCCGGGCGGAGGAGGCGGCGCTAGCGCAGTGGGTTGCCGTTGAGGTCGACGCGGAAGTTTTCGATCATCGTGTTGGTCGCCGTGTCGATGATGACCACGGACTCTGCCGGCCAGGACGGGTCGGGAACCACCGTGTAGGGCACATCCGCGAGCCTGGTGGGCCGCCCGGCGTCGTTGATCTTGCGGCTGAAGGCGTCGACCACCGTGTTCGTCCTCGTATTGATGGCCACCGTTTCCTGGGGGAGTCCCGCGGTGCTGCCGCTGGCCGGTGTGGCGTTCCACCAGCCGTCGTAGCCGCCCGCCGCCGGTTCCGACGACGCCGGTGCGGACGCCGCTGACGATGCTGCTGTGTCCGTCGCCGGTATTCCGGGGTTCCCGGCTGCTTCCGCTGCGCCGCCGCAGGCGCTCAACGACGTCCCCGCAGCGAGAATCAAACAAACGGTGGCAAGGCGTGGCGCTTTGGCCGCGAAGTCCAAGATGATGTCCCCCAACATTGTCTCCGGCCGGCGGTCTCCGGCGCGGTTGGGATGACCCTACCAGCACCGATACTCCATGGCCCGGGCCTACTGTTTGCCGAACAGACCGCCCAGGATTCCGCCCAGTCCGCCGGTGACGCCCATCCCACCGCCGGCACCCGCGCCGCCGGCAGCACCGCCAAGGAACCCGCCCAGAATTCCGCCGAGGTCAATGCCGCCGGCCTGTCCGGACCCGCCCGCGCCGCCTGCGCTGCCGGCCCCGGAGGACTGTCCGCGCCCCCCGAGGACCTTGTTGGCAAGGTAGGACATGACAATCGGGGCCAGGATCGGCAGCAGCTTCTTGACCAGGTCCCCACCCACGCCACCGAGTTGCGGGGTCCCGGCCAGCTGGCTGGCCACCTGGTCCTGCTGCCCGCCGAAGACGTGGCTCACGATCTTCTCACCATCCGCGGTGTCCACCTGCGAGACATCGACGCCGCCCTCCATCAGCCCGTCCCGGTGCTGGCTGAGCGCAGACTCCAGCGCCGCCGCGCCGCCGGAAGCCTGCGCGTTGTTGTGCATGCCGGCCGGCAGCGTGGGTACGGCGGCCTCCACCGCAGCCTGCGCCGTCTGCCGGTCGGTGCCGAGCATTCCGGTAATCTGGTCTACCGGGATCTGGCTCAGTCTGTCTCGGAGCTCGGTCGTGTGGTGCTCCTTCAGCCGCACTCAGTGCAGCCCTCGCTGGAAACGGCGCCCGCACAGACACCGCCGGGCTGTTGCCCTTGCATCGTAGTCCGGGCCCCCGGAACGGGAAAGGACACCGCCCGGGGCAGGGCAGCGCCGTCGGAAGCCCGCGGCGTTTGCGGGTAATCTAGGAGAGTTCCGGAGCCGGCAGGTGTCTCCGGAGGAGCACATGGCAGGAAGCAAAAGGCGAGGTTGATGGTCCATATCTGGAACGATCCGTCCGAAGTCCCGGCGGACTTTGGTCCCTCCGTCGTTACCTTCGGCAATTTCGACGGTGTGCACCGCGGCCATCAGCAGGTGCTCTCGCAGCTCATCCGCGTCGCCCGCCTGAACCACGCCCGGGCCGTCGCCATCACCTTCGACCCGCATCCCGCGCAGGTCCACCGGCCCGAATCCGCCCCTGAGCTGATCATGGGCTTGGAAGACAAGTTGGTGGCGCTCGGTGAGCTGGGCCTCGACGCCGTGCTCGTGATGAAGTACTCCCTTGAGCTTGCCAGCCTCACCCCCGAAGAATTCGTCGCCGACGTCCTGGTCGGCAGCCTGAAGGCGAGCCACGTGGTGATCGGCCACGACGCCAGGTTCGGCCGGAACAACTCCGGAGACCTGGAGACCATGGAGGAACTCGGCAGGAAGCTCGGCTTCGAGGTGCTGGTCATCAGCGAGTTCGGCTCGGAGGGCTTTCCGCTGCACGGCGAAGTACACAGTGATGTGGACGATGACGGCGACGGCGGCATGCACGACGGCGACGACGGCAAGGACCGCCGCTGCTCCTCCACCTGGGTGCGCGAGGCACTGCGGGAGGGCGACGTCGCCACCGCGGCGGCCGTCCTGGGAAGGTCGCACCGGATGCGTGGTGAGGTGGTCCACGGCGCCGCGCGTGGCCGCGACCTCGGCTTCCCGACCGCCAACCTCGCCTCCGACGCGAGCGGCTACATCCCCGCGGACGGCATCTACGCCGGCTGGCTCGTGGACCAGGCCGGCACGCGCTGGCCCGCCGCCATTTCCGTCGGCTCCAACCCCACCTTCGACGGCGTCAGCCGGCAGGTCGAGGCGCACGTGATCGACCGGCCGGACGAGGCCGTCGAGGACTTCGATCTGTACGGCCAGACAGTAGTGGTCGAATTTGTCGCCCGGCTCCGGGGAATGGTGGCGTACCGTGGCCCTGAAGCGTTGGTGGAGCAGATGCGCCTGGACGTGGTCCAGGCCCACAACATTCTGTACGCGCGCTGACCGCTGCGCCGAACCGGTGCGCCATTGCGCAAGGAAGGCAAGAGACGTGACGATAGAGAAAAATACCAGGGAGCTGGACAAGGATATTGTCCGGGACTTCAGCTCAAAGATGAGCTACGCGTCCTACCTGCAGCTGCCGACGCTCCTGAGCGCCCAGCAGCCGGTCAGCGCCCCGGAGCACCACGACGAGATGCTGTTCATCATCCAGCACCAGACCACCGAACTGTGGCTCAAACTGGTCCTGCACGAGCTCCGCAGCGCCGCCGCGTGGCTGCGCTCCGATGATCTCGGCTCGGCGTTGAAGGCGATCGCCCGGGTCAAGCACATCCAGAAAACCCTGACTGAGCAGTGGTCCGTGCTGGCCACGCTCACGCCGACCGAGTACTCGCAGTTCCGCGGCTTCCTGGGCAACTCCTCCGGATTCCAGTCCAGCCAGTACCGCGCGGTCGAGTTCCTGCTCGGCAACAAAAACCGCAAGATGCTGCCGGTGTTCGAATCCGATCCCGAGGCGCACGCGATGCTGCTGGAGATTCTCGAGTCCCCGAGCATCTACGACGACTTCCTTGCCTACCTCAAGCGGCAGGGTTTCGACGTTCCCGCCTCGCTGCTGGAGCGGGATGTCACCCGGGCGCATGAGTTCTGCGCCGAGCTCGTCCCGGTCTTCAAGTACATCTACGAGAACGCGGCGGACAACTGGGGCGCCTACGAGGCCTGCGAGGAACTCGTGGACCTGGAGGACAACTTCCAGCTCTGGCGCTTCCGGCACCTGCGCACGGTGCAGCGCACTATCGGCATGAAGTCCGGCACCGGCGGCTCCAGCGGCGCGGCCTTCCTGCAGAAGGCGCTGGAACTGACGTTCTTCCCGGAGCTGTTCGCCGTCCGGACGGAGATCGGCCAGTGAGCGCCCTTCAGCCGGAAACGGCGGGGCCTGCGGCACAGGCTACCGCCGGCAAGGACACAGCGCTGTTGCAGCGTGCCCGCGACCTGGACGCCGCCGACCCGCTGGCCGCCTACCGCGGCCACTTCATCGGAACAGACACGGACCTGTCCTACCTGGACGGCAACTCCCTGGGCCGCCCGCTCAAGCGCACGGTCACGGACATCAGCAGCTTCATCCAGGACAGCTGGGGCGGCCGGCTGATCCGCGGCTGGGACGAGGAGTGGCTGGAACTCCCGCAGTCCATTGGTGACCAGCTCGGCCGCGCCGTGCTCGGCGCCGGTCCGGGGCAGACCATCATCGCCGACTCCACCACGGTGGTCCTGTACAAGTTGATCCGGGCTGCGCTGGCCGCGGTCACCGACCCGGCACGCACCGAAATCGTGCTGGACACGGACAATTTCCCCACCGACCGCTACCTCGTCGAGGGCATCGCCCGCGAAGAAGGACTGACGCTGCGCTGGATCGAAGCCGATCCCTCGTCCGGCGTGACCGTCGAGCAGGTGCGCGCCGCCACCGGCCCGGCCACCGCCGTCGTGGTCCTGAGCCAGATCGCCTACCGCTCCGGGTTCCTCGCGGACCTGCCGGGCATCACCGCTGCCGTGCACGACGCCGGCGCGCTGGTGGTGTGGGACCTGTGCCATTCCGCCGGTTCGGTGGAGATCGCGCTGGACGCCGCCGGCGTCGACTTCGCCGCCGGCTGCACCTACAAGTACCTCAACGGGGGACCGGGCTCGCCAGCCTTCGCCTACGTCAACGCCCGGCACCTGCCGGGACTGCAGCAGCCGATCTGGGGCTGGATGGGACGCAAGGACGCTTTCGAAATGGGGCCCGGCTATGAGGCCGCCGCCGGAATCCGCGGCTTCCTCAGCGGCACCCCGGCGATCTTCGGGATGCTCGCCATGCGCGGCACCCTGGACCTGCTCGAGGAGGTGGGCATGGCCGCCGTCCGGGAGAAGTCCCGGCTGCTGACCGGGTTCGCCATCGAACTCCACGATGCCTGGCTCGCCCCGGCGGGGGTTGAACTCTCGACGCCGCGGGACCCGGAGCTGCGCGGCAGCCACATTACGGTGGACCACCCGGCGTTCCGGGAGATGACCGCGGCGCTCTGGGAGCAGGACGTCATTCCGGATTTCCGGGCGCCGCAGGGCATCCGGATCGGGCTGTCCCCGCTGAGCACTTCCTTCACCGAGCTCTACCGCGGCGTGGCCGCCATCCGCGAACGGCTGGCGGGGGACCCCTCCGGACAGCCCCGGGACCAGCCGTTTCGACAAGATTAGCGGCGTGCCGGTAAACTAAACGTTGGATCCGGCTGCAGTCCGTGGCGGCTGGTTCTTGTTGTGTACGGGAAACTCCCTCTTCGGAGGCGGGATACCGGCGCGGCACCCCCGGCAGTGAGTTACTGATTCGGGCCTCACGGCACATCTCTAGGAGTTATCGTGGCACTTGAAGCCGCTGTAAAGCAGTCCATCATCAAGGATTTCGCAACGTCCGAGGGTGACACCGGTTCGCCGGAGGTCCAGGTTGCAGTCCTGACTCAGCGGATCAAGGATCTCACTGAGCACATGAAGGTGCACAAGCACGATTACCACACCCAGCGCGGTCTGCTGGCCATGGTCGGTCGTCGCAAGCGCATGCTGACCTACCTCAAGAACACTGACATCACCCGCTACCGTGCGCTCATCGAGCGTCTCGGCCTGCGCCGCTAGTCAGCTTTAGGGGGCGGCCCCTTCCGCGACGGAAAGGGCCGCCCTTCTTCAAACAAAACTCAACAGGAGGATCAACCGCATCACGCATTCGCGGTCTTCGGTAGTGATCTCCGGGAACGGCTTCAAGGGATGAAGCCCAGGCCCGTGGGTCTCGATCGATGACCGGGTGCAGTGCAGTCCAGCAGACAGATGCTGGGCTGGGTTGATGCGGCTGGACTCCGTGAACCATGAAACGGAGGTGACTCTCTATGGAGGGTCCCGAAATCCAGTTCTCAGAAGCAGTCATTGACAATGGCCGTTTCGGCAAGCGTGTAATCCGCTTTGAAACCGGCCGCCTTGCCAAGCAGGCAGCCGGCGCAGCGATGGTCTACCTCGACGAAGAGACCGCACTGCTGTCCGCCACCACCGCCGGAAAGCACCCGCGTGAAGGATTCGACTTCTTCCCGCTGACCGTCGACGTCGAAGAGCGTATGTACGCCGCCGGCCGCATCCCGGGCTCGTTCTTCCGCCGTGAAGGCCGTCCCTCCACGGAAGCCATCCTGGCCTGCCGCCTGATGGACCGCCCGCTGCGCCCCGCCTTCGTCAAGGGCCTGCGCAACGAGGTCCAGATCGTTGTGACCGTACTGTCCATCAACCCGGACGAGCTCTACGACGTCGTAGCGATCAACGCTTCCTCGATGTCCACCCAGCTTTCCGGCCTGCCCTTCTCCGGCCCGATCGGCGGCGTCCGCGTCGCCCTCATCGCCGACGAGCACGGCTCGCAGTGGGTTGCGTTCCCGAAGCACTCCCAGCTTGAGAACGCCGTCTTCAACATGGTCGTTGCCGGCCGCGTCAAGGGCGACGACGTCGCCATCATGATGGTTGAAGCCGAAGCCACCGACAACTCCTGGAACCTCATCAAGGAACAGGGCGCCACCGCCCCGACCGAAGAGGTCGTTTCGGAGGGCCTCGAGGCCGCCAAGCCGTTCATCAAGGCCCTCTGCGACGCCCAGTCGGACCTGGCGGCCCGCGCCGCCAAGCCGACCGTCGAGTTCCCGGTCTTCCTGGACTACCAGGACGACGTCTACGCCGCTGTGGAGTCCGCTGCCGCCGAGAAGCTGGCCGCTGTCTTCCAGATCGCCGACAAGCAGGAACGCGACACCGCATCGGATGCGCTCAAGGACGAGGTCACCTCTTCCCTGGCCGGCCAGTTCGAAGGCCGCGAGAAGGAGCTGTCCGCAGCCTTTCGCTCCGTCACCAAACACGTTGTGCGCCAGCGCATCCTCACGGACCAGATCCGCATCGACGGCCGTGGCCTGACGGACATCCGCCAGCTCACCGCCGAGGTTGAAGTTCTGCCCCGCGTCCACGGCTCTGCCATCTTCGAACGCGGCGAGACCCAGATCATGGGTGTCACCACGCTGAACATGCTCAAGATGGAACAGCAGATCGACTCGCTGTCTCCCGTGACGCGCAAGCGCTACATGCACAACTACAACTTCCCGCCGTACTCCACCGGCGAGACAGGCCGCGTTGGTTCCCCGAAGCGCCGCGAAATCGGCCACGGTGCCCTCGCTGAGCGCGCCATCATGCCGGTGCTGCCGTCCCGCGAGGAATTCCCCTACGCCATCCGCCAGGTGTCTGAGGCTCTCAGCTCCAACGGTTCGACGTCGATGGGTTCCGTCTGCGCCTCCACGCTGTCCCTGCTCAACGCAGGTGTGCCGCTGAAGGCCGCTGTTGCCGGTATCGCCATGGGCCTGGTCTCCGACCAGGTTGACGGCCAGACCCGCTACGCCGCCCTGACCGATATCCTCGGCGCCGAAGATGCCTTCGGTGACATGGACTTTAAGGTCGCCGGTACCGCTGAGTTCGTCACGGCCATCCAGCTGGACACGAAGCTCGACGGCATCCCGGCCTCCGTCCTGGCAGCCGCCCTGAAGCAGGCCCGCGAAGCCCGCCTGCACATCCTGGACGTCCTCAACTCCGCGATCGACACCCCGGACGAGCTCTCCGAGTTCGCGCCGCGCGTCATCGCGGTCAAGATCCCGGTAGACAAGATCGGCGAGGTCATCGGCCCGAAGGGCAAGATGATCAACCAGATCCAGGAAGACACCGGAGCCGACATCTCGATCGAGGACGACGGAACGGTCTACATCGGCGCCACGAACGGCCCGTCTGCCGACGCAGCACGGTCCGCGATCAACGCCATCGCCAACCCGCAGATCCCGGAAATCGGCGAGCGCTACCTGGGCACGGTCGTCAAGACCACCACCTTCGGCGCCTTCGTTTCCCTGACTCCGGGCAAGGACGGTCTGCTGCACATCTCCGAGCTGCGGAAGATCGCCGGCGGCAAGCGCGTGGACAACGTCGATGACGTCGTCTCCGTCGGCCAGAAGATCCAGGTGGAAATCACCAAGATCGATGACCGCGGCAAGCTCTCCCTGTCTCCCGTTGTGGCTGACGAAGCAGGGACTGGGAACTCAGAGAACCCCGACAACGCCGAGGCCTCCCTGGAGTCCGCAGAGTAGTCTTTGCTGTTCCAAGCAGCGGGGCCGGTGGATCATCCACCGGCCC
>NZ_JARUXE010000020.1 GCF_030433895.1 Arthrobacter sp. PsM3 | reverse complement strand
AGCTGCGGAACATGGGCGAGGCCTGCACGGCCGCGAACCGGTTCATCGTGCACGAATCCGTCGCCGACGAGTTCGCGGAGAAGTTCGCCGCGAAGATGGCGGACATGACCACCGCCCGCGGCACCGAGGCGGAGTCCAAGGTGGGCCCGCTGATCGACGCGAAGAGCCGCGACAAGGTGCACGAGCTGGTCTCCGACGCCGTGTCCGCCGGCGCGGTCGCGGTCATTGGCGGCGCCGCCGTCGAGGGCCCGGGCTACTTCTACCAGCCGACCATCCTCAAGGGCGTCACCGAGGGCACCCGGATCCTGTCCGAGGAGATCTTCGGACCCGTCGCCCCGATCATCACCTTCGACACCGAGGACGAGGCTGTCCGGCTGGCGAACAACACCGAGTACGGCCTGGTCGCGTACGTCTTCACCCGGGACCTCAACCGCGGCATCCGGATGGGCGAACGCCTCGAGACCGGCATGCTGGGCCTGAACGCCGGAGTCGTCTCCAATGCGGCCGCGCCCTTCGGCGGGGTCAAGCAGTCCGGCCTGGGCCGTGAAGGCGGACTCGAAGGCATCGAGGAATACCTCTACACCCAGTACATCGGCATCGCCGACCCCTACGCCGGCTAGGAACCGTCCCGGCCGGAGCTGCCTCAGCTCCGGTGCAGCCAGCGCACCCGGCGCAACCCCCCGCGGGTCCTTGACCAGGCACCCGCGAGGCCGCGCCGGGTGCGCTTTGCTGTGCCGCGGGCGGCGCGGAACGGCGCCGTGGCGGCACTGCGCCAGGCGGCCAAGAGGGAAGGCGGCAGCCACGCTGCGCGGAACCGGACCAGCGGCCCGGCATGGGCCCGCAGCGAGGCGCGGACCGCTGCGATCCAGTGGGCGGCCGGTTCCCCTGGACCGCTGGCGGGAACCCCGGCGCCGGCAGACTTGCGGGCACCTCCGGGCAGGCCGCCGGCATCGGGCGCGGATGGAGGACGGCCGTATTGCGCGCGTTCGAAATCCGCGGCCAGCGACCGGACCGCCCCGTGGCTGTCCGCGTCCAGGCCCTCAGGTTCTCCGAGTGCCCCCGAGGAACGCAGCCTGTCGGAGAAATGGCGGGGGGTCTCACTGTCCCGCGGCGCCACACCGAAGTCCATCGCCAGGTCGCGCAGTTCCGCCCAGGCCCGCACCGCCGCGGCACCGCCGGCCGCGGAAGCTGACAACCGGCGGCGGCGCACTGCGGTACGCGCCAGGTGCGGGGACGCCACCAGCAGCCCCAGCAACAGCAGGGCACCGGCGCCGTAGAGCACGGGCAGGATCCGGCGTGCCGCATCCGCCGGCGCGGCCGCATTCCCCGGGAGCGGCAGCGGCGCGACACTGGGCAGCGGCGCGGCGGTGGCACCGTTGCTGGGAATCAGGCCATCGTTGTTTTCGTTGGTGCTGGCGCCGCCGGGTGAGGCGGCATCCTCGGCATAGGACGGAACCACGCCGCGCGAGGGTGTGGGTTCGAAGGGGATCCAGCCAAGTCCCTGGAAGTACAGCTCCGGCCAGGCATGGGCGTCACGGGCATCGACCTCAAACTCGGGCAGGGCGCCCTGGCCGCCGATCGAGACCGTGGAGCCGGTGGGGCGGCCCGGCGCGTAGCCGACGGCGATGCGGCTGGGGATCCCTTCCAGCCGGGCCATCACGGCCATGGCCGAGGCGAAGTGGATGCAGTATCCGCTCTTCTGGGTCAGGAAGTCCGCCAGCACCGACAGTCCGTTGCCGTCATAGCCCCCCTGCACCGGTGACTGCAGCGAGTAGCTGAAATTTGCCGAGCGCAGATACCGCTGGATTGCCATGGCCCGGGCATAGGGAGTGGCGCTGCCCGCGGTCACAGCGTCTGCGGTCGTGCGGACAATCTCCGGGACGTTCTCCGGCGGCCGGATGAACTGGTCCGGGACGCCCTGCACCGGCCCGGTGGCCCGGGCCAGCAGGTCCGGGGTGAGCTGCGGAGCCACCGAGAGCACGACGTACTGCTGGGCATGGGAATTGGTGTCGACCCCCTTGATGCTCAGCGTGGCAGGGTCCCAGCTCCAGCGGCCGGTGAGACCGTTGACGGCCTCCGGGGCGTAGGGCACCGGCAGATAGGGGCTGGTGAACTGGCCGGTGTTGACCGCCGTGACCACCCGGACTTCCGTGGCGGCGGACTCGACGCCCGATTCCATCCGGCCCGTGCCCAGCCGGCGGGTCTCATTGCGGTCCTCCGGGGCCCAGTTGTCGCCGCCGAAACTGTCCACCGTCACGGAGCGAAGGTACGGGGTGGTGGCGGCATTGGTGGCGAAGGTGATCCTTCCGTCGCCCGTGGGGCTGCGCAGGCTGTTGCCCAGGCTGATCATCGGGTTGAGCCCCGTGGCCGGACCGAAGGGGTTCAGCCGCGAGCCCTGCGGGAAGACGCCCTGGTCAAATCCCGGGATGACCAGTTGGAGCAACAGGGTCAGGGCCAGGGCCGCCGCTCCGGTCACGGCGCCACGGCGGAACTGGCCCGGGTTGCGCGCGGTGTCCGCTCCGGTCCGTGAGTCCGGCGCGAACCAGTGGCTGCAGCCGAGGACCATGAGATAACCCGAGGCCGCCGCCGCGAAACCCAGCACGCCGACACTTTGCGGTTTGATCGTGGCGGGAACAATGAGGATGGCGAGGATCCCGAGTCCGCTCGTCGCCGGCAGGGCCAGCGGATAGGCCAGGGCATCGATCAGGATCACCAGCAGCCCAAGCACGGCGCAGGCCAGCAGGACGATGCCGGCATTCGGGGCCACCGGGGCGCTCTCGGCAAGGATCGTCTCACTGGCACGGCGCAGGTACCGGCCCAGCTGCGCCATGGTGGCGCCGGAGGGAATGAAGCCCATGATGCTCTGCGGGCGGAAGAAGGTGAAGGCCAGGATCAGGGCCAGGGCAGCCAGCGCCCCGGCAGTCACGAAAACGCTGCGCCACCGGAGCGCGCGGAGGGCTGCCAGGGTGAACGCCACCGTGAGGACCGTGGACAGGACGGGGGAGTACCACGCCCATCCCCGCAGCACTCCGTTGAGGCTCAGCGCAGCACCGGCCACGGCGAGTGCCACCGCCAGGGCCATCAGCCACGGCTGCGCCCCGGCCTTCGTCCGGCCCTTCCGGGGCGCCCGGAGGGAACCCGGGTCGTGGTCGGCGGAGCCGGCACCCGCGGCCGGCCCGGACTGGCCGGAGCGGGCACCGGCGCTGCGCTGGGGTGTCAGAGTCATCGCCGGACCCCCGTTCCGCGACGCACGTCGGCTGCGGCTGCCAGCGGCGCGGTCCCGCCCTCATCGAAGGCCGTCCACGCGGCGCTCAGCGGTGTCGACGGGGAAACTGCCACGGCCCGCCAGCCGCCAAGCCGGAGCGCCTCGAGCGCATCGTCGGATTCCCGGACCCGCTCCGTGATGACCAGGGCGAAGGCATTGGCCGCAAAACCGGCCGCCGGGGCCAGCGACCGGGCCTCGGCCGGCGTGAGGCTGCCGAGGATCGCCAGTACGGGTCCCCGCATCCGGTGGGCGGACAGCCGGTCCAGGAGCCGGTCATCGAAAGGCTGCGGGCCGGTCTCGCCGCCCGCGGGTCGGCGGCCCGGGGGCCGGGGCGAAACCGGCTCCTTCGGGTCCTTGCGGCTGTGGTGGGACCCGGTGAGCTGGATCGCCGCCAGGCTCTCGGCGACGGACTGCAGCCCGGCCGCGCCGACGTACTCCTCAGCTTCCGGCTCAGGGGCCGAAGGTGAATGCCGGAACGCGGGCTCGCCGGCGGTGTCGAGGAAACGCAGTGCGTAGTTGCGCTCGGCGAGGTGCGCGCCGATGGACATTGCGGCCGTCACGGCCCACTCGAAGGCCTCGCTGGTCAGGGGCTCGTGCCCGTCCGGGCCCGGGGCGCCGCGCTGGCCGCTTCGGCGGTTATCCGTCCCGCGCGGGCTGCCGCCCAAAGGATGGTGGATGGTGAACGCATTCGAGCCGGCAGCGAAGGCGCCGCGGCTGAAGGCGGTAAACCGCTGGTCCAGGATGATGGTCGCCTCCGGCGTGGTGACGGACTCCTCCTGGCGCACCATCAGCTCCCCGTGCCGGGCTGTCGCCGCCCAGTGCACGCGGCGCATCGGGTCGCCGTGCCGGTATTCCCGGGTCATGACGTCGTCGTCGCTTGGGTTGGCCCGGATGCGGGTGGCGGTGACGCCGTCGTGCCCCCGGGCGCCGGCCAGCCCGGTGACCGGAAGCTCGAGCGCGGCGGGCGTTACGGTGAGGACGTCGCCGTCGTCGATGGCGTGGCGGTGCAGGGACAACCCGAACGGGTCGCTGAACTCGGCGGTGACCGGACCGATCAGGAACTGGCCGCGTTTACTGGAGCGCAAATGATATTCGTACCGGCTGGTCCCGCCGGCGGACGAGCGCGCCGGGAACCGGAACACCGGGGATTCCCCGAAGCGCGCAGGCAGGCGTTCCTCCATGAGCGCATGGCCGGCGCCGCCTCCGGTCCGGGCGACGGCCAACCGGACCGTCGTCGTGGCCGCCGTTTCGACGCTGGCGGGGCTGAACTCCCGGTAGACCCGGAAATTCGGCTTCAGCACGCGGGTCCCGGCCAGCGAGAGCAGCGGCAGGACAAGCAGCAGGATGGCCAGTGCCAACAGGTCCCGGCGCCCCATCACCTGGGCCGCCAGCAGGAAGGCCGCTCCCGCGCCCAGCAGCCCCCAGCCGCGGCTGGTGAAGATCTGGGTCGGGAACCGGGCAATCAGCGCCATGGCCGGGCCACCTCTAGCGGCGATTCGGCAAGGTGGCAGCCGGAGCGGCCGCCGCGCCGGCAGCCCGGTCACGGGCGCCACGGGCGCCACGGCCGCCGCCCGATGCGGATGCCGAAGCCATTTCCGGGCTGACCGGGATCTTCGCCAGGATGGCTCGAACCACGCTCTGGGCGGTCTCGCCCATGCTCGCGGCCTTGCGGTCCAGGATGATCCGGTGCGCCAGAACGGATTCGGCCACGCTGACGACGTCATCCGGCAGCACGAAGTCCCGGCCCGCCAGGGCCGCGGTGGCTTTGGCCGCGCGCAGCAGCTGGAGCATGGACCGGGGACTGGCGCCGAGCCGGAGCATCCCGTTTTCCCGCGTGGCGCGCCCCAGGGACACGGTGTATTCCTTGACCGACTGGGAAACGTACACCTGCCGCACTGTGGCGATCATGGAGGCGACCTCGCCGGCGGTGACGACGGCCGTGACTCTGGTCAGCGGCGACGTCGACTGGTGTGTCTCCAGCATCTCCATCTCGGCGTCCTTGTCCGGGTAGCCCATGGAGATCCGGGCCATGAAACGGTCCCGCTGCGCCTCCGGGAGCGGGTACGTCCCCTCCATTTCGATGGGGTTCTGCGTGGCCACCACCATGAAGGGCTCGTCGAGCTTGTAGGATTTGCCGTCCACGGTGACCTGGTGTTCCTCCATGCATTCCAGCAGGGCTGACTGCGTCTTGGCCGAGGCACGGTTGATTTCGTCCCCGATGACGATGTTGGCAAACACCGCCCCGGGCCGGAACTCGAAGGACCGCGACGCCTGGTTGTAGATGGACACGCCGGTGACATCCGAGGGGAGCAAATCAGGGGTGAACTGGATGCGGCTCACCGAGCAGTCGATGGTCCGGGCCAGCGTTTTCGCCAGCAGGGTCTTGCCGACCCCCGGGACGTCCTCAAGCAGGAGATGGCCCTGCGCCAAAAGCACGGTCAGGGCCAGCTTGGCCGCTTCCGCCTTGCCATCAATCACGGTGTTGATGGCCCCCAGAATGCGCTCGCTGGCGGAGCGGAACTCCTCCGCGTCCATGGCGGCGGGCGGCTGGGCAGGGCGCCGTGCAGCCGGAAGCCCGGCCGCGGCGGAGTCCTCCCGGCGGCCCTGGCCTTCCGGGAGAGCTTCGTCTAGGGAGATGCGGTGGTAGTCCATCGGTAGCCTTTCAGCCCTCGTGGGTTCCCGACCTTCCGTTGTCCTGCAGCCGGTGTTTATATCAGAGTACTAACACAACTGCCGGGCCTGACAGGGAGTTCCCGCGGAAATCTGGGCCGTGGCGCGGGCCCGGATATGGCGCGTCTGGGTTAACTCCCGGTGCGGGCCCGCTTCATCCGGGCAGGGGGCCGCCGCTAAGGCCGTTAAGGTGGACAGATGATCAATCCCCGCACCCCCGTACCGTTCCGTGCGCCCGGCAGCGATGGCACCGGCCGGCAGGGATACCCTCCGGCCCCGGAACGGCTTCCCGTGCCGGTCATGGACAACCACACACATCTCGATTTCCCCAGCGCCGACCTGAACGTCAGCATCGCTGACGCCCTTGATGCCGCCGCAGCCGTCGGGGTCCAGGGTGCCGTGCAGGTCGGGTGCGACCTCGAATCGTCCAGGTTCACGGTGCAGGCGGTGGAGCTGGATCCGCGGCTGCTGGGCGCCGTTGCCCTGCACCCCAACGACGCGCCGGAATACGCCGCCCGCGGCGAACTGGAGGATGCCCTGGCAGAAATCGAGGCCCTCGCGGCGCACCCGCGGATCCGGGCCATCGGCGAGACCGGCCTGGATTTCTTCCGCACCGAGGGTGAGGGGCTGGCCCATCAGCGCTATTCGTTCCGGCGCCACATCGATATCGCCAAACGCCTCGGGCTGACGCTGCAGATCCATGACCGAGACGCCCACGACGACGTCGTCCAGGTGCTGCGTGAGGAAGGCGCCCCCGAGCGGGTGGTCTTCCACTGTTTCTCCGGCGGGGACGAGCTGGCCCGGACCTGCAATTCGGAGGGCTGGTACATGTCCTTCGCCGGGACCCTGACCTTCAAGAACGCCGCCAACCTCCGGGCCGCCCTGGCCATCGCCGAGCCGGACCGGATCCTCGTCGAGACTGACGCCCCGTTCCTCACCCCGCACCCGCACCGCGGACGTCCCAATGCGAGCTATATGGTCCCCTACACGGTCCGGGCGATGGCCGAATTGACTGGATGGGAGCTCTCGGAACTGTGCTCCCGGATTGCCGGAAATACGGTGCGGGCATACGGATCCTGGGACTGATGTGACGAAAGCCGGCCCCGCCGGATAGATACCGCGTATGCACAATTTGTTGGCTGCTTTATAACGCTCCGGTTACAGTGGACAACTATTAGCCGGGGTCGGGGAAGGCCATCGGATAATTTCACTCCTGCAGGGCGCGCATCGTGGCCAACGAACCATGGGCGCGCTCTCGTTTGTGAGTGTGGCAGTGCACACAGCTGCCGCTGACATCATGCACCCTGGGGGTGCCGCCCCAGGGCTGTCGGCGGCGGGTGAACCTGTGCGCTTTTCCCCGTGCCCGGATGGTCCAAGAGATACGGGCAATCGTGGTCAAGTTCTTTACATCGGATGGCAAAGTCAGCGTCGTCAAAGTCGGCACGCAGTTCGTCGTGCTCGTGGCACTCGTGCTGGGGCTCGTCGCCTTCGTCGGCAACAACAAGACAGTCACCCTCAACGTTGACGGCAAAGTGAGTGCGGTCCAGACCTTCGGCGGTACCGTCGGCCAGGTCGTCAAGGGCGCAAACCTTGAACTCCAGTCCTCGGACAGGGTCACTCCCGCTGCGGACTCCCATGTACAGGATGGCTCCGTCATCAACGTCAACCTCGCCAAGGCCGTCAAGGTCAGTCTGGACGGCGCGGAGAAGACCATCAACACCACCTCGCCCACCGTCGAAGGCCTCGTGACGGAACTCGGCGTCGCCAGCTCCTCCGAGCTGTCCGTCCCGAAGGACGCGCAGCTCGCGGTCTCCGGTTCCTTCGTTTCGATCTCCACGCCGAAGAACGTGAGCATCGTCGCGGACGGCAAAGCCGACAAGACCACGACGACGGCCGCCAGCGTCTCCCAGGTCCTCGCCGACGCGGGCATCTCGCTGGGCGCCAGCGACCGGCTCTCGCAGCCCGGCAACGCGCCGGTCGTCAACGACATGGTGATCAAGGTCTCGCGCGTGGATGCCAGCCAGACGGCCGAGGCGACCGAAGCCGTTGCCTTCGATACCCTCACCACCGAGGACGCCGGGATGGCCAAGGGCGAGAAGAAGGTGACCCAGCCAGGCGTGGCCGGCACCCTCAACAAGAGCTTCAAGCTCGTCCT
The DNA here is from genome assembly GCF_030433895.1 of Arthrobacter sp. PsM3. Lineage (GTDB taxonomy): Bacteria > Actinomycetota > Actinomycetes > Actinomycetales > Micrococcaceae > Arthrobacter. Next base: position 78,800 of record NZ_JARUXE010000020.1, on the reverse strand, counting down.
CGTCGACGGCCGCGAAGCCTCCCGCACGCTGGTGTCCCAGTCGGTGAGCACGCAGCCGGTCACCGAAAAGGTCACCGTCGGCACCAAGCCCAAGCCCGCCCCCGAGGCCGCCGGCGCCAACACCGGCGCCGCAGCCCCGTCGATGATGAACGAAGCCATGTGGAACAAGATCGCGCAGTGCGAATCCACCGGCAACTGGTCCGTCAACAACGGCAACGGCTACTACGGCGGACTGCAGTTCGACATCCGGACCTGGCTCGGAGCCGGCGGCGGCGCGTACGCCCCGAACGCCAGCCTGGCCACCAAAGCACAGCAGATCGACATCGCCAACCGCATCTACGCGCAGCGCGGCCTGCAGCCCTGGGGCTGCGGCTGGGCAGCCACAAGCTAAGGCGGGCCGCGCCGGCCCCGGCTCCGGCCAGGGGTGCCTGTCGGCTCCGCCCGGCGGACAAATGACTACAGGGTATCCGCAGCGGCTGACCACAGCGGCGGACCCCCGGCACAGGCCGGGTCCGGTTCCTTGGACCCGGCCTTCGCCATGCCCGGGCCGGCCGGCGAGATAGGATACCTAGGTGACTGAACCGACCCCCTCCGCGCCTGGCAGTACGCCGGCCCCTGCCCCCGGCACTGCGCCCGCAACCGCGCCCGCGCCCCTGATGGGCGCCTCGGACATCCGCAGGCTGGCCGAGGAAATCGGGGTCCGTCCCACCAAGTCCCTCGGACAGAACTTCGTCATTGACGGCAACACCATCCGAAGGATCGTCGCCACCGCGGACATCCACCCGGACGAGACGGTCCTGGAAGTGGGCCCCGGGCTGGGATCCCTGACCCTGGGGCTGCTGGACGCTGCCCGCTCGGTCGTCGCCGTCGAGATCGATCCGGTCCTGGCGGGCAAACTTCCGGCCACCGTCGCCGAGTGGCGGCCGGACGCCGTCGGGGATTTCCACCTGGTCCTCGCCGACGCGATGCGGGTCACGGACCTCCCGGTGGAGCCCACCGCGCTCGTGGCGAATCTTCCCTACAACGTTGCCGTCCCGGTGGTCCTGCACCTGCTGCAACACTTCCCGAGTCTGCGCCACGGCCTGGTCATGGTCCAGGACGAGGTGGCCGACAGGCTCGCCGCCGGGCCCGGGTCCAAGACCTACGGCGTTCCGTCGGTCAAAGCGGCCTGGTACAGCAGCATGCGCAAAGCCGGGGTGATCGGCATGAACGTCTTCTGGCCCGCGCCCAAGATCCACTCCGGCCTCGTGGCGTTCACCCGCCGGGAACCGCCCGTCACCACGGCCACCCGGGAACAGGTATTCGCCGTGATCGATGCCGCCTTCGCCCAGCGCCGCAAGACGCTCCGCGCGGCGCTGGCCGGCTGGGCCGGCAGCGCCGCGGAGGCCGAACGCTGCCTGCGTGCCGCCGGCGTCGACCCCACGGCCCGCGGTGAAGTGATCGACATTGCGGCGTTTTCCAGGATCGCGGAAGCACGCGAGCGGCCGCTCCCGTAGGCCCGGCGGCGGCCCCGGAAGCTGACGCCTGACCGGGGCTGTGCTTGGACCCTGACCCTGCCATGCCATAGCGTGGAGCCATGAACGCAGTGAGAGGGCGCTTTGCCGCGAGGACTGTCCGGGTCAAGGCACCCGGCAAAGTAAACGTCTCACTGGACGTCGGGCCCCTGCGGCCGGACGGCTACCACTCGGTGGCCAGTGTCTACCTTGCGGTATCCCTCTACGAGGAAGTCGCGGCCACCAGCACCGACACCGGGGAAATAACGGTCAGCCTCAGCCCGGCAAGCACCCTCGACCTCGACGGCGTCGACATCCCCCTGGATGAGCGCAATCTGGCCTACAGGGCCGCCGCGATCATGACCGACGTCTCCGAGCACTCCACCGGCGTCCATCTCGAAATCACGAAGCGGGTGCCCGTCGCCGGAGGCATGGGCGGCGGCTCGGCGGATGCGGCCGCCACGCTCCTTGCCTGCGACGCGCTGTGGAACAGCGGACTCTCGCGCGACGAACTCGCGCACCTGGCCGCGGAACTTGGCGCGGACGTGCCGTTCTCCCTGCTCGGCGGAACGGCTGTGGGGCTCGGCCTGGGCGACGAACTCTCGCCTGCCCTCGTCAAGGCCCAGACCGACTGGGTCCTGGTGACCGCGGACTTCGGCCTGCCCACCCCGGAGGTCTACCGGACCCTGGACCGGCTGCGCGCAGCCGAAGGTGCCTTGGTCGAGGAGCCCGCCGCGGTGGACCCGATGATCCTCCAGGCCCTGCGCGGCGGCGACGCCGATGCCCTGAGCCGGGTGCTGGTCAACGATCTCCAGCGTGCCTCGATTGAGCTGGCGCCCAGCCTCCGGGACACCCTCGGACTCGGAGAATCCCTGGGCGCCATCGCCGGAATCGTCTCCGGTTCCGGACCCACGGTCGCGCTGCTGTCCCACAGCCCGGCGGCGGCGGAGGGACTGGCCGAAGACCTCCGGCACCATGGCCTCGAGGCCATCGCGGTGCACGGCCCGGTTCACGGGGCGCGCATCATCTCCGATACGCTCCTTTAATAGGATTGTCGTCTCCCGCACGGCGTCTTTGGCCCGGGGCCATTCCGGCCTGGCCAATTAGCTCGACATTATTTTTCTCTAGGAAAGCAGTTCCCAGTGGCACACCTGCTCGGCGGCGAGAACCTCACGGTTTCGTATGCAACCCGTACCGTCCTCGACGGCATTACCCTCGGCCTTGAAGAGGGCGACCGGATCGGCATGGTGGGCCGCAACGGTGACGGCAAGTCGACCCTCATGCGGCTGCTGGCCATGCGCGCCACCCCTGACTCCGGCCGGGTGACCAAGCGCAGCGAGGTCAACATCGGCTACCTGGACCAGAGCGACGTGCTCGACGGCGACCTCACCGTCGGCGCTGCGATCGTTGGCGACCAGGCCGACTATGAATGGGCCCGCAACCCTCAGATCCGCGAAGTCATGGGCGGCCTCGTGTCCGACGTCGACTGGCACGCCAACGTGCACGCACTCTCCGGCGGGCAGAAGCGCCGCGTGGCGCTCGCCAAGCTGCTGATCGAGGACCACGACGTCATCATGCTCGACGAACCGACCAACCACCTCGACGTCGAAGGCGTCGCGTGGCTGTCCCGGCACCTGAAGACCCGCTGGCGGCCCAACCAGGGCGCCTTCCTCGTCGTCACCCACGACCGCTGGTTCCTGGACGAAGTCTGTACCAAGACCTGGGAAATCCACGACGGCATCATGGACCCGTTCGACGGCGGCTACGCCGCCTACGTGCTGGCCCGCGCCGAGCGTGACCGCTCCGCCTCCGTGGTGGAAAGCAAGCGCCAGCAGCTCGTGAAGAAGGAGCTCGCCTGGCTCCGGCGCGGCGCCCCGGCCCGCACGGCCAAGCCCAAATTCCGGATCGAGGCAGCCAACGAACTCATCGCCGACGTCCCCGAGCCGCGTGACTCGATGGCGCTGAGCAAAATGGCCACGGCCCGGCTCGGCAAGGACGTCCTGGACCTGGAGAACGTCTCCCTCGACTTCCTGGGCGGCGAACCCGGGCAGAAGCTCTTCGACAACATCACCCTGCGGCTTGCCCCGGGTGAACGGCTGGGCCTCGTGGGCGTCAACGGCGCCGGCAAAACCACCCTGCTGAAGCTGCTCAACGGCGAAATCCAGCCCACCTCCGGGACGGTGAAGCGCGGCAAGACGGTCGTCACCGCGGTCCTGACCCAGGAAGTCAAGGAACTCGACGACGTCTCGGACCTGCGCGTCATCGAAGTGATCGAGCGCGAGAAGCGCTCGTTCAACGTCGGCGGCAAGGAATTCACCGCCGGCCAGCTGGTGGAGCAGCTCGGCTTCACCAACGAGAAGCAGTGGACCCCGGTCAAGGACCTCTCCGGTGGCGAACGGCGCCGGTTGCAGCTCCTGCGCCTGCTGGTGGGGGAGCCGAACGTGCTGATGCTTGACGAACCGACCAACGACCTTGACACTGACACCCTGGCCGCCGTCGAGGACGTTTTGGACGGCTGGCCGGGCACCCTCGTTGTGGTCAGCCACGACCGCTACCTGCTCGAGCGCGTCACGGACCACCAGATGGCTCTCCTGGGCGACGGCAAGATCCGTGCCCTGCCGCGCGGCGTGGACCAGTACCTGGAACTGCGCGAAGCGGCGCTGGCCGGCTCCACGATCACCGGCGGCGGCAACCCGGTCATCGCCGCCAGCGGCAGCTCCGCCCCCACAACCGGACCCTCGGAAGCCGAGAAGCGGGATGCCCGCAAGGCCAAGAACCGGATCGACCGGCAGCTGGGCAAGCTCAAGCAGCAGGAGGACAAGATCCACGCCCAGATGACCGCTGCGGCCGCCGACGCCTCCGCCGCCGGCAAGCTCGGCGAGCTGAACAAGAAGCTCAAGGACCTCTCGGTAGAACGCGAAGCCCTCGAACTCGAATGGCTCGGAGCCCTCGAAGTTCTCGGCGAATAGCTGCCTGGACCCGGGGGACATGCCCGGTGTGCTGCGGCACGGCTGGACATGTCCCCCGGTCGACTCATAGCCCCCTGGACATGTCCCTTGGTGCGGGCCACGGCTGGACAAGGTGGTGTTATGTCCACTCCTGGGGGCCGGGGGAGGGCATGTCCCGCGGGGAGCTCGGAGCCCTCTGGACATGTCCCTTGGTGCGGGCCGAGGTTGGACATGGTGGTGTTATGTCCATTCCTGGGGGCCGGGGGAGGGCATGTCCCGCGTGGAGCTAGTCGTCGCTGCGGAGTTCGGGGTCCTTCTGGAGGCCGGTGAGGCCATTCCAGGCGAGGTTGACGAGGTGCGCGGCTACTTCGCGCTTGTCCGGGGTGCGGCTGTCCTGCCACCACTGGCCCGTCATCGCCACCATTCCCACCAGCATCTGCGCGTACATGGCGCCGTCGGCCGAGGTGAAGCCGCGGCGGGCGAACTCGTCGGCGAGGATGTACTCCACGCGGGCCGCGACGTGCGAGAGCAGCGTGGAGAAGGCTCCTTCGGGCTGCGTCGGCGGCGCATCGCGCATGAGGATGCGGAAGCCTTCGGCGCGGTCCTCGATGTAGCTCAGCAGCGCCAGGGCGGCTCTCTCGACCAGAACGCGCGGCTTGGCCTCCTCGGACAGCGCGTCGTTGATGGAGCCCAGCAGAATCCGGAACTCGAATTCAACGACCTGCGTGTACAGGCCCTCCTTCGAACCGAAGTGCTCATAAATCACCGGTTTGGACACGCCTGCCGCGGCGGCGATCTCCTCGATAGTGGTCCCGTCCAGCCCGCGGAGCGCGAAGAGTCCCCGGCCGACGCCGATCAGCTGGCTGCGTCGCTGGGGCCCCGTCATCCGGATCCGGGGCACGTAGTCAGCGGACCGGACGGGCCTGCCGCTGCGGCCTTCCGCCCCTCCGGACACCCCTGTGCTGTTGCTCACAGGTCCATCATGCCCCAGATGACCCGCCGGCCGGGCGCAACCGCGCACCGCCCGGTGGGTCAACACCCGGCGGCAACGCAGTATGGCAGAATTGACTCTCGTGCCACAGGCTCACCGCCTTGGCATGGTCCGCCCTGGTGTAATGGCAGCACCCCGGCCTTTGGAGCCGTGGAGTATAGGTTCGAGTCCTATGGGCGGAACTGCGGCGCGTCGAAGGACCGGGAACGGCACCCGGCGGGCGCGGGCTGGTGCGGGTCCAGTAGGATGAATCTGGCGCCCCGACCGGACTCTTGTCCGGCCAAACCGCGCGGATCCGGCAACGGAGGTGCATCACCAGACCTCAGCCGCCGGCCACCCAGATCCCACCGAGCAGCGGCATGAGCTAAGCCACTGAGCAAGGAGAGCCGTACGTGAGCCCCGAGAAGTCCGGCCCAGCCGCCGTAATCGTCCTAGCTGCAGGTGCCGGTACCCGGATGAAGTCCCGTACCCCTAAAATCCTCCACGAGATCGGCGGCAGGTCCCTCGTCGGCCACGCCCTCCATGCAGCCCGCACCATCCGGCCCCAGGAGCTGGCCCTCGTTGTCCGTCATGAACGCGACCTCGTGGCCGCCCACATCAACGCCGTGGACCCGGCCGCCCTGATCGTGGACCAGGACGAGGTTCCCGGCACCGGCCGGGCCGTTGAAGCAGCCCTCCAGGCCCTGGATGCGCGCGGGCCCCTCAGTGGCACCGTCGTCGTCACCTACGGTGACGTCCCCCTGCTCACCGGCCAGCTGCTCGCCGAACTCGTCGCCAGCCACGAGGCCGGGCACAACGCCGTCACCGTCCTTACTGCCGTCCTGGACGACGCCACCGGCTACGGCCGCATCCTCCGGGCTGCGGACGGATCGGTCACCGGAATCCGGGAGCACAAGGACGCCACGGACGCCGAACGAGGCATCCGTGAGGTCAACTCAGGCATTTACGCCTTCGACGCCGCAGTGCTCCGCGACTCGCTGGCCCACGTCACGACCGACAACGCCCAGGGCGAGAAGTACCTCACCGACGTGCTGGGCCTGGTCCGTGCCGCCGGCGGCCGCGTCGCCGCCGTCGTCACGGAAGACCGCTGGCAGGTTGAAGGCGCCAACGACCGGGTCCAGCTTTCGGCCCTCGGCGCCGAACTCAACCGGCGGACCGTCGAAGCCTGGATGCGGGCCGGCGTCACCGTCGTGGACCCGGCCACCACCTGGATCGACGCCACCGTGACCCTCGACGAGGACGTGCGGCTGCTGCCCAACATCCAGCTGCACGGTGCCACCACGGTGGCGCGCGACGCCGTCGTCGGCCCCGACACGACCCTCACCGACGTCCACGTGGGGGAGGGCGCCAAGGTGGTCCGCACGCACGGTTCCGGCGCCACGATCGGTGCGAAGGCCAGCGTCGGGCCGTTCACGTACCTGCGCCCCGGCACCGTCCTCGGCGAGACCGGCAAGATCGGCGCCTTCTACGAGACCAAGAACGTCACCATCGGCCGGGGATCCAAGCTTTCCCACCTCGGCTACGCGGGCGACGCCGAGATCGGTGAGGACACCAACATCGGCTGCGGAAACATCACCGCGAACTACGACGGTGAGAAAAAGCACCGCACGGTCATCGGTTCCGGCGTACGCACCGGTTCCAACACTGTCTTCGTGGCACCCGTCCAGGTCGGTGACGGCGCCTACAGCGGCGCCGGCGCCGTGATCCGCCGCGACGTGCCCCCCGGTGCCCTGGTCCTGTCCCTGGCCAAGCAGCAGAATTCCGAGGGCTGGGTCCTCGCGAACCGCCCGGCCTCGATTTCCGCATCCCTGGCCGAGGCCGCCGGCGCCACCACAACTTCCTCCAGTACTCCGGCATCTACAGAAGAGGGCTAGCAAAAATGAGCGAAATTACGGCACGCGGCGAGAAGAAGCTGGTGCTTGCCGCTGGGCGCGCGCATCCTGAGCTGGCGAGGGAAATCGCCAAGGAGCTCGGAACCGAGCTGCTGCCCCTGGACGCCTACGACTTCGCCAACGGCGAGATCTACGTCCGGGCCGGGGAGAGTGTGCGGGGCACCGACGCCTTCGTCATCCAGGCGCACCCCGCACCGCTGAACAACTGGCTGATGGAACAGCTCATCATGATCGATTCGCTCAAGCGGGCCTCCGCCCAGCGCATCACTGTGGTGTCGCCTTTCTACCCCTACGCCCGGCAGGACAAGAAGGGCCGCGGCCGCGAGCCCATCTCGGCGCGCCTGATCGCCGATCTGTACAAGACCGCCGGCGCCGACCGCATCATGAGCGTTGACCTGCACACCTCGCAGATCCAGGGCTTCTTCGACGGTCCCGTGGACCACCTCATGGCCATCCCGCTGCTGGCGGACTACATCCGCACCCGCGTTGCGGCGGACAACATCACGGTCGTCTCCCCGGACACCGGCCGTGTCCGGGTCGCGGAGCAGTGGGCCGAGCGCCTCGGCGGCGCGCCGCTGGCCTTCGTGCACAAGAGCCGCGACATGACCGTTCCGAACCAGGCCATCTCCAAGACGGTCGTCGGCCAGGTCGAGGGCCGCACCTGCGTCCTGATCGACGACATGATTGACACCGGCGGAACCATTTCCGGCGCCGTCCAGGTGCTCAAGAACGCCGGCGCCAAGGATGTCATCATCGCCGCAACCCACGCCGTCTTCTCCGACCCCGCGGCCCAGCGGCTGTCGGAGTCCGGCGCCCGCGAGGTCGTCGTCACCAATACCCTGCCGATTGAGGCCAGCAAGCGCTTCCCGCAGCTCACCGTGCTGTCCATCGCACCGCTCATCGCCCGCGCCATCCGTGAAGTGTTCGACGACGGCTCCGTCACCAGCCTGTTCGACGGCATCGCCTGACCCCCCCCTCGGTTGAGCCTGCTCAACCGACCCCCGGTGCGGGGCCGTTTAGAGGAATTCGGCCCCGCACTGGTAACCTTGAACCGAACCTTGGCGAGGGAGAGCGCCGGTAACCCGTATTCACGGCTAACCGGACTGCTGGTCTCCGTTATCGACTGGGTCTGAATCTCCCTTCGGAAGGGCGGCCGCACGGCCACCCGGCGTTGAAGGTCGCAAACAGACCTCCGCCCTTGCTGATCACCGCTAGTCCACTAGGAGATATCCATGTCTGAGCAGAAGCTTGCAGCAGAAGTACGCACCGAATTCGGCAAGGGCTTCGCCCGCCGCGCCCGCATGGAGGGCCTGATCCCGGCCGTCATCTACGGCCACGGCGCCGACCCGATCCACATCACCCTGCCGTCGAAGTCCACCACCCTGGCTGTCCGCCGCGCAAACGCGCTGCTGACCCTGGACATCAACGGCGAACAGCACCTCGCCCTGGTCAAGGACATTCAGCGCGACCCGATCAAGCAGATCATCGAGCACCTTGACCTCCTGACCGTCCGCACCGGCGAGAAGGTCACCGTGGACGTTCCCGTGCACGTGACCGGCGAGCTGGCACCGGGCAACGTGTTCAACCAGGAAATGAACACCGTCTCCCTTGAGGCCGAGGCAACCCACCTGCCGACCGCCGTCGAGGTCAGCATCGAGGGCCGCACCGCCGGCGAGCACATCCACGCTGCCGACCTGGTTCTGCCGAAGGGCTCCGTACTGCTGGCCGACGCCGAGGCGCTGGTCGTTCACATCTCCGAGGCCACCGAGGTCTCCGAGGAAGAAGCATCCGCTGACACCACCGAGGGTTCTTCGGTCGCAGTCGCCGCCGAGTAGTTCCGGCGATTTTGCGGCGGCCGGGTCCCGATGGGACCCGGCCGCCGTCGTTTGCACAGCGTGCCCATCCTGGCCGCCCGGCCCGCACTGCCCCACCAAAGGACTGACCCATGACTGACACCTGGCTGATCGTAGGCCTTGGCAACCCGGGGGCGGAGTACGCCCACAACCGGCACAACGTCGGACAGATGGTCCTCGATGAACTCGCAGCCCGGATCGGGAGCGGCTTCAAGTCCCACAAGTCCCGTGCCCAGGTCGTGGAGGGCCGCCTCGGCATCGGCGGACCGCGGGTCGTGCTGGCCAAGCCGCTGAGCTACATGAACGTTTCCGGCGGCCCGGTCTCGGCCCTGGCCAGGTTCTATGACATCGACCCGGGCCACGTCGTCGCCGTGCACGACGAAATCGACATCCCCTTTAACACGGTAAAACTGAAGCTCGGCGGCGGCGAAGGGGGCCACAACGGGCTCCGGGATATCTCCAAGGCCATCGCCACCAAAGACTACCTGCGGGTGCGGGTCGGCGTGGGCCGGCCCCCAGGCCGGATGGACACCGCCGACTACGTATTGAAGGACTTTTCCGGCTCCGAAAAGAAGGAACTGCCGTTCCTGATCGACACCGCGGCCGACGCCGTGGAATCCCTGGTCCGGGATGGCCTGCTTGCGGCCCAGCAGCAGTTCCACCCCGCGAAGGCACCCTAGGACGAACGCGGGCGGCCCTTCCGCCGCGTAACGCTCCGCCGCCAGCCCTGAATTGCTTCCAAGCGTCCAGAAATGCCGATATGATCGCTCTACTCTCATGTCGGGGGATAGGGATACGCTACTTCTAAGCGGACGGTCTCGGTTTTGCTGTCCGCCAAGCGGTACGAAGGAAACTAGATGTCGAGGGAATCGCTGGGCTGGGGAAATGTTTCCACTACATTGGCACCCGCCGAAGAAGAGGCTTCAACCGGTCCGCTGGACCGGCACAGGTGGACCGGGCTCGCGCGCAATGCCGACGCCGACCGGGTCCGCAACGCCCTGCTCGCGGAGGACCGCATGGGCGTGGTCATCACCGGCGACCGCGGTGTGGGCAAGACCCAGGTAGGACGCACTGCGATCGCGGGCTTCGGACCCGATGTCTACACCCTCCAGCTGCGCACCTCCGGACCGGGCTCGGCGACGCCCTACGGGTGCCTGGCCTTCACGCTCGCCCGCCTGCCCCAAAGCTCCCTCGGATCGCCGACGGCCATCCTGCACGGCATCACCTCCCTGATCCGGGACGACGCCGCCGGACGCAAGTGCGTCATCCTGCTGGACAACGCCGGAAACCTGGACGAACTGAGCACCGGCGTCCTGCTCAACCTGCTCCAGACCCGCACCGCGCGGCTCGTCGCCACTGCCCAGCGCACGACGGACCTGCCGCCGGACTTCTACTGGCTCATCACCTCCGGGCAGCTGGCCGAGGTCCGGCTCGCCAACCTCACGGAGGTCGAAACCCTTGAGGTACTCAAGGCGGCGCTCGGGCACCGGGTTTCCAGCGCGCTGGCGAGCCAGCTGCACCAGCTGGTCGGCGGCAGCCCGACCCTGCTCCAGGCCGTGGTCTCGGAGCAGATCGAACGCGGCAACCTCGTCCTGTCCGGATCCGTCTGGACACTGGTGGATGAGGTGGTCCTCGACGGACGTACGGCGCTGGAGGACATCGTCCGCGCGCGCTATGCCAGGGAAACCCCCGTGGCCCGGGAGCTCATCGAGGTGTTGTCCTGCGCCAGGACCCTGCCCTTGGCCCGGCTGGCACGGATGTACAGCCCCGGGATTATCGCGGACATGGAAGACGCGGGCCAGATTGTGGTCGACCGGACGGACCGGCACCGTGTTTCGCTCGGAGACCGCTACCTGGGCGACATCGTCCGCAACTGGCTCAGCGTGGAGCGCAGGCTCGAGCTGCGGGACAAGGTGCCGGGGCACCAGCAGGACGAGCTGAATGAGCTGACCGTGGAGGACCTGCTGGCCTACGCCGCCTGGACCCACGACTGCGACGCGCCGCTGGCACCTGCCCACGCCGTGGCCGCCGCCGCCGCCGCCGTCAAACTCTTTGACCCCAAGTTTGCGCTCAAATGCGCCGGCAGTCTGAGTCCGGAGGAACCGGAATGGACCGAGGGGCAGCTGCAGAAGTCCGCCGCCTACCTTCAGCTGGGGCTGCCGCTGCAGGCCATGGCTGCCCTGGACGACGTCTCCGAGGCCCAGCTCAACAGCCTGGGCGCGGAGGCGTATGCAGAGCTGATCGCCGCAAAAGCGGACTGCATGGCGTGGCTCGAGGGCCGGACCGGGCAGGTCCCCGAGCTGATCCGGCAGGCCCGGCTGCGGCTCCACGAACTCGGTGAGATCCAGCAGGCGGCGTCAATGCAGGAGCTGACCCGGGCCGGCCTGTGCCTGGACCTCTGCGAATTCAACTACCTCTCCTTTATCGGAGACTACAAGCCCATGATGGACCGGCTCACCGCGGCGGCCTCCCCGGATATGGAGGACATCAACCCGGTCCACCGGCTCAGGTCCGGGATCATCCTGATGGAAGCCCTCTGCATGACGGGCAAGGAAATCGAGGCCCGCAAGCTGATGCGCGACATCGGCGGCCAGCTGGGGGAATGGTCCAACGTTCCGCGGATCCGCGAGAACTACGCCTGGCGGTCCTTTAACGTGCTGCTGCTGTCCGGACAATGGCGCCAGAGCATCGACATGCTCAAGGACGCCAGCGGCCGGGCCGGCCACGGGCTGCATTCCGGCAGCGCGTCCACTGATCTGGCCGTGGGACTCGCCTACGTCTACGCTGGGCGCGGCTACATGGCCCTTGACCCGCTCTTGGCCGCGATCGCGCAACTCGAAGTCCGGGCGAGCCTGCATTCGTTGCGGCAGGCCTACGCGGCCACTGCCTTCGCCTACGCCCAGACCGGCAATTCCGTGCAGGCCACGGTCTACCTGGACCGGGCCCGGTCGGCCGACGGCCCCGCCCGCTTTGCGGTCCGCAGCTCCGCGGACTTCTGTCTGGACATGGCCTCGCGCTGGCTTGGTGACCCGGAGGCCAAGGACCGGCTGGTCCGCTCGGCCGAGGAACACTACCGGGCGGGCCGCTACACCCTGGCCGGGATCTGCATGCTCGGCGCGACGGTCAACGGCACCACCAAGGACTTCCAGTTCATGGAGGAGATCGCTGCGCTGCGGCAGGGGCCGCTTGCGGAGCTGTCCCGGACCGTTGCCGTAGGCAGCCGGAAGAAGGACGCCGCCATCATGCTGGAAGCCGCCTCCCAGGCCGCGGCCATGGAACTCGACGCAGTGCAGGCCAGATGCGCCGCCCTCGCCTTCGACTTCGCCAAGGCCGCGGGCCTGAGCGGGAAAGCCCACGCCGCGCACGCCATCCTGGAGGGCCTTGCGGACTCCGTACCGGCGCTGCCGATCATGCCCCGGAACAAGGGGCCGCTGCTCACGGACAGGGAGCGGCAGATAGCTGCCCTCGCCGGGAACGGTGTTTCGAACAAGGACATTGCCCTGGCCATCGGCATCTCAGTCAGAACGGTGGAAGGCCACCTGTACCAGGTGTTCACCAAGCTCGGAGTTTCTTCGCGAAGTGATCTGCTTGGACTCATCTAGGAAGCGCGCAGCCGCCCCCGACGCGACAGAAGAATCCAAGGACGCCCTGATCGGGCGGACGGAGGACCTGCGGTCGGCGGTGGAGGCCATCCAAGGGAACACCCACGTCGCGGCCCTGTTGCTCGGGGACAGCGGGATCGGCAAGTCCGCGCTGCTGGAAGCCGTGGTGGCCGAACTGCAGACGGCGGTGACGCCCGTGCGCATCCACGGCAGCCCTTCGCTGGCCAATGTTCCGTACGGCGTACTGGGCCCCTTCATCGTCGGACTGCCCGTTCAGGATGCCACCTCACAGCTGGCGGTGCTCAGGACCTTCTGGGCCAGGCTGGAGGAAGAGCGCCGCGCGTCTGGGAAGCCGCTGCTGCTGATCGTCGATGACGCCCATGACCTTGATGAGTCGACGGCCGGGATCCTAGTGGAACTCGCCGCCGCGGGCTGGGCCAAACTCCTGGTAGCCGCCGCCACCCGCCCGGGCCTGCCGGAGCCGCTGCTGCAATTGTGGTTTGAAGGCATTGCGGAACGCATTGACCTCCGTCCACTGACACAGCAGCAGACGAACGGCATACTGGAACGCACGCTGGGATCCCGGATACTTCCGAACACCGCCGAAATCCTCTGGGAAGCCTCCGAGGGCAACCCGCTGCTGCTCCGAGGGCTGATCGATGACGCTAAAAGTGACGGTTCACTGCTGCAACGCAACGGAGTGTGGCTGCTAACGCGTGCCCTCCAAAGCCACGGGGACCGCCTGACCGACGTTGTGCGCCGGCAGTTGCTCCGGCGCTCGCCGGAAGAACGCCAGGCCCTGAACCTGATTGCCCTGGCCGAACCGGTGTCCCGTGAGCTCATTGAGTCGACCGTGGGCGAGGTCCCGGTGGCTGCACTCATCGAACACGAGTTGATCCGCGTCACGCCGGCACCACACCCTCAACTGCGGCTGTGGCACACGATCTACGCCGACACGCTCCGCCACCTGATTTCGCCCGCACGCAGCCTGCAGCTCCGCCAGAGCCTCCTGCGGCTCATGGACAGCGAGCCGACGTCAGCAGAAGGCTTGCTGCGCCAAGTGAGCTGGTCGTTGGAATGCGGAGCAGACGTGGATGACCGGCAGCTGTTGCGCGCAGCCGTCCTGGCCAGCAGGCTCTACGAGGACGAGCTGGCACGAAAGGCCGCCGCCCTGGTCAAGGACCCGGACCTGCAGGTGGCGGCCCGGGCCGTGACGGCACGGACCTACTTCAACACCTCGGACTACGCGGCCGCCCGGGACATCCTGGAGGCCGACTTCGCCAAGGGACACAGTGTTGCTGTACTCCTTACCGGAACCCTGATGTGGGCCGCGGTGCTGTCCGCTCTCGGTCATTCGCCGGCCGAGATCATGGACCGCGCCCGGGCCCTCCTGACGGCAGGGGAGCGGCTGGCCAGCGAAAATCCGAAAGATGCCGAGGAAATCCTCGGGGCCACCAGGGAACGCTACGCCACCATGCATGCCATGGTGTCCGCACTGGCAGGCGAGTACCCGGCCGGTGCCGGCACGGGGACCGAACCGGAGGCCGGCCTGCCAGGGCCGCCCGCCAACTCCCTCGAGGCCGCCTTCAGGCTGGCCCTGGAATCGGAGCAGCTCCTGGTGCAGGGCAAAGCGGTCCAGGCGTTCGCGGCGGCGTCCAAGGCCCTGGAAACGGCAGGTTCCGGACAGGACGAACTGTACGTCCTGACGGAGTTCCTCGTGGCCCGGGCAGCCGCGGCCGTGATCCACGGCGGTGACTGGGACGCAGCCGGAACCCTCCTGGCCGAAGCAGCCGCCGGCCAGGGACCGAACCTCATCTCGTTCGGCGGGGGAGTCCACGCCGCGCACGGCATCATCCTGCTGTACCAGGGCAAGGCCGCCCAGGCCGTGAACGCCCTCAGTGCGGCCCTGGAATCACTGCGCCTCGCGGATCCCCAGCAGCTCTTTGCCCTGACGGCCTCGATGGCCTTCGCCGCGGCCGCGGAAGTCGGCTTCAAAGACCGGGCCGCAGCCTTCCTCGGCGACTACGAGGCGGCGCCACGGGCCGTGTCACGCTACCTGCGCATCCTCTCGCAAATGGCAGTCGCCTACGGAAAAGCCCGGCTTGGCAATTACCCGGGTGCTGTCGACGAGCTCCGGACGCTGGGCCGGCCGCATGGCGATGCTTCCACGGCCGGCCTGGAATTGGACTCGCTTTCCTTCTGCCTTGCCCTGGGGGACCGGAACTCCGCGTCCCGGCTGCTTGAACTGCAGCCCGCGCTGGAGGGTCCCCGGGCCGCCGCGCTCTGTCGCTATGCGGCTGCGGTCAGCACCGATCTGGCCGCGGACCATCTGGACGCGGGCAAGAGCTGCGAAGATGCCGGGCTCTGGGGCTTCGCGGCCCTGGCCTATGATGCCGCCGCGAACAGTTTCCGGGCAGCCGGCGACACCCTCAGGGAGCGCATGGCGATGTCCCAGCGGAAACGGTGCCTGGACAGGGCAGACAGCATCGATGGCGAGGAACAGCAAACCGAGACCGACGCCCTCGGTTTGCTGACACGGCGTGAGCGCGACATCGTGGCACTGGCGGTGCGGGGCCTCAGCGACCGCCAGATCGCCGCCGAACTGCAGGTGTCCATCCGGACGGTCGAGGGCCACTTGTACCGCAGCTACGCCAAGCTCAACGTCAAGGGCCGGGATCAGTTGCCCGGAGTGTCCCCCTCCTAGCCTCCGCCCCTTTGCGCAGTGGCGTCCTTTCGCCCGCCGTGGCGTCCTTTCGCCCGCCGTGGCGGCCCGGGTGCCCGGCGGCCGGAAGGATCCGGCGCCCCTGGCCGCCCCGCGTGCGTAGCTCGGGGTGGCCGGCAAGTAGGCTCCAGGCCGGCCGCGTATGGGGACCGCGTAGCCGGGCCGCGGAAGCGTCGGAAGCCGGCCGCCAGGGCAAGTACCCTCGATCGCGCTTCGTTCGGAACCCGCCACGAATTCGAGTACGCACTACCGGTGCGCCGTCGGCGTTCCGTTCGCTAGATTGTAGTCAGCACCAGGAACCACACGACAAAGGACTTTGAACGTGGAGCCATCAACGCAGATGCGGCCCAGGCCTTCCGATGAAGCTGCCAGGACCGCTGGCGTGGGGAATGATGGTCCGCGCCGGTTCCATAGATACTAAACGCATTCTGAAATGGTCTCCCCAAATGGTTCCCGCCCAGTGCGTGAACCCCTTTGACGGAGCCGACGGCGTCGGAACCTTCTGAGACCGAGGTTCCTCCCCCCAGCCGCCGTCGGCTCCCTAAGTTTTTCAGTGGCCGCAGTCCTGGCTCGGCCGCCCGCAGGCCGGGCGGCCGTGCCAGGACTGTGCTGGCACCGGGCCGCAGATTCACAGCCAAACGGCAGCCGTCCGGAGCCGTGGCATCAACCCAAACGGCAGCCCTACGACGCTTTCGTCGGCAGGAGCGCCCCGCGCCAACGATCACGGGGCACCGGCCATGCGGACGGTATGACTACTTGGTATTGACCACCGCACTGCCTGCGGATCCTGAGTACAGCCACGTAGCCCAAGTCCCGTCCCCGCGCCGGTAATCGAGTAGCGCATACGCATCCCCAACTTTCCTGCTGTCAATATGTTGGAGATATCGGTAGTCAATACTTTGATTGCGAAGGTCTCTCTCATGTTTCAGCAAGAAGCCGGCCTGTCCTCGGGCAGCGGCAGAACAGATATGATTTCAGCCGCCCAACGCCAGGGGAAGGCATGGCAAGGGAAGCATTACACGCGGCACCAAACCGTTGTCGACGTCGTCGCGGCCCTGACCACGGGATCCGGTTGCGGCGCAGTGATTGTGGGGGAACACGGGGCCGGCAAGTCCTTTATTGCCCAGCGTTCCCTGGAAAAGCTCGGTGACGAGTACCTGGTAGTTCAGGTCCGGGGCAGCTCCATTTCCTCCAAGCTCCCGTACGGCGCCCTCAGCGTACTGCTTAACGATCTGGACGCCTCCCATCTTGAGCACCCGCTGATGGTGCTGCGGGGCCTGACCCAGCTGCTCCATACCCGTGCCCAGGGCCGCAGCGTCGTACTCTTTGTCGATAATGCCCATGACCTGGATGAGCTCTCCACCATGATGGTTGCGCAGCTCTGCGCCGGCGGCCACGTTCTGCTGCTCGCCGCGTGCGTTGACCTGCCCAATCTGGGCAGCGACATCATGGGCCTCTGGAAAGATGACCTGCTCCGCCGGGTGGACCTTGGCCCCTTCGATTTCCGCGAAACGGCGGACAGCCTCGCCCAGGAGTATGGTGGACACTTTTCCCACGCCGCGGCACGCGCGCTGTGGAACGCCAGCGGGGGCAATGCGCTCTTCCTGCACTCCCTGGCGCGGGAGCAGATCAAGCTGGGAACGATTGTCCGCCATGAGGATTCCTGGGTTTTGGGGGACCGCCCGGTGGCGCTGGCCGGTGAAATCCGGGACGTGCTGAAAGCCCGCCTCAACCGGCTCAGCCCGGGCCAGCGCGATGTATTTGAACTCTTATCGCTCGCCGGAGCCCTGCCCCTGCAGACCCTGATGAGCGTCTCCAAGGCGCAGGACATCGACACCCTCCAGGAGCGCGCGCTGATCCACGTCAGCCATGAACATCCGCCTATGGTGAGCATCGCCAACCCGGTAACCGCCGGCATCGTCGCCAGCGTCGTTCCGCCAGGCCGCAGTGCGGAGCTCCGCCGTCGGCTCGGCGCTGTGCTCCAGGACCTGGACATGGACGAATACACGGGATCCACCGCGGTCGCGTGGGCACTGGACTGCGGGGAAGAGGTGGATCCCCAGCTGGCCCTGGCCGCAGCCCGCCTCGCGAACGACGCGTCCGATCCGCAGTCCGCCCTGCGGTTCACCCGGGAAATCGCCGGACAAGACAAGCTGGCGGAAGTGGCCGTTGAATCTGCCCGTGCCTTCATTACCCTTCACAATGACGAAGCAGCCCGAAGAGTCCTCACTGACGTTGAAAAGCGGGCCGGTGACAGTCTGGCTTTGGATCAGTGGGCCGCACTTCAGCTGCTGTGGGCAGAGCTGGACAGGCGCAGCCCCGTGGCCGCGTCAAACGCACTGGCCAGGTTGCAGGACATCGAGCTGCGGCTCACGATGTCCGGGGATGCCGGGGCGAAGCTGGGCTCCGTGGCTGAGCGGGTGCGCCTGGCTTACGCCGAGCTCGCCGTTTTCGAAGGCCGGTACGGTGATGTCCTGCAAATGTTCCAGGATGTGGATTCCAGCGACCTGGGCAGCGAAGCCAAGATCATGGCGGCGAGCCTGCTTTGTGAGGCGATGGCTGTCACCGGAGACATCCTGGGCGCTGTGGGGCTGGGCAGGCAGGTCATTCTCGCCGCCGCCACCATGGACCTGGCCGATGGCTCGATCCGGGAGGTCAGGGGCCGGTTCCTGCTCCTCCTGCTGCTCTCGGCAAAGTTCCGGGAGGCCGCAGACTTCATCGCGGCCACTTCTGAGTCCTGGGACGAGCAGGCCAGGCTGGGCGGCATGTTCGAGATCGGACAGGGGATCGTCGACCTCCACCGGGGTTACCTAACTCGGGCAATCCAGCGGCTGCAGGCCGGGGTCTGGCAGCTCAGCGTGCACGATCCGGATGCTGTTGCCGGTCTCGCAACGGCCGCGTGCGCCTATGCGTTCGCGCTCCAGGGCGATGAGGAAAAAGCGGCCGCCCTGCTGATGGAGGTCGAGGAGCCGATGCCCCGGGCGTCGTGGCTGGTGAATCGGATCACACGGTATTTCGAGCTATCCGCCAAAGCGGAAATCGGCCAAAAGACCGAGGCCCTCCGCGCGCTGAAGCAGGAAGCAGACGTTGACGCCGAAGCCTCCGCGCTGGCCACCGGGCTCCAGTTCCTCTCGGCGGTGGCCAGACTGGGGGACCGCCAGGCCGGCCAAAAACTGAGCGATCTTGCGGGCCAGGTTACGGGGCACTTCGCCGGCCTGTGCTCGCGTCTCGCAGACGGCCTCAAGGATGCCGACAGCGAGGAATTGCTGGCCACGTCCAAGGACGCCGATGCCGCCGGACACGCCGTCTTCGCCAGGGACGTGACGAGAAAGGCTGTCAGCTGCGCCAACGATGCCGGGAACCGCATCTCCCTCAGGATGGCCCAGCGCACCCAGCAGTCCTTGGAAGACCGGTTCGGGAACCCGAGAAAGGGTGTGCTCTCCCTGCTGACCTCGACGTTGACGGCCCGGGAATCCGAGGTGGCGGTCCGGGCGGCCGCGGGTACCTCCAACCGGAAGATCGCCGATGAGATGCACGTTTCCGTCCGCACGGTTGAGGGACACCTGTACCAGGTGTACGCCAAACTCCACGTCGCAAGCAGGTCGGAACTCAAAGATGTCATCTCCGGACCGGTGGAACACGCTCGCCTCGGCTAACCGGCCCGGCCCGCCAGCCCCGGGGCCCGTTCGGGAACCGCCGCGCCGCAGCAGGGAGGGCGGCTGGTGGAAAGCCTGACTGAGTCCGCCGCGCTGGTTGGCAGGTCCGGCGTCGTGAAGGACATTGTTCGATGCCTGCGTGACGACGGAAAATCCGGCGCCCTCATCGTGGGCAACCCGGGCACCGGGAAGACGGCCGTTTCCCGGGCGGTCATCCGGGAGCTCCGGCCGCACACTGCCGTGATTCGCCTCGCAGCAACTCCGGCACTGTCGGCCGTGCCTTTCGGCGCGCTGTCGCCCTATCTCGGCCAGCTGCCGGCGCACGACCTGGACTCCTTTTCCGCCGTCGTCAAGGCCGTGACGGACAACATCAAGTCGCAGCCCAGCAGGCCGCTCTTCGTGATCGACGACGCCCAGTGCCTGGACCGCGGGACTACGCAGCTTGTTGCCCAGGCCGTTGCCACCGGAGCCGCCAGCGTGCTGGCCACCTGCCGGCCCGGTTTGCTGATCCCCGAGGAATTCCTGGCCCTCTGGGATGACGGGATCCTGGCGAAGTTTGACCTGGAGCCGCTCACCCGGGCCGAGGTGCACCAGCTCTGCGAGCAAGTCCTGCGCGCGGATGTCTCGCCCTGGGCCAGCGCGGTGTTCGCGGATGCCTCGGCCGGAAACCCGTTTATGCTGCTTTCGCTGATTGAACACGCCCGCGAGACCGGGGCCCTGGGAATGCGCCACGGCATCTGGTTCCTTCTTTCAGCTCCCGGCATGTCCGATATCCCCGTCGCTGACTTGATTGGCCACGAACTGCGGTCGATGTCGCCCGAGGAAAGGACAGCTGCCTCCATTGTTGCCCTGGCCGGACCACTTTCGCTCGGCCAGCTACTGGGATTTGGCGGCCCGAAGGCTGTCGACGCCCTGGAAAGGGCCGGCATCATCAGCGTTTCACGCGGCGGCGACCGGACCGTACGTCCCGCGAGTCCCCTAATCGGCGAGATCATCCGCCGTTGGGTGCCGGCCGGCAGGAGCGCGGGATTGCGTGCCAGCTTCGTGTCCCTTCCGTCGGGAACAACGGTGCACCCGGACGCATTCCTCAACCGGGTCCGGTGGGCCCTGGATTCCGGAGCTGTCGTCCCGGCGGACCAGCTCCTCAAGGCGGCGTGTACGGCTAATGCCAACCTTGATGCCCCGGCTGCGCTGAGGACCGCCGAGGCCATTTCCGACGATGCGATGATTCCCGAGGCCCGGCTGCAGATCGCCTATGCACGGTATCTGCTCGGCGACCGCGAGCAGTCCGCGAAATTCCTTCAGCTCGCGGAACCCCTCGTAGACCAAAGATCCCGCTACATGGCGGCATTGTTGTCCGGGCGCCTGGGCCGACCAGCAAAGGCGCCGGTGGCCGGCACCTCATCCGCGGGCGCCGCCGGGCCGGCGCCCGCAACAGAACCGGCCGTCGGGCCAGCCTCCACAACGGCTCCGGCCGGAAGTGAACCGGCAGCAGCGGTTCCAGCCCCCGCGTGCCCGTCGTGGCTGGATCCGGCCCCGGTTGCCGGTGCAGCGGGAATCCCCGGCAGCCAGCTGAAGGGCGGCCATGAGGACCGGGAGGGCAGGCTAAGCCAGCTGGTCGTGGCCGCCGGGGAGCGGCCGGAAATCAAGCTTCCGGCGGAGTCGCTGCTCGCCGAGCTGCTCTGTGCCAAGGGCAGGGTCGCGGAGGGCATTGGGCTCGCCCGCGATGCCTGGCAGGGGGCGCAAAGCTGGGGCACGGCGTTGCCGCTCGTCTACGAAGATCTGCTGGTGCGTTACAGCCTGAGCTTGAACTGGGCGGGGGAGTGGGAGGCGCTCGCCGCTGCCCTCGATGAGTACGAGGCTCAGTACCCTACGAGGCTGTTGATCAGTGGTGGCATCCTGCACCTGATGAGGGGCCTCGCCCGCGTCCGCCAGGGCCGCATGCCCGAGGGCATTGCCGAACTCGTTCTCGGCGTCGAGGAACTCACAATTGCCGACCTCTGGGAGCTCCTGCCCCTGGCCCATGCCGTGGCAGCCTATGCCGCGTCCGTGGTGGGACACATGCGGGAGGCTCAGGAGCATGCGACCGCCTTCCGGCAGTCCCGATACCGGGGGCCGGGGGCGGTCCCGCTGCTCGCCGAGGCGTATTCCACCGCTGCCAGCGGAGCACCATGCGGGGTCGGTGACGTCAGCAGGAGACTCACCGGCCTGGCAGCGGAGGCTAAACGGCAGGGATTGCGGGCGGTGGAGACGGACATCAGGCGGCTTGCCGTGCGCCGCGGGGACACCGAAGCCGCGGACGGCCTTGCCCTCAGCAGCCTCGCGGTCGAGGGGCGGGAGGCCGGCATGCTGCACGACTATGCGATCGCCGTGTTGCATGCCGACGACGCCGAACTCGTCCGGATCAGTGACAAGGCGCTGCGTGCCGGCTACGTGTTGCTGGCGCTGGAGGCGGCGCAGCAGGCGGAGCGGTGCCTGGCCGAGACCACGGACAAGCGCAAACTGCTGGCGGTCCAGCGCAAGATCCAGAACCGGATGACGGCTGCCGGGATGGCCGCCCACATTGACCTGGTCCGTGCGGAACAGGACGCGGAACTCACCGCCCGGGAGACCGAAATCCTGGACCTGGTGTCCGGCGGTGCCACAAACGCCGAGATCGCCAGCCGGCTCTGCGTGTCCCAGCGGACAGTGGAAGGACACCTTTACCGGGTCTTCGCCAAACTGGGCGTCAGCCGGCGGGTTGACCTGATCGACACGGGCGGCGATTCCCACCGGCCCTGAGGCCCGTGCACCCCCAGCGGGACAACCCGGGACAACACTGGACAGCACGGGACAACCTTGGACAAGCCCGGACAACCCGGAGGCGCGGGGTCCCGGCCGGATCAACCGGCCCGGCCGGCCGCGGGACGAGCTGCCAAATCAGGGGGTGCCGTTCCGTGGGATAATGGACATTAGTCCATTTCACCCGATCCGAGGAGACCAAGCGTGGCATTTGCGGCGACGTCAGAGTCCCAGGCCCTGCTCACGCCCGCCCTGGGCGACGACGAGGTGTTGCGGATCCGCAACGACTTCCCCATCCTTTCAAGGTCCATGGGCGGGCACCGCCTGATCTACCTGGATTCCGGGGCCACCTCGCAGAACCCGGTCAGCGTGATCGAGGCCGAGCAGGAATTCTATGAGCAGCGGAACGCCGCCGTTCACCGTGGGGCACACCTGTTGGCGGTCGAAGCCACGGAGTCCTTCGAGGACGCCCGCGAAACTCTTGCTGCCTTCCTGGGCGCCGGGGCCGATGAGATCATCTGGACCTCCAACGCCACCGAGGGCCTGAACCTGCTCAGCTACTCGTTCCTGAACGCTTCCCTGCCGGGCGCCGGTGCGCCGGCGGCACGATTCGCCCTGGGCGCTGGCGACGAGATTGTGGTCACCGAGATGGAGCACCACGCAAACCTCATCCCGTGGCAGCAGCTCGCGGAGCGGACCGGCGCGACCCTCCGGTTCATCCCCGTCGATGATGCGGGCGTCCTGGACCTCGAGGCCGCCGCCCGCATCATCAACGCCGCCACCCGGGTCCTAGCCTTCAGCCACGCCTCAAACGTCCTGGGCACCATCAACCCGGTCAAGACGCTCGTGGCGATGGCTCGCCAGGTGGGCGCCCTCACCGTGCTGGATGCCTGCCAGTCCGCGCCGCACCTGCCGCTGGACGTGAAGGACCTCGGGGTGGACTTCGCGGTCCTGTCGGGACACAAGATGCTGGGGCCCACCGGCATCGGCGTGCTGTACGGCCGGTCTGAACTGTTGAACGCGATGCCGCCGTTCCTCACCGGCGGATCGATGATCACCACGGTGACGATGGAGCGTGCCGCGTTCCTGCCTGCACCGCAACGCTTCGAGGCAGGCACCCAGAAAGTCTCCCAGGCCATCGCGCTCGCCGCGGCGGCGAACTACCTCACCGAGACCGGGATGGGCCGCGTCCATGCCTGGGAATCCCTGCTCGGGCAGCGCCTCGTGGAGGGTCTCGCATCGATTCCCGGCATCCGGGTCCTCGGTCCGGCCCCGGGACAGGACCGGATCGGCCTCGCCTCCTTCGACGTCGCCGGTGTGCACGCGCACGACGTCGGACAGTTCCTCGACAGCAAGGGGATCGCGGTCCGGGTCGGCCACCACTGCGCGCAGCCGCTCCACCGCCGTCTGGGCCTGACAGCCACTACCCGGGCCAGCACCTACCTGTACAACACAACGTCTGATGTGGACGCTTTCCTCGCAGCTGTCGCCGAGGTCCGAGCCTACTTTGGAGCCTAAGGATTTTTCCGCATGAGCCTTGAACAGCTGTACCAGCAGATCATTCTGGAACACGCGAAACTGAGAACCGGCAGTGGACTCGCGGAGACTCCGGTTCCGGCGGGGGCGTCGTCGGGGCAGTCGCACCAGCTCAATCCCGTCTGCGGGGATGAGATCACTGTCCGGGTGGCGGTGTCTGAGGGGAAGGTCGCCCAGCTGCGCTGGGACGGCGCGGGCTGTTCGATTTCCATGGCTTCAGCCTCGGTGCTCGCGGACCTCGCCGAAGGAATGGACGTCGGCAGCTTCACGAAGGTCATCGACAACTTCCGGGAGGTCCTGCGGTCCCGGGGGAAACTGGCCGCGGATCCCGAAATCCTGGGCGACGCCTCAGCCTTTGAAGGCGTTTCGAAATACGCCGCCCGGGTCAAGTGCGCGATGATCTCCTGGGTGGCGGCCGAAGACGCCCTTGCCCAGGCACTGGCACCAAGCCCCGCGGCACCCTAGCAGCTGCCGCCCGGTTCGCTAGCCGAGCAGGCCGGCAATCCCGATGGCCGCCGTCGCCGCCCCGAGCAGCATGGAAATGCTGACCAGGACGACGTGGACCGTGAGGAAGCGGGTGGCTTTACCGTTCGCGTCGCGGGACCGTTCATCCTTCATGACCCGGCGCAGAAACTGCGGCCAGACGGCGAGGGACCAGAGGCCCGCCACGATCAGGACGACGGCCAGGATTGCCGGCATCTCCATGCGCTAGTGGCTTTCGAGCCAGGCCTGGGCCTGGGTGGACTGGATGTTCAGGGCCTTGCCCACCATTGGTTCGGCCGCTTCGGCGATCTTCCCGCCCAGGAACGGCACCGAGGACGTGACGGTGCCCTCCAGCTCGATCCGGGTGCTGCCGCCGTCGGAGACCAGGCGCTGGACGGCGTTGACGTCCAGGGGCGCGCCGGACACCTTCAGGGTGATGTTGCTCAGCCGCGAGCCGTCTGCGGCGGGGGCGTCCCAGCTGTCCAGCTGCGTCACCTTCAGGCTCTCGCCGACGAACTTCCGGGCGATATCCGGCATCCGGTTGGTCGGGATGGTCCGCACGGTCGTGGTGCTGAACGCGCCGGCCGTGTCGCCGTCGACGACGAAGGACTCAAGGGTGCCGCCAACGAGTTCGCTGGTGTGGCGCAGGAAGTCCTCGTTCACGAAAACCGCGGTCACGCGGTCAACGCTGTGCGGAAGGTTGGTGGATGCACTCAATGCCATTGGGGGTCCTCCGTGGGGTGGAACTGGTCGTTTCGGGCTCCAAACATCCTACGCGGTGTGCCGGGCCGGCTCCGATTCGAGGTCCTGGAGATCCTTGGCCGCGGCCGTGATATTCCGGGACATCGCCGGGAAGATCAGACTGTGGAACGGCAGCACCGCCAGCCAATACAGGCGCCCGCTGAGGCCTTTCGGGAAGAAGATTGCCCGCTGCCGGTAGCGGCTGCCGGTTCCCTCCGGCTCCACGGACAGCTCCAGCCAGGCCCGGCCCGGCGCCCGCATTTCGGCGCGCAGCCGGAGCAGCCGGCCGCGGTCGATCCGCTCCGCCCGCCACCAGTCCACCACTTCGCCTTCGGCCAGCAGGTGCGGGTGCCGCCGCCCGCGCAGCAGCCCGGCGCCGCCGGTGAGCTTGTCCAGCCAGCCGCGGACGCGCCACGCCAGCGGGAGCGAGTACCAGCCGTTGCGGCCGCCGATGCCTTCAATGATGGTCCAGACGTACTTCGGATCCACCGGGCTGGAGTAGGTGCGTTCGTCCAGATACACCCGGTGCCCGGCCCAGTCCGGGTCGCTGGGAAGGGGATCGGCGTCGGCCCCGGCGCTGGCCCAGGTCGTCTCGACCTGGCCGTCGCGCTCCTTGCCCAGGGCAAGCGCGACCGCGCCACGGTAGGGGGTCAGGCCGCCCTCGGGCGGTGGGATGTACGCGTCGATGTCGTGTTCCCGGGAGACTGCATCGTGCTGGAGGGACTCCACGAGCGGCAGGGACATCGACAGCGGGATCGGCGTGGTCAACGCCACCCACATGCCCGCCAGCTTGGGCGCGGGAATGGGGAGCGCCAGCACCACCCGGTGCGGGAGCCCGGCCTCCGCAGCGTATTCCTGCATCATCCCCGCGTAGCTGAGGACCTGGCGGCAGCCGATGTCGAACGTGCGGTTGATCGGGCCTTCGAGCGACGCGGCCCCCACGAGGTAGTGCAGCACATCGCGCACGGCAATTGCCTCGATCTTGTTGCGGACCCAGCTGGGGGCCGGCATTAAGGGGAGCGTCTCGGACAGGTGCCGGATCATCTCGAACGACGCCGAGCCCGAGCCGATCACGACGCCGGCCTGGAAGACGATCGCGTCCACAGCGCTGTCGAGGAAGACCCTGCCGACGGCTTCGCGGGACCGCATATGGGTGGACAGTTCAGCGTTCGCGGGGTGCAGGCCGCCCAGATAGACAATCCGGGCCACCCCGGCGCCGGCTGCCGCCTGTGCCGCGATCTGCGCCATTTCCTTTTCCTTGGATTCGAAGCCCGCCCCGGCCGCCATGGAATGGACCAGGTAGTAGAGAACGTCGACGCTCTCCAGCGCCGTGCGGAGGGTCTCGCCGTCGTCGAGGCTGCTCTGGATGACTTCGACGTCCTCTAGCCACGGCACCCCGGCGATCTTCGCGGGCGTGCGGACCAGGACCTTCACCTTGTGCCCGGCTTCCAGCAGGCGGGGAACCAGCCGGCCGCCGATATAGCCGGTGGCGCCGGTGACAAGCACCGTCTTCGGTTTGCCGGTGCGTGCGGTCGGGGTCTGTGCTGATTCGGGGGTGCCGGTCATGGTGACTCCTTGTCGTCTACAAAGCATTCGGAGCGCCAGGCCGTTCGGACGGCCGCGTATCCTGCCAGCCTAGCCCGGGGGCCGTTGGTGCCCGCAGGCCGGCGGCCGCACCTGCTGGAAGGATCCTGAGCCGGCCGCCCTCCCTCCCCCTAGCAACGCGGGGTCACGTAGCGCCCATAATTGCCCTCCGGACGGGCGCTACGTGACCCCGCGTTGTTCCGGTGGCGCGCTGGATCCGGTGCCTCCGGGCCGCGCGGTAGGCTGGGGGTACCCGGGATTCTCGCGAATTCCGGCTATTCGTGTTGCCTGCGTCCCCCGTGATCCCTTCAGGAGCTACCGTCATGAGCCTCAACGGCCCCTCACTCACCGGTCTGCGCCGTGTCCTCGCCGAAGACCGGAACTACGCCCGCGTCCGGGCCGAAGCGGCCCGCGGGTTCGCGGACCGCAGCGAGGACTACCAGATCAGCGCCCCCGCCGGCCTGCGCTCGGCCCTGCTGGCGGAAATGGCCGACGGGCTCTCCGCCCTAGCGGCAGACACCGCGGATGCCACCGCAGCAGACACCGCGGCAGATGCGGCGAAAGGCAGCGGCGGCAGCCTCGCGCCGGTCGTCCTGGCCATCACCGCCACCGGCCGTGAAGCCGAGGACCTGACCGAAGCGTTGCGCGCCTTCCTGCCGGCCGACGCCGTCGCCGAGTTCCCCAGCTGGGAAACGCTCCCGCACGAACGGCTGTCACCGCGCTCGGACACGGTGGGCCGGCGCCTGTCCGTGCTGCGCCGGCTCGCGCACCCGGAAACCTCGCCCGCCGGCGCCCTGCGCGTCGTCGTCGCCCCGCTCCGGGCGGTCGTGCAGCCGATCGTCGCCGGCCTCGGCGAGCTGGTGCCGGTCACCCTGAAGGTGGGCCAGGAGGCCCCGTTCAGCAGCGTCGTGCGGAGCCTGGCCGACGCCGCCTACGCCCGCGTGGACATGGTCACCCGGCGCGGTGAATTCGCCGTCCGCGGCGGGATGCTGGATGTCTTCCCGCCCACCGAGGACCACCCTATCCGGGTGGAGTTCTTTGGCGACGAAGTGGACCAGATGCGCTGGTTCGCCGTCGCGGACCAGCGCTCGCTGAGCGCGCCGGGGGTGCACCACCCCACCGAACTGCACGCCCCGCCGTGCCGCGAAATCCTGATCACTCCCTCGGTGATGTCCCGCGCCGCGACACTGAAATCACAGCTGCCGGCCGCCGCGGACATGCTGGAGAAGATCGCCGGCGGCATCGCCGTCGAAGGCATGGAGTCACTGGCCCCGGTGCTCGTGGACGCCATGGTGCCGTTCCTGGACCAGTTCCCGGCCGGCTCGATGGCCGTGGTGATCGAACCGGAAAAGGTCCGGACCCGCGCCCACGACCTCGCCGCCACCAACGAGGAATTCCTTGAGGCTGCGTGGTCGACGGCGTCCGACGGCGGCACCGCACCCCTGGATTTGAGTTCCGCCGCGTCTGAGGCCCTGCACTCGGCCAGCTTCCGCTCCCTCACCGATACCCGCTCCGCGGCCCTCGGGCACGAGGTGTCCTGGTGGTCCATCACCTCGCTGGCCACCGACGAGGAACTGCTGCCCGACGTCGACGTCCTGAACCTGCACGCCCGCGAACCGCGCGGCTACCAGGGCGACGTCGCCGAAATGATGGACTTCATTGGCTCCCACGTCCGCGAGCAGTGGCGCATCGTGGTCGTCACCGAAGGTCCCGGCCCGGCGCAGCGGCTCGCCGAACTCTTCCACGACAACGACATCCCCTGCGCCCGGGTCGACTCCCTCGACGACGAACCGCAGGCCGGGCTGATCGAGGTGACGACAGCCGCCGTCGGACGCGGTTTTGTCCTGGAGCCGCTCAAGCTCGCACTGCTGACCGAGGCGGATCTGCTGGGACGGACCTCCGCCGGTTCCACCAAGGACATGCGCCGGATGCCGTCCAAGCGGCGGAACGCCGTGGACCCGCTGCAGCTCGTGGCCGGCGACTCCGTGGTGCACGAACAGCACGGCATCGGCCGGTTCGTGGAACTGATCCAGCGCAAGGTGGCCGGGGGAGGCGACGGGGTGCGCGAATACCTCGTGCTGGAATACGCGCCGTCCAAGCGCGGCGCCCCCGGCGACCGGCTCTTCGTGCCCACCGACCAGCTGGACCAGGTCACCCGCTACGTCGGCGGGGACACCCCCGCGCTGAGCAAAATGGGCGGCGCTGACTGGGCCAGCACCAAGTCCCGGGCCCGCAAGGCGGTCAAGGAAATCGCCGGCGAACTGATCCGGCTCTACTCGGCCCGGATGGCCTCCCGCGGCTACGCCTTCGGCCCCGACACCCCCTGGCAGCGCGAGCTCGAGGAAGCCTTCCCGTACGTGGAGACCCCGGACCAGCTGACCACCATCAACGAGGTCAAGGCGGACATGGAGCGGGAGATCCCGATGGACCGGCTGATCTCCGGCGACGTGGGCTACGGCAAGACCGAGATCGCGGTCCGCGCCGCGTTCAAAGCCGTCCAGGACGGCAAACAGGTCGCCGTGCTGGTGCCCACCACACTGCTCGCCCAGCAGCACTATGAAACCTTCACCGAACGGTTCTCCGGCTTCCCGCTGGTGGTCAAGCCGCTGTCCCGCTTCCAGGGCGCCAAGGAGGCAAAAGAGACCGCCGAGGGCGTCAAGGCCGGGTCCGTGGACGTGGTGATCGGCACCCACCGGCTGCTGTCCAAGGACTTCGCGTTCAAGGACCTCGGCCTGGTGATCGTGGACGAGGAGCAGCGGTTCGGCGTCGAACACAAGGAGGCGCTGAAGAAGATGCGCACCAACGTGGACGTCCTCGCCATGAGCGCCACCCCGATTCCCCGGACCCTGGAAATGTCCCTGACCGGCATCCGCGAGACCTCCACCCTGGCCACCCCGCCGGAGGAACGCCACCCGGTGCTGACCTACGTGGGCCCGTACACGGACAAGCAGACCTCCGCGGCGATCCGCCGCGAACTCATGCGCGAAGGCCAGGTGTTCTTCGTGCACAACCGGGTGTCCACGATCGACCGCACCGCGGCGAAGATCCGCGAACTTGTCCCGGAAGCCCGGGTCGAAGTGGCGCACGGGCAGATGTCCGAGAGCCGGCTCGAACAGATCATCGTGGACTTCTGGGAGAAGCGCTTCGACGTGCTGGTCTGCACCACCATCATCGAAACCGGGCTGGACATCTCCAACGCGAACACCCTGATCGTGGACGGGGCCGACAAATACGGGCTCTCGCAGCTGCACCAGCTGCGCGGTCGGGTGGGCCGCGGCCGCGAACGCGCGTACGCCTATTTCCTGTATCCGTCCGAAAAGCCGCTGGGCGAAGTGGCGCTGGAGCGGCTCAAGGCCGTGGCTACCCACAACGAGCTCGGCGCCGGCATGCAGCTGGCCATGAAGGACCTCGAGATCCGCGGCGCCGGCAACCTGCTCGGCGGCGAGCAGTCCGGCCACATCCAGGGCGTGGGTTTCGACCTCTACATCCGACTGGTCGGCGAGGCCGTGGCCGAATACCGGGGCGAGGCCGAGGAGAAGGCCGCTGAGATGAAGATCGAGCTGCCGGTCAACGCGCACCTGCCGCACGACTACGTGCCGGGCGAACGGCTGCGCCTCGAGGCGTACCGCAAACTTGCCGGGGCGATCACCTACGAGGCGATCGAGGAAGTGCTCGCGGAGCTCGTGGACCGCTACGGTGAGCTGCCGCTGCCCGCGGCGAACCTGATCGAGGTCGCCCGCTTCCGGGTCGGCGCCCGCGAAGCCGGGCTCAGCGATATTGCCCTCCAGGGCAACTTCATCAAGTTCTCCCCGGCGCAGCTGCCGGAGTCCAAGCTGATGCGGCTCACCCGGATGTACCCCGGATCGCAGTCCAAACCTGCCCTGGACGCGGTGCTTATCCCCAAGCCCAAGACCGCCCGGATCGGCGGCCGCGACCTGCAGGACGCAGAGATCCTCGAATGGGCCAACGGCGTCATCCGCAACATCTTCTCCGACGCCCCGCTTGCGGTGAAGTAAAGAATGATGGGAGGACACCACGCCGCGTCGGGAGCCGCGGCGTGGGTGGCCATCGCCTCGACCGGTCCGTACACGCTGGGCTGGTATCCGCTGGACGCGACCGGGATTGTGATCGGCGGGATGGCGACGGCGGGGACGGCGCTGGTCTGCGACTGGGACCACCGCTCCAGCACGGTGGCGCACTCGCTGCCGCCGCTGTCGAACGTGATCGCTGTCGGCATCGAGAACGTCTCCGGCGGGCACCGCCAGGGCACGCATTCCTTGCTCGGCGCCGCGTTCTTTGTGCTGCTCGCGGCGCTCGCGGGGCAGTTGCAGCTGCAGACGGACTGGGGCCTGCTGTCGGTAGGCGCCGGGCTGCTGTGCATGTTCATGATCAACATCGCCGCGAAAGCCCTGAAGCTCTTCCCGAAGTACGGCTGGATCAGCAACTGGGTCCTGGCCCTCACCATGGCCGGGCTGGTGACCTGGTTCGCGCCGCACCAGTGGACCTGGCTGCCGGTCTCCATGCTGACCGGCGTGCTGGTGCACATTGTGGGGGACATGATCACCACCGGGGGAGTTCCGCTGCTCTGGCCGCTGGTGATCAAGCCGCCGAAAGTCCTGCGGAAGCTGCCGCTGCTGAAGGACGTCTGGAAGGCCAACGGGGCGTTCTCGGTCCCGCTGCTGGGCCGGGCCGGGTCACGGCGGGAGTGGTTCGTGCTGATCCCGGTCAGTGCCTACGCCATGATCGGCATGTTCGGCGCGGTGCTGGCCGTGGCCAAGGTGCACTGGCCCGCCGCGGTGGCCATCGGGACCGGGCTGGTCCAAAGCCTGTTCGGGCTGCTCGCCGCCGCGTAGGGCCGGCCAGGTGTCCTTGGTTAAATGACTGAAGCTCCGAAAGATCCGGAGCTTCAGTCATTTAAGTATCTGGTGCGTTAGCTTTCGCCCGCGGAATCCGAGCGGCCGGTGATGGTCTGCGGTATCCAGAATGCCAGGGCGAACAGGACGAGGCAGGCGGCCATCGGCCACGGGTTGCCCAGCGACAGGAAGCTCAGCGAGTAAAGGGAAGCGCCGAAGAGGACCATCATCAGGACAAACAGGACGATGCTGGAGCCGAGGCCGTTCTCGTTCTGCGGGGTCTGCTGGGTCTTCGCGGTGTTGCTGGACATTCGTTCCTCCTCGGCCCCGTGGGGCTCAAAACTGTGGCGGCTTCGGTTGTTATCGGATAGCAGTCAGTACGCGGAGGAACCCTGTTCACCCTTGACGATCGCGATGCCGGAGCTGGCGCCAATACGTGTTGCACCTGCAGCAATCATAGCCTGTGCATCGGCGAGCGAACGCACCCCGCCCGAGGCCTTGACACCGAGGTCCGGGCCCACCGTGCGGCGCATCAGCGCGACGTCGGCGGCGGTGGCCCCGCCGCCGTTGAAGCCGGTGGACGTCTTCACAAAATCGGCGCCCGCCTCGACGGCGGCCTCGCAGGCCAGCACCTTCTGGGCGTCGTCCAGCAGCGCCGTCTCGATGATGACCTTCAGGACGGCGCCACCTTCGTGGACGGCTTCCGCGACGGCCGTGATGTCATCGACCAGGGCGCCCTTGTCATTGGCCCGGGCCGCGGCGATGTTGATCACCATGTCGACTTCCTCGGCGCCGTCCAGCACGGCACCGCGGGCCTCAAAAGCCTTGACGTCACTCGGCGTGGCGCCGAGCGGGAAGCCGACTACGGAGCAGGTCAGTACACCGGAGCCCTTCAGGGCCTTCTTGACCGTTTTGACCCAGACCGGGTTGACGCACACTGACTTGAACCGGTAGTCCGCAGCCTCGGCACAGACCTTGAGGATCTCAGCCTCGCTGGCCTCCGGCTTGAGCAGCGTGTGGTCGATGTAGGAGGCGATATTTCCCGAGGTTCCGGACGTAACGGCTTCCCCGGCAGCGGCGGCAGCCTTTCCGGCAGTCGCGGCTTCGTTGCTCATGGTGGTCCCTTTCCTGGCGGGCCTGGGACTGTATTGCCCCCGGTGGTTGTCCCCGTGGTTGTCCCTCTGGGGGCCGTATGGGCCTGCAGACACCGCATTCTTCGTGGCTTCTCAGGTGTCCATCTTGCCATAACAGGTCCTCCCGCCGGAGGGCATGCGCGCAGGCGTTCAGGCGGCTTTCGCCAGGGGCTCCGCCATGCCGGCCTGGAGCAGCTGGGAGGCGCAGAGGGACGCGGCTAAGGAGGCGGCCACCAGCAGGCCCAGACGCACGCCGTCGAACACGGCGGCATCCCCAATGGCCCAGATTCCCGGGACGGAGGTGCGGAAGTCACGGCCGATGACGATCCCGCCCTGGCGGGCTGTCTTTAGCCCGGCGCTGACCGAGAGGGCGTCACGGGCCACCGGTTCCTCGGCCAGGACCACGAGGTCCCCGGCCATGCTGGAACCGTCCTCGAACACAATCCCGGCAGCCGTAAGGGCCGACCCGGCGAGGGTGGGAACGACGGCGGCCGGCCGCTGGGTCGTGCGGATGGGGCGGACACCGCGGGCGCGCAGCACGGCCTCGGCCTGGCCCGCGGCCGTTCCGGTGCCGACCAGGATGCCCAGCGGCCGCCGGCCAAGGACCCGCGTGACGTCCCTGACGGCCTCGCCCAGTCCGGCGGCGTCGTCGATCGTGGAGTAGTTCAGGCACCGGCCTTCCCCTGCCAGCGGTGCGCCCGCGGGGGAGGACCCGGTTGCGATGACCAGCTGGTCGTAGCTGAACTCCAGGCCGTCCGCCGTGGTGACATAGCGGCTGTCCGGGTCGACGTAGCTGGCCGGCTGGCCGAAGCGGACCGAGACCTGCGGGAGGGCGGCGAGTTCCAGGAGTTCCTCCGGGGCGTCATCCCGGTTGCTGAGCACCGTGATGCCGCCGGCGAACGGGGTCCGCGTGAGCTGGCGGACGAGGGCCTGCGCGGCGGGGCCGGCCCCGGCGATGACAATCCTGGGCCGGGTCTGGGAATCGGCGGAAACGGTGGGGGTGGCGGACATGGTGGGTCCCTTTCGCTGGTGGCCGGTGGTGTGGCCTGACTGCTTGTTGGTCCCCAGCGTAGGCGGCCGATTTTTCCGGCGTGTTTCCCCGGTGTTGCCGTACTTCCACGGCCCGTTCGCCAATGTTTACCGGCCAGTAATGTCGTGGGTCACACCCGGATCCGGTAGCCGCGCTTCACTACGGTTTCCACCAGCCGGCCGTCCGGCAGTGCGGAGCGCAGCCTGCTGACCGTCATGTCCAGGGCATGGACGGACCCGCGGAGTTCCAGCAGTTCGGACAGCGACTCCCGGGACAGCACGGCGCCGCCGGCGCCCAGCAGTGCCCGCAGCAGCAGCAGCGGTGCGGGGGCCAGCTCCACGGACTCGCCGTCGATCCGCAGCGAGCGGCCGCGGAGTTCCACCCGGCCGGACACGGTGTCCAGGCGGCGGACGTGGTTGAGGGCGAGGTGCTCCACCACGAGCCGGATCAGGGCACCCATCCGGAACCGCTCCGGGATCAGCGGCTGCAGTCCGGCATCGATGAGCGGCTGCGCGGTGATCGGGCCGACGACGGCGGTGGCCACCGTGGTCTTCAGGCTCTCCACGAGCTGCTTGTACAGGCCCATCTCGTGGGCGGTGCTCCACATCGCGTCCACCGCGGGGGCGCTGGTGAAGGTCAGTACGTCCAGGTTGCCGCTGCAGGCAGCCTCGATGAGCCGCGGCAGCCGGTCGGCGCCGTCGGGCTTGACCCAGCGGTACGGGGTGACCGTCAGGACCGTGGCCCCGGACATCCGGAGGCGTTCGAGCTGGCGGACGTCGGTGTAGCCGTGCAGCTGCACCGCGACGGTTTTGCCGCGCACCCCCTCGGCCAGGAGCATGTCCACCAGGGTGGCAGTGGTTTCGTCGCTGCTGATCCCGACGTCGGCGAGTCCGGCCGCGCGGACGGCGCCGCGGGCCTTGGGCCCGCGGACGAACATCCGGGTGTTGCCGAGGGTTTCCAGCAGCTGCTCGCCGATTCCGAAGGTGTCCGCGGCCTCGCACCAGCGCCGCATGCCGTAGGCGGTGGTGGCGATGCACAGTTCGGGGCGTGCGGCGATGATGGTGCGGGTGTCCTCGATCAGGCTCAGGTCCTCCTGCACGGGGGCGATCTTCAGGGCCGGCGCGTGCAGCACCTCGGCGCCGCGCCGCTCCAGGGCCTCGATCAGGTCCTGGGAACGGCGGTGCGAGGTCACGCCGATCCGGAAGCCCTCCAGCGGCAGCTCCACGGTCTGTGCCCCGGCCCCGGCCCCGGCCACGGCCTGCTCCGCGGTTTCCGGTTCCGGACCGGCGCCGGGCAGCCCGGCAGGGGCGATGGCGTTGAGCGCGCTCACGGCTTTCACGCCCCCATCAGGGACGCGGCGAGGCGGTCCAGTTCGGCTTCGGCTTCCGCGCAGCCGCGGTTGGCCTCGGCCACCCGGACGACGTCGCCGATCACCAGTACGGCCGGGTTGCTGCAGCCCGCAGCAGCCGTGGTGATGGTGCCCAGCTCGGCGATGGTGGTCCGCTGGCCGGGGCGGCAGCCGCGCTCGACGACGGCCATCGGCATGTCCGCGCGCATCCCCGCCCGGCGCAGCCCGGCGGCGAGCTGGTGCAGCGTGCCGATGCCCATCAGCACCACGATGGTCCCGCCCAGCCCGGCCAGGTGCATGTGCTCCTTTTCGGTCAGCGGGGCGTGGCCGGAGACGACGGTGAACATGTGGCTGACCTCGCGGTGCGTGACCGGGATCCCGGCCGCGGCCGGAACGGAAATGGCGCTCGTGACACCGGAGATCACGCGGACCGGGACACCGGCCTTCACGCAGGAGGCGACTTCCTCGCCGCCGCGGCCGAACACGTAGGGGTCGCCGCCCTTGAGCCGCACCACGTTTTTCCCGGCCAGGGCCGCTTCCACCATCAGCTCCTCGATGCCGGACTGGCTGACCTTGTGGTGGCCGGGGCGCTTGCCCACGTCCACCAGGTCGGCCGTGCTCAGTGCCGGCAGTTCCTGATAAGGGGCCAGCCGGTCGTAGAAGACGACGTCGGCGTCCCGCAGGGCCCCGATGGCGGCGACGGTCAGCAGCTCGGTGGTTCCGGGGCCGCCCCCGACCAGCGTGACGTGGCCGGCAGTGCCGGCGGCGGGTTCCACCGCGACCGGGATGCCGGTTTCCCGGCAGCGGTCCAGCAGCGCCGCCCAGCCGGGCTGGCCGTCGTCGACGGCGGCGACCAGGAAGGGGCGCTCGGGCAGGGGTCCGTCGTGGCGGGCACCACCGGGGCTGCTCAGCCGCGAAACGACGGCGCCGGCGGCCCGGTAGCGGCGGACGGCCTGCCGTGCGGCGGTGTCCGAACCGGTGACAAGGACTTCGCGTCCATTGAGATCGATGCTGAGCTGCATGATTATACCTCGTTCTTGTCGCTTGCACGGACCGGGATGGAAGAACCGATGACCACCGGCTGCCTGCCGGCCAGCGCCTTCTCCGCCGCTGTGGCGGGGCGCATCTGGCCGCGCTCGTCGGGGACGAAGGTGATGGAATCGTCCCTCTGGTCCGGGGCGTTGACGAACGAGCGGAACCGGCGCAGGCGCTCGGGGTCCTTCAACGTCTCGGCCCACTCGTCCACGTACGTGTCGACGTGCTTGGCCATGGCGGCCTCGAGTTCCGCGGCGATGCCGAGCGAATCCTTCACCACCACCTCCTCGACGTGCTTCAGGCCGCCGTCGAGCTCCTCCTGCCAGCGTGCGGTGCGCTGCAGCCGGTCCGCCGTGCGGATGTAGTACATCAGGTAGCGGTCGATGTACTTGAGCAGGGTGTCGTCGTCGAGGTCCTTGGCCAGCAGCTGGGCATGTGCCGGGGTGGCACCGCCGTTGCCGCCGACGTAAAGGTTCCAGCCGTCCGCGGTGGCGATGACGCCGACGTCCTTTCCGCGGGCTTCGGCGCATTCCCGGGCGCAGCCGGAGACACCCATCTTGAGCTTGTGCGGGCTGCGGAGGCCGCGGTAGCGCAGCTCCAGGTTGATGGCCATGGCGACGGCGTCCTGGACCCCGAAGCGGCACCAGGTGGACCCGACGCAGGACTTCACCGTGCGCAGCGACTTGCCGTAGGCTTGGCCGGACTCGAACCCGGCGTCGACCAGTTCCTTCCAGATTTCCGGGAGCTGCTCCAGCCGGGCGCCGAACATGTCGATCCGCTGGCCGCCGGTGATCTTGGTGTAGAGGCCGTACTTCTCGGCGACGGCGGCGATCACACCGAGCTTCTTCGGGGTGATCTCGCCGCCCGCGATCCGCGGGACCACCGAGTAGGTGCCGTCCTTTTGCATGTTGGCCAGCGCGCGGTCGTTGGTATCCTGCAGGGTGCCGCGGCCGGCGTCCAGGACGTAGGCGCTGTTCTGGCTGGCCAGGATGTTGGCGATGGTCGGCTTGCAGATGTCGCAGCCTGCGCCGGTGCCGTATTTGGCCATCACCTCCTCGAAGGAGGTCAGCTCGAGGACCCGGATGGTCTCGAAAAGTTCCTGGCGTGACAGCTCGATGTGCTCGCAGAGGGCCTTGGAGACCGCGACGCCGGACTTGGTCAGTTCGGTTTCGAGCAGCTTCTTGAGCATCGGCACACAGGAACCGCAGCTGGTCCCGGCGCGGGTGCAGCCCTTCAGTTCGCCGAGCTCCTGGACGGGGGCGTTGCCGTCGCAGGCCCCGCAGCCGTTGACGGTGTCACGGATGGTTCCGGCGGACACGTTGTTGCAGGAGCACAGGATGGCGTCGTCCGGGAGTTGGGTCTCCAAGACTTCGTCCCCGGCGTCGCCGCCGCCGGCCGCGGTGAGGTAGGCGCCGGGTTCGGCGGCCAGTTCGCGGCCCAGCATGGGGCGCAGGGAGGTGTACGGGGCGGCGTCGCCGACGAAGATGCCTCCCAGCAGGGTTTTGGCATCGTCCGTGGTGACGATCTTCTGGTACACGCCGCGGGCCGGGTCGGCGTAGACGATTTCCAGCGCGTGCTCGGTCCGGGCGAACGCGTCGCCGAAGCTGGCGACGTCGACGCCGGAGAGCTTGAGCTTGGTGGCGGTATCAAAGCCAGGGAAGGTCGCGTCGCCGCCGTGCAGCCGGTCCGCAACGATCTCCGCCATGGTGTTGGCGGGCGCCACCAGGCCCAGGCACATGCCGCCGAAGTTGGCGACCTCGCCGATCGCCCAGATGCCGGGGACCTGTGTTTCGCAGCCCTCGGTAATCACGACGCCGCCGCGCGGGCCGAGCTGGAACAGCGGAGCTGTGTCCTCCGGCGCCGTGCCCTCCGGTGCCGTGCCTTCGGCGGTGCCGTTGGCGGCGCGGAACAGCTCGTCGCGGGGCTTCACGCCGATCGCGACGATCACGAGGTCGGCGTCGATGATGCGGCCGTCGGCCATCAGCACGCCGGTGACCTGGCCGTCGTCGTCGGACAGGACTTCAGAGGGGAACACTCCGCCGTGGACGGTGAAGCCCTTGGCTTCGATCAGGCGGCCCAGGGCCTGCCCGGCGCCCTGGTCCAGCTGGGTGTTCATCAGCCAGGGGGAGCCGTTGATGACGATCGGGGTGGCGCCGAGCTGTTCGGTACCGGCCGCGGATTCCAGGCCCAGCAGGCCGCCGCCGATGGTGACGGCGTTGACCCTGCGGCCCAGCTTCTCCGTCAGTTCGGCGATGGCCTTGTTGATGGCCCAGACATCTTCCAGCGTGCGGTAGACGTGGGTCAGTTCGGATCCAGGGATCGGCAGGCGGGCGGCGTCGGAGCCGGTGGCGACGACCAGCTCGTCATAGGGGTACACGGTGCCGGCCGCGGTGGTCACGGCTTTGCCCGCGATGTCGATGCCGGTGACGCGCTCGCCGGTCTGCAGCGTCAGCGCCTCGTGGTCCCACATCGAGGCGGCACCCAGGGTGAGGTCGACGCCGGAGTCGGTGAGGGCCTTGCTCAGCGCGACGCGGTCGTAGGGGAGGTGCGCTTCCTCGGTGAGGACGGTGACGTTCCAGCCGTCGAGGCCCCGGGCGTGCATCGCGTCGGCGAAACGGTGGGCGGCAGGGCCGCCGCCGGCAACCACGATGCGGCGCGTAGCTGTGCTGCGCTCAGCATCCTGGTTCTGGGGGCTTGAAGTCTGTCCGGTCACGGTGGGCCTTTCGCAGGGACCGCAGTTAATGCACTGCGGCCTTCTCAAATCGAGGTGTTCATCCAGACTAGGCAAGCGCAGTTTCGCTTCAGTTTCCCTTATGTTTCGTGATCTTAACTTCTGCATCACGGACGCGTTTCCGGCGGTGTGAGGTCTCTTTTACCCGCCGGACATATTAATTGCACGCTGCTGTTACACCCCGGACCTAGCTTGGGTATGTGGCCGCAGTTGCGGCTGAGCCCGGGAGAGATGTACCAGAGAGGGGCCGGAATGACTGCCGTACTTGAGAGCGCAGCACGGAGCTTTGTTGAACACCCCAGCTATGGGACCGGCTGGCACCGCGTGTGCGCAGTGGAGGACCTGGAACCCGCCTGGGGCGAGGCCGCACTCATTGCGGGGCGCCAGGTGGCGTTGTTCCGCACAGGGTCCGGTGAGGTTTTTGCCGTCGCCCAGGAGGATCCGGCGACCGGGGCGCACGTGATGGCCCGGGGTATCACCGGGTCCCGCGGCTCGCGCCCGACGCTTGCCTCGCCGCTGCACAAAGAGGTCTACGACCTCGGAACGGGGGAGTGCCTGGGCTCGCCGGAACTCCGCCTCCCGACCTTCGGTACCCGGATTGTGGGCGGGTACATTGAGGTCGAGCTCTAGGGGCTGAGCCGCGAGGCGCTAGAGCCCCAGCGCCTCGCGGACGTCCGCGAGGACGCCGTCGAGCGCGGCACGCGCCTCGTGCCGCGCCGCGGGCAGTTCGGCGGCGGAGTCAACGCTGCGGATGACCTCCAGGTAGCACTTGAGCTTGGGCTCGGTTCCGCTGGGCCGGATGATGATGCGGCTGAGGTCCCGGGTCAGGTACAGCAGGCCGTCGGTGGGCGGCAGCTGTGCCGTGCCCACGGCGAGGTCGGTGATGGTTTCGACGGCGGAGCCGCCAAAGGATTCCGGCGGGCTGACGCGCAGCCGGTTCATCATGGCATCCAGCAGGCCCAGGTCAGCGACGCGGATGCTGAGCTGGTCGCTCGCATGCAGGCCGTGCACCAGGTACAGCTCGTCGAGCGTGTCAAAGATGGTCTTGCCTGCGGCCTTCGCAGCTGCCGCGAATTCGGCGATCAGCACCGCCGCGGAGATCCCGTCTTTGTCCCGGACCAGTGCGGGCGCGACGCAGTAACCCAGCGCCTCCTCGTAGCCGTAGAGGAGACCGGGAACGCGGGCGATCCACTTGAACCCGGTGAGGGTCTCCTCATGGGCGTAGCCCGCCGCCGCCGCGATCCGGGCCAGCAGCCGCGAGGACACGATCGAATTCGCGAACACCCCGGCTGTGGTTTCGCCGCTGCCGCTGCCGCTGCCCAGCCGCGCCACGACGTGCGCGCCGAGCAGGGCACCGACCTCGTCGCCGCGCAGCATGCGCCAGGCGCCGGTGTCGGGATCCTTCGCAGCAACCGCCGCGCGGTCGGCATCGGGATCGTTGGCGATCACAAT
Organism: Arthrobacter sp. PsM3; assembly: GCF_030433895.1. Lineage (GTDB taxonomy): Bacteria > Actinomycetota > Actinomycetes > Actinomycetales > Micrococcaceae > Arthrobacter. Next base: position 38,936 of record NZ_JARUXE010000020.1, on the reverse strand, counting down.
GTCCGCATTCACCCGGGCGGCGGTTTCGAGGGCCAGGTCCAGGGCGCCGGGCTCCTCGGGGTTCGGGAAGTTCACCGTGGGGAAGTCGGGGTCCGGCTCGGCCTGCTCGCTGACCAGCGTGATGTCGGCGAAGCCCGCTGCGTGCAGGACCGCCACGGCGGTCCCGCCGCCCACGCCGTGCATGGGGGTCAGGACAATCTTGAGGTCGCGGGCCGGGAAGTGCTCCGGGTCGGCCAGGGCGGCGACGGCGGCTTCGTAGCCGGCGGCGATGGACGGGTCCAGCACGGTCCAGCCCTCCAGGGCCAGGGCGACGCCGGACAGCTCGCCGACGGCGCCGATCTTCGCCGCGATCAGCCCGTCGTAGGGCGCCACGATCTGCGCGCCGCGCCCGTTCTCCTCGACGGCGTGCCGGCCCAGGTAAACCTTGTAGCCGTTGTCCTGCGGCGGATTGTGGCTGGCGGTGACCATCACGCCGCCGTCGCACTCCAGTGCCCGCACCGCGTAGGCGAGCAGCGGGGTCGGCAGGGCGGCCGGCATCAGGAAGGTCTCGACGCCGCCAGCGGTGAGGACAGCGGCGGTTTCTTCCGCGAAGATCGCCGAGTTGTGGCGGGCGTCGTAGCCCACGACGGCGCGCGGCCGGATTCCAGGCGCGGCCTGCGCGACGGCGCCGGTCAGGAACGCCGTGAAGCCGGCGGCGGCGCGGCGGACCACCACGCGGTTCATCCGGTTCGGACCGGGGCCGAGGGGCGCCCGCAGGCCCGCAGTGCCGAACTGCAGGGTGCCGTTGAAGCTGTCGGTGAGTTCCTGCCGGGCCGACGCCGTGCCGTCGCCGGCGAGCCGGACCAGTTCGGTGAGGGTGGCGGCGGTGGCGGGATCCGGGTCCTGGGCGGCCCAGGTCCGGGCTTCGCTCAGCAGGCGGGTGAGTTCGGCATCGGGAGACGTCATAGGAACCAAACTAGTGCCAATCGCGGTGGATGCCTCCCCCGACAAGCGAGAGCCCGGCTTACGGATCGATCACAGCCGTCCCGCATGCCAGCCCTTGACAGGCAATTTTCCGGACACGTAGCGTCTGGAATATGAAGATGGGCCGTGGGGTGGAATGGGCTGTGCACAGTTGCGTCAACATGGCGTGGACACCGGCCGGTGAGGCTGTCAACAGTGCCCGGCTGGCGGAGTACTACAAGCTACCGGGCGCCTATCTGAACAAGCAGCTCCAGGCGCTGGTCCGCGCGGGCGTCCTGGGCTCCGTCTCAGGCCCGCGCGGCGGGTTCCACCTGGCCCGCAGGCCCGAAAACGTTACGGTGCTGGACATCGTCCTCGCACTGGAAGGCTCCGAGCCGGTGTTCCGCTGCGAGGGCGTCCTGGGCAATGTCCCGGATGCCGACACTGAACACAACTTCGTCCGGACCTGCCTGATCTCCCAGACCATGCGCCAGGCCGAACTCGCCTGGCGGCAGGCGCTGGCCCGGCAGACCATCGCCGGGATCGCCGATTCGATGGAACGGCGCTTCCCGCAGGACAAGGTGAAGGCCGTGCGCTACCTGGCGTCAGGGAGCTGAGCGCCCGAACCTGGGCTCAGAGCTTCGCGATGATCTCCGCGAGCAGCTTGGAGATCCGCGGGCCCGCGGCCTGGCCGGCCTCAAGGACTTCCTCATGGCTCAGCGGCACAGGGCTGATGCCCGCGGCAAGGTTGGTCACGAGCGAAATGCCGAAGACCTCCATGCCCGCGTGGCGGCCGGCGATGGCCTCGAGCGCGGTGGACATGCCCACCAGGGACGCGCCGATCCGCTTGGCGTACTGCACCTCGGCGGGGGTTTCGTAGTGCGGGCCGGTGAACTGGGCGTAGATGCCTTCGTCCAGCGAGGGATCGACTTCGCGGGCGAGGCCGCGGATCCGTGGGGAGTACAGGTCGGTGAGGTCCACGAAGGTGGCGCCCTCAAGCGGTGAGGTGGCGGTGAGGTTGATGTGGTCGCTGATCAGGACAGGGGTGCCGGGCGTCCAGTCCTCGTTGAGGCCGCCGCAGCCGTTGGTCAGGACCAGGGTCTTGCAGCCGGCCGCCGCGGCGGTGCGTACACCGTGGACGACGGCGCGCACGCCTTTGCCCTCGTAGTAGTGCGTGCGGGCGCCCAGGACGAGGGCGCGCCTGCCCTCCGTGGTCAGCACGGAGCGGATGGTGCCGACATGGCCCACCACGGAGGGGGAGGAGAAGCCCGGGACCTCGTCCGCGGACAGGGTGGCCGTGGTCTCGCCGATCAGGTCGGCGGCGTCGGCCCAGCCGGAGCCGAGCACGAGGGCGACGTCGTGCGCGTCGATTCCCGTCTCCTCGGCGATGTAGTCGGCGGCGGCGCGGGCGGCGTCGAAGGGGTCCGTGTTCAGGAATTCTGTTGTACTCACCGGTACAAGTTATCTTGCCGGCGGCGTGCTGCCCAGCACCGTGCCGGGCAACGGGTCCTGCCACCTGTTCCTGCATTCTGCCCGGTGTGATGCGGGCCCTGATTCTTGGTGGTGCCGGTCCGAATGGTGGACAATGGCTGATTGTGACTACGCATCCCGATTTCAGCTCACCCCGCATCGCAATCCTGGGCGGAGGGCCCGGCGGCTACGAAGCTGCCATGGTCGCCGCCTCCCTGGGCGCGACGGTCACCATCATCGAGCGGGCGGGGCTCGGCGGCTCCGCGGTGCTGACCGACGTCGTGCCCTCCAAGACCCTGATCGCGACGGCGGATCTGATGACCCGCGTCGGCGAGGCCGGCGAGCTTGGCGTCAAGTTCGACCTCGACGGCGGCGACTGCACCCCGACGATGCGCGCGGACCTCAAACACATCAACGACCGTCTGCTGCGGCTGGCCCGGCAGCAGTCCTCCGACATCCAGAAGGGCCTCGAGAACCAGGGCGTCCGGATCATCCTCGGCTCCGGAAAAATGCTGGACAGCCACACCATCGAGGTCCTCACCGCGGACGGCACCGAAATCGTCGAGGCGGACGCGATCCTGCTGGCCGTCGGTGCCCACCCGCGCGAGCTGCCCACCGCCCGCCCGGACGGCATCCGGATCCTGAACTGGGCGCAGATCTACAACATGGACGAGCTCCCCGAGGACCTGATCGTGGTGGGCTCCGGCGTGACCGGCGCCGAGTTCGCCTCCGCCTACAACGGCCTCGGGTCCAAAGTCACCCTGATTTCCAGCCGCGACCGCGTGCTGCCCGGCTCGGATGCCGATGCCGCCGAGGTCCTGGAGGGCGTCTTCGAACGCCGCGGCGTCAAGGTGTTGTCCCGCGCCCGCGCCGAGACCGTGGAGCGCACCGAGGACGGCGTCATCGTCACCCTCGGCGACGGCTCCAAGGTCACCGGCAGCCACTGCCTGGTCGCCGTCGGCTCCATCCCGAACACCGCCGGAATCGGCCTCGAGGAGGCCGGCGTGGCACTCACCGAGAGCGGCCACATCAAGGTCGACGGCGTCTCCCGCACCACCGCGCCGAACATCTACGCCGCCGGTGACTGCACCGGGGTGCTGGCGCTCGCGTCGGTGGCCGCGATGCAGGGCCGGATCGCGATCGCCCACTTCCTCGGTGACAGTGTGATGCCGCTGAAGCTGCACCAGGTCGCGTCCAACATCTTCACCTCGCCCGAGATCGCGAACGTGGGCGTCTCCGAGGCCGAGATCGAGTCCGGCAAGTACCAGGCGGACGTCATCAAGCTGTCCCTGCGCAGCAACGCCCGCGCCAAGATGCGCAACCACCGGGACGGCTTCGTCAAGATCTTCGCCCGCAAGGGCTCCGGCACCGTGATCGGCGGTGTTGTGGTGGGTCCGAACGCTTCCGAGCTGATCTTCGCCATCTCCCTCGCGGTCACCCAGAAACTGCACGTCGACGACGTCGCCAGCACCTTCACGGTGTACCCGTCACTGAGCGGCTCGATTTCCGAAGCGGCCCGGCGCCTGCACGTCCACATGTAGCCCGGGCGCCGCACACCAAAGCCGCGCAGCAAAAGGGTCCAACAGCCATCGCCGTTGGACCCTTTTGCTTGTCGCGGGCAGATCCGGGCGAATGTCCGCCGAACATTCGCCCGGATCTGCCCCCGATGCGCCGGCCTGGCCGCCGGAGGTTCCGCCGGGGGAGAGGAAGGCAGGAACCGGCGGAGGCTTCTGCCCGTTCCTGCCTACCGTCTTCAGCTTAGAACGGGTACGGGGCGATGTCCGGGCGCACCGTGAGCCACTGGATTTCCGTGAAGGACTCCATGTTGGCGTGGTGCCCGCCGATCCGGGAGCCGTTGCCGGAGTTCTTGGTGCCGCCGAACGGTGAGTTCGCCTCGTCGGACACTGTTTGTTCGTTGATGTGGACCTTCCCTGAGTCCAGCTGGTCGGCGATGGTCATGGCCATGCCCACATCGCCCAGGATGCCGATCGAGAGCCCGTATTCATTGCCGTTGGCGAGGGCCACGGCTTCCTCCACGGTGGAGAACTTCATCACCGGGGCCACGGGGCCGAAGATCTCGTCCTTCCACGCGGGGCTGGCCGCGTCGAGGTCGGCGAGCACGGTGGGCTGGTAGAACCTGCCGTCGTGGGTTCCGCCGGCGGCCAGCCGGGCCCCGCCCTGCAAGGCGTCCTGGACGATCGAATCGACCCGGTGCAGCTGCTTCTCGTCGATGATCGGGCCCAGCGCCACGGTTCCGCTCTTCGGATCTCCGACGGGAAGATGCGCGGCCTTCTCCGCCAGGGCGCTGACATAGTCGTCATAGATGTCCTCATGGACGATGTGGCGCCCGGCGGCCATGCAGATCTGGCCCTGGTGCATGAAGGAGCCGAACGCCGCGGCGGAGGCGGCCTTGGGCAGGTCCGCGCCCGGCAGCACAATGAGCGCGTTGTTGCCGCCGAGTTCCAGGTGCGCGCGTTTGAGCAGCCGCCCGGCGGCCTCGCCGATCTTCCGCCCGGCCGCCGTCGAGCCGGTGAAGGCGATGACGGCGACCTCGGGGGCCTCGACGACGGCGGCGCCGATGTCGGCTCCGCCGGGCAGCAGCGCGAGGAGCCCGGGAGGCAGTCCGGCCTCCTCGAAGATCCGGACCAGGGTGACCCCGCCGCAGACGGCGGTGCGGGGATCCGGCTTAAGCAGCACGGCGTTGCCGAGGGCCAGTGCCGGGGCGACGGCCCGGATGGAGAGGATCAGCGGGAAGTTGAACGGCGCAATCACGGACACGACGCCGACCGGACGCCGGCGGGCGAAGGACCAGCGGTTTTCGTTCGAGGTGAGGACGTCCCCGGCCGGGAGGGAGGGCAAAGCCGAGGCGTCGTAGCATTCGTTGGCCGCAATGTGCGTTTCCAGGCCTGCCTTGGGCCCAATGCCGCCGGACTCGCGCACGATCCAGTCCTGGATCTCGGCGGCGTGCTCCTCCCAGAGCATCCCGGCGCGGCGCAGCACGGCGGCGCGGTCCTCGGGGTTGAGTTTCGCCCAGGCCTTTTGGGCGGCGGCCGCTGTTGTGGCGGCTTCGCGGACGTCGTCGACGGAGGCGAGGCCGTAGCTGCCCAGCGATTGGCCGGTGGCGGGCTCGACGGCGTCGGCCGTCCCGCCGCCTCCCGGGCGCCAGCCGTTGAGGTAGATCTTGCCCTCCCAGAGGGAGGCGTCAAGCAGGGACATGTCCTGTCCTTTCATCGTGGGGGAAACGTCGTACCGCACCGACCAGCCGACTGTGAACCGGACCGGGGCCTTTGTATATCACATGCCGCTGGGCCCGGGCCGTCAAGAGAGCGGTGCCGTTTCGAGACGGCGGGGCGTTCGGCCCTACCTCTCCACCCCGCCGCGCGCACACACTGGGACATGGCCAGGATCTACATCCCCTACGGAACCATTGAAGGACAGACAGCCCAGATCGCGGAGTACATTTCCGAGCTGATCCGGGCCCACGGCCACCAGGCAGAAACGGCGGACCTCAAACACTCCGGGCCCACCCTGCCGGGCGGCTGCGACGGCGTCATCGTGGCGGCGTCGGTGCACATGGGGAAGCATGAGGGCTACGTCACGGACTTCGTGAAGAAGAACCGCGGGGAGCTTGAGCGTCTCCCGTCCGCCCTCATCTCGGTCAGCCTGGCCGCCCACGGGGACGGGGAAAACGCCGAGAGCTACGTCGCGAAGTTCGAGGAGGAGACCGGCTGGCATCCTGACCATGTCGGGATGTTCGGCGGCGCGCTGCTGTACACCCACTACAACTTCCTCAAACGCCAGCTGATGAAGAAGATCACCAGGGACAAGGGGTCCCCTGACCTGGATACGTCCCGCGATTACGTCTACACCGAGTGGGACGGCGTCCAGCGGTTCGCCGAGGACTTCCTGGCCGGACTGGCTGCCCCGTCCAGTTAGGAACAGGAACAGCGGCAGTCCAGTCAGGAACAGGCATACGGCTCAGGAGCAGGCGTAGGGCGGGACCGTGTCCCCGGCGCCGAACGGCGTGAACCAGTGCTCGAAGCCCAGCCTGTCGGCGTCGTCCTCGAGCACGTCGAGGCTGTCCGAGTAGAGGGCTTCACTGTCGGCGTCCTCCAGCAGGACTTCCTCCACCTGTGCCCGCCAGTTCTCCGGGAGGTCGAGTTCGTAGATGTCCTCGGTGATCTCCGCCTGATCGAGCAGGCAGCGGACGGCGAGTTCGGCGGCGAGGCATCCGGGGGCCGCCCAGCCGCGCGCCAGGGACGCGGTGACGTCGGAGGCGACCACGATGAGTTTCTGGGTGAATTTCGGGTCGTAGCTGGACGCGAACTGGGGCGGCAGTGAGGACAGCACCGAGGTCCCGGCGATGTCGGTCGGGGTGGTGGACTCCAGCCGGCTCAGGGTTCCCAGATCGCGGAAAAGCTGGTCGATGAGGATGCTCGATGAATTCCACAACAGCCCGGCCAGCAGGCGCGTCTGGCTCACCGCTTTTTGGCGTTCCTTCGGCGAGACGGCGGCCATTTCCGCCAGGTCTTCCGGATCGAACTGGAGCCGCTGATCCGGGGTCATGTCATCCGGGTGGGGATCGAGGCCCAGCAGTTCGAGGCTCAGCCCGGTCAGCTTGCCGGCGTCAGCCAGGAGTTCTTCAGTGATGTCGTCGTCGTCGGCGCTCATGGCCCCGATGCTACCCGCCATCCGCTCCCGGCCCGATTCGCGTTACGCACACGTGTGCGGCCGGATCAGGCCGCGGCCGCCCGGATATTCCCCGACGCCGAACTGCCCCGCGCCATCCGGGCGGACACGAGATAGACGATCCCGGCGATCAAGGGGACCACGCTGGCGGCGGTGAGGGACGCGACCGGCCCCGACCTGCCGATGACCGTGATGAGCAGCGGCAGCACACCGAGTGACACGAGCAGCCAGCCGGCCACGGCGGTCCGTTTCAGACCGAGCACGGCGGCCGGGAACGCCAGGGCGACGACGCTGACGGCGATCACGGGTCCGTTGTCGCTGATGAAGCTGCGCAGGGCTGCGGGATCGAAGGCGAGCCAGACGCAGGCTGCGATAAAGGCAGACGTGAGGGCGATCAGCAGGGGAGCGGTCGGGGCCGGCCAGAACCAGGCCGCGACCGCAAGGACGAGCATCGGCAGCACCCAGGCGAGGGTCATCAACAGGCCGGTATTTCCTCCCGGATCCGACATCGCGTAGCCCCCGATGAAGACTCCCCCGAGCACGGTGAACACCGCCATGATGGCCGCACCGGTCCATTTCAGCGCTGTGGCCCGGCGCAGCGGATCCTTCTCTCGTGCGAAGACAATTCCCAGCACGACGGCGACCACAATGATCGCGCCGAGGGCAAGGATGATGGGGATGTTCACGGGGTGCCTCCTGCGGATGTGCCGGTTCTGGTTTCAGTACACGCCGGCAGGAGGGGCGGGCCAAGGGGAGAAAGGCCCGGGAATTGTCGGCATAGGAGCCAATTACTGCCGTTGATGGATAAACACCGGTACTATGACGAGCGACGCCTACTGGGGGCGGCATCATTGGGGGGAACCATGACGCTTCGGCCGAGCCGTCTCATCGGCCAATATCCACCGGGGACAGGCTTCCAAAACGGAAGGCGTCCAGGCCTGCGCTGCGGCCCCAGCCCCGCAGTTCACCGGTGACGACGGCGCGGTCCAGTTCGGCCCGCGCTGACCTTCACCCTGCATGACGGCTGCTGACCTTGCAGCCGGCTCAACGTCCCAAACCTCAAGGAGATCCACATGTCCTACGCACCGCAACAGCAGTACGCCGCCCATCCCGCCGGACCGGTGCCCCTGTCGGCGCCCCTGTACGGCGCATCCTTCGGGGAGGCAGTGTCCAGGTTCTTTAAGAAGTACTCGACGTTCACGGGCCGGGCCAGCCGTAGTGAGTACTGGTGGTGGGCGCTCGTCTCCGGCCTGGTATCGATGATCCTGAACTTCGGCATGCTCGCCGCAGGCGTGCCCGGCGCGAAAATCGCCGCCGACGGCACCAGCGTGCCCGGCCCCGGCTACATCATCGTGTTGATCCTGGCAGTCATCTGGTTTGCCGCGGTCATCGTCCCGTCCCTGGCCCTGATGGTCAGGCGGCTCCATGATGCGAACTTCAGTGGCTGGATGGCACTGCTCGGCCTCGTCCCGTTCGTCGGCGGCATTATCCTGATCGTCTTCACCGTCATGGAGTCCAAGCCGGCCGGCCAGCGCTTCGACGCACCCGGCCTGTAGACCGGCTGCCGGACGCACCCTGAACCGGCACGAACCACCAACAAGAAGGCCCCGCTGTAGTGACAGCGGGGCCTTCTTTCTTTGCCGGAATCCCGTCCGGTGTCCACGCAGAGTCTCTGCCGACAGCTACGGTGAGGGCCGCGGCCCCGTGCCGTCGTTCCTCCGCCGGGTCCGGCGCACCGTCCAGAGGACGATAAGCGTCCTTATGACAACGATGACGGCGGTCATCACCAGCATCGCCAGGAGTACCATCACGTGCCATCCCTCAAGCCTCATCGGTTCCCCATTCCCGTTCGGATGCCTTTGAGCATTATTGCTCTTACTGGACGGTGATCTTGATTCCTGCGACCGCCCCGGTCCAGGCACCGGTGGGGTCGTGGCGGGTCAGGTGGGCGCTGACGTACCCCTTCTGCAGTTGGACGACGCGCGACTGGGCACCTGAGCAATCGACGTCGAACACCACGTGCTCAGTGCCGCCCTTGGTGTCCTGGGAGAGGGACATCTGGGCATCAGGGGTGCCCACGCACGCCGTGGTGACAGTGTGGGGACCGGCAGTCATGACGGTTGCCGCTTTGCTGAAGCCCACCCCGGGCCCGTCGGCCGGGCCGGAGTCGGCGAGCAGCACAGACCCTGGGGCCCCCGAAAGGCGCTTTTCGAGTTCGGCATAGTTCCGGGTTTCCGCGGCCAGGATGTCCGGGCCCTTGGACGGGACGGAAGGCGCGGGCCGGCGGCTTTGCCCGGCCGCCGTCGGCTGCGGATCCCCGCTGCCCTCAGGATCCCCGCTGCCCTCATAGGCGCAGGCGGCCACACCGACGGCCAACACCATTCCAACCATAAGCGCCGCAGCACAGCGGACCGTTCTTGTTCCCCCAGGACCAGACATGGGCCGAGTCTACGGCCCGTCCCCGGAATGGCAAGTCATCCCGACCTGGCGGGGCAGGGGACGGGCAGTCGCGGGCGGCAGGTGAAGTTATCGGCCGAACGGTAGCCGTAGAACGGACGTTTCACGCCACGCCAACGTCAGGCCACGGCCCCCTGAAAGTGCTTTTCAATGAGTCCTTTAATGTCGTCATGGCAGCCGCCGCATCCTGTCCCGGCTCGGGTGGCGCCGGAGACCTCGGCCACCGTCCCGCAGCCGCCAGCCACCGCAGCAGCAATCCTCGTCCCGCTCACGCCGGCGCACCGGCAGACGGTCCGCTCGGGATCAACAGCCCCGGCTGCGGCCGCCTGGTCCGGTCCGTCAAGGCGCAGCAGCAGGGACCTGTCCGCGGGGAGCTCGGCGCCCCGCTCGAAAAGCTGCACCAGTTCGGCCGCGGTGCGGGGCATGCCCACCGCCACGAGGCCTTCGAGCACTCCGGCCCGGGTGGTCATCTTCACGTACCGGCCGTGCTCGGGATCGGCCCACTGCGCGATCTGCAGCCGGGCCCGGCCGTTCACGGCCCCGGCGGTCAGGGCCTCCTCATCCCACGGGTCGGCAGAAACATCCCCGGCCACGGCCATGTTCATGCCGCGGGCCTTGAGCACCACTACACCGGGAAGTTCGGCCGGCAGCGCCGGAAGAGCCTCAGCCTCCTGCGTCCCGGACGCCAGCAGCGTCAGGTACCCGGCGAGCCATTCGGCCTGCCGCCAGCCCGGGCCGACCAGTCCGGACGGGCCGCGTGCCGTGCGGCACTGAAGGCATTCCGGGTCGGGGCAGCGGACCTCGGCGCAGTCGCCGATTGCAAAGATGTGCGGCTCGTGGTGCGCCCGGAGCTTGTGGTCCACCAGGATCCCGGCCGCTGTCGACAGGCCGCAGCCTTCGGCGAGCTCGGTCCGCGGCCGGACGCCGCAGGAGAGCACCAGCAGGTCGCCGTCGATCGCGGACCCGTCGTCCAGCAGCAGCGCCGAGAAGCCGCCGCCGAGAGCGTTGTGTTCCACACCAGTCGAGCGCGCGTTGCCGGCCACCCGCACGCCGCAGTTCCGCAACGACGCCGCGAGCACTGCGCCGCCGCCACGGTCGATGTTGCGGCCCAGCGGATGCGGACCGTTGTGCACCACCGTGACCGTGGCGCCTTCCTCCGCCGCGGCGAGGGCCGTCTCCAGGCCCAGCACGCCGCCGCCCAGCACCACCACGCGCTTGCCGCCGGCCACTGCTGCCTGCAGCACCGAGGCATCGCGCAGGTCCCGGAGCGCGGTGACACCCAAGGGCAGCACGGGCGCGGCCGGGTCCGGGTTGAGCCCGGTCAGGTTGGGGATCACCGGGCGGGAGCCGGTGGCGAAGACCAGCCGGTCGTAGCCGGGGGAGCCGCCGTCGCTGAGGATCAGCTGCTGCCGGGCGCGGTCCACACGGCGGACGCGGACTCCCAGCCGGACGTCGACGCCGTCGGCAATCAGCGCGGCGGCGTCGGACAGTGCCAGGGCCGGCGCCGTGGTCCGGCCGACGCCGAGATCCGCCACGAGCACTCGGTTGTACGCGGCCTCGGGCTCCTCCCCGATCACCGTCAGGTGCGCGAGTCCTGTGCGGACTGCCGGCAGCAGTTCGTCGACCAGCCGCGCGGCGACCGGCCCGAAGCCCACCACAACAATGCGTTCAGTCATGACGCACCTTCCTTCTGCAGTTCTTTGGCGCGGAGATTGGCAGCGCCGGGCCGGACCCAGACCTGGGTGAACTTGAACTCCGGCATCCCGGAGATCGGGTCGGTGGCCGCCTCCGTGAGACGGTTGGCGCTCTCCAGCTCCGGGAAGTGGAACGGCAGGAACACCGTTTCGGGCCGGATGTCCGTGCTCAGCTCGGCACGGCAGGACACCTCGCCGCGCCCGTTGGAAATGGAGACGGCGTCGCCCTCGGCGATGCCCTGAGCAGCGGCCGCCGCCGGGTGGATCTGCAGCCGGGCCTCCGGCTGGGCCTCGGCCAGCGCGGCCACCCGCCGGGTCTGGGCGCCGGACTGGTAGTGCTCCATCAGCCGCCCGGTAATCAGTGTCATGGCCCTGCCGTCATGACCGGTGCCGGCCGGGTACGCAGTGGACACAGCGTCGGCGGAAGCCGAAGAAACAGCACGACGGCGGGGTGTCACCGGGGTGAACACAGCCCGCCCGTCCGTGTGGGCAAAGGAGTCCAGGAAGAGCCGCGGGGTCCCGGTGCTGCCGGCGGGGTAGGGCCAGTAGGCGGCTTCGCCGCGGTCCAGCATGGCGTAGTCGATCCCGGAGTAATCGGCCAGGCCGCCGGAGGACGCGAGCCGCAGTTCCTCGAAGACGGTCTCCGGGTCTTCGCTGAACGTCGAGGGTGCATCCAGCAGTTCGGCCAGCCGGGTCATGATCCACAGTTCGCTGCGCACCCCGGGCGGGGGAGCGATCGCCCGGCGGCGGCGGAGCACCCGGCCCTCCAGGTTGGTCAGGGTCCCTTCCTCCTCGGCCCACTGGGTAACCGGCAGGACCAGGTCCGCCTCCGCGGCGGTCTCGGAGAGGAAGAAGTCGCAGACCACCAGGAAGTCCAGGCTCCGCAGGCCGGCGATCACGGCGTTGGCGTCCGGCGCGGACACCGCCACATTGGCGCCGTGTACGAAGAGGCAGCGGACGCCGCCGGGCTGTCCCAGGGATTTCAGGAGCTGCACGGCGGGCAGGCCCGGGCCGGGAATGAGCGATTCCGGGACGCCCCAGACGGAGGCCATGTGGGCGCGGGCGGCGGGGTCGGTGATCTTGCGGTAGCCGGGGAGCTGGTCCGCCTTCTGGCCGTGTTCGCGGCCGCCCTGGCCGTTGCCCTGGCCGGTGAGCGTGCCGTAGCCGCTGCGGGGGGATCCGGGCAGGCCCAGCAGCAGCGAGAGGTTGATGGCGGCGGTGGCGGTGTCCGTGCCGTCGACGTGCTGTTCCACGCCGCGGCCGGTGAGGATGTAGCTGCCGCCGTTTCGGGAGCCGTCGGCGAGCCGGCGCGCCGTGTCGCGGATCAGTCCGGCCGGGACGCCGGTGAGGGACTGCACGCGTTCGGGCCAGTACGAGGCAACGCTGCGGACCAGGGAGTCGTAGCCGACGGTGCGGGCCGCGATATAGCCGGCGTCGGCCAGGCCCTCGTGGATCACGACATGGGCGAGGCCCAGCAGCAGGGCGAGGTCGGTGCCGGGCAGCGGCTGCAGATGCAGGCCGCCGCCGTCGGAGGTGAACGCCGCGGTGGCTGAACGGCGGGGGTCCACCACGATCAGTCCGCCGGCGTCGCGGGCGCCCTGCAGGTGCTGCACAAACGGCGGCATGGTGTCGGCGACGTTGGAGCCGAGCATCAGGATGGTGCTGGCGGAATCCAGGTCCTCCAGCGGGAACGGCAGGCCGCGGTCCAGTCCGAAGGCGCGCATCCCGGCGGCCGCGGCGGAGGACATGCAGAACCGGCCGTTGTAGTCGATCCGCGACGTGCCCAGGGCCAGCCGGGCGAACTTGCCCAGCTGGTAGGCCTTCTCGTTGGTGAGACCGCCGCCGCCGAAGACTCCGACGGCGTCCGCCCCGTAGCGGGTGCGGGTGGACGTCACCGCGCTGGTCACCAGCGCCAGGGCCTCCTCCCAGCCGATCGGGCGGTGGACGCCGTCGGCGCCTTTGAATAGAGGTTCGGTCACGCGGCCGGGGTGGTTCAACAGCGACGCCGAGGTCCAGCCTTTGCGGCAGAGCCCGCCGCGGTTGGTGGGGAAGTCGCGGCCGGACACCGCGAGAAGCGCGTCAGGGAGGCCGGTGCCGGCGGCCGGCTGCTCCGGCACGGGGCCCGACCCCGGCCGCGGAGCCGGGCTCAAAGCCGCTGGGGTGCTGAGCGTCATGGCGCACTGCAGGGCGCAGTAGGGGCAGTGCGTGGCGGCGCCGTTGGTCATGTTAGACGTGTCCCATCGCGTTTCGGTTGGCGTTGCGGATATAGCAGAACCAGCACACGGCCAGCATCAGGACATAGGATCCGACGAAGCCGTAGAACGCGGGGGCGTACGAGCCGCTGGCGGTATTCGAGGCGTTGAGTACCTGGGGGATGACGAAGCCGCCGTAGGCGCCGATGGCCGAGATCAGGCCCAGTGCCGAGGAGGCCAGCCGCTGGGTGGCCACGGTGCTGGCGCCCGCCCTTGCTGCCCGGCTGGAGGTGGCGAAGATGATCGGGATCATCCGGTACGTTGCACCGTTGCCAAAGCCGCTGGCGGTGAAGAGCAGCAGGAACAGGCCCAGGAAGAGCCAGAAGTTCTTCAGCGGCAGGGTCCAGACCATGGTGAGGGTGATGACGGCCATCGCGCCGAACGCTGCGACGGTCATCCGGGCGCCGCCCATGCGGTCCGCCATGCGTCCGCCGTAGGGGCGGGCCAGCGAGCCGACCAGCGGGCCCAGGAATGCGAGGGACAGGGCCACGGTGCCGACGCCGATGGAGGAGAACGCCGGGAAGTAGTCCTTGATGAGCTTGGGGAACACGCCGGCGAAGCCGATGAACGAGCCGAAGGTGCCGATGTACAGCAGTGCCATGATCCACAGGTGCGGTTCCTTGAGCGCGGCGAGTGAGCCCGCGACGTCGCCCTTGGCGCTGGTGAGGTTGTCCATGTACTTCCAGGCGCCGAACGCGGCGAGCAGGATCAGCGGGACCCACATGAGTCCGGCGACCGGCAGGTTCACGGTGCCGGCGGCCAACAGGGTGATCGCAATCGGAACGGCAAGCTGTGCGACGGCGGCGCCGAGGTTTCCGCCGGCGGCGTTCAGGCCCAGCGCCCAGCCCTTTTCACGGGCCGGGTAGAAGAAGGTGATGTTGGCCATCGAGCTGGCGAAGTTGCCGCCGCCGAAGCCCGCCAGCGCCGCCACGAACAGCATGGTGCCGAACCGGGTCTCCGGGTTGGAGACGCACATGGCCAGCCCGGTCGAGGGGATCAGCAGCAGCAGGGCCGAGACGATGGTCCAGTTGCGGCCGCCGAAGCGGGGGACCATAAAGGTGTAGGGAATGCGCAGCGTGGCGCCGACCAGGCTGGGCATCGAGATCAGCCAGAAGATTTCCGAGGTGGTGAAGGTGAAGCCGGCCGCGGGAAGCTGGACGACCACAATCGACCACAGCTGCCAGACCACGAATCCCAGGAACTCCGCGAAGATGGACCAGTTCAGGTTGCGCTTGGCAATGGAGCGGCCCTGGGACTCCCACTGGTCCTTGTTCTCGGCATCCCAGTGGGCGATCCAGCGGCCGGGACGGAACTCCAGGGCGGTGCCGCCGAGGGTGGTGCCGGCGTCGATTCGGGGGGAAAGGCCGGGGGAAACGCCGGCTTCGGCGCTCGCAGTTCGTTCAGCAGTCACGGGGACCTCCTTTGGGGATGTTGTCCTTCCAAAGTAGGGAAGCCGCGTTTCCGGGACCCTCGCCGTTTGTTAACGTGCTGTGACGTTTGCCTATCGGCGCGTTTGTGGCGGCGTGAGGGGTGCAGTGAGGCGTAGTGTGATGACCACCACGTGAGACGAATCTCTATGTCCAAATAGTGGAACATTTGTCCACTGACTGGACGTCAGAACTTATTATGTAAGCATACGAATCCTTTTCCGGGCGGTCTCGAGCAGCACCGGTCCGGCCTTTATGAAAGCGCTACTACATGTCATCCACTGCCACTTCCGCAGAGCAGGGGTCCGCCAAACAGGTGAACTCGCGCGGCCGCGTCATCGTCGCCAGCCTGATCGGCACCACCGTTGAGTTCTACGACTTCTACGTGTACGCCACCGCCGCCGTGCTCGTCTTCCCGAAGCTCTTCTTCCCCGGCCAGAACGAGACCACGCAGCTGCTGGCCTCCTTCGCTGTGTTCGGCGTCGCCTTCATCGCCCGGCCGCTCGGCTCCGTTGTCTTCGGACACTTCGGTGACAAGTTCGGCCGCAAGGGCACCCTGGTCGCGTCGCTGCTGACCATGGGTATTGCCACCTTCCTGATCGGCTGCCTGCCGACGGCGACCGTACCCGGCTGGACCTTCTGGGCACCGGCGCTGCTGGTTGTCCTGCGCTTTGCCCAAGGCCTTGCCCTCGGCGGGGAATGGAGCGGCGCGGCGCTGCTGGCCACCGAGAACGCCCCGGCGAACAAGCGAGCCATCTACGGCACGTTCCCGCAGCTGGGTGCGCCGATCGGCTTCATCATCGCCAACGTGATCTTCCTGGTCTTCAGCTACACCCTGACGCCCGAGGCCTTCATGGACTGGGGCTGGCGCGTGCCGTTCCTGCTGAGTGCCGTGATGGTCATCATCGGCCTGTACGTCCGGCTCAAGCTGATCGAAACCCCCGCCTTCACTAAGGTCCTGGAGTCCAACGAGGTCGCCAAGCTGCCGCTGGCCCGGGTCTTCAAGACCAGCTGGCGCCAGCTGATCCTGGGCACGTTCATCATGCTCGCCACCTATGTGCTGTTCTACCTGATGACCACGTTCACGCTGACCTACGGCACCCGCGCCGCCAGCCTGGACGCCGCCAAGGCCGCCGCCGAGAAGGCCGGCAAGCCGATGACCGAGGCCGCCGCGGCCGCGTTCGTCCCCGGCCTGGGCTACAGCCGCAACGACTTCCTCTGGATGCTGATTGCCGGCGTCGTGTTCTTCGGCATCTTTACCCTGGTCTCCGGACCGCTGGCTGAGAAGTACGGCCGCCGCAAGATGCTGATCGCCGTGACCATCGGCATCTTCGCCTTCGGCCTGCTCTTCGTCCCGCTGTTCAGCGCCGGCTTTGTCGGCACGATGGCCCTGCTGATCATCGGTTTCTCCCTGATGGGGCTGACTTTCGGTCCGATGGGCGCGCTGCTGCCGGAGCTGTTCCCGACGAACGTCCGGTACACCGGCTCCGCCATCAGCTACAACTTCTCCAGCATCCTCGGTGCGGCAGTGGCCCCGTTCATCGCCGTCTGGCTCTGGGAGATGGCGAAGGGCAGCCCCGTGCTGGTCGGCGTCTACCTCGCCGCCATGTCGGTGCTGACGCTGATCGCACTGTTCCTCAGCAAGGAAACCCGCGACCTGGACTACACCAACAACGTGGCCTGACGCTCCGGCCCAGTCACTGACGGAAATGCCCGGTGTGTTCACTGAACACACCGGGCATTTCCATGCCGGCTGCCGGCCTGGTCAGCGCGCGTACAGCTCCACGAAGTTCCGCAGGATTTTCATCGGTTCGCTGGCCGTGAACCGCCGGGCCTCCACCATCAGCATCTCTGCAGATTCCGGCGGGAAATATCCGGCATGGCGGTAGATGTCGATCCTCGTGACCAGACCCAGCGCATCGAGCTCCGGGTGGAACTGGGTGGCGTACAGGTTGGTTTTGATCCGGAACATGTGCACCGGGCAGGCTGCGGAGCCGGCCAGGAGCACTGCGTGGGACGGGAGGAGGCTGCAGGCCTCCTTGTGGCCGCTGAAAGCCGTGAAGCTCTCCGGCATCCCGCGCAGTAGCGGGTCCACCAGCCCCTCCTTGGTCAGCTTGATGGTCACCCCGCCAAGCCCCTCGCCGTAGGTCCGGTCGATCACGGCGCCCTGGTGCCGGCCCAGCGTGCCGACCCCGTAGCAGGCGCCGAGGAAGGGGAAGTCAGCAGGCACGATCCGGTCGAGCAGGGCAGCAAGCTCATGCTCCACCCGGTGCTGGACGTCGCTTTTCTGCTCGGCAGGGTCGCTGGAGGTGAACGGGCTGCCGCCCACAATCACGCCGGAGTATTCGGAGAGGTCCAGCGGGGGCAGCGGAGCGGCTTCCATCCGGATGCGCCTCAGCTGTGAGGGATCGAGTCCGCCGTAGCGGAGGTAGGCCTCGTATTCGTCCTCGGCGGCGGCGTCCTCGGCCCGGGAGGCAAGGAGCAGGAATGGCTTCACAGACCAAGTCTGCACGGGCGGGACACGGGGGCGCCAGAGGCGCGCCTGCGTCCCGCCCTTCGGGCTGCTATTCGGCGGCCGCGTCCTCGATCAGGGCGATGATGGCTCCCGCGGAGACGGTCTCGCCGGCGGCGGCGGACAGGCCGATCACGATTCCGGCGCGGTGGGCGGTAAGCGGCTGTTCCATCTTCATGGCCTCCAGCACCACCACGAGGTCGCCCTCGGCAACGAGGTCGCCCTCGACGACGGCCACCTTCACGATGGTGCCCTGCATGGGGGAGGTCAGGGCGTTGCCGCTGGCTGCCGCCACGGCGCCGCCGCTGCGGGAACGCTTCTTGGCTTTGGCCGGCTTGGCGGCGCCCGCTCCGCCTCCGGTGCCCAGCGACGCCGGGAGGACGACCTCCAGGCGCTTGCCGCCGACCTCGACGACGACGCGCTGGCGTTCGCCGGCGGCAGGCGTTTCAGCCTCGGTGCCGGTCGGGGTCCAGGCGGGGATGTCGTTGACGAAGGCTGTCTCGATCCAGCGGGTGTGGACCTTGAACGGGCCCACGGCGGGGGCGAAATCAGGGTTGGTGACCACGGCGAGGTCGAACGGAATGACGGTGGGGATGCCCTCGACCACCATCTCCTGGAGCGCGCGGCGGGCGCGCTGGAGGGCCTGCGGGCGGGTGGCGCCAGTGACGATGAGCTTGGAGAGCATCGAGTCGAAGTTGCCGCTGATGACGTCGCCCTGCTCGACGCCGGAGTCGATCCGGACGCCGGGGCCGGTGGGGTTCAACAGCCGGGTGATGGTGCCCGGGGCGGGCATGAAGTTCCGGCCCGGGTCCTCGCCGGTGATGCGGAACTCGATCGAGTGGCCGCGGACTTCGGGGTCCCCGTAGCCGAGTTCCTCGCCGCGGGCCAGCCGGAACTGCTCGCGGACGAGGTCGATACCGGTGACTTCCTCGGAGACGCAGTGCTCCACCTGGAGGCGGGTGTTGACCTCGAGGAAGGAGATGGTGCCGTCCTGGCCGACGAGGAACTCGCAGGTGCCGGCGCCGAGGTAGCCGGCCTCCTTGAGGATGGCCTTGGAGGATTCGTACAGCTGGCGGTTCTGCTCCTCGGTGAGGAACGGGGCCGGTGCTTCCTCGACGAGCTTCTGGTTGCGGCGCTGCAGTGAGCAGTCGCGGGTGGAGACGACCACCACATTGCCGTACGCATCGGCAAGGCACTGGGTCTCGACGTGCCGCGGGGCATCCAGGAAGCGCTCGATGAAGCACTCGCCGCGGCCGAAGGCAGCGACAGCCTCGCGCACGGCGGACTCGAACAGTTCGGGGATTTCCTCGCGGGTGCGGGCTACCTTGATGCCGCGTCCGCCGCCGCCGAAGGCTGCCTTGATGGCGACCGGCAGGCCGAACTTGTCCACGAACTCGAGGATTTCCTCGGCGGTCTCCACCGGGTCGGCGGTGCCGGGGACCTGGGGGGCGCCGACCTTTTCGGCGATGTGGCGGGCCTGGACCTTGTCGCCCAGGGCGGAGATTGCGGCGGGGGAGGGCCCGATCCAGGTGATGCCGGCGTCGATCACCTTCGCGGCGAACTCGGCGTTCTCGGCCAGGAAGCCGTAGCCGGGGTGGATGGCGTCGGCGCCGGAGCGGTGGGCCACCTCGATCAGCTTGTCCATCACGAGGTACGACTCGGCGGCGGTGTTGCCGCCCAGGGCGTAGGCCTCGTCGGCGAGCTTGACGTGCAGTGCGTCGCGGTCCGGTTCCGCGTAGACCGCCACGGAGGCGATGCCTTCATCGCGTGCGGCGCGGATGATGCGCACAGCGATTTCGCCGCGGTTGGCGATCAGCACCTTGCTCAGAGGATGTGTGCCCGGCGGGGTGGCTACGGCGGTGCCCTCGTGGGCTGGGCGCGGCACGGGATTTGCGGACTGCTCCGAATTTGCTGACAAGGCGTCTCCTTCTTTCCTTCAGGGAGCCTAGCGCGGTTTTGTGGGTTCCGCCGATATTACTTGCGGATTCCGCGCGTAAAGCGCCCAGCCTTTGTAGGGTTGCTACAAAGGTCTGCAAATTAGCTCACTCAGCCCGGAGCAGTGCGGGATCCGCGGCACCGGTGGTCCACAGTTCGGTGATGCCCACCTGCGCTTTGCCCAGCAGCCCGCGGAGGGTGGAAATGGAAAGCCCGACGACGGCGTGGGGGTCGCCGTCGACCTTGCGGATGAACGCCCCGCCGTAGCCGTCGATCGTGAAGGAGCCGGCGCACTGCAGCGGCTCCCCGGTCGCGATGTAGGTGTCGATTTCCTCGGCGCTCATCTCCATGAAGTGGACCTCGGCGGAGGAGACGTGCCCGAGGGTCGCGCCGGAACCTGCCGCCCCGGATTCATCGGACTCCTCGGTGTCGCGGCAGTCGACGAGCCAGTGCCCGGTGTGCAGCACACCTTTGCTGCCGCTCATCCGGAGCATCCGCTCCCGGGCAACCTCGGCGGTGTACGGCTTGCCGTGCGCCTCGCCGTCGAATTCAAAGACCGAATCGCAGCCGATCACCAGCGCGCCGTCGGCTTCGGGCAGGGAGGCGACGGCCTCGGCCTTGGCCCGGGCCAGGAGCAGGGCGGTGTCGTGCGGGTCGGTCACGCCGTAGCGGGCCTGGACGGCATCCTCGTCCACATCGGAGACGAGGATCTCGTGCCGGATGCCGGCGTCGGTCAGCAGCTTGGTGCGGGCGGGGGACTGGGAAGCAAGAATGAGGCGGGTCACCGTTCCAGCCTAGTTCACCGCGGCACAGCAACGCGGGGTCACTTTCGGCCCATCCGGCGGCGGATTATGGGCGCTAGGTGACCCCGCGTTGCCGTGCTCAGGGCTTGAGCTTGTCGAACGTGACGGCGCCGGTTCTCGCCGTCGCTCGCTGGCCCGCGCCTAGGAGGAGGGCTGGGAGAGCCCGAGCCGGGGGAAGAGGAGTTCGAATCCCTTGTTCAGGCCGCCGTTCAGCGCCGCGATTCCGTGTCCCCCGTCAGGGACCTCGTAGTAGGTGACGGTCATTCCCGCGGCTGCTGCTGCCGCCGAGACATGACGGGCAGCCTCGAGGTAGACGGGGTCGTCGGTTGAGGCCGTGAAGATGCCCTGGGTGTTGGGGTACCTCTGTTGTTTCATGATGTTGACCGGCTTTTCGGCGTCGTAGGCTGCCTGGTTGCCGCCGAACACTTCGCGGAGGTTGGTCTCGGGGTTCTCGGCTCCGGGGAATTCTTCCCCGGAGATGTCCACAACGTTGCCCCAGATCGAGGGGTATTTGGCGGCGAAGGAAATGGCGCACTGGCCGCCATGGGAATAGCCCGCAATGGTCCAGTATTTCGGGTTGTCAATGATGTTCAGGTGGATGCGTGCCCAGTCGACCACGTCGCGGTTGATGAAGGTTTCCGGACGTCCGTAAAGCGGTGAGTCGAGGCACAGATTGTCGACCAGGGGGTCGCCAAGCTGGTCTGCAACGATGACGATCGGCGCCAGTCCGTCATGGTGTGCGGCGTAGTCGTTGAGGACTTCGGCGGCATGCTGGGGGTCCGGATCTCCGGGCTGTCCCATCATCAGAACCACCAGTGGCAACGCCGGAGGGTTGGGGACCCGTGCTGCCGGGGGCAAGTACAGGCCCGCCGGGCGGGAGGGAAACCCGGATATTTGCGGCGGGATGAGGACTTGGGCGGTTGAACCCTCGGAGGGCATTCCTGCAGGTGCCTTCCAGGTTTCCCACAGGGGCTTCTGCGGTGCGGCGGCATGGTGTGCGGCCGGTCCCAGGTCAATCCTCGGGGCGAGGGAGACCCCCAGGAATGAGGCCAGGGTCGCGTTCAGTCCGTAATATGCATTGATACCTAAGGCCGCGCTGGCAGCGAAGCTGAGAACTGCGACGGATGCGAGCACCTTGCGCCAGGGGCCGGAGGCCCGGAGGTTTGCGCCGCAGAGGCCTAAGCCGGCGAAGAACGCTATGACCCAGATGCGAACGGCCCACCCGAGGGGACCGCCGAATGCGTGCATGATCTGCTCCGCCACCAGCACGATGACGGCCCCGGCCGCGGCGCCGGCTGCGCCCGAGAGTGCCGTCATGGCCAGCGTCCTTGGCGCGCGTCGCATCAGAAGAGTGGCGCAGAGGGCGATGCTGAGAACGTATGACGCGACGATCAAGGGCCCGTCAATGATGTTGAGAGCCAGAATGAATTTCCCCATGGCACCTCCCGCCCACATTGCGCGGCTGCCGTCCCGCCGGAATTGCGTCCTCCGGAGTGCCGGGCGGCGATACCGCTGTACCAATCCCGGACTTCCCGTCCGGTCCCCGCCGCTGATCATAGCGGCTGAAGATTGCGGCCGGCTGGGAATCCAGATCCCCGGGGTCCGTGGTGACCGGCGTGCTATCAAAGCCCGAGCAGCCGCTGCTGCTGGCAACCGCCGTGCTTTCTGTCCCAAGCGCCGGCCAGGACGCCGCTCATGGATTACCACCGCCGCCGCGGGGGTGGCCGGTGGCGCGGTGGCAGGCGAAATGGCGAAGCTCCGGTCAAATAGCGGTTGACCGGAGCTTCGGTCCATTATGAGTGGGTGAACCTTGACGTTCGCTGGGAAAGCCAGCCGAGTCTCCCGTAGGTGTCCGAGGGGCTGACCTTCCGGTCCCGCGCCGACCGGCCCGGGAGTCCCAAACGGAGGCTTGCCCGGGGGCGGAAGACCCTGTCAGCGGATGTTTGCCCGTGGTGGAGTTGAACGGGGATCCTACGGAGAATCGAGCGTTCCATGACTGGATGGCTAGTGGCAAGCGTTGGCACGGTTGGTGAGGGAACTTATTTTGGCTGGGACGGCTTCACCATCCAGTCCGGAAACCTGATAGTGATCGTCGTGATGATCATCCTGTTCGTTCTGGCCTTGGTCCTTCCCTTTCCCGGCGGGAAGCGGCGGAAATGAGCGCCCATGCGACACCGCGGCCCGGTACGCCGGCCGATGAAACTGACGCCCACACCTGGACCGGCAGGGCCCGCCGGTGGCTCCTGAAGAAGCTTCCTCCGGACAAGCTCTTGCCCGAGGATCAGCCAAGCTACGTGGCGTCCTGGTCGTACGTCTTCGGCATGGGGGCCATCGCTTCCCTGCTGTGGATCGTCATCTCCGGAATCGTCCTGGGACTGAACGGACCCCAGTGGTATCACGTGTCCTCGCTGGGGAGCTTCGTCAACAGCACCCATTTGTGGAGTGTGGAATTCTTCTTCATCTTCATGGTGGTGCACCTGTGGCTGAAATTCTGGATGGCGGCGTGGCGCGGGGGCCGGGCCCTGACCTGGATCACCGGAGTGCTCTCCTTCGTCGTTTCCATCGTGGCGGCCTTCACCGGGTACCTGCTCCAGACGAACTTCGATTCCCAGTGGATTGCGTTTGAAGCGAAGGATGCGCTGAACGCGGTCGGAGTGGGTGCCTGGTTCAATGCGGCCAACGTCGGGCAACTCTTCACCTGGCATATCACGCTGTTGCCCCTGGCCGTGGGTGCGGTGGTGGTCCTGCATGTACTGCTGGTCCGGGTCCACGGCGTTGCACCGCCGCTTGAGGCGGCGGAGTCCGATGCCCAACTGCTTCACAATCGCCGGGAGTCCACCCAACCTCCCGGGTACACCCAACCTCCGGAGTCCACCGAATCCCGGGACGCAGTGCGATGACCAGGAAAAGCAGCAGCATCTCCTGGCGGAAGACGGACGACCTTGCCAGCCGGCCCTGGACGGGCAGCGTCCGCGAATATGACCTGATCAAGGAACTGATCATCGGTGTCGTGGTTGTCGGCCTGCTCGTGCTTGGCGTTTCCGCCATCTTCGGGTCCCCTGATGAGCCCAGCGTCAGCCTCAAAGCGTGGGCCACGGCCGCCCCGGCGGATTTCGTTGCCACCGCAACAAAGGAACTTGCCGGAACCAGCGATAGTGCGGGCTACGGGCCGCCCTACAACTCGACGCCGGACGCAACGCAGAAGGTCGGCCCCGTGGACCTTCAAAGCCTCTCCGGTGTCCGCCTTCCGGTCGATAACGCCAGCGACTTCGTGACCGCCCCGCTGGCGACGCTGCCGTCGCCGCCAGCTGACCTTGCACTTTGGACGGCCGGCACCGACCAGCAGCGCTCGGACTGGGCAGCTGCCTATTCCATCGCCCTCGCCGCTGCGCCGGACAACGACCCGGCCAAGGTGGCCGATGGCGACTACGGCCCGGTCCCGGCGCTGACCGGCGCATTGCTGGACATGGCGCGCCAGGGCAGTCTGGACGGCGTACTGCAGAGCGGCGGAAATTTCTACAACATGGACTACACCCGAAGCCTCCTGTTTCTGGGAGACGGAGGCTACTTCCCGGGTCTTGCGGCAAGCCAGCACCTCTCCGGGGATCAGTGGGGTGTGATGAACGAAACCGGCGATACTCCGGGGCAGTCCTGGCTGTGGCTCTTCTCGCTCCTTTACCAGGTGGAACCGTTCAAGTCCGCTCCCAATGCCGATGCCCTGGTCGTCATCACGATGCTCGTGCTCACGGCATTGCTGGCCTTCCTGCCGTTCATCCCCGGTCTGAGGTCGCTGCCACGGAAGATCCCTCTTCATCGTTTGGTCTGGAAGGACTACTACCGCAATCGCTGAGTCTGCCTCCAGGCCAGGGGGCCGGATACGAGACTGCCCGCCGATCGTGTGATCAGCGGGCAGTTGCGTGTCGACGGCGGACGCTACCGTGCGGCGACCGTTACAGGCTCAGCCTCGGGTGAGGCCGCTGCGGCGCGGGCCGGCTTGCGCAGCTTGGCGCCTTCAACGTCCACGTCCGGCAGGATGCGGTCCAGCCAGCGCGGGAGCCACCAGGCCCTCTCACCAAGCAGGTACATCACCGCCGGGACGATCGTCATCCGGACCACGAACGCGTCGATCAGGACACCGAAGGCCATCGCGAAGCCCAACGGCCGGACCATGTTCAGGTGCGAGAAGATGAAGCCCGAGAACACGCTGACCATGATGATCGCGGCCGCGGTGACCACGGCGGCCGCGTGGCTGAAGCCCGAGCGGACCGCATGCTTGGCCGGTTCGCCGTGCATGTAGGACTCGCGCATTCCCGAGGCGATAAACACCTGGTAGTCCATGGCCAGGCCGAACAGCACACCGATCAGGATAATCGGCAGGAAGCTCAGCACGGCGCCCGGGTTCTCGACGCCGAAGATGGTCCCCAGCCAGCCCCACTGGTAGACCGCGACGACGGCGCCGAACGCGGCGGCGAGCGAGAGCAGGAATCCGCCGGTGGCCAGCAGCGGCACCCAGATGGAGCGGAACACGAGCAGCAGCAGGATCAGCGAGAGGCCCACCACGATCGCCAGGTACGGCGGCAGTGCGTCACCGAGTTTGGTGGACACATCGACGTTTCCGGCGGTCTGTCCGGTGAGCCCGATGCTGACGCCGGTGCTGTCCTTGATCTGGCCCTTTTCGGCGCGGAGTTCGGAGACCACCTGCACGGTGCTGGCGCTGGCCGGGCCTTCGTTCGGGATGACCTGGAACACGGCAGTGCGGCGGTCCTCGCTCAGGGCCAGCGGCACGGCGGCGCTGACATTCTGGGTCCCGCGCAGGATGTCCGCGACGTCGAACTGCTTGGCCTTCGCGTCGGCTTCGCTGAGTCCGGCGGGGAGGTCGCCCACCACGATGATCGGGCCGGTCATCCCTTCGCCGAAGCTCCGCTTGGTGACGTCGTAGGCCTTGAAGGCCTGCGAGGAGACCGGCTCGGAGCTGGCGTCCGGCAAGGCGAGCCGGAGCTGGCTGGCCGGCAGCGCCAGGACACCGAGCAGCACCACACCGGCCAGCAGGGCCAGCCACGGGTGCTTGGTGACGATGCCGCCCCAGCCGTGGCTGCTGCGGTATTCGTCCTTGGCGCGGTCCTCGGTTTCGTGGCCCGGAGCGGCATTGTGCTTGTCCGCCTTGGCCCAGGCCCGCTTGGAGATCAGTTTCCGGCCCACGAGGGAGAGCACAGCCGGCGTCAGGGTCAGGGCGACGACGACGGCGACGGCCACCGTGGCGGCGGCGGAGAGGCCCATGACGGCCAGGAACGGAAGACCCGGGACAACGAGGGCTGCGAGGGCGATGATGACGGTCAGGCCGGCGAAAAGCACAGCATTGCCGGAGGTGCCGGTGGCCAGGGCCACGGACTCCTCGGGGTCCATGCCGGAGAGCAGCTGCCCGCGGTGCCGGTTGACGATAAACAGGGAGTAGTCGATCCCCACGGCGAGGCCCAGCATCAGCGCCAGCATCGGGGAGATGGAACTCATGTCGAAGGCCCCGCTCAGGGCGAAGGTGGCACCCACACCGACGGCGACGCCGACCACGGCCATCAGCAGCGGAAGCCCGGCCGCGACCAGGGTCCCGAGCATGATGATCAGGACCAGGGCTGCCACCGCGATGCCGAGGATCTCGGCGGTGCCAAAGAGCTCGGAGATGTCCTCGCTGATTTCCTTGCTCGGCAGCGCGGTCACGTTGGCGGCGGAAACCTCCTTGACGATGTCCTGGACTTCCTGGCGGACCTCGGGCTTGAGCCCGTTGATGGAGGTCTTGAACTGGATCTGCGCGATCGCGGCCTTGCCGTCCGCGGAGACGAAGCGGAGGCCCTTGGAAGCCTCCAACTGCCGGGTGCCAAGGGCCAGCTTGACTACGCCGGCTTCCAGTTCCGTGGTGCCGGCGTCGATCTTGGCCTGACCTGCCGTGAGGGCTGCCTTCTGCTGGCCGAGCTGGGCCTCAATCGCAGCGGGCGGCAGTCCGGCGGCCGTCATCTGCTGTTCGGCAGCGTCCAGCTTGGCCTTTCCTGCAGCGAGTTCGGCGGCGGCCGTCTCCAGCTGGGCCTTGCCGGCAGCGGACTGCTCCTTACCTGCGGCGAGGTCTGTGGCGGCCTTGTCCAGCTGGGCCTGCGTGGCGAAGGGATCAACCGTGCCCTGGACGTCCGGAAGGGACTTGAGCTTGGCGAGGGCAGCCGTCACGGCTTCCTGGCCGGCCGGGCTGAACCGGGCGTCGTTGGCTTCGAACACCACGCTGGCGGAACCGCCGGAGGATGAGGGAAGCTCCTTCTTCAACTTGTCTGCCATCTGCTGGGTTTCGGTGCCCGGGATCTGGAAGTTGTTGGACAGGGTGCCGTGGAAGGCGGCTGCCGCGCCACCGACGGCGACCATGACGGCAAGCCAGACGGAGATGACGAGCCAGCGGTGGCGGTAGGAGAACTTGCCGAGGCGGTAGAGCAGTAGGGCCATGTCAGTGCCGATCTGGGGAAGGGGAGTCGGTGGAGTTGGCGGCCGGGGTGGCTGTCAGGGTGGGCTGGACGGTGTCGGGGCGGGCGAACCCGGAGCCCAGCAGGCTCATGGAATTGATCAGGAGGTGCCGGAGGGTGGACAGGGATTCCGGCGTCAGGGATCCGCCGCATCGGGCGAACCAGACGTCCATCGCGGCTTTGCCGCAGGAAATGACAGAGCCGGCCAGTGCGCGGAGGTACAGCTCATCGAGTTCGACGCCGCCGCCGGCGCTGAAGCGCTCGCGGGCCGCGGAGATGATTTGGGCGGTGCAGTGGTCCCAGGCTTCCAGCTCGGACCTGCTCAGTTGCGGGTTGGCCTGGCCAAGGCTGTACAGCTCGGCCAGGGGAGCGACGGTCATCGGATCTGCGAGTTCCACGAGGGCGGCCCGGGCGGATTCCAGGAAGGGTTCCCCGACCGGCCGCAGCCGGAACTGCTGAAGCGCCGTGTCCAGGAAGCCGAACGTGACGGCGGCGATGGCGGCTTCGGTGCTGCCGAAGTAGTTGAAGAAGGTGCGGCGGGATATGCCGGCGGCGTCGGCGATGTCCTCGACCGTGAAGTTGCCGGGGCCGCTGGAGCGGAGGAGCGCCAAGGCGGCGGCGGTGATCGCCTGGCGGGTGGCCGCCTTGTTCAGCTCACGGCGCGACGGCGCCTCAGGCGGGGTGCCGGACGCCGGAGGCGCGGCTGCGCGGAGATAACTGGAAGCGGACACGCACTTACACTACGTGCATGTTTGCACTCAGGGCAAGTTTTTCTCCGGCTCGGACTTCGTCAGAAAAATGGACTGGCCCGTGGCGCCCGGCTCCCCCGCCGGGATGGGGATGGCGAACACGGCCGTGCCGTAGGCGCAGACCTCGGTCCAGGTGGTCCCCAGCTGGGAGTTGTCGAAGCGCATGGCAACAATGGCATTGGCACCGCGTTGCTCTGCCTCGGTCACCATTCGGGCCATGACCTGCTGCCTGCTCTCGTAGAGCATGCGCGTCATTTCGGGCAGTTCCCCGCCGCCGATTGAGCGGAAGCCGGCCAGCATCTGGTTGCCGATATCCCGGGCGCGGACGGTAAGCCCCATCACCTCGCCGAAAACGGCGTCGATACGATGGCCCGGGATGTCACTGGAAGTCACGATCAGCATGCCCCGAGCCTACCCACCTCGGGACGCGCGGACCGGGACAGCCGCGGGAGCCCGGCCGAATGATTCGCCCGGAGCCCCTTGGAAACGTTCACAGGAAGATGAAAGGTTCCGGACAGCTCCCGCAGATGCGGCTGGCGGACACTTGAACTACGTCTTGGAAGAGACAGTAGCCAATGGCAGCGGGCACCATGCTGCAGACCAGGAGACAGCACATGACACGTACGAAGAGAATTACGCTCGCCATTTCGGCCGGGGCTCTCGCTCTGGGCGCAGGCCTTGGAGTTACCGGGATGGCGTCGGCAGCCACCACTCCGACCCCAGCCCCCAGCTCCAACGCCTCGGCGAACGCGACGCCCGGCAGCACCGACGGTCAGGGCATGCGCGGCGGCCACGGACCCGGCCACGGACCCGGCCGCGGCGGAGAGCGCGGCGGCGCCCAGGCTGCCGCACTGGCTGCCAAGCTCGGCGTTGACGAGGCCAAGGTGACTGAGGCCCTGCAGGCCTTCCGCGAGGCCAACAAGCCCACTACCCCGCCGGCCGAAGGCACCAAGCCGGATCGCGCCGCGATGGACGCGGCCCTGGCGAAGTCGCTGGCGGCGTCGCTGGGGATTGACGAAGCGAAGGTCACGACAGCCCTGGAGGAGCTGCGGACCGCGGCCCAGGCCGACCGTGCTGCGGAACTGACGACCAGGCTGGACAAAGCCGTCACCGACGGCACGCTGACCCAGGCCGAGGCGGACGCCGTCACGAAGGCCGTCGAGAAGGGCGTGATTGGCGGAGGCGGACACTAGGCCCCCGCTTAGCCGCCGATCCTGACGCGGCACAACCAAAGAAGTCCCCGGGAGGTTCCCGGGGACTTCTTTTTGCTCGTGCCTGGTGCAGCGGTTACGCCTTGGCGCCGGCCAGCTCGCGGCCTTCCGGCGACGCCGCGGGAGCAGCGGCAGCGGAGGGGTCGACGGCGGCCGTGCCGGCGTCGTCGACTGTGCCGTCGACTTCGTCGGAGAACGGGTCACCGGTGCGCGGTGCGTTGTACAGTGTCTCGTCGAGGATGCCCTGGCGCTTGGCCACGATGGTGGGGATGAGTGCCTGCCCGGCCACGTTGACGGCGGTGCGGCCCATGTCCAGGATCGGGTCGATTGCCAGCAGCAGCCCGACGCCGGCCAGCGGCAGTCCCAAAGTGGAGAGGGTCAGGGTCAGCATCACGACGGCGCCGGTGGTGCCGGCGGTCGCGGCGGAGCCGAGCACGGAGACGAGGGCGATCAGCAGGTACTGGGTGAAGTCGAGCTGGATGCCGAAGAACTGGGCGACGAAGATCGCCGAGATGGCCGGGTAGATCGCGGCGCAGCCATCCATCTTGGTGGTGGCGCCCAGCGGCACGGCGAACGAGGCGTAGGCGCGGGGGACGCCCAGGCTGCGTTCGGTCACGCGCTGGGTCAGCGGCAGGGTGCCCACCGAGGAGCGGGAGACGAAGGCCAGCTGCACCGCCGGCCAGACGCCCGAGAAGTACTGCTTGACGGACAGGCCGTGGGTGCGGACCAGGACCGGATAGACGACGAACAGCACGAGTGCCAGACCCACATAGACCGCGAAGGTGAATTTGCCCAGGGAGCCGATGGTGTCCCAGCCGTAGATGGCCACAGCGTTGCCGATCAGGCCGACGGTGCCGATCGGGGCGATCCGGATGATCCACCAAAGGACCTTCTGGATCACGGCAAGGGCGGAGGCGTTGAGGCTCAGGAACGGCTCGGCGGCCTTGCCCACCTTCAGTGCCGCGATGCCGACGGCGACCGCGATCACCAGGATCTGCAGGACGTTGAAGCTCACCGTGGTGCTGGCGACGCCCTCGGTGACGGTGGTGCTGGCGCCAAGGCCGAGGAAGTTCTTCGGGAACAGGCCCGTCAGGAAGGCCCACCAGTCGCCGGACTTGCCGGCGTACTTGGCCTCCTGGGTGATGCCGGTGTTGGCGCCGGGCTGCAGGAACACGCCCAGTCCGATGCCGATCAGCACGGAGATCAGCGCCGTGATGGCGAACCAGAGCAGCGTGTTCCAGGCCAGCCGGGCGGCGTTGGAGACGGCGCGCAGGTTGGAGATGGAGCTGACGACGGCGGTGAAGATGAGGGGCACGACGGCGGTCTGCAGCAGCGAGACGTAGCTCGAGCCGATGGTCTGCAGCGTGGCGCCGAGGGCGTTCGGGCTCGCCTTGGTGCTGCCCGTGTACTTGGCCAGGAGGCCCAGGCCCAGCCCGACGATCAGGGCGGCGATGATCTGGAAGCCGAACGAGCCGGCCCACTTGGGCAGCTGGAAGCCGGTCTTTCCGGCGGGTGCGGGGGTGCTTGTCTGAGTGCTCACCGGACCACGCTAGGGCCGGGGCACTTATCACGGCGAACGGATGTTGAGAAATGTTACGTGGCAGTTTTCTGGGTCCGGCCGGGGAATCCCTGGGAATACGCCGGAAGACTACCCGTTTGTGAAGTTATTCCGGTCCCCGGTGTGGCGATTGTCTCCCGCTAGGGAGCCTGGGGGCCCGGATTCCCGCCGGGGAGTGCGCGTCCGCCGTCGGCCGCCTCGAGGTGAGACTTCGCGCCCATGCGCCGCTCCGCAATGGGCGCCAAGTGTCACCTCGGCGGGGCGGTTGCGCGGCGGGGCGGTTGCGCGGTGGAGGTGGCGACGGCGGGGGCGGTGGCAGTCAAGTTTGGAGGGGCTTACTCCAGCAGAGCGCGCTTGAGGGTGTCGAGGCCGACGGAGCCGATGTTCAGCGCCTTGGTGTGGAAGGCCCTGAGTTCGAAACCCGGACGGGATTCGAGCTCGGTGCGGATCTGCTCCCAGAGCCGCTGGCCCACCTTGTACGACGGCGCCTGGCCCGGCCAGCCGAGGTAGCGGGTGAACTCGAAGTTGAGCTGGCCTTCGCTGATCGCGAGGTTCTGCTGGAGAAACCCGTACCCCTTGTCCGGAGTCCAGGTGCCGGAGCCCCAGCGCTCGGGCATCTCCAGCTCCAGGTGGACGCCGATGTCGAAGACCACCCGGGCTGCCCGCATGCGCTGCATGTCCAGCATGCCATGTGGTCACCCGGGTCCTTGAGGTAGCCCAGTTCCTGCATCAGCTTCTCGGCGTAGAGTGCCCAGCCCTCACCGTGGCCGGAGGTCCAGCAGACGTTCCGGCGCCACTTGTTGAGCAGCTCGCGGCGGTAGGTGGCGGTCGCCACCTGCAGGTGGTGGCCCGGGACGCCCTCGTGGTAGACCGTCGTGGTCTCGGCCCAGGTGGTGAACGTGTCCTCTCCCGGCGGCACCGACCACCACATGCGGCCCGGGCGGCTGAAGTCGTCCGACGGCCCCGTGTAGTAGATGCCGCCCTCATCGGTCGGGGCAATCCTGCACTCCAGGGTCTTCATGACGTCCGGGATGTCGAAGTGCACGCCCGCGAGGTCGGCCACGGCCTTGTCGGAGAGCTCCTGCATCCAGGCCCGGAGGGCGTCGGTGCCCTTCAGCTGCCGGGCGGGGTCGTTGTTGAGGACCTCCTTGGCCTCCTCGATCGTGGCGCCGGGCCGGATCTCCTCGGCCACACGCTCCTGCTCGGCAATCAGGCGGTCCAGTTCCTGCACGCCCCAGGCGTACGTTTCCTCCAGGTCCACCGCGGCGCCAAGGAAGACGCGGGACGCCAGCGAGTAGCGCTCGACGCCCACCGCGTCCTTCGCCGGGGCGACGGGAAGCAGCTCGGACTCCAGGAAGCCGGCCAGCCGGGAGTATGCCACGCGCGCCGCGGCAGATCCGGCGTCGAGCCGGGCCTGCACGTCCTCGGGCAGCGGGCCCTCCGCGGTCCGGGCTTCGGCAGCCAGCTTCGCGAAGAAGCCGTCCTCGGCGGCGTGCTTGGTGGTCTGTTCGATCACGATCTTCACCTGGCGCGCGGCGGAAACCTTGCCGTCCTCCTTGGCTGCGCGCAGCGACACGATGTAGCCGTCCAGTGCGGCGGGGACGTTGTGCGCGCGGCCCGCGATGTGGTCCCACTGCGCCGCGGTATCCATCGGCATGAGGTCGAAGATCGCCC
The DNA here is from genome assembly GCF_030433895.1 of Arthrobacter sp. PsM3. GTDB lineage: Bacteria > Actinomycetota > Actinomycetes > Actinomycetales > Micrococcaceae > Arthrobacter. The sequence continues at coordinate 7,069 of NZ_JARUXE010000020.1, read as the reverse complement.
GGATCTCCTGCGAGGGGGAGGCGATGTTGTTCAGCTCGGCAAGGTCCCAGCCGGATTCGTGGAGTTCCAGCTGCAGGCCCAGGCGCTCGCGCATGGCATCCAGGGTCACGGCGTCGACGTCGTCCGCCGCCTCCAGGCCGTCCAGCGCGGCGAGCGTCTCCCGAGCGGCAACCGCGAACTCCTCGATCCCGGCGGGCGAGAAGTCCTGGTACTCGGTCTCGTGACCGGGGAGCCCGAGCTCGGTGGCGAAGCTCGGGTTAAGCCGGATCAGGGTGTCCGTGAAGGCATCGGCGACGGCATCGATGGCGGTGTGCGGGCGCCCGGGGGCAGTATTTCCAGTGGTTTCGATAGTCACCCGAAAGACACTAGCCCGGCTCCGGCTGTTATGAAAGGGTTGCTGCACTTTTCCCGAGGGACTTCTTCCCGAGGACTTCACACTTCCCCGCAGAGGGCTTAGCCGCGGCTGCGCTTCCAGGAGCCGGGCCCCGGCTTCGGTGCCAGCTGCAGCTGCTGCCGGCGGATCCAGTGCCGGGCGCTCGGCTTTTCCGGTGCGGCAGCTTCGCCGCTGCCCAGGGACAGCACGACGGCGGTGAGCGCCGCGAGCTCCTCCGGCGTCGGCTCGCCCTTGACGACGGCGAGCAGGGGCTGCTCGGCGGGCGGCGTCGTCGCCTCAGGCTCGGCCGCGCCCGGGGCTTGCGAAGGCTGGGAGCCGGGGGGGACTTGCGGGGATAGGGGGTGGGTGGGGCTCACAGCGGGATGTTCCCGTGCTTCTTGGCGGGCAGGCTGGCGCGCTTGTCCCGCAGGGCACGCAGGCCCTTGATGATCTGCACGCGTGTCTCGGACGGGGCGATGACCGCATCGACATAGCCGAGCTGGGCGGCCTGGTACGGGTTGAGCAGCTCTTCCTCGTACTGCCGGATGACCTCGGCGCGCTTGGCCTCGACGTCGCCGCCGGCCTCCGCAACGGCGGCGAGTTCGCGGCGGTAGAGGATGTTGACGGCGCCCTGGGCGCCCATGACGCCGATCTGGGCGGTGGGCCAGGCGAGGTTGAGGTCCGCGCCGAGCTTCTTGGAGCCCATCACGATGTACGCCCCGCCGTAGGCCTTGCGGGTGATGACGGTCAGCTTCGGCACGGTGGCCTCGGCGTAGGCGTAGAGCAGCTTGGCGCCGCGGCGGATGATGCCCTGGAACTCCTGGTCCTTGCCCGGCAGGAAGCCCGGCACGTCCACCAGGGTGATGATCGGGATGTTGAAGGCGTCGCAGTGCCGGACGAAGCGGGCGGCCTTCTCCGAGGCGGCGATGTCCAGGGTGCCGGCGAACTGCATCGGCTGGTTGGCCACGATGCCCACGGTGTGGCCCTCGATCCGGCCGTAGCCGATCATCACGTTCGGCGCGTAGAGGGACTGCATCTCCAGGAAGTGCCCGTCGTCCACGAGCTGCCCGATGAGCTTGCGCATGTCGTACGGCTGGTTGGCCGAATCGGGGATCAGCGCGTCCAGGGCGAGGTCCTCCTCGTCGATCTCCAGCTCCTGGGAGTGCTCCAGCACCGGGGCCTCGGCGAGGTTGTTGGAGGGCAGGAAGTCCAGGAGCTCGCGGACGAACTCGATGGCGTCGGCCTCGTCGGAGGCGAGGTAGGTGGATGTTCCCGTGTTGGCGTTATGCTGGCGGGCGCCGCCGAGGGTTTCCATGTCCACGTCTTCGCCGGTGACGGTCTTGATCACGTCAGGGCCGGTGATGAACATGTGCGAGGTCTTGTCCACCATGACCACGTAGTCGGTCAGGGCGGGGGAGTAGGCCGCGCCGCCGGCGGACGGACCCATGATGAGGGAGATCTGCGGGACCACCCCGGAGGCGTGCACGTTGTTGCGGAAGATGTCCGCGAACATGGCCAGCGAGGCTACGCCCTCCTGGATGCGGGCACCGCCGCCGTCGAGGATGCCGACGACGGGGCAGCCGTTGCGGAGCGCGAATTCCTGGACCTTGACGATCTTCTCGCCGTTGACCTGGCTCAGCGAACCGCCGTAGACGGAAAAGTCCTGGCTGTACACGGCGACGGGGCGGCCGTCCACGGTGCCGTAGCCGGAGACCAGGCCGTCGCCCAGCGGCTTTTTCTTCTCCATGCCGAAGGCGGTGGAGCGGTGCACGGCCAGGGCATCGAACTCGACGAACGAGCCGGCATCCAGCAGCAGGTCGATGCGCTCCCGGGCCGTGTTCTTGCCGCGGGCATGCTGCTTCTCGACCGCTTCCGGGCCGGAGGGCTGTTCAGCACGGGCCTGGCGGTCGCGGAAGTCGGCAATCTTTCCCGCGGTCGTGGTCAGATCGTGGCTCATCAAGTGTCTCCGGCTCTGTAGCTGATGTTCTGCTGAATCGTGTGCTGCGTGTGCTGCTGCTGTGCTTCGCCGGCCCTGTCCCGTGTGGCGCTTTAGCTGGTCTCCACAAAGGCCGGGCCTTGATGGCAAGTCTAGTGACGCTACTGGCCCGTGCCGCTGTAGAAAACCTACAATATTCGCCCCAACTCTCACCGGGACCACCTTGCCGGCGCGGGGCGCCGGCCGGGCGCGTCGTAGTTACTCGTCAGTAACATGACTCCGCTAGAGTGTCCTCATGACTTCGAGCAATGATGCTTCGGGCACCGCTGCAGGGCCCTACCAGGCCGCCGGTTCCCTCCAGGGCCGCACCATCCTCATCTCCGGGGGAAGCCGCGGCATCGGCCTGGCCATCGCCACCCGCGCCGCGCGCGACGGCGCCAACATCGTCCTGATGGCCAAGACCGGCCAGCCGCACGCCAAGCTGGAAGGCACGGTCTACTCTGCCGCCGAACAGATCGAGGCAGCCGGCGGCCAGGCCCTGCCGCTGGTCGGGGATGTCCGCAACGACAGCGACGTCGCCGGCGCGGTGGCGTCCGCGGTCGAACGCTTCGGCGGGATCGACATCGTCATCAACAACGCCTCCGCGATCGACCTGTCGAAGACGGACGACGTCGATATGAAACGCTATGACCTGATGCAGGACATCAACGTCCGCGGCACCTTCCTGCTCTCCAAACTCGCCCTGCCCGCGCTGCGGGACTCCGACGCCGGCCAGATCCTGACGCTGTCCCCGCCCCTGAACCTGGACCCCAAATGGGCCGGCGTTCACCTGGCATACACGATGGCGAAGTACGGCATGAGCCTGACGACCCTGGGACTGGCCGAGGAACTGAAGATCGACGGCATCAACGTCAACTCGCTCTGGCCCTGCACCCTGATCAACACGGCCGCCATCCGCAACATGCCCGGCGGCGACAAGATCGTCCTGGGCGCCCGCGGCCCCGAAATCATGGCGGACGCCGCCCACGCGGTCCTGACCAGCAGCAACGCGATCCCGGAATCCGGCAGCTGGAGCGGCAACTTCTACACGGACGAGCAGGTGCTCGCCGCCGCCGGCGTCACGGACTTCACCCCGTACAGCCTCGGCGCCCCCGAGGACCGGCTGATCCCTGACATCTTCCTCTGAGTTTCCTGAGCTTCGGTGGCGCCGGCGGTCCGGAACCGAGCCGGCAGCGCCATGACTCGGTAGGATTCAAAGCATGGAAGCCGCGCAGGAAGCCCCGGAACGTCCGCCCCTCGATCTGAACGCCCTCAGCGATGAGGCGTTCCTCTCCGCCAACGGCATTCCGCGGCTCACGGTGGTGGACTCCACCGGCTCCACCAACGCCGACCTGATCCGCGGCGTCACCGAGGATCCCGGGGCATACCCGGATCTCACCGTGCTCACCGCCGAATACCAGAGCGCCGCCCGCGGCCGCCTTGACCGCCGCTGGGAAGCTCCTGCCCGCAGTTCGGTTTCCGTGTCGCTGGTGCTACGCCCGGTCAACGCCGAGGGACGCCCGCTGCCCACGCAGAGCTACTCCTGGCTCTCGCTGCTCGCGGCCCTTGCCCTGCGCGAGGCGCTGCTGGAAACCGCGGGAATCCCGGCCGAACTCAAATGGCCCAACGACGTCCTGGTCCGTGGCCGGAAGATCGCCGGCATCCTCGCCCAGCTGGGCCCGATGGAGGGCGGCGCCGTGCCGCCCGTCGTCCTGGGGACCGGGCTGAACGTCACCCTCACCGAAGCCGAGCTCCCGGTGCCCACCGCCACCTCCGTCCTGCTGGAACACCCGTCCACGGTGGACCGGACCGAGCTGCTGAAGAGCTTCCTGTCCCGGTTCGCCACCCTCTACCGCAGCTTCTGCAACGCCGACGGCGACCCCACCGCCGGGATGGCCGGCGGCCACTCCCTGCACAAGCGGGTGGAGCACCTGCTGACCACGCTCGGCAAGCAGGTCCGCGCCCAACTGCCCGGCGACCACGAAATCATCGGCCACGCCACCCGCCTGGACGAGTACGGCTCACTCCTGGTGGTGGACTCCAGGGGACACGAGCATGTGGTGACGGCCGGCGACGTGGTGCACCTGCGCCCCTGGACCCCACCGGGCACCGGAAACGGCACGGAAAGCGGCACCGAAAGCGGCGAGGACCAGCCCGGCGGTGCTTCCGGCGGTGCCGGCCGGCATCCGGGCCACGAAAGCGGTTATGCGTAAAGAGCTCTACCCGGGCGAGCAAGTGATTGTGGTGTCCCGCCCGCAGCCCAGGACCCTGATTGTCCCGGCGCTCCTGTTTATCCTGGTCCCGGCGCTCGCCGCCTACGCCAGCGCCTTGATCATCAAGGGCGGGCCGGCACAGCTGGTCCCGCTGGCCAGGGACTCCGCCAGGGAGTGGACGCCGTGGCTGATCGGGGCCTGCATTGCACTCGCGGCCTGGGTGCTGGTGGGCTACTGCCTGCCGCGGGTCATGGGCTGGCACGCCACGAAATACGTCCTGACGAGCCAGCGCCTGGTTGCCCGTTACGGCATGTTGCGGCGGCGCGATGAGCAGGTTCCCCTCGGCACTGTCCGTAATGTGGTCATCCATCAGTCGTTGCTCCAACGCGTATTGCGCTCCGGGAATATATCCTTGGAGACCGGACACCCCACCAGCATGGTGGTGCCCGACGTCCCGGAGGTCGCGACGTTCCGAAACTTTATCCTCGACGCCATCAACGATCTCCCGCAGGAGGAGGGCTGGGGCTCCGAGGGCATGATGCACAACCCCGATGCGGCGTGGCCGTGGGAGACGAGAGAAGGTGGAAGAGATGAGCGCTGAGAACGTCCACCAGGACACCGGGCTCCTGGACGAAGAACCGTCACAGGTTCCGGATGCCGTCGTCGAGACCGCCAACCTCCAGGAAGTCGTCCTCGATTCCGTGGCAGAACAGATTGATGCGGACGCCGAGGAAGCTGCCGCGAACGCCGAGGCCTGGCTCCCGGACTCCGCGGACACCGATGTCACGGTGGAGCCCCAGGCGGACGCCGACGACGCCGCCGACGACGCCGACGACGCCGCCGAATCGGCCGGCGCGGAAGCGGCAGCCGCCGTCGTGCCCCCCACCGGCACCATGTCCACGGAACGCATCGCACTGAAGGCCCTGGAGCAGCGCCTGCTCGGCGGGGAACGCAAGCTCCGCCGCCGTGAAGTCGCCTCCGGCGCCGGACTGTCCCTGCTGTCCGCCCGCAAACTCTGGCGCGCCCTGGGCTTCCCCAACATCGGCGACGAGGACGTTGCCTTCACGGAGCGCGACCAGTCGGCGCTGAACACCATCGTGGACCTGGTCCGCGCCGGCAAGCTCACCGAGGAAGCCGCGATTTCCGTCACCCGCGCCATCGGCCAGATGACGGACCGCATGGTGGTCTGGCAGATCGAAGCCCTCGTCGAGGACATGGTCCACCAGCAGGGCGTCACCGACGCTGTGGCCCGCAAACGCCTGGTCAGTGAACTGCCGTCCCTCGTGGACGCCCTGGAGGAAATGCTGGTCTACTCCTGGCGCCGCCAGCTCAACGCCGGCGTCCAGCGCCTGGCCGTGCGCGCCGAGGCCGGGCTCGCGTCCAGCGAGGAAGGCCGCGAAGGCGATGAGGACGACGCCCCGCTGCCGCTGGCACGGGCGGTCGGCTTCGCTGACCTCGTCTCCTACACCAGCCTGTCCCGCAGGATGAACGAAAAAACCCTCGCCCAGCTGGTCCAGCGCTTTGAGAACAAGTGCGCCGAAATCATCTCGGTGGGCGGCGGGCGGCTGGTCAAGACGGTCGGCGACGAAGTACTGTACATCGCCGAGACCCCGGCAGCGGGCGCCGAAATCTCCCTCGCGCTGTGCCAGGCCTTCACAGAGGATGAGATTCTGCCCCAGGCCCGCGTGGCCATGGTGTGGGGCCGCATCCTCTCCCGGCTGGGCGATATCTACGGTCCGACCGTGAACCTGGCGGCGCGGCTCACCGCGCTGGCCGATCCCGGAACCGTGCTGGTGGATTCCATGACCGCGTCCGCACTCGAACAGGACGAACGGTTTGTGCTGCTTCCGCGCCCCGCCGAGGACGTCCGCGGCTTCGGCGAAATCCACCCGGTGGAGCTGCAACGCGGCAGCGGCCACGGGCTGGTGCTGGACTAGCTGGTCCCGGACCGAAGGCATCCTGACCTGCACCGATGCCGGCACCGCGGGTGACGACCCCGGCAGGGTTTCTCTAATCGATAGCTAATATGGGATAGTCGAGCTATCTGGCACCAGCAGCGGGCGATGCCCCATGCTTTGGCTGCCGTGACTTTGGGGGATACCGCACACATGAAGACCTTCCTGGCAGCCCTGCGGCCAAAAACGCGCCGCGCGGTCCCGGCACGCCCGCTGACCGCCCGCCGCAAACACCTGATGGCCGGAACCGGCATTGTTGCTGCCTCCGCCGTCCTCATCACCGGCGCCATCATTTATCCGGGGTTTAAGACCACTGAGGTGGAGTTGAATGATGGCGGGGTGTGGGTGGTGTCGAAGTCGAAGAATGCGGTGGGGCGGTTGAATTATCCGTCGCGGGTGTTGGATGGGGCGGTGACGCCGGCGTCGGCGACGTTTGATGTGTTGCAGGATGCCGGGACGGTGTTTGTTGATGACAGTGCGGGCTCGACGTTGAATCAGGTGTCGGCGGCTCAGTTGCGCCTGGGCGGGGATAAGAAGCTGCCGGGTGCGGCGG
>NZ_JARUXE010000001.1 GCF_030433895.1 Arthrobacter sp. PsM3 | reverse complement strand
GGGTGGTAAAAAGAAACAAGACTGCTTGCGTCCACTATGTGGTTCCCAAACAACAAACCCGCCACCACACAGCGAGTTCGTTCCAGGGAACAAAACCACAACACAATAACAACACCACAGTTGTAACACCAGATTTCCCACCACCACACCCCACGGGGCGTGGACGGAACGGGAGCAAGGGTTACGGCGGTCATAGCGTGGGGGAAACGCCCGGTCCCATTCCGAACCCGGAAGCTAAGACCCACAGCGCCGATGGTACTGCACCCGGGAGGGTGTGGGAGAGTAGGTCACCGCCGGAACATCATTAAACGGTCGAGAGCCCCAACCACCATGGTCGGGGCTCTCCCGCATTTAACGGCCCGTCCCTTCTACAGGACCGCAGCCACAGGACCCCGGAGATCCCGGGCATCCCGGCTAGGCGCCGCCGGAAGCGAGGGGGCGTCGGGCCGCAGGTAGAGTTGATGACCATGGACAACCTCTTCAGCCACGCAGCCTCCGACGCTCCCGAGACGCCGGAGCCGGCGGACGGACTGGACCCCGTCGTCTACACCGTCGTCGTTCCGGGTGCCGTCGCCCGCGCCTTTGTCGGTTTCACCGAACACACCCACCTGTGGTGGCCGCTCGAGGAGCACAGCGTCTTCGGGGCCGGCTCCTACGTTGAATTCGAGGAGCATCTGATCCTGGAGAGCGCGGACGACGGCCGCACGGCCATCTGGGGGTCCATTGACGACTGGCAGCCCCCATTGTCCTTCCACGCCAGCTGGCACCCCGGCTCGTCGGCCGTGTGGTCGACGGAGCTTCGCGTCGCGTTCCGGGCCGTCGAGGGCGGCACGGAACTGCGCCTCGTCCACAGCGGATGGGAAGGCGCCGAGGATCCTGCACCGACACGGGCGGAATACGCCGCCGGCTGGCCGGAGGTGTTGGACCGCTTCGTGCGCTTCATGGGGACCGCAGGCTGACCCTGCACGCCTGCACGCCTGCACGACGCCGCGGCCCGCAGGCGGGCGCCGGCGGCGGGAACGTCTGCGTTCAGCGGAGCGGCACTGAGTCCACTGGAGGGACGGCGGTGCTGGAACGGATTACGAAGCGGGTCGGGAACTCGGCGTCGGCCGCCCCGGGGTCCCCGACTCCGTCGAGTCCAGCCAACAGGCGGCGGACCGCCAGCGCACCCTGGCCGCGGGCGTCCTGGTCAATCGTCGTGAGCCCGAAGACCTCGCCGAGTTCGTGGCCGTCAATGCCGATCACGGACAGGTCGTAAGGCACCCGGAGTCCGAAGTCGCGGGCGGCCAGAATCGTGCCGATCGCCATCTCGTCGGATGCCGCGAAGACAGCCGTCGGGCGTTCCACGGGGCCGCCCAGCAGCTGCCGGGCGCTGGCGTAGGCGCCTTGAATGGTGAAATCGGCGGAGACCTGCCATTCCGGACGGACCGCCAGTCCGGCGTCCTTCATGGCTTTCTTGAATCCGCCCTGGCGGGTTCCGGGCAGCCGGAAGTCCTTCTCGTAGGCGGCGTCACCGGTCATATGGGCGATTTTGCTGTGGCCGAGCTGGATCAGGTGGCGGGCCGCGGCCTGCGCGATCCCCGAATCGTCGATGCGGATGGTCGAAGCCCCGGGCAGCGGTCCGCCGATCCCGACGATCGGCCGGTGGATCGCGAGCAGCTGCTGGATTTCGGCCTCGCTGAGCTCCAGCGAGACCGCAATCACCGCATCCACCCGTTTGCGCAGCAGGAAGTCGTTCAGGACGCTGTGCCGGCGTTCCTGTCCCTCGCTGACGTTGTAGAGCGTGAGGTCGTACCCCGCGTCCAGCAGGGTGGCCGAGACCCCCTCCACCACCGAGGAGAAGAACCAGCGGTGAACGGACGGAACCACGAGGCCGACGTTGTGGTTCCGGCCGGAGGCCAGGCTGGAGGCGTGGTAGGACAGGACGAACCCGAGTTCGGCCGCGGCCGCCTGCGCACGTTCCCGGCTGCGGGTTGAGACATTGCCCTTGCCGCTCAAGGCCCGCGAAACGGTGGCTACGGAGAGGCCAGCACGCTCAGCGACGTCCTTGATGCCGGGCATTCTTAGCTCTCCGCGTCCTAGATGTAGATTTCCAGCCAAACAGTTTCCCCTGAGCCTAACCGATGCCCGGCGCCGCCCGGTCCAGATGACTCAAGGCCTTCCCCGGCGGGGTCCTGGGAGCTGCGCAGCAGCACCCGGCCGGCCGGCAGGTCGATGGCGTTCTGCCCCGCATTGAGCAGGATCAGGGTGGTCCCGTTCAGGTACGCTAGGCAGCTGTCCGTGCACCAGTCCTCAGCCCAGGCGAGCGACCCCTGGCCGAGCCCGATTTGGCGGCGGGCGGCGAGCATGCGCCGGTAGAGGTTGAGGTGCGACGACGGCGAGGCCGCCTGGGCGTCACGGGCCAGTTCCACGAAGCTTGCCGGCTGCGGAAGCCAGGGGGCGGCGCCGTCGCCGAATCCGGCATGAAGTTCCGCGGTGCGCCACGGCAGCGGCACGCGGCAACCGTCCCGGCCCAGCCGTTCGCCGCCGGTGCGGGCGAAGGTGGGGTCCTGGCGCTGCTGGTCCGGGATGTCGATCCCGTCGGGAAGGCCCAGCTCTTCTCCCTGGTAGAGGTAGGCGCCGCCGGGCAGGCCAAGCATGAACATGGAAGCGGCCGCGGCCCGGGAGCGGCCGAGGGCCTCGTTCGGCTGGGGATCGAAGCTGCCGATTCCGTCGCCGTCGCGCGGCGCGTGGCCGTCGTATCCGAACCGGGTCGCGTGCCGGACCACATCGTGGTTGGAGAGCACCCAGGTGGTGGGGGCGCCGACGGAGTCCAGCGCAGCCAGGGATTCGGTGATGACGCCGCGCATGCGGTGGACGTCCAAGCCGGCGTGCAGGTACGGGAAGTTGAAGGCCTGATGCATTTCGTCCGGACGGACCCAGTCGGCCAGACGGGGGAGCGGATCCACGTTCGCTTCCGCGCAGAGGATGCGGTCCGGGCCGAACTCGGCCAGGATCCGCCGCCACTTGCGGTAGATGTCATGCAGGGCCGGCTGGCCGAACATCGGGGCGTCATGGCCGGGGTAGCCGTCGCAGCTGCTGCCGTCGGCACGGCCGCCCCACTCCGGCAGGCCCGGGGCTTTGACCAGGGCATGGGCGACGTCCACCCGGAAGCCGGAGACGCCGCGCTCCAGCCAGAAGCGCAGAACCCGCTCGAATTCCTCGTGCACGGCGTCGTTGTCCCAGTTGAAGTCCGGCTGGGAGGTGTCGAAGAGGTGCAGGTACCACTGGCCAGGTGTGCCGTCCGGTTCCGTGATCCGGGTCCAGGCCGGCCCGCCGAAGTGGGACTGCCAGTTGTTCGGCGGCTCCTCACCGAACTGCCCGCGGCCGTCGCGGAAGATAAACATGTCCCGTTCCGGGCTGCCGGCGGGCGCGGCCAGGGCTGCCCGGAAGGCGATGTGCTGGTCCGAGCAGTGGTTGGGGACGAGGTCCACGATCATCCGCAGGCCCAGCCGCGTGGCCTCGGCCATCATGGCGTCGAAGTCCGCCAGCGTGCCAAAGAGGGGATCGACATCGCAGTAGTCGCTAACGTCGTAGCCGGCGTCGCGCTGCGGTGAGCGGTAGAACGGCGAGAGCCAGACGGCGTCGATGTCCAGTTCGGCCAGCTTCGGCAGTTCCGCGGTGATCCCGGCGAGGTCGCCCACACCGTCGCCGTTCAGGTCCCGGAACGAGCGCGGGTACACCTGGTAGATCACGGCCGAGCGCCACCAGCCGGGGAGGTGGTCTGCGGCGTGGACCGGCGTCAAGGGGCTGGTCAGGGGCCCGGCCAGTTCGGCGGGGGCGATGAGTGCTGAGTCAACGGACATGCCGGTAATCGTAAGGCTGAACCCTCACAATTGAAAACGCTTCCAGACATAAATTCGGCGCGTCATTTTTGCCAGCGTCTGGATAATCACTGACGCCGCGCCCTGTCAGGGCACTGAAGTGCGGCTTCATCCTGAGGCGGCGGGTTGGCTGGACTGATTCGACCGCCGGTGTTACCCACCAATAATATGACTTTCCGGAGTCATAGTCACCGTATACTTTGGAAGCGCTTGCAGTTGTGATCCGCATCACCGATGATGCCACCGGCCCCCACCGGGGTTTTGCCTCCACATCAGCGCAGGTCACCTCGCCGATGGGCAGATCAGGGCGCGTGACCTCGCCGATGGGCAGATCAGGGCGGATGGCGCGGCCCCAGGCGCCCTGATCTGCACCCGCGGCGCCGCGGCTGCTGTCTGGGTGATGCCAGGCGCCATGCTGCCGGGCACCACGCCGCCTTAGGCCGCCAGGGACGGCCGCGCCTTAGACTGAAAGCCGGATTCGACGAACTGGAGACCGCATGAGCATCATTGACGAGCTCACCTCTGCCCTGGGCCCGGCGAAAGTCGCCCTGGACGCCCCCACGCTGGCTCTCTATGCCGTGGACCAGGCGCCGGTGTTGGACTTCCAGCTGCCGCAGGCCGTGGTTCGGGCCGAATCAGTCGAAGACGTCCAGGCCGCCGTCCGCGCCTGCGCCACACACGGGGTGCCTCTTGTGGCACGCGGAGCCGGGACCGGGGTCTCCGGTGGTGCGCACGCGAGCAAGGACTGCGTCGTGCTGAGCCTGGAGCGGATGAACCGCATCCTGGACCTCAACCCCGATGACGAGACAGCCGTCGTCGAAGCCGGGGTCATCAACGCGGATCTCAACTCGGCCGCCGCAGTCCACGGACTCATGTACGCCCCCGACCCGGCGAGCTTCAAGATGTCCACGATCGGCGGCAACGTGGCCACCAATGCCGGCGGTCTGCGCTGCGCCAAGTACGGGGTGACCCGCGACTCAGTGCTGGCACTCGACGTTGTGCTGGCCGACGGCTCGCTCATCCACACCGGCCACCAGACGTTCAAGGGAGTCGCCGGCTATGACCTCACCGGGCTGTTCGTCGGCTCCGAGGGGACGCTGGGGATCGTCGTCGGGGTCACCGTCAGGCTCAAATACCTCCCGCAGGACGTGCACACCGTCGCCGCCTTCTACCCGGACTTCCGCAGCGCCGCGGCGGGCGTCCTCGCCGTGGGAAAGGCGCGCGTGCAGCCGGCCATCATGGAGCTGCTCGACAGCGGCACCCTCGCCCAGCTCGACGAGATCCACGGCTCGGACCTCGCCTCCAGGGGCCGGTCCCTGCTGCTGATCCAGACCGACGGCTTCGGCGCCGCGGCGGAGGCGGCGGTGATAAGGCCCGTCCTCGTGGCCGGCGGCGCGGTGGTGACCATGGAAGCCAGCGCGGAAGCCGAACAGCTGGTGGAACTGCGGCGCAACAGCCGCGGGGTGGAGGTCGACGACGAATACCGCGTGGGCGAGGACGTGGCCGTTCCCCGCTCCCGGCTGGTCGATTATGTGGAGGCACTGGAGACCATGGCGGCAACGCACCGGGTCAAGCTCAAGGTGGTGGCGCACGCCGGGGACGGCAACCTGCACCCCACGTTCTGGGTGGACCGGGTGGACAAGACCGTGGCCGCGGACGCCATGGCGCGCCTCGGGGCCGCGCTGGACGAATCCATCACCGTGGCCCTGGCCATCGGCGGCACCATCACGGGGGAGCACGGGATCGGCCAGTACAAGCTGCGCTGGCTGGGTCTGGAACAGAAGGAACCCGTGCGCGAACTGCAGCGCCGGATCAAGGAGCTCTTCGACCCCGCCGGCATCCTGAACCCCGGGAAGGCCATTTAGCGCGGCTGTGCCACCACCCGGCGTCCGCGGCCGCCGGGAACCCGGCCGTCGGAAGCCGGGTCGCCGGAAGCCTAGTCGTCGGAATCCGGGTATTCGTCGACGGACTCCTCCGCGCCGTAGCGGGACTCCTCAGTCTCGACCTCGAGGATCTTGAGCAGCTCCGTGTCCGGGTTCAGCATGATGGCCGCCTCGTCGCGTCGGTGGCGGAGTTCGGAGTCGATGTACGACTGCACCGCCTCGGCCAGCGGGATGTGCCGGTTCTCCTTCTCGGACATGTACCAGCGGTGCTCCAGGATCTCGTGCACGGCCTCCGCCGGCTCCAGCTTCCCGGACAGGTCGCGGGGGATGGAGCGGACGATCGGTTCGAAGATCTGGCTGACCCACAGGTGGGCGCTGTATTCCTCGTCCATCCCGGGGTTGTTGTCGGCCCGGAAGGAGTCCATGTCGTTCAGGAGCCTGCGGGCCTGGTTTTCCTGGGCGTCCAGGCCGGTCAGGCGCAGCAGCCGGCGCTGGTGGTGCCCGGCGTCGACCACCTTGGGCTGGAGCTGGATGGTGGAACCGTTTTGCGTCGTCTTGATCGCGTATTCCTCGACGTCGAACCCCAGCTCGTTGAGTTTCCGGATGCGGGCGGCCACCCGCCAGCGCTCACCGATCTCGAACGATTCCTTCTCGGTCAGCTCGGTCCAGAGGCGCCGGTAGCTGTCCATGATGAGCTCGCTGGTGGCCACAGGGTCCACTTTTTCCTCGATGAGGCCGCCGTCGAGCAGGTCCATGAGTTCCCCGGCGATGTTGACGCGGGCGATCTCCAGATCGTATTCGCGCTGACCGGTGGAGAGGTCCGGATACAGCTCGCCGGTCTCCGCGTCCACGAGGTAGGCGGCGAACGCGCCGGCGTCGCGGCGGAACAGCGTGTTGGACAGCGAGACGTCGCCCCAGTAGAAACCGATCAGGTGCAGGCGGACCAGCAGCAGGGCCTGGGCGTCGATCAGCCGGGTGAGGGTGTCCTTGCGCAGCATCTGGGAGAAGAGTGCGCGGTACGGCATGGAGAACTTCAGGTGCCGGGTGACCAGCACGGGGTTCAGCGGCCGGCCGTCCGGCGTCGTGCGCCCGGTGATGACGGCGACCGGTTCCACGCAGGGGACGTCCAGCCGGGCGAGTTTGCGGAGCATGTGGTACTCGTGGCGGGCCACGTGTTCCGAGGTCTCCTTGATGGCGATGACGGAGCCGCCAAGGTGGGCGAAGCGCACAATGTGGCGGGAGATGCCGCGGGGGAGCGCGGCGAGGTTTTCCGCCGGCCAGTCCTCAAGGGCGATATGCCACGGCAGGTCCAGGAGTTCCGGGTCGGTGGCGGCGGCGGTGATGCTCAGCGAGCTCGAGGCCACAGAGCCCTTGCTGTCGTTGGCGCTGGCGGCTTCGAACCGGGGCAGTTTGCCGATTTGACCGTAGTCGGTCGGTTCGTCGTGCCACCGGGCACTGTTGTCCTCGATCATGGGGTTTTCCTCGGTCATGAACCAATTCTTCCGTACTAAGGGCGGCGGCCCTAACGAATGGATGCCGCCAGGGAAGTTAAAGCCCGACGGCGGCCCTCCACTGGGGAGGACCGCCGTCAGTCGTGCAGTGCCGGTGGGTGGGCCCACGCCGGCAGGGTTTCCTTGCCGACGCGGAGCGAGGCTAGGGAGCCGGTGGGTGGGCCCACGCCGGCAGGGTTCCCTTGCCGACGCGGAGCGAGGCTAGGGAGCCGGTGGGGACTAGTCGCCCAGGCGCAGGCCCGTCTTGGTGTCGAACAGGTGCACGTGGCCCGACTGCGGGCGAACGTAGATGGACTCACCCTTCATCGGGGGACGGCGGCCGTCGACGCGTGCCACGATGTCGTGGCTCTTGCCGTCCAGCGTGGTGTGGCCGTAAACGTAGGCGTCGGCGCCGAGTTCCTCGACGACGTCGACCTCAACCTGGAGACCTTCACCGGCAGCGACCTGCTCGAGGTCCTCCGGCCGGGAGCCGAGGGTTACGGTCTTGCCGCTGGCCTCTTCGAGGATGCCGTGCGGCACCGGGTAGATGGTCCCGCCGAACTGCACGCCGCCGTCGACGACGGGAAGCTCCAGCAGGTTCATCGCGGGGGAGCCGATGAAGCCGGCCACGAACACGTTCTTCGGCTTGTCGTAGAGGTTGCGCGGGGTGTCGACCTGCATCAGCAGGCCGTCCTTCAGCACGGCGACGCGGTCGCCCATGGTCATGGCCTCGACCTGGTCGTGCGTCACGTACACCGTGGTGACGCCCAGGCGGCGGGTCAGGGATGCGATCTGCGTGCGGGTCTGCACGCGGAGCTTGGCGTCAAGGTTGGACAGCGGCTCATCCATGAGGAAGACCTGCGGGTTGCGCACGATCGCACGGCCCATGGCCACACGCTGGCGCTGACCGCCGGAGAGTGCCTTCGGCTTGCGGTCCAGGTACGGCTCGAGGTCCAGGAGCTTGGCAGCTTCACGGACGCGCTCGGCGCGCTCTTCCTTGCTGACGCCGGCGATCTTCAGGGCGAAGCCCATGTTGTCCGCGACCGTCATGTGCGGGTAGAGCGCGTAGTTCTGGAAAACCATGGCGATGTCGCGGTCCTTGGGGGGAACGTCGGTGACATCACGGTCGCCAATCAGGATTCGGCCGGAGTTTACGTCCTCAAGACCTGCAAGCATTCGCAGGGAGGTCGACTTTCCGCAGCCGGAGGGTCCAACGAGGACCAGAAATTCGCCATCGGCGATTTCAATGTTGAGCTTGTCAACAGCGGGCTTATCCGTGCCCGGGTACAGACGCGTTGCGTTATCAAAAGTAACTGTAGCCACAGTTATCAATCCCTTCACCGGCAGGTACGTGCCGGACGATCCGTAGTGAATGGTCTTATTTTTCAGTTGTTAATTCAGTTGTCCGCACCTGATCGTGCGCATACTCCCCGGCCGAAGCCGAGGAGTATCCAATGACGCCGCACGGTTCTTGTGCGCCACATCACAACCAGAGTATGTCAGATTTTTGGTTAACGGGCCAAAATGTTACGGATGTCACACGTGATTCGGCTTACTCGCGGCCCGGGATGAGCTAGGGGTCACAGGCCAAGTGCGCGCTTCCGTTCCCGCAGCAGGGCCTCCAGTAGCTCGCCAACGTGCTCCGGGGCTTCGATCCGGAACTCGGCCTGGGTGAAGTCGAGGCCGACCTTCACCCCGAGATCCCCGGGGAGCAGGCTGGCCAGGGCGTCCTCGTCGGTGGTGTCATCGCCGGCGAAGACGGTCGCCGTGGCTCCGGCGGCCTGGCGCAGGAAGGCGATGCCTTCCCCCTTCGAAGCGTGGACCACGGACGTCTCCAGCACCCGGTTGCCGTTCTTCAGGAAGACGCCCGGCCGGTCCTGCAGGACGGCGCGGGCAGCTGCCACCGCGTCCGCCGCGACATCGTCCGCGGCAAGACGGGTGTGCAGCACAACGCCGGCGGGCTTGTCCTCGAGCAGGGTGCCCGGTGCCTCGTCCACGATGCCCTCCAGTTCGCGCCGGACGTCGGCGAGGAGTTCCCGGCGGGCGTCATCGAGTTCCAGCTTCGCGGACCCGGGTCCCATCCAGACTTCGGCGCCGTGGCTTCCGATCAGCAGGGTCTTCTCCGGGGGGAAAGCGACTGCCCGCAGGCTGTCCAGTGCCCGCCCGGAGATGAGGGCCGTCGTCGTCCGCGGAAGCTCGGTGAGGGCGGCGAAGGCCGCTGCCGAGCGGGGCAGTGCCCGGGCATCCCCGGCGTGGTCCACCAGCGGTGCCATGGTGCCGTCGAAGTCCATCGCGACCAGCAGGTGTTCGGTGGCGGCGATGCGGCGCAGGGCCCCGAGGAGCTCCGGCGAGAGCGAAAGCGGTGTCTGCTTGGGTGCGTGCTCAGGAGTCATCACGGACGACCTTTTCTTCCAGGGCGCTCAGGAAATCGGAGGACCAGAGATCGACGTCGTGGTCGAGGATCTGCTTGCGCATCGCACGCATGCGTCGGGCAGACTCCGCCGGCTGCATGTTGACTGCCCTCATGATGGTGTCCTTGAGGCCGTCGATGTCGTGCGGATTCATCAGCAGGGCCTGCTTGAGCTGGTCCGCGGCGCCGGCGAACTCGCTCAGGACGAGGGCGCCGTCGTTGTTGGTCCGGGCCGTGACGTATTCCTTGGCCACAAGGTTCATGCCGTCCCGCAAGGCGGTGACGAGCATAACGTCCGCCGCCAGGTACAGCGCCACCATCTCCTCGATCGGGTAGTTGTGGTGCAGGTAGCGGACCGCGGTGTTCTGCAGGGTGTCATACGTGCCATTGATATGGCCGACCGTGCCCTCGACTTCTTCGCGCAGCAGGCGGTACTGCTCCACCCGCTCGCGGCTGGGGCTGGCGACCTGGATCAGTGCGGCGTCCTCCACCGTCACCTTGCCCTCGGCCAGGAGTTCTTCGTAGGCCTTGAGGCGGTGCCGGATGCCCTTGGTGTAGTCGAGGCGGTCGACGCCGAGGAGGATCGTCTTGGGGTTGCCGAGATCCTCCCGGATCTGCCGGGCACGCTCGATGATTTCGGGCTTCCTGGCCAGTTCGCTGATCTGCTGGACGTCAATCGAGATGGGGAACGCGTGGGCCCGGGCAATGTGGGTGGTCTCGCCGTTGGCGCCCTTGACGTGGACCTGCTGCTGCTTGACGCTGGCGCCGAGGAAGCGGCGGGCCGAGCGCATGAAGTTGCCGGCGTCGCTGGGGCGCTGGAAGCCGACCAGGTCGGCGCCCAGCAGCCCGTCGATGATGGCGCGGCGCCACGGCAGCTGGGCGAAGATCTCCGGCGGCGGGAACGGGATGTGGTTGAAGAACCCGATCTTCAGGTCCGGGCGCGCCTCGCGCAGCATCTTCGGGACGAGCTGGAGCTGGTAGTCCTGGACCCAGACCGTGGCGCCGGGATTGGCATGGTGGATGACCGCGTCAGCGAACCGGCGGTTGACCTTGCGGTAGGAGTCCCACCAGGTCCGGTGGAACTCCGGCGGGGCAATCACATCGTGATAGAGCGGCCAGAGCGTGGAGTTGGAGAATCCCTCGTAGAAGAATTCGATGTCGTGCGTGCTCAGCTGGACCGGCACGAGGTCGATGCCGCCATGGCTAAAAGGCTGGACATGCTCATCCGGCGCGCCGTGCCAGCCGACCCACGCGCCGTCGGTCTTCGTCATCATGGGTGCCAGTGCGGTGACCAAGCCGCCGGGGGAGCGGCGCCAGCCGCCCTCGCAACCGGGCTCGTCCGGGGAGCAGCGGTCGACCGGAAGGCGGTTGGAAACCACCATGAAGTCATACTGCGAGTCCGGATCCGTGTCGCTGGTGCCGCGTGCGGCAGCGCTCTCGGCTTTTGGATCCGATTCGGCGTGTTTGGTTGCCTGCATTGGTGCCCCCTGGGGTTCGCTCGTGGCTCGTATCCACCCTAGCGGGGCGGAATCTCCTGTGCTATTCGTCCGGTGGGCGGCGTGCAGGAAGGTTGAAAGCGCAACTTCCCAGTTTTCTCGCCTAAAATGATGAATTGCCACCCCGTGGACACCACAGGCCGATCGACCCGAGGAACTAATGAGCCCCGCAAACGAACCCCGTCAGTCCAAATCAGAGCGAACTGCCGCGGCCCGCGAGAAAGCCCGTGAAATCCGCGAGGCGCAGCTGAAGAAGGACAAACGCAACAAGCTGCTCATCGGCTGGGGCATCGTCGCCGCCGTCGTTGCCATCATCGTTGTGGTGGCGCTGGTCGTGACCTCGAACATCCAGAACAACGCCCCGGTCGCGGACGAGGGACCCACCCCGGCCAACGGCAACGTCTACGGCGGCGTCACCCTGCTAGCCAACACGGACGTCGCGAAGACCGACCCCGCCACCGTCAAGATCGCCGACCTTCCGTCCGCTCCGGCTACCCCGCCGGCGCAGGTGACCGCTCCCGGCGCCGACGCTGAGGCCGGCAAGCCGGTCAAGGTTGTCCTCTACATCGACTTCATCTGCCCGGTGTGCAAGAACTTCGAGACCCAGTACAACGAGACCCTGACGAACCTCCGCAACGAAGGCAAGATCTCGGTGGAATACCGCCCGCTGGGCTTCCTGGACTCCCGGTCCACCACCAACTACTCCTCCCGCGCGGCCAATGCGGCGGCCTGCGTCGTGAACGAGTCACCGGAGAAATACGCGGACTTCGTCAACCTGCTTTTTGCGAAGCAGCCCGCCGAAGGCAGCGCCGGCATCTCCGATGCAGACCTGAAGAAGATGGCCACCGACGTCGGGGCCAAGAGCATCGACGCGTGCGTGGACGGAAAGACCTACCGCCCGTGGGTCAAATACACCACGCAGCAGGCAGCGGCCATCGGGGTTACCGGGACGCCGACCGTCCTCGTCGAGGGCAAGCAGTGGGGCAAGGGCGACAGCGCCCAGACCCCGTTCAACGAGTTCCTCCAGGCCGCCATCGACGCGAAGAAGTAAGCGGTACAGCCCCACAGCAAAACCGCAGGCCCGGTTCCGGATTCTTCCGGAGCCGGGCCTGTTTTTATCACCGGGCATCCGTGGGCTAACCTTATCTAGCGCCATGGCGCCAGGCCCCTCATCGTGGTCCGGCGCCGGCCCGCGCACAGGAATGCCTCCTTAGCTCAGTTGGCCAGAGCACCGCTCTTGTAAAGCGGGGGTCGTCGGTTCGAATCCGACAGGGGGCCCCACGAAGAACCGAACCGCGCCGCTGCCGGGAAGTATCCCGGCGGCGGCGCGGTTTTGTTTTGGCTGATCGACCAGCCGGCGTCCAGGCCGGCGTCGGCGGGCCGGACACCATGGGGCCCGGACGCTGCGCCTGGGACGTTAGGCCCTAGACCGCGAAATCCGCACAGCGGATTCTTGCCCTATGACCGAAACGACTCCGGAAAAGACGCCGGACATCAAGACCAGCCAACTCCAGGAACAACCGACCGCGGTACTCCGCGAAACCGTTCCGATGAAGGAACTGCGGGAGTTCTTCGGCCGCGCCTATCGTTCGGTGATGAGCGCGGCGGAACAACAGCACGTCCAGGTGGCCGGGCCGCCGTTCGCGATGTATCGGGGAATGCCCACCGACGTCGTCGACGTCGAGGCTGGCTTTCCGGTGGCGGCACCGTTCCCCGGCGGTGTCGAAGGTGGGGTGGCCGCAGGATCGCTTCCGGCCGGCCGGGCCTTCGAAGCCATGCATGTCGGCCCCTACGAGACTCTTCCCGAGACCTACGGGGCCATCATGGGGAAGATGCAGGCCGAAGGCCTGACGCCGGGGAACTCGATGTGGGAGTACTACCTCAGCGACCCTGCCGCGGAGCCTGACCCGGCGAAGTGGAAGACGCTCGTCGTTTGGCCGGTCGCCTGAGCGGACAGCCAACCGCATTGGCTGCCGGCTGAGCACCTTTCAAGCAGCGCTTCGACGCACTTCGATGACCTGTCCGACCCCTCGCGGGGCGGCCGACGCAATCTGTCGGATTCGCCACACTATTCTTCGAAACGTGCATAATGTCCTAAACTGCTTCACTGAGGTGCCTGAAATGGCGCTGCGCAGCAACGAAAGTGAACCCCCAAATGGCTACCGATTACGACGCACCACGCAAGACAGAAGAAGAATCTCCGGCCGAATCGCTGGAGGCACTTCAGGCGTCCCGCGGCGGCGGCGCCCAGACTGCCGTCATCGACGTCGATGAGAACGACACCGCTGAAGGCATCGACCTTCCCGGAGCTGATCTATCCGGCGAAGAACTGACCGTCATTGTTGTTCCCGAGCAGTCCGATGAATTCACCTGCTCCTCCTGCTTCCTGGTCCGCCACCGGTCCCAGGTGGCCAAGGAAAAGAACGGCCTGAAGTACTGCCGCGACTGCGAAGGCTAGGGGACTTTCCGCCGCGCAGCACCACTTCACAGCAACATCGCAAGACATCAAGGCACTACGAAGCGCCGGATCCCGCAAAAGGACCGGCGCTTCGGCGTTTCTCCCGGACTGCCAGCCCAGCGGACGACGGCGGCGCAACCGTTCCGTGACCGGCCACACCCCGGCCTAACGGTTGGACGCCGATGGCGCGGGCCCCTCGATTCGGCCCCGAAACGCTCGTACTCTGGAGTTATCTCATCTCTAGAGGGGGCGGCCCAAATGAAATCGTTCCGGGTGTGGCTGATAGCGGTCCTGCTGGCCGTCGGATCGGGGCTGGTGGCGCCGGGCCCCGCATCGGCGTCGCCGTACTGCGGGCAGGTCTGGGGGTCGCTCGTCAAAGCCGATCCGGCGATGAGCCAGGCCCAGGTGACGAACGTCCGCACGGGCCAGCACTACTGCTTCGACCGGCTGGTGATTGACCTTAACGGACCGGTTGCGGGCTACACCGTCCGGTACGTCCCGCAGGTGGTGCAGGACGGCTCCGGACTGCCGGTCCCGCTGCGGGGCCAGGCCTTCCTCCAGGTCACGGTCAACGCCCCGGCCTATGACGACAACGGCAACGCCACCTACAACCCGGCGGACAAGAATGAACTGGCCAACGTCACCGGCTACCAGACCTTCCGGCAGGTGGCGTGGGCCGGCAGTTTCGAGGGCTACTCCAGTCTGGGGCTCGGCGTCCGGGCACGGTTGCCGTTCCGGGTGTTCACCCTGGCCGGGCCCGACGCCGGTTCGCGGCTGGTGATCGACGTCGCGCATTTCTGGTGAGCTAGAGCGAATTGAGGTCTGCCCGGAGCGGGTAGTCGCGGCCGTCCAGGACCAGCTGGGTGCAGCGGCGGGTGGCCGGGTTCAGCACGATCGGGGCCATGAGGTTCACTGTGGTTGTGGCGGGGGAGTGGTTGAGCACCACCAGTATCTGCGGTTTCCCGCCGGGCTCCAGCGCCAGGGCCTCCAGCGCGGCGGCCGGAAACGGCGGGCTATAACCGGGGACGAAGACGGCCGCGTCAGCCAGGAACAGCCTCGCGGGGGTACCGGAGGTCGCTTCCAGCGCGTACAGCCCGGTTGCGCCTTCGACGCTCCGCAGGGTGAAGTCGTGGGCGTTCTCGAGCCCCGGCATCGGAACGGTGAAGGTCACTGGCGTGTTCAGCACGGCAGTACTCACCGGAGGAAGTCCATCAGCGTGGGCTGAAGAACCCGTGCCGTTGCGGCCAGAGCCACCTGGTAATTGGTCTCCTGGAGTTTCAGGTCCATGATGACGCTGCCAAGGTCCAGCTTTTCTATGCCCATCTTCTGCGCATCCAAGGTGGCCTCCAAATCAGTGTTGACGCTGCCAGCACGTTCCAGACGAACTTGCTGTGTACCTATTTCAGCACGTCCGTTGATGACGTTGTTCAACACTGTGTCAACGTCTTTCAGCTTCGCGGAAATGTCGGTTCCGGCCCGCAAGGCATTAGCCATGCCGCTGACCAGTGTGAAAACCGAAGTTGCGCCTTCGCCGAAGATCTTGGCGCCGTCAGCGTCGACCCGGACCGTCTGGTCGGCGCTGATGCGCCGCGCGACTGTGCTGCCCGGTGTGCCGTTGAAAGTTGAAGGGTCTGCCGAACCAAAGGCCGCCGCCGCATCCGAGCTGCCGGCGAAGATGTTGCGGCCCAAGTGCTTCGTGTTGGCAATGGAGAGCAGGTCCTGGTTCAGGCCGTCCAGCTGGATGGCTATGGCGTCCTTGGCCGTCTTGTTGAGCGCGCCGTTGCCTGCCTGGATGGTCAGGTCGCGGATCTTGTTAAGCACGTTGTTGGCCTCTCCCAAGGCCGAGTCGGAAGCGGTGAGCCAGCGGCCGCCGTCCTCGATGTTGCGGCCGTACTGGGCGTTGGCCGCCATCCGGGCACGTGTCTGCAGCGCTTCGCCGGTGGCAGTGGGATCGTCGGAGGGTCGCGAGATCTTCTCCAGCGTGGTGGCTTTTTCCTGCAGCTGCGCCAGCTTGGACTGCTGGGTCTGCAGGGTCCGCTGGGCGGCCACGCTCATGGTGAGGTTTGTTACGCGGTTCAGCATGGCTACCTTCCTACCAGTCCGGTGCGGTTGATCAGTACGTCGAGGGCTTGGTCCACGGCGGTCATCACGCGGGCCGCTGCCTGATAGGCGTGTTGGTTGGTGAGCAGGCTGATGTTTTCCTCGTCCAGGCTCACGGATGCCGCAGAGGAGCGGCTGGTCAGCGCCGAGATTTCGGCCGCGGAGCTGAGGGATTCCTGCTGTTGCGCGCCGCGGGACTGCACGCCGATGGTGGTGACTATTTTTGCCCAGGCATTGTCCGGGGAGTCCGGGCCGGTTCCGAGCTGTGAGATCTTGTCCGCGAGGCTGCCGTCTAGGTTTCCTTGGCCCGCCCTGCCGACGGCGATCCCCGCCGAATCTGTGGGTACTACCGCCAGGCTGCGTGCGGGATCGGTGGCTGAGACGCTGAAGAATTTGTCGACCGTAATTCCGCCGGATGTTTTCCCGCCCGAGTACAGGGCGTTGACAGCGTCCCCTAGCTTGCCGGCGAACAGATTGAACGAGTCGGCGGCCGTGGCGATGGCTCCGCCGCGGGCAGCAGGGGCCAGGACGGACAATGCGCCGCCGATGCCGCCGCTGATGTCAGCGATGGCGGCGCCGGGGCGGTCGGCCCATTCAAGCTGCACAGTGGCGCCGAGTTTGTCCCCGGTCTGGGTTCCGGACAGGGCGAGGGCACGGACCGAGCTGCCCGTGACGAGGGTGTTTCCGCCCACAAGGACATCCACCGTGCCGTCGGGCTGTTCCCTGACGGTGCCGCCGGTCAGCCGGGAGATCGTTTCCGTGAGCTTGGCCCGGGCGTCGACCAGTTCGTTGGCGGATCCGCCCGCGGCGAGGGCGGAGCGAATGGTCGTGTTGTAGGCGGCCACCTGTGCGGCCGCAGCATTGACGGTTTCCACGGACCCTTGTACCTGGCCCCGGACGCCGCTCCACTGCTCGCCGAGGGCGCGGTAGGACGAGGAGACCTTGGTGGCAAGATCGTTCCCGGCCTGCAGCACGAGCCCTTTGGCCGGCGCGTCGTCGGGCTGGTTTGAAGCGCCGGCCCAGGCGGACCAGAAACCATGGAGCGCGGCCGAGATGCCGTTGTCGCCCGGTTCCTGGAGGATCCCCTCCACTCCCTGGATTGCGGCGGACTGCGCGTCCGCGTAGCCAGCCTTGGCTCCCGCGGAGCGGACTCCGGCGTCCAAGAAGCTGCTGCCCAGGCGTGCGATGCCGTCCATCGAGACACCCTGGCCGGCCTGCAGCAGGCCGCCGCTGAAGAGACCACGGGCGGGAGCGGCCAGTGATGACTGCTCGACGCGCTGCCGGGTGTATCCCTCGGTGGCGGCATTGGCGATGTTCTGGCCGGCAACGTTGATGCCTTGCTGGGCCGCGGTCAGTCCACGGTAGGCGGTGTTCAGGGCGCCGAAGGTACTCAAGGTCGCTTCCTTAGAATTGCTGGTCGAAGATGCGGGAGCCGGCGGATACCCCGGTCTTGCCCTGAGCATCGTAGGTTCCGCCCGCGGCGGTGGGCCGCAGATCCGCCAAGGACTCCTGGGTGGAGCGAACCGCGGTGCGCAGGTATTGCTCGTTGGAGTCGCGCAGTTCCTTGATCAGGGTGGTCTGCCGGGTCAGCGCGGCCAGGTGCGCGGTGAGGATCTCAGACCAGGGTCCTTCCGGAGCGGCGGCGGCCAATTCGCTGAGGGAGGAATCTGTGGGCATTCCCCAGGTTTCGGCGACGACGGCGGCCTCGATGGTGCGGGCCAGGCTCGCCTGGGAGAGGTGTCCAAGAACCTGTTCGACTTCCTTGGTACCGTGCGGCAGCCAGCGGGATTTGCCGGACGTGAGCAGCAGCTGCTCTTCCTCCAGTTTGAAAGTGAGAACGTCCAGAAGTTCGCGCTCCCGCCATAGCAGGGCTGAAAGTTCGTGGATGGCCATGGTCTGGACGGCTCCCTCAAGGTAACTAGTGCTGTGGTGCTGGGCGTGCAGTACATCAGGGTCAGCTGCAGCCGTCAGCAGGGTTCGTAGAAACTATCGGCCGGTGAGCGTGATCCGTTAGCAGGAATGTGGCGGATAACGAAGGTGAGCGGTGTGAAAAGGAAGTCGAAAAACAATTTTGGAATTCTCCTTACCTGTGCTTCCCAAATGGCGATAACTACTCCTGAAGGCCCATGGATGGGCCATCGCACACCGTCCCAAATCATGGAGGAAACATCATGGGAATGCAGATCAACACCAACCTGGCTGCGAACAACGCGTACCGCAACCTGAGCAACACCCAGAACGACCTGTCCAAGTCCCTGGAGAAGCTTTCCAGCGGCCTGCGCATCAACCGCGCCGGTGACGACGCGGCCGGCCTGGCACTGTCCGAGGGCCTGAAGTCCCAGATCGGCGGCCTCACTGTCGCCTCCCGCAATGCACAGGACGGCATCGGCGCAGTCCAGACCGCTGAGGGCGGCCTGAACCAGACCCAGTCCATACTGCAGCGCCTGCGCGACCTGGGCGTCCAGGCCGGCAACGACACCAACAACGCCGATTCCCGCAATGCGATCAAGACCGAAGCTGACAGTTTGGTTTCGGAACTTGACCGGATTGGGAAGTCGACGAACTTCAATGGTGCTCAGCTGCTCGACGGCTCTAGGGCCGGCGCCGCAGCGCTGAAGTTCCAGGTGGGTGCCAACAGCGACGCCGCCAGCCAGATCACTGTGGACCTCACGAAGGCCGACGTGGGCAAGATTGCATCCACGTTGGGCGCCGGTACGACGGCCACCACTGTATTTGCAACAGCCGGAACGGATCTGTCGGCTTTCGATGCCGGCCAGGCTGTCACCTTCTCAATCGCAGACACGAACTCGACTACCGCAGTGACAACGGACAATCTGAAGAAGCCGGCCGCTGGATTCAAGACGGTGGATGAGCTTGCCTCGGCGCTCAATGCTGATTCCAAGTTCTCATCCAAAATGGTCGCCTCCGTTGTGAAGACAAGTACTGGTGTGTCCGAGCTCTCCGTTACTGCACTGTCCGGTGGAACTGTGACCCAGTCTGCCGCTGTCTTGGGAGCTACAGACGCGACTATTGTGAAGGACGGTCTGGACTTCTCGAGCGCCTCTGGCGCTCAGGCTTCCATCAAGGTCCTGGATCAGCAAATCACCGCCGTTTCCACCGCCCGTGCCGAGCTTGGTGCTTCGCAGAACCGTCTCGAGTCGGCTGTGCAGACGATCAACGTGGCCAAGGAAAACCTGACCGCGTCCAACTCCCGTATCCGCGACACGGATATGGCTGAGGAAATGGTCAAGTTCACCCGCAACAACATCCTGTCCCAGGCCGGCACCGCAATGCTGGCTCAGGCCAACCAGTCCAACCAGGGTGTTCTGCAGCTCCTGCGCTAAACAACAGCGGAACAATCACCCCGGTGATGTTCACAGAGTAGTTCATCCTGAACATGGCGCCCGGGGAGGGGACTCTTTCCCCGGGCGCTGTGCAGTATCAGCCGCCATCACTGGCTCGATCTAAGAAGTTCTAAGGAGTTGTAGGCGTGGGACTTTCTATCGACGGACTTTCCAGCGGTTTGGATACCACGTCCCTGATCAACTCGCTGATGACCATCGAGGCTGCGCCGCAGAACCTGATCAAGAGCAAGGCCGCTGCGGTCCAGACCCGCATCTCCGCCCTGCAGGGACTCAACTCCGCGGTCGCAGACCTCGCGACCAAGGCGGCCAAGCTTGCCGAGCCCAAGGGGCTGGAACTCTATTCGGCCTCGAGTAGCTCGCCGAAGTCGTCCGTGACCGTCGGAGCCGGAGCCTCCGCGGGTTCAATCGACTTCACGGTCAGCGCCCTGGCGAAGAAACAATCGTCAGTCTCCGGTGCCTTGACAGAGTGGCCGGACGACCCGCCCGTACTGACCGTAGCCATCGCAGGCGTTGCCAAAGAAATCACGGCCAAAACCACCTCGCTGGATGACGTTCTCGCAGCCATCAACGGAGCCGGTGCCGGAATCTCCGCCACCAAAGTCCCCATCGCCGCAGGCGGCTACCGTCTCCAGTTCACCGCCTCGGACCCGGGTGCCAAGAACACCTTTTCGGTCTATCGCGGAAATGCGGCGGCGGTGGCGGACTTGACCGCCGTGCCACTGCCCCTGACGGAAA
Organism: Arthrobacter sp. PsM3; assembly: GCF_030433895.1. Taxonomy (GTDB): domain Bacteria; phylum Actinomycetota; class Actinomycetes; order Actinomycetales; family Micrococcaceae; genus Arthrobacter. Next base: position 173,562 of record NZ_JARUXE010000001.1, on the reverse strand, counting down.
TCCGGAAGGCCCAGGACGCGTCAGTCGTCCTCTGGGCAGGAACTGGAGCCGAGGAGACTGCAACGTCTTCCACAAACACCTTTTCTAATCTGCTCCAGGGCGCCTCTATTACTGTCACAGAAGTGGGGGCGGCGCCGGTCACGGTCACCGTCGCCCGCGACAACGCCCAAATCAGCAAGGCCGCCTCGGACCTGGTCGGGTCGGTCAACGGTGTCCTGGCCCAGATTTCCACCAAGAGCACAGTGGTCAGCAGTACGGATGCTACCGGCAAGCCCGTTACGTCCGGCGGTGTGTTTACCGGAGACAGCACTATCCGCCAGGTCAACGCGGCGGTACTGTCCGCCGCGTCCCAGCCCGTTGACGGCAAATCCCCGGCCGAGTTCGGGATCACCCTGACGAAGACCGGCACCATGGAATTCGATGCCACCAAGTTCGGTGATGCCCTCGCCAAGGATCCCGCAGGAACGATGGCCGCCGTCGCCACGATCGCGGGCCGCGTGGCGGATGCCGCAAAACAGGCATCAGACCCCACCACGGGACTCCTGAGCACCAAGATCAAGGGCCAGCAGAATGACGCCAAGGATTTCGCTACCCAGATCGAAAATTGGGACGATCGCTTGGTGACCCGCCGAGCCACGCTCCAGCAGACATACACGGCGCTCGAGGTTGCCCTCAGCGGCATGAAAGCGCAGTCGTCCTGGCTCACCTCCCAACTCGCCGGCCTCTCAGGAAGTAACTCAGCATGACCACCACCTCTTATGGCAGCGGCTACGGCAACTCCGCGCAGCGCAACCAGTACCTCGCGGACTCCGTCCTCTCGGCCCCGCCGGCACGCCTGCTCACCATGCTCTACGACCGGCTCCTGCTGGACCTCGGTCGGGCCCAGGCAGCCCAAGAGACAGCCAACTGGCCGGTTGCCACGGAGAACCTGCTCCACGCCCAGGCCATCGTCACTGAACTCTCCTCCTCGCTGAAAGTCGATGCCTGGGACGGCGCCGATGGCCTGCTGGGGGTCTACAACTACGTCTCCACGGCACTAATCAACGCGAACATCCAGCGCGACGTCTCGTTGACCGGCGAAGCCATTGCCCTGCTGGAACCGCTGCGTCAGACCTGGCACGAGGCCGCCGCGGCTGTTCCTGTTCCGGCGCCTGCCGGTGCCACGGCCTTTGCCGCTGCCGCACCCTCCGGTTTCGCTACGGCAGGTGCCTGGAACGCGCAGTCCGGATCTGGAACCGGGAGCCTCGGTTTTGGGTGACTGGACCGACATGGAAACCAAAGTAGGGGGAGTCGGCATGCAACTTTCGGAGACGACGCTGAACCGGACCGCCGGCACGGACACCGCACAGACCGCCTGGAACGCGGTCCTGGACATGCTCGAGATGGCCGTCGGTGCCGCGGAGCGCACGCTGAACGACCCCCTGGGCCCGCTGTCCGGCGCACCCCAGACCGGAGCCCAGCCCCAGGCCGAGAAGCGCTGGCAGCCGCCGGCGGTCCCGGGACCGTTGCCCGCCGCGGCCCGGCGTCGTGCCCTGGCTCTTTCGGAAGCGCAGGAGCGCATCGCCCGGCGGCTCGAAGCTGCCCGGCAGGACGTGGCCGGGCAACTGCACGCAGTCTCTTCGGTACCCGGCGTCGGAGCTCCCTCCGGCGCCGTGTACCTCGACGTCAACGGCTGACGGGCCCCGGACAAACCCCGGGGCCCGCCAGCAGCACACCCGGCGAAGAAACCTGCCGAAAACCTGTAACAGTTTCTCCTAACGCGCAGCTGACCCCTGCCGATAATCACTGATAGAGCACGGATCGCTCATTTGACGGCCACGGATCGGCCACCCGATACCTTTCCAGGCAGGACACTGTGCTCGAATCCGTGACTTCCGCCGCCTTGGCCAGCGCCATGGACGGCCTCTCGCTGCGCCAGCGCGCCATCGCGAATAACATCGCGAACGTCAATACGCCGAACTACCACGCGAAACGCGTCAGCTTCGAGGCTGCCCTTGCAGACTCAGTGAAGTCCGGGGAGGGAACCGTTGCCGCGACGACGGCCACCTCCCTTGAGCCCACCCAGCTGAACGGCAACAACGTCAACCTGGACACCGAAACCCTGTCCAACATCGACACCGTGCTTCGTTTCCAGTTCGCTGCCCGGGCCATCGGCGGGGAACTCAACGCCGTGCGCGCCGCGATGAGGACCAACTAATGACTTTCGACGCCATCGGCATCGCCGGCTCCGCCCTGACCGTGCACCGCAAGTGGCTCGACGCCGTCTCGGACAACCTTGCCAACATGAACAACGCCTCGCGCACCAGCGGTCCCGCCTTCCAGGCCAAATACGTGGAGGCCGCCGAGGGCTCCGACGGCACCGGCGTCTACGTCAAGGGCACCCAACTAGGCAGCGGCGAGGGCCGCGTCGTCTACCAGCCGGACCACCCCCTGGCGGACGCCAACGGCAACGTGAAGTACCCGGACATCGACATGGCCGAACAGATGGGGGCGCTCATCATCGCCCAGCGCGGCTACCAGGCCAATGCGCAGGTCGTGGACCGCGCCCGCGAGACCTACATGGCCGCCCTTGAGATTGGAAGATCCTGATGCCTGTTTCGCCCATCGCCCCCGTCCAGGGTGTTATGCCCACGGACTACATTTCCGGTGCCGGCGCGGCCACCGGCACAGACGGCTCCGCCTTCGGCGCCTCGCTCACCGGCGCGGTGGACAACCTCCAGCAACTGCAGTCGACGTCGAATGAGCTCGCTGTCTCTGCCGTCACCGGCAACCTGGATGACATCCACAACGCCACCATCGCGGCAAGCCGTGCCCAGATCACCCTTGAACTCGTGGCCACCGTCCGCAATAAGGGTGTCGATGCGTTCAACGAGATCATGAGGATGCAGGCCTGATGCCTCCGCAGATTACCGGCTTCCTCCAGCGCTTCGGCGCCGGACTCAAGAGTTTCACCACCGGTCAACGCACTCTCGCCGTGATCGGGGCCGCCCTCCTGGTGGTCGGGATCATCGCGCTCTCGGCCTGGCTGTCAAAGCCCGCCCTGACGCCGTTGTTCTCCGGCCTCAAGGACACCGATGCCAACGGCATCGTGGAGCAGCTCCGCAAGGACAACGTCCCGTATGAACTCAGCGATGGCGGATCCACCATCCTCGTGCCCGAGGGCAAGGTCTACGACGAACGCCTGAAAGCCGCCGCCGCCGGGCTTCCGACGGCGGCGGCCACCGGATACTCTCTGCTGGACAAAATGGGGGTGACCTCGTCCGAATTCCAGCAGTCCGTCACCTACAAGCGGGCACTCGAAGGGGAACTGGCGAGCACGATTTCCGCGATGGAGGGAGTGAAGACTGCGGCGGTCCGCCTGGCCATTCCGGAAAAGACGGTGTTCGTCTCCAAGACCCCGGACACCACCGCCTCCGTCTTCCTTGAAACGGCCCCGGGCTCCACGTTGTCGGGGGACAAGGTCCAGGCGATCGTCCACCTCACCGCGGCTGCCATTGAAAACCTCAAGCCCGCCAATGTCTCCGTCGTGGACTCGCAGGGCAACGTCCTGTCCGCCGTCGGCGCCGGCGCGGCGGGGTCCGCGTCCAAGCAGGCCACCGACTACCAGCAGCGCACCTCCGATGCCGTTAAGGCGGTCATGGACCGGGTGGTGGGTCCCGGCAATTCCACCGTGGCCGTGGCCGCGGACGTTACGGGTGAATCCGCCCAGCAGAAAAGCGAAACTTTCTCCAACGCCGCGGGAGCCCTTCCGCTCAGCGAGTCGTCCAAGACCGAGAAGTACACCGGCTCCGGGGGAGGCGCCGCGGGTGTCCTGGGACCCGACAACATTGCGGTTCCCGGCGGCACCAGCGGAAACGGCAGTTTCGACTCCTCGACCGCAACCAAGAACAACGCCGTCAACAAGGTCACCGAAGACCGGGTGATCCCGCCGGGCGCCGTCAAGCGCCAGACCATCTCCGTGGCTGTCAACCAGTCCTCGGCCGGAGGGCTGAACCTGGGCTCGCTGACCTCCCTCGTCAGGGCCGCCGCCGGCGTGGATACCGCAAGGGGCGACGTCGTGACCGTTGAAGTGGTGCCGTTCAGCACGGCCGCCGCGGACCAGGCCGCCGCGTCCCTCGATGCAGCCAAGGCCGACATGGAGGCCCAGAAGCAGGCCGCGTTCTTCAACACGCTGATCACGGCGGGCAGTGTCCTGCTGGGCCTCCTGATCCTGGCCCTTATCATCACGCTGGTGCTGCGCCGCCGGCAGAAACGCGAACCGGTGGATCTGGGCGAACGCCTCAACCTTGAGATGATGCCGGTGCTGCCGGCCGCCACGGCGCTGCCCCCGGCGCCAGCGACGTCGGCCATCCCGATTACTGCCCTGCCGCCGATGCCCCCGCCGCCGGCCCAGGTGGAGGCTGAGCGCCGCCGCTTCGAGATCGACAACATGGTCGCCGCAAACCCGGAGAAAGCGGCCGACTACCTGCGGGGCCTCATGGATGAGAGGCAGCCGGTATGAAGCTTGCCGATTCACCCCTCACCGGCACCCAGCGGGCCGCCGTCGTCCTGATGCAGATGAGCCAGGTCAACGCCGCCAAGGTGATGGCCCAGTTCAACGACGCCGAGGCCGAGGAAATCGCCGCGGAGATCGTCCGCCTCCGGAAAGTGGATCCGGAAGTTGCAGAGCAGATTATGAAAGACTTCCACGAAACGGCGATGTCCAGCCCCCGGCAGGCCCGGGGCGGCCGGGAACTGGCCGAAGGCCTGCTGGAAGCGTCCTTCGGCTCGGAGAAGGCGGCTGGCCTGCTCAACCGGCTCACGGTCAACATGGCCGGTAAGTCCTTTGACTTCCTGGAAGACATTGAACCGGTCCAGATCCTCGCCCTGATCGACGGCGAACTGCCCCAGACCATCGCCCTGGTCCTGGCGCACCTCAGCCCGCGCAAGGCTTCCGCCGTGATGTCGGGGCTGCCTGGCTCGTTGCGGGCCGACGTCGCCCTCAGCATCGCGACAATGGGTTCGGGCGCTCCTGAAGCCATCGGCATTGTGGCAGACACCCTCAAACTGCGCGGCGGCGCAGCCGTTTCCCAGCAGGCATCCAAGGTGGTGGGTGGCATCGCGCCGCTGCTGGAAATCATCAACCGCACCGACGCCGGCACCGAACGATCCGTGCTGGACGGCCTGGACCTGCTGGATCCGGACCTCGCCGTGGAGATCCGGGCCCAGATGGTGACCTTTGATGACATCGTGAAGCTGGAACGACGCGATGTGCAGCTGGTCCTGCGCGGCCTCGATGCCTCCGTGCTGGCCGTGGCCATGAAGGGCGCCGCGGAGCTCGTCCTGGAAACCATCACCACCAACGTCTCCGGCCGCAACCTGGAAATCCTGGAATCGGAAATCGCCGCCATGGGTCCGCTGCGCGCCTCGCAGATCGAAGAGGCCCGTGCCGCCGTGGTCCGTTCCATCCGCGAACTTGAAGCCGACGGCCAGATCACGCTCCAGCGCGCGGACGAAGAAGACTATGTCTACTGACCGGACGGCCACCGGCAGCGTCCCGGCCCGGATCATCTTCCCCTCGCTCCGCGCCAGCGGACCCGCCACCGAACAGGCAGGCTATACCGAAGGGCACGCCGCCGGTTACGCCGCCGGCGTCCGTGCCGCCGCCAAGGAACAGCGCCGCTGGCGGGACCGCATGGCTGCCGAGCAGGCCGCCGCGATGGCCTCAGGGCAGCAGGACCTCGACCGCGCGGTCCGCGCCCTCGCCGTGGCCCGGGCGGACTTCGCCCACCGTAACGTCCAGGCCCTGCACGACGCCGAGGAAGTCCTCGCCCGGACCGCCCTCGAACTCGCCGAGGCCATTCTGGGCTATGAGCTGGCGCACGGGACCCGAACGGCCCGCGCCGCCCTGGACCGCGCCCTGTCCGGAAACGACGATGCCACCGTGCTGGCCATCCGGCTGAACCCGGCAGACATCGAGGTCCTCGCCAAGGAAGGCCAGGAACTGCCAGCCGGCCTGCCGCTGCGCGCGGACCCCTCACTTAACCGCGGCGACGCCAAGGTCGAATACCGGCAGGGCTGGCTCGACGCGAGCCTCGGCGGCGCCCTGGCACGGGCCCGCGAGGCTCTTCTGGGCGAAAATGGCCGGGCCGGCAACCCGGCGGGGCACCAGCCGTGATCACCCACTGGCGTCCCCTGGGCGCGGACTACGCCGCGGCCCTCCGTGCCGCCGCCCCGCAGCGGGTCGGCGTCGTTACCTCGGTCATGGGCCTGGGCCTTGAGGTGTCCGGACTCGACTGCGCCCTGGGCGATCTGGTGACCGTGGGGTCAAACCCGGGGCTTGACGCCGAGGTGGTGGCCGCCCTGGACGGCTCCGTGCGCTGCATGCCGCTGGGCCGGCTGGCCGGCGTCGCGGCGGGCGATCCCGTGCGGGCCAAGGGCGGCGCTGTCCTGGTCCCCACCGGGGCCGGACTCTTCGGCCGTGTCCTGGATGGCCTCGGCCGGCCGATCGACGGCAAAGGTCCGCTCAACAGCGGCCCCCGGGTGCCGATCGACAACGAAGCCCCGAACGCGATGAAACGCGCCCGCATCGACACGGCCCTGCAGACCGGCGTCCGCGTTCTGGACACGATGACCACGCTCGGCAAAGGCCAGCGCATGGGTCTCTTCGCAGGTTCCGGCGTTGGGAAGTCGTCACTGCTCTCCATGATCGCCCGCGGCACCGACGCGGAGGTCTCGGTGATCGCCCTCGTGGGGGAGCGTGGGCGCGAGGTCCGTGAGTTCCTCGAAGATGACCTTGGCCCGGCCGGGCTGGCGCGTTCCGTTGTTGTTGTCGCCACCTCGGACGAACCGGCCCTGATGCGCATGCGCGCGGCGTTCACCGCGACCCGCATCGCCGAATCCTTCCGCGACAAGGGCCAGGACGTGGTCTTGATGATGGACTCCCTCACCCGCGTGGCGATGGCCCAGCGCGAGATCGGACTCTCCGCCGGCGAGCCGCCCGCCACCCGCGGCTACCCGCCGTCGACCTTCTCTGTCCTGGCCCGGCTGCTGGAGCGCGCCGGCACCGCCGAGACCGGCTCCGTCACCGGCATCTACACCGTGCTGGTCGATGGCGACGACCACAATGAACCGATCGCCGACGCCGCCCGCTCCATCCTCGACGGCCACGTCGTCCTGGACCGGAAACTGGCCGTCACCGGGCATTTCCCGTCGGTGGACGTCCTGGGCTCCATTTCCAGGGTCGCCACCAAGGTCAACTCCCGCCCGCACCTTGAAGCGGCGGCCACCCTGCGCCGGGTCCTAGCGGCCCGCAAGGCCGCGCAGGACCTGATCGACGTCGGCGCCTACCAGCCGGGCACCAACCCGTTGGTGGACGCGGCCCTGAACCACGAGCAGGACGTCAGCACTTTCCTGCAGCAGCCGATGGACGAATCGACGGCCCACTCCGAGTCCTGGCAGCGGCTCCACCACCTCACCTCGATCTTGGGAGCAGCAGCATGAACCGCCAATTCTCTCTGGCAGGGCTCCTGCGCCTCCGCCAGATCCAGCAGGACCAGGCAGCCGCGGGGCTGGCCAGTGCCCGCTCCAGGTCCAGCTCGGTGCGGGCCCGGGAAGCCGCCGCGCGCCGTGACTTGGCCGTGGGCGACGCGCCGATCTCCAGCTCCGCCTCGCTGCGGGCTGTTGCCGCCGCCCGGTCCTCGTCCCACAGCATGCTCGCGGACCTGCAGAGCCTCTCACGGAGCGCGGAGAACGAAGAGGCAACCGCGCGGGAGGAGTTCATCGCCGCACGCACGCGTTCGGTCGGCCTGGAGAAGCTCCAGACCCGTCATGACGAAGAGGTCCACACCGCAGACCTGCGTGCCGAACAGTCCGCCCTGGACGAGATCGCCTCCACCGTCTGGCACCGCGAAGAGCAGGAGGTGGGGTCATGAGCATGACCGAGGCAATCGGCCGGATGCAGGGCATCCAGTCGATGATCGCTGACCTCACACGCCCGGCGGCAGCTGAGACCAATGCCGCGGCGCTGAAGTCCGCGGCCGCAGCATCCCTCGCCGCCGGGACTGGGAGCGGGGACGCGGCATCCTTCACCGAGGCACTCACCGCTGCGCTGGGCGGGACCACGGGAACCGATATCCCCTCCCTTACCAGCAGCCTTGGGCTGGGCGGGACGACGTCCATCGGCGCCCTGAAGGGCGTCACCCAGCCCGCCACCGTTCCCGCGGCCGGTAAAGCGACGGGCACGGACGTGGTGGCCATGGCGAAGAAGTACATCGGCGTCCCTTACGTCTGGGGCGGAACGAACCCGGCCACGGGCATGGATTGTTCCGGCTTCACCCAGCGGGTGTTCAAGGACCTGGGCGTTGAGATTCCCCGGGTGGTGAGCGACCAGATGCGCCAGGGCACGCCGGTCGCGTCGCTGGCCGAGGCCAAGCCCGGTGACCTTCTGGTGAGCTTCGGCGGGGACCACATCTCCATCTACCTGGGCAACGGCAAGGCCATTGATGCGCCGGTTCCCGGCAAGACCATCCAGATCCGCGACGCCTGGGAGCAGTACTCCAATTTGACCTCCATCCGGCGCATTGTTCCGGCTGGGATGGCCTCATGAAAGGCCCGGATCTGGCTTCCGCGATGACCGCTCCCGTTCCGGGCCGCGGCGCGGGGCAGCCCGCACGTTCCGCGTCCCCTGGCGTGGACGCGGATGCAGACACGTTTGGCGCCGTGCTGCAGGACGTTCAGGGCGCACCGGACGCTGCACCAGGGCGGACGTCCGACGCCGGCAGCATCGCAGCCGACGGCACGCCCCGGGACGCTTCCACCGGCGCCGACACGCCACCGCCCGCCGGGGGAGCCGACGCCGGTGCCCCCGCGGCGCAGGATCCCTCTGTTTCCTTGGCCCCCAGCGCTGCGGCCCTCGTGACTGCCCCGTCCGTGACCTTCAGCGTGCAGCCGACTGGCGGAAGCAACCTCACAGCGGGGGAGCGGACAGCCGCGACGGCCAGCGGCCAGATACCCGGCCTGCAGCCGGGGCCAGCCCTGCCGGCATTGGCGCCGTCGGTTGGCGCGGTCGCCGCGGCACCGTCCGGGCAACTGGCCGGGCAACTGGCAACGGTTGGGGCAGTCGCCGGGGCACCGTCCGCACCGATCGCGACCACAGTGGCGCGAACCGCCAGCGCGCCGCTGCCAGCATCGCCGACTCCTGTTGCCCCGACAACCACGCCAGCCGCAGCCAGCACGGCAACTCGCCCCGCCGTCGTCGCCGTTGCGCCCGCCTCGGGGGCGCTCGCCGAAGCCGAGGCCTCGGGCCCTGTCGGCATCCAGAGCGTCACCGCCGTGGCACCTGCGGATGCGCTCGCCGTGGCCGGGAGCGCCGCGACCGCCACGGCGACCGCCGGCCAGCCGACGTCATTAGCTGCTACCGCGCCCCAGTCCTCTCCGCAAGCACCCCCTCAGGGCGGCCCAACACTCCCGTCCCAACTGGCGAAGCCGCTCTTCACCCTCGCCGGGGCGCCGCAAGGACAGCACATCATGACCTTGCAGCTGAGCCCCGATGATCTGGGCCCTCTGACGGTCCGGGCACACATCGATGCCGCGGGCGTCCGGATCGAGCTCTTCGCCCCGGGCGACGCCGGACGAGAGGCCATCAGGGGGATCCTGCCGGAACTCCGGAAGGAGCTTGCCGACGCAGGCTTTGGGGCCAGCCTCGACGTCTCCGAACACAGTGGGCCGGGTAACACGGCGCGGGACGGAACCGGCCCGGATCCGAACGGGAAAGGCGCCGGCCAGGGTGGCACCGGCCGGGACCCCGGCGCCGGTCCGGGAACCGGCACCAGCCCCGGCGGTCAACGTTCCGGACACCGCTGGGACGCCCTGGCCGATGCCGCGGCCCTGCGCAACGCCAGGATCCTGAACGGCCCCCAAACCACCCTCGACATTCTTGTCTGACACGAAGGAACGCGACTCATGACGATCCAGCCCATCGCCTCGCAGCCGGTCACGGCCGCGGGGGAGACCCCGCAGGCTGCTGCCGTGCGGGCACCCGTCCAGGCCATGGACTCGGAGGTCTTTATGTCCCTCCTGGTGGCCCAGCTCAAGAACCAGAACCCCAGCGCCCCCATGGACACCAACCAGATGATGAGCCAGACCATCCAGCTCTCCATGATGGAGAAGATGCAGGAACTGACCACGAACAGCAAGGAAGGTTTCTCCCTGCAGATGCGGCAGGCCGCAGCCCAGCTGATCGGCCATTCCGTCGGCTACACCCTCGGCGACGGCACCACCGGAACGGGCATTGCAAGCTCCGTTTCCTACTCCGGTAAGGTCCCCGCCGTCAAGGTCGGCGACCTCTCCATCCCACTCGACTCCATCACCGGGCTCACCGCTCCGGCCGCCTCCTGACCAGTGTTCCACCTGTAGAAAGGCAGTTCCCATGCTCCGCTCGCTGTACTCCGGAATCTCCGGCCTTCGCGCCCACCAGACCATGCTGGACGTCACCGGCAACAACATCGCCAACGTCAACACTGCCGGCTTCAAGGCATCCTCGACCCAGTTCCAGGACACCCTGTCGCAGATGACCCAGGGCGCCTCCAGCCCCCAGGCTGGGACCGGCGGCAGCAACCCGGCGCAGATCGGGCTCGGCGTCCGGGTCGCCGGCGTCAGCACCAACTTCGCCCAGGGCTCCTCGCAGAGTACCGGCCGCGCCACGGACATGATGATCTCCGGCGACGGCTTCTTCGTCACCAACAAGGGCGGCCAGCAGCTCTTCACCCGCGCCGGGGCCTTCAGCCCCGACGCCGCCGGCCAGCTCGTCAGCCCCGACGGCGGCATTCTCCAGGGGTGGACCAACGTCAACGGAGTAGTCAACACCGGCGGACCGGTCGGCGATCTCGCGCTCAACGCCAACAACCTGGTGCCTGCGACCGCAACGAACACCGTAACCGTGGACGGAAACCTGCCGAGCGAGGGCGGCACTCTGGAACGCGTCGTCAAGGTCTACGGCGCCACCGGCGCCGAGCGGAACCTCACCCTGACCTTCTCGGGCGCGGGTAACGACTGGACGGTGTCCGGAGCGGATGCCAACGGCAACACCGGAACGGCGGCACTGACCTTCACTGACGGAAAATTGACAGGCGGTGGCCCGCTGGTGGTCGGCGGCATCTCCGTCAACCTCCCCGAGATCTCCTCCTTCGCCAGGGTGGCGTCCGTCGCCGTCAGCGGCCAGAACGGCTCCGCCGCCGGCAAACTTGAGTCCTTCACCCTCGGCAACGACGGGTCCCTGATCGGCTCCTTCAGCAACGGCCTCAAGCAGGTCCTCGCTAAGATCGCCCTCGCCAAGTTCACCAACCCCGCCGGCCTGGAGAAGGCCGGCGGCTCCTCTTACGTTGCCACTGCCAATTCCGGCGGCGTGCAGCTCGGCGGAGCAGGCGACGCCGGCATCGGCAGCCTTTCCGGTGGCTCCCTGGAAATGTCCAATGTGGACCTGTCCCAGGAATTTACCAACCTGATCGTCGCCCAGCGCGGCTTCCAGGCCAACGCGCGCATCATCACCACCTCGGATGAGGTCCTGCAGGAGCTGGGCAACCTCAAGCGATAGTGCCGGTGACCGACCCGGCGCCCACAACCGGCGCCGGGTCGGTCACCGTCCGGCTAAGACCGTCCCAAAAGGCCGTGGCCTCCGCCGGGCGGGGCACATTGAGGATCCCCTGCCTCGTCAGCGCGTCGGTCCATTGCTGGACCAACTCATGATGGAAGACAAACTCCTGGAGCGCTGTCCGCTCTGGAAGAAGCATCCCCACCTGATCCGGCGTGGAAGGCAGCTGATCGATTGCTGCCAGCAGAGACTCCAGCGTCCGTCGTGCCGTCTCCGGCCCACGGGTTTGCTGGGGCAGGCGGCCCTGGCCCTTGGCCGCGGCGATCTCGAGGCGCAGCGTTCTCGTGTAAGCAGCCCAGGACCGGGCATGGACCGGCTGGACGGTCAAGGTGCAGTCGGTGGCGGAATTGCGAAGCCCGTCATAGACGACATACCGGCCCCGCCCAGCGTGTTTCGCTTCGTACATGGCCCGGTCGGCCCACTCCAGCAGGTCTTCGATTGTCTCGGACCCGGAACCAAGCGCAACGCCCACGCTTGCCGTCATATGCAGGACCGTCCCCGCCAGCTGGACCGGTACCGCCACCGCTTTCATGATGCGCCGGGCTATGCCCGCCGCCACGTTGCCGCCCGAGCCTGGAAGCACGAGGATGAATTCGTCGCCACCGGCCCGCGCGGCGGTGTCCCCTGCTCGGCTGCAGGCCTGGATCCGCCGCGCCAGTTCCTGCAGCAGGGCGTCTCCTGCGGCATGGCCGTAGGAATCATTCACTGGTTTGAATCCGTCGATGTCTACGGAGAGCACCAGCAGCGGCTCGCTCCGCTGCAGGCTCGCTGCGCGTGCTGCGCGGAGCCGCTCATGCAGCAAAGTCCGGTTGGCCAGCCCGGTCAGCGGATCGTGAAGTGCCTGGCTTGCGAGCCGGTCCAGCAGCACGTCTTCCTCGGCCCGGGCCCGTTCATGGATGGTCCAGTGCAGAATGCTCGTGGTGCAGATGGCGAGGAAGAAGGCGCTGTGGATGATGCCCCACAGCAGGGGGTCCTGATGCGCGGCGGGATGGTTGTAGAGGCGCTGGGGTGCCAGCGCCCCAAGAGCGGCATGGTGGGCGAACACCACCAAGGCTGCTGCCCCAAGCGGGGTCCAGTCCTCGTAAAGGGCCACAATCGGCACCATGATGAAAAACAGGAAGTGCGCTTCGATGGTGCCGGATGTGTGAACGGCCATGGCCGCGGCGACCATCAGCGACACCGAGGCCAGGGAAGCCCGAAGCCTGCGGCCGAAAGGGGCTTTCCAGGCAACCACAGACAACAAGGCCGGCGCGGCTCCCTCAAGGAGCGCGTGGCCTAGCTTACTGCCCTGTGACAGAGCGAAGACGGTGACGGCCAGGGACGTGACCAAAGCAAACACAACGATCATCCGGTGCCGGAAAGCCCACGCGGGCTCCGGAAGTCTTGAGCCATGGGGAACGAGGCTGCCGATCGCGCGAAGCCACTGCGGTGCCACGGAGACGCCCCCAAGTTTTCGGTAAGTTTGACGTGTGCTGGAGCGACTGCGCCAGGATGGCGCAGACAGCTTACTTTAGCCATCAGGCCGGGAAGTGATGCATATTACGGGTCCGGGTCGCACTCCCGGGAGTTGTAACGGGCCCGCGCCTAACGGATGTGGCCGGGTTGCCGACAGTAGGAACAGGAACACCGCCCCCGAAACAAAGCAGAATCGGCCCATGATCGTTGTCACTCGCCTTAACGGAACGCGCTTCGCGGTCAATCCGGATCTGATTGAGCGTATCCACGAGAGCCCGGACACCCATCTGGTGACGCTCGACGGCGCCGCGTACGTGGTGCTGGAAAGCCTCGCCGAAGTGGTTGAACTTATTGCCGACTACCGGGCCTACGTCCTGACTAAGGCAAGGGACTTCCCCTCGGTGAGCGGATACCCGTTGAGCTTGGTCCCGCCGCCGGACCCCGTTAACGACGGCCGCCGCCCCGCACCTGAGCCACCAAGAAAGTAATCCATGGATCCCGCAACAATCATCGGACTGCTTCTCGCCTTTGGCTCCCTTATCGTTATGGTCCTTCTTGAGGGCGGCAGCCTCAGCTCACTCGTTCTGCCTGCCCCCATGATCCTCGTCTTCGGTGCCACCCTGGCCGTCGGGCTGGCCGGAAACACGCTCAAGGACGTCCTCCAGGCCTTCAAATCCGTGCCGGGAATGTTCATCGGGAAGACGGCGAATCCGCAGGACAGCATCGACCAGATGGTGCGTTTCGCCGAAAAGGCGCGCAGCCAGGGCCTGCTCTCCCTTGAGGAAGAAGCCGCCGGTGTCAGCGATCCCTTCCTGGCCCGGGCGCTGCAGAACATTGCAGACGGCACCGACGCCGAGGACCTCCGGATGCAGATGGAGGACGAGATCGATACGAAGTCCCGCAGCGATCACGCCTCCTCGAAGTTCTTCGCATCCCTCGGCGGCTACGCCCCCACCGTCGGCATTGTCGGAACGGTTGTGTCCCTGACCCACGTGCTGGAAAACCTATCCCAACCGGACGAGCTGGGGCACATGATTGCCGCGGCGTTCGTTGCCACCCTCTGGGGCCTGCTGTCCGCCAACTTCATCTGGCTCCCGTTCAGCTCCCGGCTGGCCCGGCTGTCCGAACTGGACATTGAACACCGGACGCTGCTCATGGAAGGTATGCTCGCCGTGCAGTCCGGCGCCCAACCGCTGTTGCTCGCCGAGAGGCTCCGCTCCATGGTTCCCGAGCACCAGCTCAAGAGTCCCGGAAGCGGGCGCAAGGCGGCCGCCGGCGACGCTGGAACAATGGACACTGCCGCGTGAGTGGCCGCCGGCGCCCCCGCAAGAAACCCGAAGAGCATCACGTCGACGAACGCTGGATGGCGTCCTACATGGACATGGTTACGGTGCTCATGTGCCTGTTCATTGTCCTCTACGCCATGTCCACGGTCGACGCGAACAAGTTCGAGAAGCTCCGCAGTTCGCTCGCCACCGGCTTTGGAGCAACCCCGAGTGAAACAGTGGACACCGCAGAGGGCACAGTAGTCCCGCCGGAACTTGCGGACAAGAACCTGGAGGCGTTCGCCGCGGCCCAGTCGGCAGGCTCACCGGCAGCGCCCGACGCCCTCGCGGCGGCCATGAAGGAAGTGGACAGGCTGCGTTCCCTGGAGGCGCAGATGAAGGCCGGCCTGGCCTCCGCGGGGTTGAGCGAGAACGTTGAATTCCAGATCGACCAGCGCGGACTGACGGTCAAACTGATCGGTTCGCAGACCTTTTTCGCCGCGGACCGGCCAGAGCTGACCGATCGGGCAGCCCAGGTACTGACCATCATCTCCCCGATCCTCGGGCCGGCCTCCATGGAGATCATGGTCGAAGGCCACGCCGCGAACGGCATCACCGTCTACCCATCCACCTGGGAGTTGTCCTCGGCCCGTGCCGTGAACGTCTTGCGCTTTATGGTGGACCGTGGCGGGATTGCGCCGGCCACCATAGGCGCCGTCGCTTTCGGCTCCGCGCGGCAGGTCAACGACGACTCCACCCCCGAGCTCATGGAGCGAAACCGCCGGGTGGACATTGTGATCATCTCCGACCAGCCCGACGTGGTCCGGGCCCTGATTCCGGAAGTGCTGAAGAATAGCGAGAAATAGCGCGTGCACCGCTTACCTCCGGGGATCCCTTGCCGATAGTGGAAACCGTGAGTGTTTTGGAGGGGCGGGAAGTGGCACGGGAGCGGACGGTCAGCGTCTACGACTTCCGGCGTCCCGCGACGCTCGCCCGGGAACACAGCCGCGTCCTGGAACTCGCCTTTGAAACCTACGCCCGCCAGTGGGGAACCCAGTTGACCGCCAAGGTCCGCGTCAAATCCGTGGTGCGGCTTGAAGACGTCAGTATGCTCAGCTACGACGAATACGCAGCATCCCTGCCCGCAGTCACCACCATGGTGCTGTGCACCGTCGAGGGCAACGATTCCAGGATCGTGGTGCAGTTCCCCGCCCCCGCCGCGCTCGGCTGGGTAAACCGAATGCTCGGCGCCTCCAGCGATGCGGCCATGCCGGACCGGAAGTTCACACAGATTGAACAGGCCCTTATCAAAGGACTCATGGACGAGGCGCTGGAAGACCTGGGCTACTCCCTGGGACCGCTGCTGAGCGAAACAGTCCGGGTAGACACCATTCAGTACAACTCCCAGTTCGCCCAGGCCGCAGCCCCCAGCGAACTGATGATCGTCGCGGCGTTCACCATCAACGTCGGCGACATGAACGCCCCCGCCACCCTCGCCGTTCCTGCCGCACTCCTGCTGGGCCGGCTCAAGAAGGTCAACCCTACCGACAACCGCGGGGACGCCGCAGCGCGGGTCAGCGGCCAGCTGGAGCGGGTTCCGGTGGAACTGTCCGTCCGGCTCTCGACGTCGTATGTCACCCCCAGCCAGGTCCTGGGCCTCGCGGTGGGAGACGTCCTGCCCCTGCCGCACCTGGAGAACCGCCCGTTTGACCTCACCCTGGACGGCACCCGGCTCGCCACTGCCGCCCCTGCCCGCAACGGGTCCCGCGCGGCCGCCGTCATTGTCACAATCGAGGAGAACCACCGATGAGCATCACCCTGACCAGGCACGAATCGTCAGCGGAACGGCTCGTTGCAGAACTGCCGAGCCCGGTGGCGCTCAAGGTGATGGCCATGGTGCCGGCCCGCGCCGCAGTGCCTTTCGCCCGCCAGGCCGTCACTGCTACGTTCGTCGGCCCCGTCACCGCCGACCTCGCGCTGATGCTGAGCGACCGCGCCTTCCTCGACGAAGCTGCCGGCGGCATGACGGGAGCCCAGTCCGGCGTCGTCTCGGTGACGGACGTGCTGCGCCCCGCAATGGAAAGCGCCAGTTCGGTGTTCGGCGCCGGGGTCTTGAGCGACCTGCGTGAGTCTGACGCCTCCGGGCTGCTCTCTGATCCTGACACAGCGGTTTTCGAACTGTCCGACGGCGTCAGCGCCGCTGCCTGGTTCGCTGTCCGGCTCCGTGAACACAGCACCAGCCAGGAACGTGCCGGCGACGTGTTCGCTGGCGGTGAGGCCGTTGCCGGTCGCCTCGGCCGGATCAACAACATCGAAATGGCACTGACCGTGGAGATCGGACGCACCCGGATGTCGGTCCGCGACGTGCTTTCCCTCGAACCCGGCAGGATCATTGAACTCGACCGATCCGCCGGCGCCCCGGCGGACATCCTGCTGAATGGGCGGCTGATAGCCCACGGCGAAGTGGTGGTCCTGGACCAGGACTATGCCGTCCGGATCACCCGCATCCTCGATGTTGCCGAGGGACTCAGCTGAATGGACGCACTGATCCTCGGGCTGCGGGTATTCGTGGCCCTGGGCGCGGTGCTGGGCCTCATGTGGCTCCTGCAACGCCGGCTCGGCAAAGGCACCGGACGGCGCCGGGCCGACCGCGCTTTGACCATTGTCAGCCGGCAGAGCGTCGGCCAGAAAGCGTCCGTCGTGGTTGTGGACGCCTCGGGGCAGCGCTTCCTCCTCGGCGTCACCGAACACGCCGTCAACGTCCTGCATACCGGTGACATCCCCGCTGAAGCCGAGGAAGCCGCAGCTCCCGAGGCCCGGCGCGGTTCCGGCGAATTTGCCCGGATCCTTGCTGGCTTCAACCCGCTCCCGGGCCAGCAGGCCAGTCTCGAAGAAACTTCCGACGACAGCACGGACGCCGCCGGCTCCGGCCCCGCCCACGCCCCGCTGCCACGCCGCAGCACCCTGCACCGGGACTCCCATGCGCGGGGGCCTGCGCCGCGCGGAAACAACTCGGGCACGGCGGCCCACCCGCCCCTGCACGGTTCTATCCTTGCCGGCTCCACGTGGAAGCAGGCTGCTGCCGCTCTCAGGAGCGGACGCCGCAATTGATCCGCCCTCTGAGGTTCGCTTCCGCCCCCGCATTCCCGACAGCCCCCGGCCCTGACCTGATCCGGCCCGGTGCAATCCGGCCTGCCCGGGCCATGGCGCTGTGCTTCGCCGCGGTCCTGATCGCGGTGCTGCTGCTGTGGCTGACCGCCTCGGCCGGCCAGGCGGCACCCGTCGATCCCACCCCGCCGGTCGCCCCGACGGATCCGGCAAACCCCGGCGGCGGCAGCGTCAACATCGAGATCAACGGGCTCGACGGCAAACCGTCGACGGCGGTCCTGACCCTGATCGGCATCACTTTGCTGTCTGTGGCGCCGGCGCTGCTGCTGATGATGACATCCTTCACCAAGATCTTTGTGGTCCTGGCGATGACCCGCAACGCACTGTCGCTGCCGTCCATCCCGCCGAACCAGGTCCTCGCCGGCCTGGCCCTGTTCCTCTCGATCTTTGTGATGTGGCCGGTCATCAACGAGATGAACACGATCGGGATCCAGCCCTATCTCAACGGCACCCTGGACTTCAACGGGGCCGTCGGCGCTGCCAGCGGCCCGCTGCAACAGTTCATGCTGTCCCACACCCGGGAAGAGGACATCGCCCTGATGTCCCGGGCCGCCGCCGCGGAAAACCCGGCCACCCCCGAGGCGGTGCCCCTGCAGACCCTCATCCCCGCCTTCATGATTTCGGAGCTCCGGGCCGCGTTCATCATCGGCTTCGTCATCTTCATCCCGTTCCTCGTGATCGACTTGGTGGTCTCCGCCGCCCTCATGTCTATGGGCATGATGATGCTCCCGCCGGTGATGATCTCCCTGCCGTTCAAGATCCTGCTCTTCGTCCTGGTGGACGGCTGGGGCCTGATCATCACGGCACTCGTGCAAAGTTATGCGGGCACCGGATGAACGCCAACGCAGTCCTGGACATCTGCCTCCAGGCCATGATTGTCGCGGCCAAGCTCTCCGCCCCCGTCCTGGTGACAGCGCTCGTGGTCGGGCTGGCCATCGCACTGATCCAGTCGATTACCCAGCTCCAGGAAGCCACTCTGTCCTTCGTACCCAAAGCCGCGGCCGTGGCGGTTGCCCTGCTCGTCTGCGGCCACTGGATGATCTCGGAGATGGTCTCATTCACCAATGACCTCTTCGCGAGGATCCCGTCCCTGCTCGGGGGCCTGTGAGGTGGGCATCCCGATCGACCCGACGTGGCTGGAAGCACTACTGCTGGCCACCGTCCGCATGACTGCATTCCTGATCGTGGCACCGCCCTTCGCGCACCAGGCATTCCCGGCCCGCGTCAAAGCCATGCTAGGTCTGGGGCTTGGCCTCGCGGTGTCCCAGCGGGTCTCCGCCGGGTACACGGCACGTGACACTGCCGGCTTCCTCACCGGGGTGGTACTGGAGCTCGTGACCGGGCTGGCCCTCGGCTTCCTGGTTCTCGTGATCTTCTCCGCCATCCAGTCCGCCGGCAGCCTGATCGACCTCTTCAGCGGCTTTCAGATGGCCCAGGCCTTCGACCCCCAGATGAATGTCAACGGCGCTCAATTCACCAGGCTGCTGCAGATGGCCGCGCTGGCGCTCCTGTTCGCCTCCGACGGCTACCAGCTGGTCATCACCGGACTCACCGGCAGCTTCGGCGCACTGCCGCTGGCCGGCGGCTTGGATCTTGCCCAGCCGGTCCAGGCCCTGACAACGGCGGTCACCGGTATGTTCCTCGCCGCAGTCCAGATCGCCGGACCGCTGGTAGTGGTCCTGTTCCTCGCCGACGTCGGACTGGGTCTGCTGACCCGGGTGGCCCCGGCGCTCAACGCCTTCTCCCTGGGCTTTCCGCTCAAGATCCTGCTCACCCTCACGCTGGCTGGATTCATCTTCCTGGCACTGCCCAGGATTGTCTCCAGCCTCGCCGGCCAAGCCGCCAAGACGGTGCTGGGGGTGGGCTGATGTCGGACTCGCAGGAAAAAACCGAGCAAGCCACCGACAAGCGCATGAAGGAAGTCCGGTCGAAGGGCCAGCTTTCCCGCTCCCAGGACCTCACCGCGTGGGTCGGCGTAGGCGCTGCCGCCATCATGCTTCCGGCCACGGTGGAACGAGCCTCCAACGCCGCGACCGACCAGCTCTTCAGCATCCGCGGCATCGTTGCGGCTCCGGACCCCGGCAAGGCCGTCAATGCCTTGGAGGACGGGCTTGGCGCCATTGCCGGAATCGTAGGGCCCATGCTGATGGTGGTGTTCGTCGTGGTCCTCGCCGGGGCCGCACTTCAGGGCGGCGTGCACCTGAAGAAGTTCAAGCTGGACTTCGAGCACTTCAAAGTCCTCGACGGGCTAAAGCGGATGTTCGGTATGCAAGCGGTGTGGGGCGGCATCAAGGCGCTGCTGAAGGCCGGCGTCGTGGGGCTGGTCCTCTACAGCGTCGTGCAGGGGCTGGTGCCGGTGCTCCTGACGGCCGGAGGAATGCCCGTATCCGGGGTCGTTCAGGCCGCGGGCGGCGGTATAGCCTCGCTGGTCCAGTTCGCGGTGGCGGCCGGTCTCGTGCTGGCGGCGGCCGACTTCTTTGTTGTGATGCGCCGCAACCGCAAAAAGACCCGGATGTCCAAGAAGGAAGTCCAGGACGAAAACAAGAGCAGCGAAGGCGACCCGCTGATCCGCTCCCAGCGGCGGGCGCGGCAGATGGCGATGAGTCGGAACCGGATGATCGCGGCAATCGGGGACGCCGACGTCGTGCTGGTCAACCCCACGCACTTCGCGGTGGCGCTCAAGTACGAACCCGGAAAGTCGGCGCCCCGTGTCGTCGCCAAGGGCTCGGGCCACATCGCGGCCAGGATCAGGGAAGAGGCCGAGGCAAAAAACGTCCCGATGGTCCAGGACATTCCACTGACCAGGGCACTGCACAGCGCGTGTGAGCTGGGTCAGGAGATCCCGGTCGACTTCTACCGCGCGGTGGCCGGCGTTCTCGCGTTCGTGATGTCACTCAAGGCGCGCGGCGCCGCCCGCGGCATGCACCGGATGGCAGCCGCCTTGTGAAGACTCCTCGAACGTCCGTCTGTGAAAGGACCGCACTATGAAGAACAAGCTCGCCCCGTTGACCGTGCCGGTCGGCATCGTCGGTATTGTGCTGCTGCTGGTTGTTCCGGTGCCCGCGCCGCTGCTGGACGTTCTCATCGTCTGCAATATCCTGCTGGCCTTGCTGGTGCTGCTGACCAGCATGTTCGTGAAGAAGCCGCTGGACTTCTCCGTTTTCCCGTCGCTCCTGCTCGTGGCCACGCTGTTCCGGCTGGGCCTGAATGTCGCCTCCACCCGGCTGGTGCTGGGGGAGGGGTACGCGGGCCAGGTCATTGAAGCCTTCGGCAAAGTGACGGTGGGCGGATCCATGATCATCGGCGCCGTCGTGTTCCTCATCCTCGTGGTCATCCAGTTCGTTGTGGTCACCAAGGGTGCGGAGCGGGTGGCCGAAGTGGGCGCCCGCTTCACCCTGGACGCGATGCCGGGCAAGCAGATGGCCATCGACGCCGACCTTAACGCGGGCCTGATCACGGACACGCAGGCCCGCGAACGCCGCGCCGAAGTTTCGGCCGAGGCCGACTTCTACGGCGCCATGGACGGTGCTTCGAAGTTCGTCAAGGGCGACGCGATCGCCGGCCTCATCATCATCATCATCAACTTCATCGGCGGCATCGCGATCGGCATGCTGCAGCGCGGCATGGAGATCGGCGACGCCTTGGGCACCTACGGCCTCCTGACCATGGGTGATGGCCTCGTCACCCAGATCCCGGCCCTGCTGATGGCTGTCTCCACCGGCATGATCGTGACCCGTTCCAACTCCGAATCGGATATGGGCCGCACGGCGTCCACCCAGCTGATGCAGTCGCCGAACGCACTTATGATCGCCGGCGTTGCCGCGATTGCGATGGCACTGATCCCCGGCATGCCGCCCCTGCCGTTCATTCTGGTCGGGGCGGGGTTAATCATGGCCTCACGCCGTACCGCCGCGGGCCAGCGGCAGGAGGAAAACGCCCGCGAGGCCGAGGCCAGCGCCCTGAACTTCCCGGAAATGGACCCCAACGAGAAGCTCCTCGAGGACATGCGCGTCCACCCGGTGGAGATCCTGCTGGCCCCTGACCTCGTGGACATGGTCTCCGGTGCCTCGGATGACCTGCTGGCCCGGGTGAGGTCCCTGCGGCACAAGATCGCCATGGAGTTAGGCCTCGTCATCCCGCCGGTCCGCACCAGGGACAGCGTCGATTTGCCGCCGGCGAGGTACTCAATCCGGATCGCCGGCGTGGAGGCAGGCGGCGGCACCGCCCCCAGCGGCCAGATGCTCGCTCTGGGGGACAACCTCGACTCGCTCCCTGGCGCCGCAATGATAGAGCCCGTGTTCGGCCTGGCCGGGAAGTGGATCCCGGCGGAAATGCGCCACAACGCGGAGATGACCGGCGCCACCGTGATCGACCGGGTCTCGGTGCTCGTCACCCACCTATCCTCGATTGTCACGGCCAATGCCGCCAGGCTCCTGTCCCGCGAGGACGTCAGGATCCTGACCGAGGGTGTGCGGAAACAGAGCCCCTCCGCCGTCGACGAACTCACGCCGGCGCTGCTTTCCCTCGCCGAACTGCAACGCGTCCTCCAGGGCTTGTTGGATGAGCAGGTGCCGATCAACGACCTGGCCCGGATCTATGAGGCACTCACCCTCAGAGCCAAGGTCTCCACCGACCCGGAGTCACTGGTGGAATCCGCGCGGCAGGCCCTTGGCCCGGCGCTGACGGCCAGGTTCATGGAGGGGCCCGTGCTAAACGTGATCATGATCGACCCGCTCCTGGAACAGTCCATGCTCGAGGACATGCGCCCCGCCGAGGGCGGCAGCCAGATTGTGATGGGCCAGGACCGGCTCGACGCCGTGCTCCGCTCCGTCCGTTCCGCCGTCGACTCCGCGGCCGCCGCCAACCGCCCGGCCGTGCTGGTCTGCGCACCGGCGCTCCGCCCGGCCATCCACCGGCTCGTGGGGGCGCAGCCCGGCGCTGTGCCGGTTCTGTCCTACCGCGAAGTCACCTCAGCCAACGTCCGGATCGAAACAGTAGGAGTCGTTCGCCATGCAGAACCGCTATCGGCTTAAGGGCGCCTCGCTGGAGGAGATCCGGCGCAAGGCGGAAGTGCAGTACGGCCCCGCGGCACGCATCGTCTCGGCAGAGCGCGTCATCAGCCCCGGGATCGCCGGACTCTTCGCCGGCGACCGCTACGAGGCGATCGTCGAGGTGGCAAAGGAACGCGAGGTCGTTGCCGGCGAGGTGGTTCCCGACCCGGACATCCCGGCCGGGGCACCTGGTCCGGCAGCAGCACTCACGGGTGCGGCACCGGCCCACGATTTGCAGGGCGCCGCGATCGCGGCCCTGCTCGAAGAAGCCGATGCGGCCGAACTGAGCCTGCACAGCCCCGGCAGCGGCGGACTGTCAACGGAGTCCCCTGACTTTGCCGAACTGCTCGAACAGCTCGGTGCCGGGCTGCGCGGCCCGGGCGCCGACGCCCCCGGCAACCACAGCCGGCGAGCATCCGGTACCGCCCCGGCCGCCGCGGCGGAGCAGACGGCGGCAGCGCATCCGGCAGCAGCCCACGCGACGGCGGGCCAGGCGCAGGCGCCTGCGCCCCCCGCACCGCGGGGGTCCATACCGGTTCCGCCCAGCGGGGCCGGTGACCTGGTGGTCCTGGTGGGGCTCGGCGACGACGCCCTGGACACTGCCCTGGCCATGTCCACGGCCGCTGGCGGAGCCGATGTGCGCACGGCAGGGAAGCTCTCCGCTTACGGCCACTTGCACGTGGAAGGCCGCCAGGGCGCGACGGCGGCCCGCGCCCACGCCGTCCTGACGGACCGGACCGTTCTGGTGGCGTTCGGCCTTGGGAAAGCCCGAGACACCCTCACCCGGCTCCAGTCGGTCGCCGCGCTGTCCGCGGACCAGGTGTGGCTGGTGGTCGACGCCGGTCGTAAGCCGGCGGACTCTGCACGTTGGGTGGGCGTGCTCGCCGCAGAACTGGACATCACCGCGGTGGCAATTGTGGGGGCGTCTGAAACCGCCACACCGGAAACCGTCAACGCACTTGGGCTGCCGGTGGGCTGGATCGACTCCGGGCCGGCCCACCCGGTCAGGACTTGAGATGCCCGGCACCGGCCGCGCATCAGCAGCACGATTCGTCGGCAGCCCCGCAGGGCGAAGGGTAGATTAAGATAATGCTGGTACTTACACGCAAGCCGGGCGAACAGATCATGATCGGCGACGGTATCGTCATCACGGTGCTGGAGGGCCGCGGCGACGGTGTTCGGATAGGCATTGAGGCGCCGCGAGGCGTACCGATCCAGCGCCGGGAAGTCATCGAGGCCATCGCCGCGGCGAACCTGGCGGCAGCTGAAGCAGGCGCGGAATCCGGCCCGGCCACCGAAGACGCACTGCGGGGGCTATTGCCGCCGCCAGCCGCCACTAAGCGGGCCCCGGGCACGGACTGAGTCCGCGCTGGATCAGCCGCTGCTGCCGTCGAGGTACCGGGCCAGGAGCGGCTGGGGAGTGCGGCGGGTGACCGCCAGGGCGCGCTCAATATTCTCCGCCGTCGTCAGCTGATCCAGAAGCCGGGCAGTGTCCGAGGCAGGGGGCGCCGCACCGTCGGCGCCTTGTCCGCCGGACGGGACCGACGTGCCCTGCTGGCGCAGCGCTTCCTCGTTGGCGTGGGCGGCATCCCGGAGCTGCGCAAGCAGCGCGCGCAGCCCGTCAAGGTGTTCGTGCAGGATCTCTGGCCAGGGGCCGGCGGGAGCCCCTGCGGCGAGTTCGATCAGCGTCGCCTGCGCAGGAAGCCCCCATTCGGCGGCCACCGCAGCCGAATCGACGTTCCGTGCTAACGCTTCGAAGTGCAGGCGGTCGAGGACACTCTCCACTTCAGAGGACGTGAAGCCCAGCCACTGCAGGTTCCCCGCCGTGACATGAAGTCGCTGGGTCTCCAGCCTGAATAGCAGAATTTCCAACTGCCGCCGCTCCTGCCAGAGAGCCGCGGAAAGATCACCTACACCCATGGGCCCCCTTACCTTGCCGCCACGGCTGAGAAGCATTAACGCATTTTCAGCCAAGCTTTGTCCTGAGGTTACACGCAGAATGTGACTCAGGTGATAGGTTTCGTCTTGGGTGCTGCGCCCGGGTTTTGAACACCGACTTCCACAGGGGGGCACGGGGCCCACTTTGGACGCGGCTCTCGGTCTTTTAAGGCTTCCGGAACCTGTCTCACGGGGGGACACTCTATTGAATCGCGTGGAACGCAACGAGATGGTCACACAGCATCTGCCGCTGGTGGGCTACCTCGTCTCAGACTTGTGCTCGAAGGCGTCACATCTTTCTCGCGATGACCTGGCGTCTGCGGGCGCCATTGCCCTGATCACTTCGGCCGACTCCTTCGACCCGGATCTTGGTGTGCCGTTCGGTGCCTTCGCTCGCCGGCGCATCCTGGGTGCCTTCGCTGACGAGATGCGTGCCAGCGACTGGGCCACCCGCTCTGCACGCCGCCGGATCAAGGAAACGATGTCGGTCCAGGAAACCCTGGCCGCGGCCCTCGGACGCACCCCCAGCGTTGACGAGATTGCCTCGGCCCTGGGTGTCCAGCAGAGTGTCGTCGAGGCAGCCCTTGCCGACGCTTCCCGGACTTTGACGCCCCTGGATGACGCTGTTGTTGACACGCTGGCCGCTGAGACGCTGACCCCCGAACACTCCGTGCTCGCGGACGAGCGGCTCCAGTACCTCCGCGCCGCGGTGAAGTCCCTCCCCGAGCGGATGCGCTACGTCGTCGAGGAGATCTACTTTGGTGACAGGACCGTCAAGGATCTGGCCGCCGAACTCGGATCCACCCACGCGGCGGTTTCCCAGCAGCGCGCCGAGGCCATCCGGCTCATGCGTGACGGCCTGGCCGCGCACTACGCTGACGACCCCGGGCAGGGTTTCGAACCCCAGTCCCGGATCACGCCGAAACGCCGGAATGATTACCTGGCCCATCTGGCAGAAGCGACTTCGGGCGGGATCACCAGGGCCATGTTCCCGCTGGAACCGGTACTCGACGAGGCGGTTTGAGCGCCGCGCAGGTTTCCCTGCCAGCTTAGTAAGCCGACTTAGTAAGCTGACCGAGAAATTCTCCCCGGACCGTCGCGGTCCTGCTGCGCCCTGCGGTAGCGTCGAAGATATCGGACCTAGCGACACCTGATGCAACGGTGCCGCAACCACTCAGGAGGATGCATGAAAGCAACACCGACGCTCACAACGAACCTGCAGGCAGTGCTCGTGGACCTGATCGAACTTCACGTTCAGGGCAAGCAGGCGCACTGGAACATCGTCGGGACAAATTTCCGGGACCTCCACCTGCAGCTGGACGAGATCATCGATGCCGCCCGCGCCTTCGCCGATGATCTGGCCGAGCGCATGCGTGCCCTCCACGCCCTGCCGGACGGCCGCAGCTCCACGGTGTCCAAGTCCACCGCGCTCGCCGAGTTCCCGGCCGGCCTGATCAACACCAAGGACGCCATCGAGCGGATCGTCGCGGCGCTTGAGGCGGCCGTCGGCACCATGCGCAAGGTCCACGACGAAGTGGACGAAGAGGACCCCACGACGGCGGACCTGCTGCACGCCTTCATCGCCAAGTTCGAGCAGTACGCCTGGATGGTCAACGCGGAGACGATGCGCGCCAACACCAGCGTCACCACGCCGGACAGCAAGTAGCGTTCCCCCGGCAGTTTCAGCGCCCGGCTCCGGTTCCACCGGCGCCGGGCGCTCGGCTTTAACTACTCGCCCCCAATTACTTGGCGGTCGGCACTTTCCGGAGGACGGCGGCGGCGAGAACCGACGTCCCGGCCATCAGCACCAGGGCGATGGTTGCCGTGATGTGGACGCCCGAGTCGAAGGCAGTACGGGCAGCCGCCATCACGGCCTCTTCCAGCGGTCCCGGGAGCGACTGCGCCAGCTCGACGGCCCCTGCGAGCGTCTCGCCGGCCTGGGCTGATGCCCCAGCGGGGGCCGCTTCGGCGGCGCCCGCGGGAAGCCGGAGATTGCCCTGGTAGGACGCCGTCAGGATGGACCCCAGGATGGCGGTGCCCAGCAGTGAGCCGATCTCGTAGCCGGTCTCCGAAATGGCGGCAGCCGCCCCGGACTTCTCCGCCGGGGCCGCGCCCAGGATAAGGTCGTTGGAGATGGTTTCCGCGGCGCCGACGCCCAGGCACAGCACCAGCAGCGCTGCCAGCAGCAGCGCCGGGCCGTTGCTGTGGTCGCCGAAGGCCACCATGAAGTAGCCCGCCGCGCTAAGCAGCAACCCGCCGGCCACCACAAAGCCGGGACGGACTTTCTTCACCAGCGGCACTACCAGCAGGCCCGCCAGGACGGTCGCGATGAGGGCGGGCACCATGGCGACTCCGGATTCCGAAGGTGACTGGCCCTCGAGCAACTGCAGGTGCTGGGCCAGGAACAGGATGAAGCCGTTGAAGGAGAACAGGGCAAGCACGTTCGCGACGATGGCGGTGCTGAAGATCCGGTTGCCGAACAGGCTGATGTCCAGCAGGGGAGCGGCGCGGTTTCCGGTCACTCGGCCGGCCTGTGCCAGGTTTCCCGGCGCCGGGCCGTCCTGGACCGGGGTGCCGGCGTCCTTGGCGTGGCCACCGGCCAGGAGGGACCGCTGGCGCCGGACGAAGGCATATCCCATCAGCAGGCCGAAGGTGATGGCGGCCAGCGGCTCCAGCGCCGGCCCGTGCGTGGCCAGCACTTTGATGCCGTAGACCACGGGCACCATGACCAGCAGGGACATGATGATGCTGGGCACGTCCACCCTGCCCGGGTTCGGGTCGCGGGATTCCGGAATCAAGGCCGGCCCCAGGGCCAGCAGCGGCAGGATGATCGGCACAGCCACGAGCAGGACGGCGCCCCACCAGAAGTGCTCCACCAGCCAGCCGCCGGCAATGGGGCCCAGCGCGGCGCCGCCGGAGAAGCCGGCGGCCCAGATGGCCACGGCCAGCCGGCGCCGGTTGGGCTCCGGGAAAATGTTGCGGATCAGGGACAGTGTGGACGGCATCAGCATGGCGCCGAAGAATCCCAACCCGGCCCGTCCGGCGATCAGCCATTCGGCGCTGGGTGCGAATGCCGTGACCGCCGAGACGGCAGCGAAGCCCGTACTGCCGATAAACAGCAGCCGGCGGCGGCCGATCCTGTCACCGAGGCTTCCCATTGCCACGAGCAGGCCGGCGAGCACCAGGGGATAGGCGTCGACGATCCACAGCAGCTCCACCCCGGAGGCGTCAAGGCTGCGCGCGATGGCCGGCAGGGCGAAGGTCAGGGCCGTATTGTCGACGGCCACCAGAAGCACCGGAAACATCAGCAGCGCCAGCGCCAGCCAGTCGCGCCAAGGGGCGCGCGGGCTCCGCTGCGACATGGTTCCGGCGGCGTTGCCGCCGAGAGTGCCGGGGCTGCCGAGGGTGAAGGAAGTGTTGCTCATGGTCTTAACTGTACCGTCTGGACGGTACAGTTAAGAAGTTGCCCGTTGAGAACCCGTTAAGAACCGGCCCCCGCCTGGGGGCATGATAGGAACCATGGCCAGAAAACCCGTCGCCCGCGAGGCCGTTCTCGACGCGTTCGAGTCCCTGCTGATCGAAGAGGGGGAGCGTGCCGCGACGCTGGATGCGGTCGCGAGGCTGGCCGGCGTCTCCAAGGGCGGGTTGCTCTACCACTTCCCGAACAAGGAGGCGATGATTTCGGTCCTGCTGGAACGGCTGGACCGGCTGCTCGCCGACGACCTCGCTGCCATGGCCTCCGCTCCGGAGGGCGCGGCCGCGTACTTCATCAAGTCCTCTGTCTGGGCGGACACCCCGCTGGACAGGGCCTTCGTCGCCGCCACCCGGTTGGCCGAAGTGGCCCACCAGGAAACCCTGCGCAGAATCGCCGCCGTCCAGGGGAGCTGGCTGGACCTGCTGGCCGCCGACGTCGGGCCCGCCATGGCCAAGCCGGTCCTCTACATGGGGGACGGGCTGTACTTCAACGCCATGCTGGCGCGGCGCCCGGGCGGGCCGCTCCCGGAAGTCGGCCCCGACGTCGACAGCCTGCTCACCGCACTGGGCCGGCTCCGCGGCTGACCTGGCGGCACTCCGCCCGGCCGCCCGCCGCTCCCCGCCCCGCCCCGCCGAAGTCGCCGGCGAAGGGGCTTGCGCTTAACGCGCGCCACGGCGGGGTCACTAGTTTGCGGACGCAGGCCGGACATAGGACAATGGAGGCTGTGACTGTTGTCACGCCAACTTAATATGCCTTTGATCTGCGGCGGGAGAGTTCTGCAAGTAGGTACAAGCAGGCGCCGTAGGAGCAAATCCTCCCCAGGAATCTCTCAGGCCCACGTACCGCCGCGGCAAGGCAACTCTGGAAAGTAGCAGGCTGTCCCCGGACATGCTGTGCTCACCGACGGTGCAAGCGGAGCCATGCGAGAGCAAGGCAGTGCGGAAACTCTCAGGTCCAATACAGAGCGGGGAGGAACCCGAATCAATGCGGCGTACCCTGCGCCGCCTTAGTTATGGAGTTCCTTGTGACTGTTACCTCAGCCTCCACGTCCTTCGTTGACCGGCACATCGGCGCCCGTCGCCGGGCCGACGTCGACGCCATGTTGAAGGCTGTCGGCTACGACACCGTCGATGCGCTCGTGGACACGGCCGTCCCGAAGGACATCCGGCAGGATTCCCCGTTGCAGCTCACCGAAGCCCTCAGCGAAGTCGAGGTCCTCACCGAGCTGCGCAAGCTGGCCTCCAAGAACAAGACCGCGGTCCAGATGATCGGGCAGGGCTACTACGACACCCTCACCCCGGCCGTCATCCGCCGCAACATCCTCGAGGCCCCGGCCTGGTACACGGCCTACACGCCGTACCAGCCGGAAATCTCCCAGGGCCGGCTCGAGGCACTGCTGAACTTCCAGACCATGGTCCAGGACCTCGTTGGGCTGCCCATTGCGAACGCCTCCCTGCTGGACGAAGCCACCGCCGTCGCCGAGGCCGTGCTGATGATGCGCCGGGCCAACAAGAACAAGGCCGCCCATGACGGCAAGACCGTCCTCGACGCCGACCTGCTGCCGCAGACCATCGCGATCGTCAAGGGCCGCGCCGAGGCGCTCGGCTTCGAGGTCGAGGTCGCCGACCTGTCCAGGGGGCTTCCCGACGGCGTCATCAACGGCATCGTGCTGCAGCAGCCCGGCGTCTCCGGCCGGGTGTTCGACCACGCCGCGGTGATCGCCGACGCCAAGGAACGCGGCGCCCTGGTCACCGTCGCCGCGGACCTGCTCGCGCTGACCCTGATCACCCCTCCGGGCGAGCAGGGCGCCGACATCGCCGTCGGCTCCACCCAGCGCCTGGGCGTGCCGCTGTTCTTCGGCGGCCCGCACGCAGCCTACATGGCGGTCCAGAAGGGCCTTGAGCGGTCCATGCCCGGCCGCCTCGTTGGTGTGTCCAAGGACAACGCCGGCGTCCCCGCCTACCGGCTGGCGCTGCAGACCCGCGAGCAGCACATCCGCCGCGAGAAGGCCACGTCCAACATCTGCACCGCGCAGGCCCTGCTGGCGATCGTGTCCTCCTTCTACGCCGTCTACCACGGCCCGGACGGTCTGAAGGCGATCGCGGAGACCACCCACGGCCACGCCAGGACGCTCGCCGCCTCGCTGAAGGCCGCTGGCCTGGACGTGCTGCACACCAGCTTCTTCGACACCATCACCGTCTCGGTGCCAGGCAAGGCAGCAGAGATCATCGCCGCCACCGAGGCCAAGGGCATCAACCTGCGCTCCATCGACGCGGACACCGTGGGCGTCTCCACCGATGAAGCCACGACGGCGGCCATCGTCGCCGAGGTCGTCGCCGCCTTCGGCGCCAGCGTCACCGACGCAGAATCCGGTTCAACGGAAGGGTTCGCCCTGGAGCCCGCCGTCGAGCGCACGTCCGACTACCTCCAGCACCCGGTGTTCAACACCCACCGCTCCGAGACCCAGCTGCTGCGGTACATCCGCCGCCTGTCGGACCGCGACCTGGCGTTGGACCGGACCATGATCCCGCTGGGCTCCTGCACCATGAAGCTGAACGCCACGGCCGAGATGGAAGCCATCTCCTGGCCGGAGTTCGCCTCCATCCACCCCTTCGCCCCCGAATCCCAGACCGCCGGCTGGCGTGAACTGATCGAGGACCTCGAAGCCCAGCTGACCGAGATCACCGGGTACGACCAGGTGTCCATCCAGCCGAACGCCGGGTCCCAGGGCGAACTCGCCGGCCTGCTGGCAATCCGCGGCTACCACCTCTCCCGCGGCGACGCCCAGCGCAACGTCTGCCTGATCCCGGCCTCCGCGCACGGCACCAACGCCGCGTCCGCCGTGCTGGCCGGCATGAAAGTCGTCGTCGTGGCCACCGCCGCGGACGGCACGATCGACCACGCGGACCTGCAGGCCAAGATCCAGCTGCACAAGGACGCGCTGTCCGCGATCATGATCACCTACCCCTCCACCCACGGCGTGTACGACGCCGACGTCCGCGAGGTCTGCGACTCCGTGCACGCGGCCGGCGGCCAGGTCTACGTCGACGGCGCGAACCTCAACGCGCTCGTGGGGCTGGCCCAGCCGGGCCAGTTCGGCGGCGACGTCTCCCACCTGAACCTGCACAAGACCTTCTGCATCCCGCACGGCGGCGGCGGACCCGGCGTCGGCCCGGTCGCGGCCAAGGCCCACCTGGCACCCTTCATGCCCGGCAACGCCGCCGATCCGTCCAACGGCGACAGCGGCACCCCGATCTCTGCGTCGCGCTACGGCTCCGCCGGTGTCCTGCCGATCTCCTGGGCCTACGTGAAGCTGATGGGCGGCCGGGGACTGACCGAGGCCACCAAGTCCGCGCTGCTCGCGGCGAACTACATCGCCTCCCGCCTCAACGAGTTCTTCCCGGTGCTCTACACCGGCGAGGGCGGACTCGTGGCGCACGAGTGCATCCTGGACCTGCGCGAACTCACGGCCAAGACCGGCGTCACCGCGGAAGACGTGGCCAAGCGATTGATCGATTACGGCTTCCACGCACCCACCCTCGCGTTCCCGGTGGCCGGGACCCTGATGGTCGAGCCCACCGAGTCCGAGGACCTTGGCGAGATCGACCGCTTCATCGACGCGATGATCTCCATCCGCGCCGAAATCGACCAGGTGGCCCACGGCGACTTCACCGTCGAGCACAGCCCGCTGCGCAACGCACCGCACACCGCGGCCGCCGTCATCAGCACCGACTGGGCGCGGGAGTACCCGCGCGAGCAGGCTGTATTCCCGGTCCACCACCTCAAGCAGGACAAGTACTTCCCGCCGGTCGGCCGGATCGACGGCGCAGCCGGCGACCGCAACCTGATCTGCTCCTGCCCTCCCCTCGAATCCTTCGAAGAAGACACAGCAGTTCACCCCGACGACTCTGCCAACTAAGGACAGCCAACGATGACTGAGAACTACACGTCCCTCCACGAAGAGCACAAGAAGCTCGGCGCCTCCTTCACGGACTTCGGCGGCTGGCAGATGCCGCTCAAATACAGCTCCGAACTGGCCGAGCACCACGCCGTCCGCAAGTCCGCGGGCCTCTACGACCTTTCCCACATGGGTGAAGTCTGGGTCACCGGTCCCGACGCCGCAGCCTTCCTGGACTACGCCCTGGCCGGCAGGATCTCCGCGATGGCGGTCGGCAAGGCCAAGTACTCGCTGATCTGCAACGAGGACGGCGGCATCATCGATGACCTCATCACCTACCGCCGTCCGGCGGGGGCCGACGGCACGGACAGATTCCTCGTGGTCCCGAACGCCGGCAACGCAAAGGTTGTCGCCGCGGCCCTGGCCGAGCGTGCCGTGTCCGGCAAGGAGGGAGGCTTCGACGTCACCGTCCAGGACGCCTCCGCCGACACCTCGCTGATCGCCGTGCAGGGCCCCAAGGCGCAGGAGATCCTCCTGCGCCTGGTCCCGGCCGCGCAGCACGAACTCGTGACCGGCTTGAAGTACTACGCCGCCGTCGACGTCCCCTTCATGTTCGGCGGCACCAGCCGGGAGCTGCTGCTGGCCCGCACCGGATACACCGGTGAGGACGGCTTCGAGATCTTCGTCGCCAACGACGACGCAGCCGCCCTCTGGCAGGCGCTCGTCGCGATCGCCGAAGACGGTGAGCTGACGCCCGCCGGACTCGCGTCCCGCGACTCGCTCCGCCTCGAGGCAGGCATGCCGCTCTACGGCAACGAACTCTCCCTCGACGGCGACCCGTTCGCTGCCGGACTCGGCCCCGTCGTGGCGCTCTCCAAGGAAGGCGACTTTGTCGGCAAGGCGGCCCTCGCCGCCAGGAAGGAAGCCGGCGCCGGATCCACCGCGGGCCGCAAACTCGTTGGCCTCAAGGGCCTCGGGCGCCGGGCCGGCCGCGGCCACTACCCGGTCCTCAAGGACGGCAACACCGTCGGCGAAGTCACCTCCGGCCAGCCCAGCCCCACCCTGGGCTACCCGGTCGCGATGGCCTACGTCGACGTCGAGTTCACCGAACCCGGCACCACCCTGGACATCGACCTCCGCGGCAAGACCGAACCCTTCGAAGTTGTCGCACTTCCGTTTTACAAGCGCCAGAAGTAGCCCAGCGGGCCCGTCCCGGTGCCGTCGCCGGCTCCGCGGCCAAGGCCAGTAGGTAACCCGGCCCCAATAGATTCAGCACCAAGACCACTCCAAGACTTAGGAAAAAAACATGGCAAAAGTTGCCCCTGAACTGCAGTACTCCGACGAGCACGAGTGGGTTGCGCGGGAAGCCGGGGACCTTGTGTCCATTGGCATCTCGGCCGTCGCCACGGATGCGCTGGGCGACATCGTCTATGTGGACCTGCCCGAGGTCGGCGCCACCGTGACCGCGGGGGAGACCTGCGGCGAGGTCGAATCCACCAAGTCCGTCTCTGACCTGTACGCCCCCGTCACGGGCGAGGTCACCGAAATCAACCCGGCCGTCGTCGATGACCCCGCGCTGATCAACAGCGACCCCTACGGTGCCGGCTGGCTCTTCAAGGTCGCCGCCGAGTCCGACGGTCCGCTGCTCTCGGCCCAGGA
Source organism: Arthrobacter sp. PsM3 (assembly GCF_030433895.1). GTDB lineage: Bacteria > Actinomycetota > Actinomycetes > Actinomycetales > Micrococcaceae > Arthrobacter. The sequence goes on along the minus strand of NZ_JARUXE010000001.1, from coordinate 140,024 downwards.
GTACGCATCCAAGAACGGCGGCGAACTGTGAGCGCGGCCGAGGCAACTACCAGCTACCAGCAGGTCGTCTCCGCATCCCTGGACGCGGACCTGTCCGCCCTGGACCCGGAGATCGCCGCAAAGATCGACGACGAACTCACCCGCCAGCGCGACGGCCTGGAGATGATCGCCTCGGAGAACCACACCGCCAGGGCCGTGATGCAGGCACAGGGTTCGGTGCTGACGAACAAGTACGCCGAGGGCTACCCGGGCAAGCGCTACTACGGCGGCTGCGAACACGTCGACGTGATCGAACAGCTCGCCATCGACCGGGTCAAGGCCCTGTTCGGCGCCGAATACGCCAACGTCCAGCCGCACTCCGGCGCGCAGGCCAACGCTTCCGTGATGCACGCCCTGATCCGCCCGGGCGACACCATCATGGGCCTGAACCTGGCGCACGGCGGGCACCTCACCCACGGCATGAAGATCAACTTCTCCGGCCGGCTCTACAACGTCATCCCGTACCAGGTCCGCGAGGATGACCACCGGATTGACATGGCCGAGGTCGAACGCCTCGCCCAGGAGCACAAGCCGAAGCTGATCGTCGCCGGCTGGTCCGCGTACGCCCGGCAGCTGGACTTCGCCGAGTTCCGCCGGATCGCCGATTCCGTGGGCGCCTACCTGATGGTGGACATGGCCCACTTCGCCGGGCTCGTCGCAGCCGGGCTGCACCCCTCACCGGTGCCGCACGCCCACGTCACCACCTCCACCACGCACAAGACCCTCGCCGGTCCGCGCGGCGGCATCATCCTGAGCAATGACGCCGACATTGCCAAGAAGATCAACTCCGCCGTGTTCCCCGGCCAGCAGGGCGGCCCGCTGGAGCACGTGATCGCCGGCAAGGCCGTGGCCTTCAAGATCGCCGCGTCCCCGGAGTTCAAGGAACGCCAGGAGCGTGTCCTCGCCGGCGCCCGGATTCTCGCCGAGCGTCTGGTCCAGCCGGACGTCACCGCCAAGGGCATCAACGTGATTTCCGGCGGCACCGATGTGCACCTGGTCCTGGTGGACCTGCGCAATTGCGAGCTCAACGGCCAGGAAGCCGAGGACCGCCTCGCGGAAATCGACATCACCGTGAACCGCAACGCCGTGCCGTTCGACCCGCGCCCGCCGATGGTCACCTCCGGGCTCCGGATCGGCACCCCCGCCCTGGCCACCCGCGGCTTCGGCGAGGCGGCGTTCGCCGAGGTGGCGGACATCATCGCGGAGGCACTGACCGCCGACGCCGGCGCGGACCTCTCCGGTCTGCGCCACCGGGTGGAGGCCCTCGCCGCCGCCCACCCGCTCTACCCCTCGGTTGCCAACCTCGCCTAAGGGCCGTATTACAGGTAGTAGAAGCAGTACCGATCACGACGCCGGGCCGCCGCCACAAGCTGCCGCCCGGCGTCGTGCATCCGGCGGGACCGCCGCCGACCGGCGGCCGCACCGCCTTCCGGCAGGACCATCTGCCGGGCCACAGTTTGAGCTAGTTAGGAACAACAATGGCTGTTGGAGTCTTTGACCTTTTTTCCATCGGGATAGGGCCCTCCAGTTCGCACACCGTGGGCCCGATGCGGGCTGCGGCGGTGTTCGCCGGGGAGCTCCAGGCGTCCGGCGTGCTGGAGCGGGTGGCGTCGCTGCGCGTGGACCTGTACGGGTCCCTCGCCGCGACCGGTCACGGCCACGGCACCATGACCGCGATCCTGCTCGGCTTGGAAGGTTTCCATCCGGAGCTGATCCTCCCCGAGGAGGTGGAGGAACGCCTCGCCACGATCGCCGCAACCGGCACCCTGCAGCTCGGCGGGGAAGGGACAGGCGTGGCGCTGCCGTACGGGGTGCAGGACATGGTCCTGCGCCCGCTGACCATCCTTCCGCGGCACACCAACGGCATGACCTTCACCGTGTCCGGGGCCGACGGCGCCGTCCTGCACGAGGCGACGTTCTTCTCGGTCGGCGGCGGCTTCATCGTCCGCGAGGGCGAGGAGGACGCGGCGCTGAAGGAACTCGACGAATCCAAAAAGGAACTACCCCTGCCCTTCCGCACCGCCGCGGAACTGCTGGGCCGCTGCCAGTCCAAAGGTCTCTCGATCGGGGAGATCATGCTCGTCAACGAGCGTGCCTCCCGCACCGAGGCGCAGATCCGCGAGGGGCTCCTGCACATCTACTCCGTGATGGAATCCTGCGTCCAGGTCAGCCTCAAGCGCGTCGGGCTGCTGCCCGGCGGGCTCAAGGTCCGCCGCCGGGCGCCCGACTGGCACGAACGCCTCATGAAAGAAACCCTGGATCAGGACCCCGACTTCCGGGACCCGAAGTACTGGCAGGAATGGGTGAACCTGATCGCCCTGGCCGTAAACGAGGAAAACGCCTCGGGCGGCCGCGTGGTCACCGCCCCCACCAACGGCGCCGCCGGCATCATCCCGGCTGTGCTGTACTACGCCCTGCACTTCGCCCCCGGCATGGACAAGGCCACCCAGGCCGACCGCGACGAGACGATCGTCAAGTTCCTGCTGACCGCCGCGGCCATCGGGGTGCTCTACAAGGAACAGGCCTCGATCTCCGGCGCCGAGGTCGGCTGCCAAGGTGAGGTCGGCTCGGCATCCTCGATGGCCGCGGCCGGGCTGGCCGAAGTCATGGGCGGCACACCCCAACAGGTCGAGAACGCCGCGGAAATCGCGATGGAACACAACCTTGGACTGACCTGCGACCCGATCGGCGGGCTCGTGCAGATCCCCTGCATCGAACGCAACGCGATCGCCGCGGCCAAGGCCATCAACGCCGCCAAGATGGCCCTGTGGGGCGACGGCACCCACCGGGTGTCCCTCGACGAGGTCATCGTCACCATGCGCGAGACCGGCAAGGACATGAGCTCCAAATACAAGGAAACGGCCATGGGCGGCCTCGCCGTGAACGTGGTCGAATGCTGACTCAGTTGTTGAGTGCCATCCAGAGGTTCAGCGACGAGGCGAACACGATCCAGGTGAGGTAGGGCAGCAACAGCAGCCCGGCGGTGCGGCTGATCGGTCCGAAGTACAGCACGGTGACGGCCACAGCGACCGCCAGGGCCACGATGATCGCGAAAGCGATCCACAAAGCGGGTGTGCCGAGCGCCGGGTAGAGGCCGAAGAAGACCGGCGTCCACAGCAGGTTCAGCACGAGCTGGACTGCGTAGGCGGTGAGGGCGGGCCGGGTCCCCTCGGTCCGCTTGCGCCAGACCAGCCAGGCGGCCACGGCCATCGCGGTGTAGAGCACGGTCCAGACCGGCCCGAACAGCCAGTTCGGCGGCGACCAGGGAGCTTTGTCCGCAGTGGCATACCAGCCGTTGACGTTGTTGGCGGTGGCGAGTCCGCCCAGCCCCGCAACCAGCGCAGAGGCCGCGAGAAAGGCCAGCAGCCCCAGCAGCTGGGGTCCCACCGCGCGCTGTCCGGCCGCGTTCCGCGGGCGTCCGGATCCTGCGGTCAATGATTGCTGATCAGACGGCATGCTTCCAGCGTAGCGCTCCTCCCCGGCCGGGAGCAGGGGGCCGGGCAGATAGACTTGAACCTGCATGTCCGCATGCCGCCGACGCTCGTACCGCAATGATTGGATGCCGCACCCTTGCGTGAATTCACTGCCCGTTTTGCCTCTGCCGAAGAGATCGCCAACTGGGACACCCACGTCACCGCGAACCCCAATGGCGGCAATCTCCTGCAATCGGAGGCCTTCGCCGAGGTCAAGCAGCACTTTGGCTGGAAGCCCCTCCACCTTGTCTACGAGACGGCAGACTACACGAGCTACAACCTCATCCTGGAGAAGTCCTTCCCGCTCCTGGGGAAGCTCTGGTACCTGATCAAGGGTCCGGATGTGGCTGCTGTTGAGGACATCCCCGGCATCGCCGCGGCCAACGCCGAGTTCGTGAAGCGGGCACGGCTTGGGGTCTTCGCCATCAAAATTGAGCCGGACATCGTGCTGTCCGATGAGGCCCGGCGCGTGATCGAAGGTGCCGGCCTGGTTAAAACCCACAACCTCCAGCCCAACGATTCGACGGCACTGCTGGACATCTCCCCGGAAGAGAACCAGCTGTTGCGCAAGCTGCACTCCCGCGGCCGCAACGCCGTCCGCCGCGCCATCCGCGAGGGTGTGGAGGTCGACACCATGGAGCCCAGCGAAGAGAACTTCCGCGCCATGTACGCGTTGATGACCAACACTGTGGAAGCCAAATCCCAGGTCCGGGTCCGCGAGTACGAGTACTACCGCCAGTTCTGGACCAACTTCATCAACCGCGGCCAGGGGCGCCTCCTGTTCGTCTACGAAGACGATGTTCCGTCGGTTGGCGCCTTCGTTATCAACTACGGCCGCAAGGCGACCTATAAGGACGGCGGCTCGCTGCAGAAACGCAACCAGTACGGTGACTCACACCTGGTGCAGTGGACGGCCATCAACCAGCTCAAGGAACTCGGCTGCACCGAATACGACTTCTGCGGCACGCCGCCGAGCGACCAGCTCAAGGACACCTCCAACCCGTTCCACGGCCTGGGCCTGTTCAAGACCAGCTTCAGCAAGACCGTGACTGACTTTGTCGGCTGCTATGACCAGGTGCTGAGGCCGCTGAAGTACAAGGCCTGGATGGCCGCCGGGGAACGCGTTGCCCGCCAGATCTACACCCGCCGCACCGGCCAGCAGTTCTACTAGACCGGCAGCCACGGAAATCGAAAACGCACGAATGACAACGCCACCCGACGGCCGCAGGCCGCAAACCGATGGACTGCCCAAGACCGAGCCGATGTCGGCGACGCAGGTGCGCCAGAACGCCGCCGCCAAACGCATGCTGCGGCGGCTGGTGCAGGGCGAGAACCCGCCCACCGCGCCGATGAGCATCGTGGACCGTCTCGCCGGCAGCCCCTATGCCAACCCGATGATCCAAGTGGGCGGGGTGGACACCTCCGCGCGCAAGACCATCGACTTCGCGCTGCATTTGGCCGAGTCCATGTTCCGGTACGGTGCAGGTGCACTCGAGGTGGAAACCAGCATCATCGCCATCACGGCCGCGCTGGGCCTGAAGAACATCGAAGTGGACATCACCAACCAATCCGTGGCCATTAATTACGCCCCCAAGGACCAGACCCCGATCTCGCTGCTGCGCGTCGTGCGGTCCTGGACCAACAACTACGCCGGGCTCTCCCAGGTCCACCAGTTGGTGACGGAAATCGTCGCCGGCGGTGTGGGCCGCGAGGAGGCTGTCCGCCGGCTGGAGGAGATCACCCACCGCGCCAAGCCCTTCCCGCGCTGGATGGTCACCGTGGCGTTCGGGGTTTTCTCCGCCGTGTTTGTCGGAGTCCTGGGCGGCGGCCCCGGTGCATCCGCGGTGGCCTTTGGGTCCAACCTGCTGGTCAGCCTGCTGGCCCGGCAGTTGGGCCGCTGGCGCACCCCGGACTTCTTCATCACGGCATCCTGTTCGTTCCTGGTCACCTTCGTAGCCCTGCTGCTGTGGCGGTTCGGAAGCCCGGCGGGGATCGAGATCCCGCCGGCCATCGTGGTTGTCGGCGGGATCCTCCTGCTCTTGCCCACCGGACGCCTCGTGTCGTCGGTCCAGGATGCGATCAACGGATTCCCGGTCACTGCGGCGGGCCGGTTCCTCTCCACGATGCTGACCTTTGGCGCGCTCGTCGCCGGCATCGCCGTGGGTTTCGTGGTAGGCGATATGACGGGGATGGAATCCATAGATGTCACCGAAACATTCCCGCCGGCGTATCCCTTATGGGTGGTGGTCATCCTGATCGCCGTCGCGGTGCTGATGATCGGCATCACCGAACAGACCAGCTGGAACCTGCTGCTGCCGACCGCCGCCGTGGGCGTGGTGGGCTATCTGGTGCTGATCGGGGGAGGAGCGCTCGGCATTGGGCCGCGCTTTTCGCCCGCAGTCGCTGCCGTCGCCATTGGCCTGCTGGCCCGCGTGGTTGCGCTCCGGATGGGCGCCCCGCAGCTGGTGGTTGCCGTTCCAGCCGCGCTGATCCTGCTCCCCGGTCTCACCATATTCCGGTCCATGTATGTATTGACGATTGAGGAATCGGAGATCCTGCTGGGGGCCGGGGGCATGCTCAATGCCGGGGCCATCGTGATGGGGGTCGCGGCAGGCATCGTGCTCGGTGACACGCTCGCCCGTCCGCTGACGCGCGGCCTGGCCAGCAACGAACGACGGCGGGCACGGCGCCGCTAGCTCGAGGGCCGTTGCTTCGTGCGCCGTGGGCCAGTGGGCCTTTGGACTGCTAGCTCGTGCGCCGTTGGACCGTGCGCCGTTAGATCGTCCCGATCGGGAGCTTCTTCTCCGCCTGGAAATCGTCCTCCACGCGGCCCTTCGCCCAGTATCCGGACAGGGAGACCTGGGAGCGCTCCAGCCCCCGCTGCCCGTAAAGTACCTCCCGCAGGCCTTTCATGTAGCCACGCTCGCCGTGCGCAAAGACCTGCACCCGGCCGTCCGGCCAGGAGGCGTCGCGCACTGCCGTGACCAGCAGCCCGCTGTCCCCGGCCGGCACCCCGCCGCGGAAGAGCCAGCGCAACTCCACACCCTCCGGCGCGGCGATGCCCTGGATGTCGGCGGCGCCGTCCACCTCGAGGAATGCCAGGCCACGGGCCTCCGCGGGCAGGGATTCGATCGCGGCGCCGATGGCCGGCAGCGCGGACTCGTCGCCCGCAAACAGGTACCAGTCCGCCGCCGGATCCGGGTTGTAGCCGCCCCCAGGGCCGGTGAAGATCAGAGTGTCCCCGGGGCGGGCGGACGCGGCCCAGGGCCCTGCGAGGCCTTCGTCGCCGTGGATCACGAAGTCGATGGCAAGCTCTGCCGCAGCCTCGTCGACCCAGCGGACGGTGTAGGTCCGGGTGTGCGGCCACTGATCCCGCGGCATGGACTCGCGGATCTCCCAGAGATCCAGCGGCTCCCCGTAGCTGACTCCGGGCTGGGGGAACACGATCTTGACGTAGCGGTCCACGAAGGCGTTGTTGACGTAGCCGGCGAAGCCCGGGCCGCCGGCAATGATCCGGACCATATACGGCGAGAGCTGCTCGCGGCGCAGCACAGTGAGGTTGGTCTGCGGGCGTGATTTCCGGGTGGCCGAGGTGGAGGCGGGAACTGAGGTCATGGAGCTAAGCCTAGCCAAGAAGCCTGGGCGGGACCCCGACTGTCAAGCCGGTTAGGGAAGCGGCGGCAGTTCCCAATCCACCGTGCCGTCCCCCTGCTCGCGGAGCAGCCTATTGGCGTGGCTGAAAGGCCGGGAGCCGAAGAACCCGCGCGCGGCCGACAGCGGACTCGGATGGGCGCTGGCGATCACCGGCGTGGAACCCAGTAACGGCTGGACGGCCCCGGCATCCTTGCCCCACAGAATTGCCACCAGCGGCGCGGGTGTGCCGTCGGCTCTGACGCGGTTCGCGACGGCGCTGATCGCTGCCGCCGTAATGGCCTCCCATCCCTTGTTCCGGTGCGAGCCGGCCTCCCCTGCCCGGACGCTGAGGACCTTGTTGAGCAGCAGTACCCCCTGGTCAGCCCAACGGCTGAGGTCCCCGTGGACCCGCGGAGGAAGGCCAAGATCGGCGTCGAGTTCCTTATAGATGTTCGCGAGGCTGCGCGGAATGGGCCGCGTGGCGCCGTCCACGGCGAAGGACAACCCGACGGCATGGCCGGGAGTCGGATAGGGGTCCTGGCCCACTATCAATATCCTGACTGCGGACAGCGGCTGCCGGAACGCCCGGAGGACGTTCGACGGCTGCGGCAGGATCGCGTGGCCCTCCGCGACTTCCCGGCCCAGGAACGCCAGGACATCGCGAAGCTGTCCTTCCACCGGGACCAGCGCCTCGGCCCAGTCCGGGGCCACAAGGTCAGGCAACGGCCGCAGTGCCAGCTCAGCGAAGCCGACCGCTTCGGCAGGTGAGGGCTCCAGCTCGAACAGGGCATCGGAATCAGGCGGGTCTGAGGTATGCACAGGGCCCATTCTCGCAGGGTGGCAAATGACAACGCTGTTATTCGCCCGTAACATGGGGGAAGACTTTTTACCGGATCCAGCCAGGGAGTGTGTCGTGGCCGAACAAGCGCAAGAACACCTTTCCACGGCGGAACCAGTTTCCGCCGGGACGAGCCCCGAGTCGCCGCTGGGCAGCCGGGACCAGCAAATGCTGGCGCTGGAACGGCAGTGGTGGAAGTACGCCGGAGCCAAGGAACAGGCCATCCGGGAGCTCTTCGACCTCTCCGCGACGCACTACTACCAGATCCTCAACGCCCTCATTGACACCGAGGATGCGCTGGCCCACGATCCCATGTTGGTGAAGAGATTGCGTAGACTACGTACGTCACGCCAACGTGCGCGCACTGCCCGCCGCTTGGGCTCAGACGCGTAAAGCACAACCGGACGCGCGGATTCCCGCGCGGATGCCGGCGTAGACAATCGTCAGAAACATGCAAGGACGTCGTTTTTACCATGACCAAATACGCTCGGGATGAATTTGATCGGGTCCCGGAGACCTCCACACGTCAGGGTGTCCACCGCGCAGTCGCCGAATCCCGGCGCCGGCGCCGTCTGGGTCCCATCCTGGCCGTTGGCGCGGCAGCCCTGGCCGTCGGCCTCGTGGCCTTCTTGTTCCTGCCGAAGCTCGGGTTCTCCTCCGCCGGAAACACCCAGGCGGTATCGGCCGAACAGGGCGGCAGCAGCGCCGCTGCATCCTCCGCCCCCACAGCCTCGAGCCCGGCAGTCTCCAGCCCGGCGTCGGCCAGCCCGACAGCAAGCCCGGCTCCGGCCACCCCGGCAGCCAGCGGGACGCCGGCCACGGCCACCACCCCCGCCACGGCCACCACCCCCGCCGCGGCCGCCGCAATCGACAAGACACAGCCCGTGGCGGTCTTCAACGCCACCTCAACTGCGGGCCTGGCGAACCGGGTGGGCGGGACCGTCACCACCGCCGGCTGGACGGTAGGCTCGACCGGAAACTGGGGCGGCGTGCCTCAGCAGCGCTCCGTCGTTTTCTACAGCGGCGCTGCGCAAAAGGGTAATGCTGAAGCCCTCGGAAAACTCCTGGGCATTCCGACGGTGGTTGACTCGGCCGAATTCCAGCTGCCGCTGGTCGTAGTGTTGGCGCCGGGCTTCCAGTAGTCCCCCCCGGTTACGCCTGAATAACTATTGGCCTCCCAAGCCGCACGCGCCCTGCGCTCCGGTCGGAGGCTGTGGGTACAGTATTTTGCGGACTGCGTGCGCATTCTGCGTTTTGCATTCTGCGTTTTGCATTCTGCGTTTTGCATTCTGCGTCCGCGGCGCACGCTGTGGTGCGCCGCCCGCAAGCCGACTGAAAGTGTGGACACCAATGGCATTGGGAACCGTCAAATGGTTCAACGCCGAAAAGGGCTACGGCTTCATCACCGTGGACGATTCCGGGGCGGACGTTTTTGTGCACTGGTCGGCCATTGCAGGGGAGGGCTATCGCGCCCTGGACGAGGGCCAGCGCGTTGAACTCGAAGTCGGCGAGGGCGAAAAGGGCCCGCAGGCCGAAAGCGTCCGGCCCGCCCCGTGACCTATTCCGCCGCTGCGCCGCCGGCCCCTGTAGAAAACGACGCTACCGAGAAGGACCCTATCGATAAGGCCGCCGCCGAAACTGACTGCGTCCGGCGGGCCGCCGTCAGCACCGCCCCACGCCGGCGCGGTGCACTGCGGCTGGGCCGCGCCGCGGCCGTGGCTGCGGTGGCGGCGCTGACCATGACCGCGTGCCTGGGGCCCGCAGGCGGCGCCCGCGTGGAGACGGCCGACGCCAGCGGCGACGGCACCCTGCGGATCGGGCTGATCCTCGACAACACCGGCCCGCAGAACTTCCTCAATGCCCCCCAGCTGGCCGCAGCGAAGCTCGCCGTCAGGGAAATCAACGCCGCGGGCGGCCATAAGGGCAAACCGGTGGAGTTGCTCCCCGAGACCATCAGCGCAGACACCGCAGCGCAGGCCAAGGCACTCGTGGCGGCCAAAGCCGACGTCGTCATCGGCCCGACGGACTCCAGCCGGGCACCCGCCGCCATCGATGTCCTCGCCAACGCCAGGATCGCCATGATTTCCCCCGCAAACACCGCCAGCGGGCTCAGCAGCTACCAGAGCAAGGGCTACTACTTCCGTACCGCGGCGGCGGATATCGCGCAGGCCTCCGTCCTCGTCAAACTCGCCAAGGACAACGGTGCGGCAACCCTTGCCGTTGTGTTCGAGGAAGGCAGTTACGGCAAGGACGTGTCCAACGCGGTCGCCGCCGCGGCCAAGGCCTCCGGCCTCGGACCCGTCACCGTCGCCGGTTTCGCGCCGGGCCACGCACAGCAGGCGGCCGCTGCCGCCAAGGCAGCGGCCCCGGATGCCGTCGTGCTGGTCTCCCGCACTGGTGCCCAGGGCGCCATCGCCGAGCTGAACAACGCGGGCCTTGCCGGAAAGAAGCTCATCCTCAGCGACGGTGCGGTCAGCCAATACGGTTCCGGCCTGGGTTCCAGTGCCCTCGACGGTGCACGCGGGATCCTTCCCGGAACCTTTGCCTCCGCAGCTTTCCAGGCCGAGCTGGTCTCCGTCGACCCGGGACTGAAGGATATGAGCTTCGCAGCCGAGACGTACGACGCCGTCAACCTCGCGGCGATCGCGGCCGCCGCAGCCCAGGACGACGCCGGAACCTCCATTGCGGCCGGCCTGATCGCCGTCTCGGGCGGCAAGGCCCAGGCGTCCGGCGGCGCCGGGGCCGCCGGCGAAGCCGCGGTATGCAAGAGCTACCAGGAGTGCCTCGACGCCATCCGGGCGGGCAAGCGCCCTGACTATGACGGCGAGTCCGGGCGGATCGGCTTCGATTCCAACGGTGACGTCAGCGCCGCAAACTACATTGTCTACACCTACGGGGCGGACAACCGGGCAACCATGAGCGGCAGCGAAACGGCCACCAGCGGCGGCAGTTAATCGCCCGTAGCGTATTGCGTCCTCCCGCGGGCCGCCAGCAGGCCGGTGTGGCGCACCCCGGTACGCCCGCTGCTTGCACTCTCCCCGGGGGAGTGCTAATTATTGAGTTAGCACTCCCGCGTATTGACTGCTAAAACGACGCCCGGTTCGCCCGGCCGCGAAGTTGCAGCAGCCGATCCGGGAGCGAAAGAAACACCTGGCTGGGGTGAGATCCCTGGCCCAGCGGCATACAGAGGCCGCCGGGCAAGGATCGTCCGTCGCGGGCACCGCAGCAAAGGTTCATTCTTAACGACTGTCCCGAAAGGACTACTGCCGTTATGGCCAAGATCATTGCATTTGATGAAGAGGCACGCCGCGGTCTTGAGCGGGGCCTGAACATCCTCGCCGACGCCGTCAAGGTCACCCTCGGCCCGCGTGGACGCAACGTCGTCCTCGAAAAGAAGTGGGGCGCCCCCACGATCACCAACGATGGTGTTTCCATCGCCAAGGAGATCGAGCTGGACGATCCTTACGAGAAGATCGGCGCCGAGCTGGTCAAGGAAGTTGCCAAGAAGACGGATGACGTCGCTGGCGACGGAACCACCACCGCTACCGTGCTGGCTCAGGCCCTGGTCAAGGAAGGCCTGCGCAACGTCGCGGCCGGCGCTGATCCCCTGTCCCTCAAGCGCGGCATCGAGAAGGCTGTCGAAGCCGTCACCCGCGAGCTCCTGGCCTCCGCCAAGGAAATCGAAACCAAGGAAGAGATTGCCGCCACCGCGTCCATCTCTGCCGGTGACAACGAGATTGGCGCACTGATTGCCGAGGCCCTGGATAAGGTCGGCAAGGAAGGCGTCATCACCGTCGAGGAGTCGAACACCTTCGGCCTGGAACTGGAACTCACCGAAGGCATGCGCTTCGACAAGGGCTACATCTCCGCTTACTTCGTCACCGACGCCGAGCGCCAGGAAACGGTCCTTGAGGATCCGTACATCCTGATCGTCAACTCCAAGATCTCCAACGTCAAGGAACTGGTTGCAGTCCTCGAGAAGGTCATGCAGTCGTCCAAGCCGCTGCTGATCATTGCCGAAGACATCGAGGGCGAGGCCCTGGCCACCCTGATCGTCAACAAGATCCGTGGCACCTTCAAGTCCGTCGCCGTTAAGGCCCCGGGCTTCGGCGACCGCCGCAAGGCGCAGCTCGCTGACATCGCCATCCTCACCGGTGGCCAGGTCATCTCCGAGGAAGTCGGCCTCAAGCTTGAGACCGCCGGACTTGAACTCCTGGGCCGCGCCCGCAAGGTCGTTGTCACCAAGGATGAGACCACCATCGTCGAGGGTGCAGGCGACGCTGACCAGATTGCTGGCCGCGTTTCCCAGATCCGCGCCGAGATCGAAAACTCCGATTCGGACTACGACCGCGAGAAGCTGCAGGAGCGCCTGGCCAAGCTTGCCGGCGGCGTTGCAGTCATCAAGGCCGGTGCCGCAACCGAAGTTGAGCTCAAGGAACGCAAGCACCGCATTGAGGACGCTGTCCGCAACGCAAAGGCTGCTGTCGAAGAGGGCATCGTCGCCGGCGGTGGCGTTGCCCTGATCCAGGCCGGTGCCAAGGCATTCGCCAACCTGCAGCTCGAAGGCGACGAGGCAACCGGTGCGAACATCGTCCGCGTTGCCATCGACGCCCCGCTGAAGCAGATCGCCTTCAACGCCGGCCTCGAGCCGGGCGTCGTCGTCGACAAGGTCCGCGGCCTGCCTGCAGGCCACGGCCTGAACGCAGCAACCGGCGAATACGTCGACCTGCTGGCTGCCGGCATCAACGACCCGGTCAAGGTCACCCGCTCTGCCCTGCAGAACGCGGCGTCCATTGCCGGCCTGTTCCTCACCACCGAGGCCGTTGTGGCTGACAAGCCGGAGAAGAACTCCCCGGCCATGGGCGGCGGCGACGACATGGGCGGCATGGGAGGCATGGGCGGTTTCTAACCACCCGGCTTCCGGCGCTGAATAGTCCAGCGCTGAACGAACAGTTCAACGACGGCGGTCCCTCTTTCGGGTGGGGCCGCCGTCGGCGTTAACCCCCGTCCAGCCCCTGTCCAGCCTCCGTCCGGCGCACATCAGACCACAGGCACCCCACCGTCACCGTCCGCGCGGGCGTCAACGGCGGCAGGGTCTGGCAGGATGGTGCAGTGACGATTACAGCAGCAGCCGACGGTTCGGCTCTAGGAAATCCCGGCCCGGCCGGATGGGCCTGGTACGTGAACGATGACTGCTGGCGGGCCGGCGGATGGCCGCACGGCACCAACAACATGGGCGAGCTGATGGCCGTGCTGGACCTGTTCCGCTCCACCGCACACATGCCGGGCGAGGACCTGCACATCCTGTGCGACAGCCAGTACGTCATCAACTCCGTCACCAAGTGGATGCCGGGCTGGAAGCGCAAGGGCTGGCGCAAGTCCGACGGCAAACCCGTCATGAACGTCGAGCTACTGAAGGACATCGACCAGGCGCTGGTCGGGCGCAAATACAAATTCGAATGGGTGCGCGGCCACGCCGGGCATGACCTGAACGAGGCGGCTGATGACCGCGCCAGGGCTGCCGCCACGGCCTACCAGCAGGGCGTGGCCGTGCGCCAGGGTCCCGGGTTCGGTGCCCCTGCCGGCTACCTTGTTCCCGCAGCCCAGGCAGCTCCGGCAGCCGGGCAGGCAGCTCCTGCAGACCAGGCAGTACCCGCAGCCGTGCAGGCCGCGCCCCAGGCGCCCGTGCCGTCCGGCCGACACGAGCTGTTCGGGGTGCCGACACTCTTCGACGAACCCGATCTCTTCAGTGAGCTCGACGAGGACACCACGCCCGCCCCAGGGACCGACGCGAGCCCGGAAGCGATCGTTGAGTCACTTGAGCGCGAGCTCCTCCTTCCGGAAACGCGCGGCGACTTCGGACGTACCGGGGTGCTGCTGCATCCGGACTTCACCGAAATCGGGACCTCGGGCAGGATCTGGACCCGGGATGCCGTGATGATGTCCCTGGAAGAGACGCCGGGCGGCCCGACCGAGCTGGAAATGCTGGGGGCCGACCGGCTGGATGCGCAGACCGTCCTCCTGACGTACCGCAGCCACACCCGGTCCGGATCGGCCCTGCGCAGCTCCCTGTGGGTCCATGACGGCGCCCAATGGCGGCTCCGCTTCCACCAGGGCACCCCCGAAGCCTGAGACCTTCTGCGGAGCCGTGAGGGGCGGTCAGCTGAAACGCTGGGTGTTGTTCAGTTCGGCCTGGGCGTAGCTCGCCGCCGCGGAGTTGAGCGCCAGGTTGATCGAGGCAAGGGAAGCCTCGACCTTCCCCTGGGTCAGGGCCCACTCCGCGACGAGCGCCTGGAAGTTGGTGGCGGCCGAGCCGCGCCAGCTGGCCTGCAGCTCGTCCAGGCCGCGCTTCATGGACTGGACGTCAGCGCTGATGCGGTCGACCGTGGCCTTGACGTTCGCTGACTTGAGCTGGAGGAGTTCCGTATCGACGGAAATGATGCTCATGGGATGACCTCTCAACAGTGCCTGATCCGGAATCTCCGGACCCTCCGAGCGTAGGCAGGCCGGGGTACCCGGGGAACGGCCGCTCAACGGTATGTGGAAAAGCAGCGGGAGACCCGGCAGGCTACTCCCCGGCGGTGTCGCCGGAGCCGGCGCCGGCGCGTGTTCCTGACCCGGTACGGGAGCCGGCATGCGGCCCTGCGTCTTCGGCGGTCTCATCCAGGAACGGCAGGCTGACCACCAGGGTGGCGCCGCCGCCGTCGGTTTTCGCAACCCTGACGGTGCCCGAATGCGAACCGACGATGGCCGCGACGATCGCCAGCCCCAGCCCGCTGCCGCCGGTTTCCCGGGTCCGGGACGTGTCCGCGCGGTAGAACCGCTCGAAGATCCGCGCCGCTTCCTCCTCCGGGACACCGGGGCCGTGGTCACGGACCTCGATGATGGACTGCCGGGTGCCGTCCCCGGAGCTCCGGACGCCGACGGCCAGTTCGATGGGCGTGCCGTCGGGGGTGTAGCGCAGGGCGTTGCCCACGAGATTCCCCACCACCTGCCGCAGCTTGGCCTCGTCGCCGAGCACCGGGGCAGGCCCGGGGGGACGGCCGTCCAGCCCGGTCAGCGAGATGGTGCGGCCGCGGTCGCTGGCCTGGGTGTCCACCACGGCGTCGTTGGCAATCAGCAGCAGATCGGCAGGCTTCTGCTGGAGCGGCCGCTGCTCATCGATCCTGGCGAGCAGCAGCAGGTCCTCCACCATGGTCCCCATCCGCTTCGCCTCGCTTTCGATCCGGCCCATGGCGGTCGCCACATCCTCCGGGGTGGACAGCGCGCCGTGCCGGTACAGCTCCGAGAAGCCGCGGATCGTCACCAGCGGGGTGCGCAGTTCATGCGAGGCATCGGCCGCGAAGCGGCGCATCCGCGCCTCGGAGGCCATCCGGGCGGCGAAGGCCGTCTCGATGTGGGCCAGCATGGCGTTGAGGGAGCTGCCCAGCCGGCCAACCTCGGTATTGGGGTTTTCGATTTCGACGCGCCGGGAGAGGTCGCCCGCGGCAATCGCCGCGGCGGTCTTCTCGACCCGGGCAAGCGGCCGGAAGGACCGGGAAATGCTCCACGTGGCGATGAAGAAGGCCAGGACAAGCGTCAGCAGCCCGACGCCGACCACCACCAGAACGGCGTGTTCCATCACCGAATCCACCGGCCACAGCGGGAGTCCGATGACCACCACGGAGCTGCGGACGTTGCTGTCCACGACGTTGAGGGCGACCACCCGCCAGTTGCGCCCATCCGTTCCGCGGACCTGGAAGGGGATCTGCTGGCGGTCGGCGGCGTCCGCCGGGGTGATGCTGGTGATGTCCGGGTGGAGTTCCTTGTTGCCGCCGAACGGCAGCGGCGGCTGCCCCGGGGTGAAGAGCATCAGCGAGTAGTCCGTGGGAATGCTCTGGTTCTGGTCCTGCAGCTGGCTGAAGGACTGCTGCTGGCGGACCGAGGCGACCGCGGCCCGGAGCTTGTCGTCGACCTGCCCCTGCAGATAGCTGTGCAGCAGGGTCAGGGTACCGGCGCCGGTGGCAGTGAGGGCCACCAGCATCAGCGCGGTCATGATGGCGACGAGCTGCGACCGCAGCGACGCCGACTTCCACCGGTGCAGCAGCAAGGTCAGCGCTTCTCGGCCGTCCGCAGCACGTAGCCGACGCCCCGTTTGGTCTGGATCAGCGCCGGGGCATCGGGATCAATGTCCACCTTGCGGCGCAGATAGGAGATGTAGGACTCCACGATCGAGGCGTCCCCGTTGAAGTCGTACTCCCAGACATGGTCCAGGATCTGCGCCTTGGACAGCACACGGTTGGGGTTCAGCATGAGGTAGCGCAGGAGCTTGAATTCGGTGGGGGACAGCTCGATCACGGTGCCGCCGCGGCGCACCTCGTGGGCGTCGTCGTCGAGCTCGAGGTCATCGACGCGGATGACCGCATCGTCGTCCTGCAGGGGCTGCGTGCGGCGCAGTACGGCGCGGATGCGTGCCACTACCTCGTCGAGGCTGAACGGCTTCGTGACGTAGTCGTCGCCGCCCACGGTCAGCCCCATAACCTTGTCCTCGGTGTCATCCTTGGCGGTCAGGAAGAGCACGGGGAAGTGCTTGCCTGCGGCGCGCAGCCGGCGGGTGACAGTGAAACCGTCCATATCCGGCAGCATGACGTCCAGAACAGCCAGGTCGGGGGCGTGGAGATCGGCCGCCGCCAGGGCTTCGCGCCCGTTGGACGCGGAAACGACTTCAAAACCGGCAAAGCGCAGGGAAGTGGACAGCAGCTCGCGGATGTTCGGTTCATCATCGACGACCAGCAGCTTGGCTTCGGGACCGTTCTTTTTCATGGTTCCCATAATCCTCCCAGACTCTGGGAGTTTTCTGAATGGAGGATGTGTGTTGGATGGACGTCCCTCACGGCGCGAGCCGGCTGACCTCACGCAGTGCGCTCCGAAACTCCCGGTAGCGCTCCGGCCCCAGCGCTCCGGCCCCAGGGCGGCTGCCCACTTGCGTTCCGTTTCGGCGGTGATCCGCCGGGAATGCCCGATGGCGGTCCGTTCCGCCAGCACGGACAGGCGGAGGCCTTCCGTCGGGATCAGCGCCATGACACGGTAGTGGGAGGGCCGCAATCCGGGCAGACTGGGAGGTGACGTCTCATGGCCGTCGATCTGATGAATATGGACATCCTTGCCGGCGCCGACCCGGGTTCGGCCATCCTGGCCGGGATTGCGGCGGCGTGCCTGGCCGAGCCTGACGCGGAGTTGCTGTCCGCCTCTGCCGAGGAACTCGGGCCACCGGCGTTCAACATGACCACTGGCGGGCTCTGGCGCGTCTGCGGAACCGCCAGGACGGGCTGCGGGGGTCCCCGGGGGACGGTGGGCACGGCGACTTTCAGCACCGTCGTGAAGGTGATCCAGTCACCGTTGCTGTGGCCCGCCATCGGGCAGGTTCCGGAAAGCCAGAGGGCGGAACTGGCGGCGAAGTTTCCGTGGGAAACGGAAGCCCAGGTCTACGCTTCGGGGCTGTCCTCGGTGCTCCCTGCGGGCGGCCGAATGCCGGAGATCTACCGACTGGACGCGTTCGATGCCCAGCGGACGGCGATTTGGATGGAGGACGTCCCCGAGGCCCCACCAACTGCGTGGACGGAGCAGCGCTTTGTTGACGCGGCTCGGTTCCTGGGCCGGCTGGCAGGAAGTCCCGAAGTCCGGGACCGCGGCCCCGCAGGAGGTGCGGTGCGCGGCCATGAGGGTTTGCGGTTCTACCTGGACAGCGTTGCGGCGTCCGTCTTGATCCCGGGGATCCTGGGCGAGGACCTCTGGTCGCACCCGGCGGTGGCGGCTGCGGCGGACCCGGCCCTGATCGCGGGATTGCGCCGGCTCACAGCCCGCGCGGACGGACTGCTGGATGACATCTGCCGGCTCCCCTCACTTCCGGCGCACGGCGACGCCAGTCCCCAAAACCTGCTGATCCGCCCCGGAACGGGATCCGGCGTCGCGCCCGGGTCAGATTTCACCGTCATCGATTGGGGCTTCTACGGTTTCGCCTGCCCGGGGTTTGACCTCGGCCAACTGCTGGCCGGCTGGGTCAACCAGGGCCAGATGCGCGGCGCCGAACTGTACGCGCTGGAGCCGCTGTGCCTCGCCGCCTACTGCGAAGGTCTCGCCGACTTCGACGCCGGGATCAGCGAGACCGACGTCCGGCGCGGGCATGCCGCCTCGATGGCTGTGTTCACCGGGCTCGCCGCCGTCGCGACCCAGCGGCTGGCCGAACCGGATTCCGAGGAACTGCGCGCGCTGGTGTCCGGCCGGCTTGAGATGGCGCGCTTCATCCTGGACCTGCTGGCCTCCACTGACTAGCAGGCTAAAGCCCCGGGGCGCCCGGCCCGGGCGAGGGGTGCGGATCAGTCGGTGGGGGAGCTGGTGCCGACGTCCTTGGCGTCCATGATCCGGTAGGCGTAACCCTGTTCGGCCAGGAACCGCTGGCGCTTGGCCGCGAAGTCCTGGTCCAGGGTGTCCCGTGCCACGAGAGAGTAGAAACGCGCGGCGCGGCCGTCCTTCTTGGGCCGCAGCAGCCGGCCCAGCCGCTGGGCTTCCTCCTGGCGGGAGCCGAAAGACCCGGAAACCTGGATGGCAACCGATGCCTCGGGCAGGTCGATGGAAAAGTTGGCGACCTTGGACACCACGAGAGTCTGCACTTCGCCGGCGCGGAAGGCGTCAAAGAGCCGCTGGCGATCCTTGACGGAGGTGTCGCCCTTGATCACCGGCGCCTGCAGGCGCTCGCCAATCTCGTCCAGCTGGTCGATGTACTGCCCGATCACCAGCAGCTGCTCGCCGGCATGCTCGGCCACAAGCCGTTCCACCACCAGGGTCTTGGATTCGGACGTGGCGCACAGCCGGTACTTGTCCGCGTCCTCGGCCATGGCGTAGGCCACGCGTTCGTCGCGGGGCAGGTCGATCCTGACCTCGACGCAGTCGGCGGGCGCGATGTAGCCCTGCGCCTCGATGTCCTTCCACGGCGCGTCGTAACGCTTCGGGCCGATCAGGCTGAAAACTTCACCCTCGCGGCCGTCCTCGCGGACCAGAGTGGCGGTCAGGCCCAGCCGGCGGCGCGCCTGCAGGTCCGCCGTCATCCGGAAGATCGGGGCCGGCAGGAGGTGGACCTCGTCATAGATGATGAGTCCCCAGTCGTTGCCGTCCACCAGCTCCAGATGGGGGTAGAGCCCGCCCCGCTTGGTGGTCAGGACCTGGTAGGTGGCGATCGTGACGGGGCGGACTTCCTTGACGGAGCCGGAGTATTCGCCGATTTCCTCCTCCGTGAGGGAGGTCCGCTTGAGCAGTTCGTCCTTCCACTGCCGGGCGGAGACCGTGTTGGTCACCAGGATCAGCGTGGTCGTGGAGCTGGTGGCCATCGCGGCGGCACCGACCAGCGTCTTGCCGGCCCCGCAGGGGAGCACGACGACGCCGCTGCCGCCGGCCCAGAAGTTCTCCATCGCCAGCTGCTGGTAGGGGCGGAGCTTCCAGCCGGTCTCGTTGAGCATGATGGGGTGCGGCGTACCGTCGACGTAGCCGGCCAGGTCCTCGGCGGGCCAGCCGATCTTGAGCAGCAGCTGCTTGAGCTGCCCGCGCTGGGAGGAATGCACGACAACGGTTTCACCATCGATCCTCGGCCCCAGCAACGGGGCGATCTTCTTGGCGCGGCTGACCTCCTCCAGCACCGGATAGTCGGAGGTGCGCATGACCAGGCCGTGCTGGGGATCCTTTTCGAGCCGCAGCCGGCCGTACCGGGACATGGTCTCTTCGACGTCAATCAGCAGGGAATGCGGTACCGGGAAGCGGGAGTACTTCAGCAGCGTGTCCAGCACTTTTTCGGCGTCCAGGCCGGCGGCCCGGGCGTTCCAGAGGCCCAGCGGGGTGAGCCGGTAGCTGTGCATGTGCTCCGGGGCGCGTTCCAGCTCGGCGAAGGGGGCGATGGCGTGGCGTGCCTCGGTGGCCAGTTCGTGGTCGACTTCGAGCAGGATGGTTTTGTCACTCTGGACGATCAGCGGTCCATCGTTCACTGGAGCAATTCCTCTGCGGCCTCTACGTCAATAATCCGGTGGATGGACAGTACGCGTTCTGTTTCCTTGTCCGGATCGAACACCCGGACCCGGCCACCGTTCACAGCTACCGGAACAACCGTTTCCCGCACGGCATTCCCCATGCTGTCGACGACGTTCATCACCACGCGCTGTTTGAGGCGGATCGCCTTCTGCAGGGTTTCCAGCCCCAGCTGGGTTGCCTCTTCGCTGCCAGGGGCCACCGCGGGCTGCCTGTCGGTGCCGCCCGCGGAGGGGCGTTCGCTGCGCAGCACGGCCAGCTGGGCGTCGACGTCGGCATCCGGCGGGGCGGTGCGCGGGGCACTGTAGACCGGCCGCACGCTGCCGGCCGCCGCAGTGGTGCGCCGCAGCCGGATCCCTCCTGCCTCGGATTCCTCGACGGCCGGGGACAGACCCAGGTTGCGGAGGACCTGCGCTGTCTCCCGGACACCTGCGT
Source organism: Arthrobacter sp. PsM3 (assembly GCF_030433895.1). GTDB lineage: Bacteria > Actinomycetota > Actinomycetes > Actinomycetales > Micrococcaceae > Arthrobacter. The sequence continues at coordinate 119,555 of NZ_JARUXE010000001.1, read as the reverse complement.
GCGTGACCAGCACGGTGGGTGCGATCCGGACCAGACCAAGGCCGGCGGCGCCGGAGGTGTTCAGCAGCTCCAGGAGCGCAGTCTCGTCGTCGCTCTGGATGAAGCTCGCGGCGGACCCCACCCGCAGCCTGGCATGGCGCGCGGCGGTGTCCTCGATCAGGTACTTCAGCGGCTGCGGGATTGCCGTGGCCGAATGCAGGCCCAGGAAATCGAGCATCGTCTGTGCATCCTGGCCCGCGTCGAGCGCGCGACGGACGGAGGAGACCGAGAAACGGTAGATGGTGGCGGGGCCCTGGCCTTCGGCGTCGGCCATGGTGAGGAGCTTTTCGGTCAGTTCCGGTGCGAGGTAGCCTGGCGCCACCGCGGTGAGGTCGGCCTGGAGCAGGACATGGTTCAGGGCGGCCGGCAGGTGTTCGCCCAGGATGCCCATCGCTTCGTCGGGCTGTTCGGCGGCAATGGCCGCACCGATCTGGCTGAGCGCGCCCGAACCGATCAGGCCCAGCAGCTCCGCCTCGGCCAGGACCCCCCGGATCAGCGAGCTGAAACGCCGTGCCATCCGCGGCTGGGCCCAGTCGGCCCGCTCCAGCACTGCCGCCGCGTCCAGCACCGGGGCCTGCCCGTCCGCCGCCGCGGCCTCCTCGGTCAGCTCGGCCAGGATTTCCAGGATCCGTTTCCGGACCACCGGAGCGTCCGGGCGCTGGGCCTCGGCCGACAGCGCGTTGATGGTGCTGCCGGTTGCCCCGCGGTGGAGGGCCGGGACCGTGGCCTGGCCGTTGACGGGCTGTCCGACCAGAGAGGGGGCCCGTTCGCTGGCGAGCCACGCGTTGACGAGCCAGAGCCACTGCTCCTGCCTGGGAAGCGCCAGCCATTCCAGCTGCGGCGGCTGGACCCAGGCGGAACTGTCCACGTCCAGCCGGATGAGGCCGGACAGGGCGCACAGCTCCGCCAGCACCCCGGCGTCGTGCATCTCAAGCCGCAGGGCGTCCGCCAGGCGCTTCAGCTCCCTGACCCCCACGCCGCCGCTGCGCAGGGTGACGAGGGGCTGCTCGCGGACGGCATAGAGCAGCTCACCGACCAGCCGCAGGGTCTCGGCGATCGCGCCCAGGGCGGCATTGCGGCGCAGTGCCGCAGACGTAGTACCCAGCCGCGCCACCGGGGGCGTCAGTGCAAACTTTTCAATGACGAAGCCGCCGCGCAGGGACACCCCGACGCTGTGCGGAAGTTCCACGTGGGCTGCGTCCAGCGGCACGAGCAGCCCGCGGGCCAGGAGCCAGTCCACGGGCCCGACGTCGGCGGCCTCGTGCAGGACGGAGGCGCGCCGTTGAGCCTGCGGCACGGCGCCCATGGCCCAGTTGCCGAAGCGTGCGAGCAGCGCCGTGGTGCGTTCCGGGGCTCCGGCCAGGATCTGCCGGAGAGACTCCGGCGTGGCGGTCCAGTGCTGCAGCGACAGGGCGGCCTCCATCGGCGTGGCCGCGGGGGAGATCGCCGCCCCGTTCCGGTGCAGCTCCGCGACCAGCTGGACCACGCGCTGCGCGAAGGCGGGCTGGAGCCGCACGAGTTCGGTGTAGCTGCGCCCCAGGCCGGCCGGGTAGATCCCGATCACGTCCTTGAGGCTGCCCACCGGCAGGTAATACCGCAGCTTCGTGCCGGCGGCCGGCGCGGCGCCGTGCGGCGGTTCCGCCCGGTGGACAAGGGCCAGTTCCTGCAGCGAGTGCAGCATTTTCTCGATGGAGCCCAGCGTGGCGCCGTTGATGAGTTTCTTCAGCATGGGGGCAGAAGCGCTGTGCCCGGTGTCCGTGTTGGTGCACAGGTGCAGGGTTTCGAGGACCTGCATTTCCGGGCGGTTGAGCCGCTCCAGGGCCCGCTGGACGCTGACGCGGCCGCTGGCCCGGGCGGCGAGGGCGGCGAAGTCCGGCACACCGGGGGAGATGAGGTCCGGCCGCGCGGAGAACAAGGCCCGCAACGAGTCATCGCTGCGTGCCTGCAGTTCCTTGCTGAGCGCGCGGATAAGGGACATCAGTGCCACGCTACCTTTCGTCTGGCCGTTGGGTCCGCCGCCGTGCTGCAATTCCGTCAACAATGAGCAGGAGCATCAGCAGGAAAGCCAGGGGAAGCCCGTACAGGGCAGTGGAGGTGATCCAGACGGGCGACACGGCGTTATTGAAGGCCATCGCCATCACGACGCCGACGGCCGCGAGCGACAGGACGGCGGCGGCGGCCGCGACGATCAACAGTGGCCGCCGGAAACGCAGTGGAGTCATGGAGCTAACGCTAACAGCCCGGCTTGTCCCGCGCCCCAAACGGCCAAAGTAGGCCAGGCAGGATAACCTTGAAGGAACAGACCAATACGGTCCAGGCAGCCATACCCTGAACCCGCATATCCATGCGGATGCGGTGGCCGCCGGCCGTGTCACCAGCAGAACGAAGAGGGTTGATTACGTGCCTACCGGCAAGGTCAAGTGGTATGACAAGGAAAAGGGCTTCGGATTCCTCGCAGGCGAGGACGGTCAGGAAGTCTTCCTGCCCAAGTCCGCGCTGCCCGAGGGCATAACCGAGCTCAAGGCCGGCACCCGGGTCGAATTCGGCGTGGCCGACGGCCGCAAGGGCGCCCAGGCCCTGGGCCTGCGGGTGCTGGACAAGACGCCCTCCATCGCCAAAGCCAAGCGGCCCAGCGCGAAAGACCTTGCCCCGCTGGTGCAGGACCTCGTTTCCGTTCTGGACAACTTGTCCGGCACGCTGTCTGCGGGCAAATACCCGGAAGGCAACAAGGGCAAGGCGATCGCCGTCGCCCTGCGTAAGGTTGCCGACGAGCTGGACGCGTAGGTCCCGGCGATGACTCCGGAAACTGATCAGACCTCATCCCGGAGCTCCGGGGACAAGAAAGCCGGGGCGAAAGAGGGCTCCAAGCCCCGCGCCGGCGTCCCCGTCTGGCGCACCGGCAAGCCCGACGCGTTCCTGGCCGCCGCCGTCGACGTCGCCCGTGCCGCCCTGGAGGGCATCGCCCCGGCCGAGCAGATCGGCAGGCACCTGGCTGCCAAGAGCGAAGGCGACCGCCTGGTCACGCACCTGTTCGAATCGAAGCTGGCCGGCTACGGCGGGTGGACGTGGTACGCCGTGCTCACGCGCAACTCGCGCTCCAAGGTCGTTACGGTCGACGAGCTGGGCCTGCTGCCCTCCGAGGATTCGATCCTGGCGCCCGAATGGGTCCCGTGGGCCGAACGGGTCCGTCCCGGCGATGAACAGGGCGAGGATGAACTCGCGGAAGCCGCAAGCCCGGCACCCCTGCCGGATGCCGAGGTCACCGGGGACGCCGGGGACAATTTCGACGCCGGCTTCGCGGCCGGCGAGGCGCCGGAATTCGCTGCCGGCGAGGCGCCGGAAGACGATTCGGACGACGCCGACGGCAACGCGGACGGGGCCGGCGACGAATACGACGCCGACGATGTTGACGACGACTCTGAAGACGACGACGACCCGGAAGACGACGAAGACTCCGAGGACGACGAAGACCCAGAAGACGACGAAGCCTCTGACGACGGTCCGGCCGGCGGGCTGCCCGCAGCGCAGGCTGACTAGCGGTTGGAACCATCCGGGGCGCTGCACTGTGAGGGCTGGACATGATGTCCACCTTCAAGTCCCTGCACATCCTGAACTACCGGATCTGGTTCATCGGGGCGATCATTTCCAACATCGGGACCTGGATGCAGCGCACTGCCCAGGACTGGCTGGTCTTTGACCACCTGACCGAACACGACGCCAGCGCCATGGGCATCACCATGGCCCTGCAACTCGGGCCCCAACTCTTCCTCGCCCCCGTGGCCGGGCTGGTGGCGGACCGTTTCAACCGCAAGCAGCTGCTCGTCCTGACCCAGTCGGCGATGGCGGTGCTGAGCGCTGCCCTGGGCGTCCTCGTGATTTCCGGGGCCGCGCAACTGTGGCATGTCTACGGTTTCGCCCTGCTGCTCGGTGTTGTCTCCGCCCTCGATGCCCCGGTGCGCCAGACGTTCGTCTCCGAACTGGTCCGCGACGATTACCTTCCCAACGCGGTGGCGCTCAACAGCGCCTCCTTCAATGTGGCCCGGATGATCGGGCCCGCCGTCGCCGGCGTCCTCACGGTCGCTGTTGGGCCCGGCTGGGTCTTCCTGATCAACACCCTGACCTTCGTGGCCCTGCTGCTGAGCCTGTGGCGGATTCCCTCGGCATCGCTGCGCCAGCTGCCCCGGGCGTCGGCCGGCAAGGGACGGATCCGGGAGGGCCTGCGTTACGTGCGGTTCCGGCCCGACATCGTGGTGGTGCTGGTTGCGGTCTTTATCGTGGGCACCCTGGGACTGAACTTTGTGCTGTTCATCGCGGCCATGGTCGGCACGGAATTCGGCCTGGACGCCAGCGCCTTCGGCCTGATGAATTCCATTATGGCCATTGGCTCCGTCGCCGGCGCCCTGCTGTCCGCCGGACGCCAAAGGCCCAGGCTGCGGATCATCTTCGGGGCCGCCGGAGCCTTCGGCGTGACCGCGGGGATCGCCGCGCTGGCCCCCAACTACTTCTGGTTCGGTGTGGCCCTGGTTCCGGTGGGACTCTTCGCTATCACCATGCTGACGAGCGCCAACGGCTACGTCCAGACGACCACCGACCCCGTGATGCGTGGCCGGGTGATGGCGCTCTATATGGCGATCTTCATGGGCGGCACCCCCATCGGGGCGCCGTTCGTGGGCTGGGTCGCAAACGTCGCCGGTCCCCGCTGGTCCCTGAGCGTCGCGGCGGCCTCCGGCCTGATCGCGGCCCTGATCGGGCTGGTGTGGATCGTCCGGGCCAGGCAACTGCGGATCCGGTTCGACCGCCGCGCCCGCGGGCTGCGCCACTTCCGCGTTGTGTCCGCCGGGCCCCGGAGCGCCGACGGCCCCAACGCGGACGGCGCCGCCCGGGATTAAGACCGGACGACGCCGTCGAACGCTGACGCTCGCTGTCGAACGCTGACGTTTCAGCGCACCGTGTTGGGCGGGGAGCTACTTTTTCAGCTCGCCCACGACGAAGTCGATGCATTCCAGCAGCGCGGACACATCGTCGGGCTCGATGGCCACGAAGGTCGCGATCCGGAGCTGGTTGCGGCCCAGCTTGCGGTACGGCTCGGTGTCCACAATGCCGTTGGCGCGGAGCACCTTCGCGATCGCGGCGGCATCGATGGAGTCGTCGAAGTCGATCGTCGCGATGACGTTGGAACGTTCCTCAGCCTTCGCCACAAACGGGGTTGCGTACTCCGAAGCCTCGGCCCAGCGGTAAATGCGGCCGGCGGAATCCGCGGTCCGTGCCGAGGCGAAGTCCAGTCCGCCGTTCGCGTTGAGCCATTGCACCTGGGCGTCCAGGGTGACGAGCGTGGCCAGCGCGGGGGTGTTGTAGGTCTGGTTCAGCCGCGAGTTGTCGATCGCGGTCTGAAGGTCCAGGAAGTCCGGGATCCAGCGTCCGCCGGCCTTGATCCGTGCCGCCCGCTCCAGCGCTGCGGGGGAGAACAGGCCAAGCCACAGGCCGCCGTCGGACGCAAAGTTCTTCTGCGGGGCGAAGTAGTAGACGTCCGCTTCGGCGACGTCGACGTCCAGCCCGCCGGCAGCCGAGGTGGCGTCCACCAGGACGAGGGAGCCCGCGTCGGCGCCGGCCACACGCTGGACCGGAGCGGCAACGCCCGTGGACGTCTCGTTCTGGGGCCAGGCGTAGACATCGACGCCGGCTTCGGCCCGCGCTGCCGGCCGGGTGCCCGGCTCGGACTTGATGATGGAGGAGTCCGCGAGGAAGGGTGCCTTGTTGGTGGCGGAGGCGAATTTCGAGCCAAACTCGCCAAAGGACAGGTGCTGTGCCTTGTTCTCGACCAGGCCGAAGCTGGCGATGTCCCAGAACGCGGTCGATCCGCCGACTCCGAGGATGACCTCGTAGCCGTCGGGCGCCCGGAAGAACTGGCTGAGCCCGTTCCGGACCGAGCCCACGAGGTTCTTGACGGGCGCCTGGCGGTGGGATGTTCCCAGGAGCTTCGAAGCCGCGGCGAGGGCTTCCAGCTGTTCCGGGCGGACCTTGGAGGGTCCGGCGCCGAACCGGCCGTCCTTGGGAAGGAGGTTTGCGGGAATCGTGATGCTGGTGTCGCTCACAGTGGCTCCAATTTTCGGCAGGTACTTAGGGTGCGGCTCAGGAGATGGCCCGGCAGGGTGGCTGCAGCGGAGCCTTGCGTTTCATTCTGCCTGACTGCCCGGCAGGCGAGGCAAAAGCGCCCGTCACAGTCCGGTCATTGAGATTATCCGGACAAATTCAAAATAGGCTAAGCTGTCCTGCGAACGTACGGCGGACCCCGCCAGGGCGCCAGCAGCTCGCGGTACGGTGGGAATCACGCAAGGACGGCGCTCGAGGAGCTGAGCTGAATGACGGATCTGATCGATACAACCGAGATGTATCTTCGGACCATTCTGGAACTTGAAGAAGAGAACATTGTCGCTCTCCGCGCCCGCATCGCCGAGCGGCTCCGCCACTCGGGTCCGACTGTTTCGCAGACCATCGGCCGCATGGAGCGCGACGGGCTGGTGGTTGTTTCGGGCGACAGGCACCTTGAACTGACCGCAACCGGCCGGAAACGTGCCATCGAAGTCATGCGCAAGCACCGCCTTGCCGAACGTCTGCTGGCCGATGTGATCGGGCTCGACTGGGCGTACGTCCATGAGGAAGCCTGCCGCTGGGAACATGTCATGAGCGAGCGGGTGGAGCGGCGGATCTTCGAACTGCTCAACCACCCCACCGTCTCGCCCTACGGCAACCCGATTCCCGGCCTCGCCGAACTTGGGGGCCTGCCCTCCCAGCCGCCCCTGGACGGTGTTGTGAACCTGCTCGAGGCCATGTCCGGCTACGGGCCGGATTCCCGGGTGCGGGTCAGCCGGCTCGCCGAACCCATCCAGGTCGAACCGGAACTGCTGGTCCAGCTCGACGAAGGCGGCATCCGCCCCGGCGCTTCGGTGTCACTGGAGCGGGTGGGGGAGTACATCTCGGTGCGGGTGCCGGATATCGAAGGTGCACTGGAACTCCCGCCCGAGGTTGCTGCCCACGTCTTTGTTACCGTCAACTAACCGGCGCTAGTCATCCGCTCATGGGACGACCCATGAGTTGTGCACAGAGTCGATAACGGATTTATCTCTCGACGGCTTCATCGCCTATAGTTGAAAGCCAGTACCGATACCAAAGCGTTATCTGATCCGAGCCGAGCTCTGCCAGCGGATCAGTCCCAGAGTCACCTTTCTGGCAGGGGCGGGGGAACCACTTCCGGCTGTTCAACAGCCTTGGGGTGAAGTCCGTCAGCGGCAAGCACGCTCCACCGAGGGCTCCTTTGGATGCCTCTGTGCCTGGGTGCTTGCTACGGCGGGCCGGGTCTTTGATCTCTCTGACCCGAATCCGACAGCTAACCCCGCAGGCTCTCCAGAGAGGAACCGTTCTTGACCATCCAGACCGCCAAGGGCCGCCGCCGTGCTTCCGGTCCCGCTCCGGAGCCGCGTCCGGCCGTCGCCGTCCTGGCAGACCGCCCGCGTGACGCGCACCGTGATGAACGCAGGGGCCGCCGCAGTCCGTTCCGCCAGGTAACAGACTTTGCCGCCGCAAGCGGCGTTGGGCAAAAGGCCGGCATCGCCCTGGCCGCCACGGGACTGGTCCTCACTGTCACCGTTCCCGCCACGGGACCTGTCATGGCCACGGACGCCGCATCCGCCTCTGGATCCATTTCGGCTGCCGTCCAACCGGACGTCACCGCCGCCGAGGCCAAGATCGACTTCAACCGCACCGCGGTCACCACCCAGGGAGACCCGGACGGAAAGCTCAAGCAGTTGCTGAGCGCCCAATCCGTCGGCTCGATCACCCGGGCGGCCTCCGCCGGCACCCTCGGGGCACCCCTGGACGTGATGAACACCGCGTCGCCCTTCGGCTACCGCGTCAGCCCCATCACCGGCGGCGCCGGGGAGTTCCACCGTGGCCAGGACTACTCTGCCCAGTGCGGCACGGCCGTCCATGCGGCCGCCAGCGGCACCGTTACTTTCAACGGATGGCATCCCTACGGCGGCGGAAACCGGGTGGTGATCGACCACGGCAACGGCCTGGAGACCACCTACAACCACCTGTCCTCGGCCAGCGTCAAGGTTGGCCAGAAGGTCTCCCGCGGCGACGTCGTGGCAATGAGTGGAACCACCGGCGCCTCGACGGGCTGCCACCTTCACTTTGAGGTCATGGTCAACGGCGAAGTCGTTGACCCGACCGGCTGGCTTTAACAAAGCTGATGGGGCACTCTCGCATTCTTGTGACATGCCGTGATCTGAATGTGACATTGCGGCCCAACTGCTGTACCGTTTGACCTACGCCAACTTTTCCGAAGTTGGCGCTCTTGAGTGGATTGCCTAGCTCTGCCACCGCTCAAGGTCCGTTCGCATGACATCGTCTGGCAGGGGCGGGGGAACCAATTTTGGTCTTCGCAAGAAGACCTTGGGGTTAAGTCGCAAAGCTTCCCAGGAAGCAGCGCGGCCGGGTGACTCCCATCCGAATCCGACAGCTCACCTCGCAGGCATTGGGAGAGGCTACTTTCGTGTCTTCACGCCACAATGCTGCGCGTCACCGCGCTTGCGCGGCTCTAACGAGCCCGCTGGAATCCAATGTCCGTACCGCCCTTTTTGGTGCCCGGAACGGATTCCATGCCGCCGTCTCAAGCTCTGCTGAGACCGGCCCGCAGGCCAAGCACCTGCACGCAGTTCCCGCTTTTGGCGCGTCTTCGCAGTACACCCTTCGCTAAGTAACCCATTTCGGGGCGATCCGGCGTACCCCCAAGATGCCGGAGCGTCCTCAGCCCGCGCCTGAAAAGCGCGGACCCAGGATCACGAAAGAGAGAACTTAATGACTACTCGTGCAAACGCACGGCACCGCGCCGAGGTCACCAAGACCAACTCGCTGGCCGTCATTGCCAAAGCTGTCGGCGACAACGCCGGCGGCATGGGTCGCCAGGCTGCAGTTATCGCAGCTGCTTCCGGCCTCGTCCTGACCAGCGGTATCGCAGCCAACGCTGCTGAGACCAATATCCAGCGCGACTCCACCTCCGCTTCCACGCTCGAAGTCCAGTCAGCCTCCCCGGCGACCATCTCGGCTGCTTCGACCATCGCGATCTCCTACGAGAAGCCGGCTGTCACCACGTCACCGGCCCCCGTCGTCGAGGCCCCGAAGCCCGTCGTCAAGGTGCAGGAAACCCCCGCCGCCGTCCCGGCCGCAGGCACGAACGCCGGCGCTACCGCCTCCACTGCCGCCACCCCGGCTCTGGCCGTTGCCAGCGGCATGGGCGCCACGATCGCCGCGGCTGCGTACGCCCAGATCGGCATCAGCCAGGACTGCACCGCACTTGCCACGAACGCGCTGGCTGCTGCGGGCATCAACTACCACGGCTGGCCGGCAGGATACCTGTCCCTGGGCCGCACCGTAAGCGCCGCCGAGGCACTCCCCGGCGACCTTGCGTACTACGCAAACGGTGGCTCGGGCATGGCCCACATCGCTGTTTACGTCGGCAACGGCATGGCCGTCCACGGTGGCTGGAACGGCGGGACCACGTCCCTGCAGACCGTCAACGTCGGCTCCGGCCCGGTGTTCATCCGCGTCGGCCGCTAAGACCTAAGCGGCTAGCAACACAAAGGACCCCCGCCAAATGGCGGGGGTCCTTTGTGTTGCCGGAGCGTGAACCTCAGACGGCACAGCCCGCGGCGGGCAAAAAAATTCGGTGAAACGGCACCTCAGTGTTTACTCTTGTTTTGTCGATCCATAGCCCGACCATGCAGAGGGCAGCCGGCCCTCGTGCCCCTGGCGGGTGCGGCCGTGAAGAGGTATGCGGATGCGCACTCTCGTTCTGAATGCTGGATATGAACCGCTGGCGGTTGTGACCTTCCGCCGGGCGCTCGTCCTTGTGCTGACCGGGAAGGCCAGCGTCGTTGCGGAAGGCGACGATCCTGTCGTCGGACCGCAGGACGTCCTGGGCCGTCCCTCGGTGATTCTGTTGAATCGCTACATCAGGCCCCGGTACAACACCGTAACGGCGGTCAGCCGCCGGGGTGTGCTCCGCCGGGACGGACAACGCTGTGCCTACTGCGGCAAAGCTGCCCACACCATCGATCATGTCCAGCCCAAATCCAGGGGCGGCGCGGATTCCTGGGAGAATCTCGTCGCTGCCTGCCTGAGGTGCAACAACGCCAAGGGTGACCACACTCCGGGGGAAATGGGGTGGAAGCTCAGCTTCACCCCTGCGCCGCCACGGGGAACAACCTGGCAGATCAAGGAACTTGAGAAGCCGACGCCGGCCTGGGACCCTTTCCTGCTGCCGGAATCCGCGGCCTGAGGCAGGCCCCTTCCTGTGGTCCGGGATATCCCCCGGCCGCGTTAGGCTGGGCGGGTGGAATTTGATGCTGTCATTCTGTCCGGCGGGAGGTCCTCCCGTCTGGGCGGCGTCGCCAAGTCCGGGCTGATGCACGACGGCGCTACCCTCCTTGAGCGCGCCCTGCTGGCCGCCCGTGCCGCGGCGGCAACCGCCGTCGTGGGGCCCGACCCGGGGGTGCTGCCTGAGGGTGTTCGGAGCTGCCGGGAGGAGCCGCCGTACGCCGGACCCGCCGCGGCCATCGCCGCAGGGCTGTCCGCGCTGGCGCAGGACCGCGGCCGGGAACCCCACCGCCGAGTTCCCGCCCCGTACACCCTGGTCCTGGCCTGCGACATGCCACGGGCGGGCGCCGCCGTCCGGGTGTTGCTGGAGGCGGCTGCGGAAGGTCCCCCGGTGGACGGGCTGGTGGCAGTGTCCGCTGACGGGCGCCGGCAGCCCCTGGTGGGCCTATATGGCACAGCCGCGCTACAACGACGCATTGCCGAGGCCGCCCAGCGCGGCACGCTTGAAAACGCTTCGGTGTTCTCCCTTCTTGCTAGGCTGGAGGTGCGGGAGGTCAGCGTCCCCAAGGGGTCCACCGATGATGTGGATACTTGGGACGATGCGTCCGCATTAGGGGTGACCCGCCCGCCCGGCGGGAGTGGCAGCGACGGCCATGACCGCGGCCGCCAGTCCGGCAGCCGGCCCGGGACTCCCCAGCTGAATTCGACCTTGGAGGCAAACGGTGAAAACCCAGGATGAAACGCTGGAAGACTGGTGCCGTGCCCTGCTTCAGGCCCTGGAACTGGAAGACGTCGAGGTTGACGTGAACGAGGTCCTGGCCCTCGCCGGGGTGGCGGCGCACTCTGTGGTGCGCCCGGCCGCTCCACTGACGACCTTCATCGCCGGTTTCGCGGCCGGCCTGGCCTCGGGCTCCGGGCAGGCCACGGATGCCGTTTCCATGCACGCAGCGATGGGCGTGGCCCGCAAACTCGCCACGGACTACGCGGCCACCGAAGCCTCCGGGGCATGACACCTGCACCCCCTCACGGCGGCGCAGCTGCCGCCGGGGTTGAGCCTGCATCCGGCGCGGAACCCGATGCGCCGCACCGGCACCTCGCGCACACCTGGCAGGAGGCCTGGCAGCTTGCCTTCGACTGCGCGACTCCCGTTCCCGCTGCCCCCGTCGCCCTGCGCGAGGCCCTGGGGCGGACGCTTGCCGCCGATGTGGAAGCACTCGTGGACCTGCCGCACTATGCCTCCTCCGCCATGGACGGCTGGGCGGTCAACGGCAGCGGACCCTGGATCCTCGCGGAACCCGGCCAACGGCTGGCACCCCACCAGGCCAGCCCGATCGTCACGGGCGGACTGATTCCTCCCGGGGCGAAGGCCGTGCTGCGCAGCGAAAGCGGCACCATCGCCAGCGATGAGGAGGGGTTGCCGGTCCTGCAGCTTGCCGGCGGCGCCAAGCCCGGTGAGCCGCGGAACGGCGAACATATCCGGAAGGCCGGGCAGGAAGCCGGTGCCGGGGAAGTGCTGATCAAGAGCGGCACGCCGCTCAACCCCGCCCACCTGGCGCTGGCGGCCCTCGCCGGCCACGACAGCCTCCAGGTGGTCGGCAAAGCAATTGTCCGGCTGGTATTCACCGGCTCCGAGGTGATCACGGCGGGCATCCCGCAGCCCGGGCAAGTGCGCGACACCTTCGGTCCCCAGCTCGCCGGCGTCGTGGAAATGCTCGGGGGAATCTGCACCGGCCAAACAAAAATTGGCGACAGCTATGCCGAGTGGCTTGCCGCGCTCGAGGACCCCGAACCGGCGGAGGACATCGCGGAAGCCGCCGCGGGGCAGCTTCCCGGGCGTTCCGCCGCCGAGCCGTTGCCCGCCGACGTCGTGATCACCACAGGCGGCACCGGCCGGTCCGGCACCGACCACCTGCGGCGCTCCGTCGCCGAGCTTGGCGGCCGTCTGCTCATCGACGGCATCGCCATGCGGCCAGGCCATCCCGCCGTCCTGGCGGAACTGCCGGACGGCAGGTTCATCATCGGGCTGCCGGGCAATCCGCTGGCCGCCATGATGGCCCTGTCAACCATCGGCGCCCCGCTCCTGGCGGCACTGGGGCACCGGACGCTGCCTCAGGTCACCGAGGTACCCTGTGGATCCATAATCGAGCCCGACCCCGGCCGGACCCGGCTGATGCCCTTTCGGCTGCTCTACGGCATGGCCTCCCCGGCACAGCACACCGGCCCGGGAATGATGCGCGGGCTGGCCGCGGCCGACGGTGTCCTGGTGGTCCCGCCGCATGGCGTGCAGCTGGGGGAACTCGTTCCGGCCTTCGCCCTTCCCTGGGGCGCGCCCCTTCCGGATCCTGCGGCGGCAAAGGACAAACCGGCCCCCAAGCGGCCTGCCCGGAAGCCTGCCGGAAACGGCGGCCCCGTGGACTGGAGCGAACTGCTGGGGTAGCACCTGCTTTTGAACCCGCGCTGGCCACCCGGCCCAGTGCTTGCCATGATGGAGATATGTTGGTTAGGAGTACCTGATGGGCCGCGTCACACAGCGCCGCAAGGTGCATAAATACGTCCTGGACGGGTCGCCCCAGGCCCTCGAATTCCCGGTCCGCTACCGGGAGGACGTGCTCGCCGTCGAGGAGCCGCTGGAAATCCGGCTCGACAGCCTGTCCTTCTCCGTCACCATGCGGACCCCGGGGAACGATTTTGACCTCGTGGCGGGCTTCCTCGTCTCCGAAGGCATCATCTGGAGCCCCGAACAGCTCGTCTCGCTGCGGTTCTGCGCCGGGGAAGACGAGGACGGCGTCCAGACATTCAACGTGGTGGAAGCCCAGCTGAGGCCCGACGTCGTCCGGCCGGACATCGGGCGAAACGTGTTCACCTCCAGCTCCTGCGGCATCTGCGGCACGGATTCCATTGAGGCCGTGCACAAGTCCTCGCATTTCAGCCCTGCCGGCGACCCGTTGATGGTTCCCATCACCACTCTCGCGTCCCTTCCGGACCGGCTGCGGGAAGCCCAGGCCGTCTTCGACGTCACCGGCGGCGTGCACGCTGCCGGTCTGTTCCGGATCGCCGACGACGGCTCCGCCGAACTGCTGTGCGTGCGGGAGGACGTGGGGCGCCACAACGCCGTGGACAAGGTGGTCGGCTGGGCCCTCCGCGAAGGCATGCTGCCACTGCGCGGCACCGTGCTCCAGGTCTCCGGGCGGGCGTCGTTCGAACTGGTGCAGAAGGCGGCCCTGGCCGGCATTCCGGTTCTGGCCGCGGTAAGCGCGCCGTCGAGCCTGGCTGTCGAACTGGCCGAGGCCAGCGGCATCACGCTGGCCGGGTTCAGCCGCGGCACTTCGCTGAACGTTTATGCGGGCGCCGGACGCGTGGGCGCCGTGCCCGTACCCGTAGGTGGCTAATCGCCGCTGAGTGCCCCCTGGCTTGGGACCGCCGGCAAAGTAAGTTTTATCCATCGATTGGATGCATTTCGACGTCATCCATGCCAGCGCTAAGAGGAACACATTGCACGACGACCGCCGTCTCACGGAAGTCCGGCTCGACCGATTTATGCGCGAACGCATCGTCCCCGCGGTCTATCCGCGCAGCGAGCCGCTCACCCTCAGCAGCTGGGATGTCCCGGATGAACCGGTGCCGGCCCTGGAGGCGCTCCGGCAGCGGTTCACACCGCTGGAGCACGGGGCCGCCTGGGGGCGGCCGTGGAGCACCAAATGGCTGCGCCTGCAGGGGCAGGTTCCGGATGCCTGGGGCACGGCACCGGACACCTCGGTCGAAATTATCGTCGACCTGGGCTTCAGCAGCGACCTTCCCGGCTTCCAATGCGAAGGAATCGCCTGGCGCCCGGACGGCACCATCGTCAAAGCCATCTCGCCACGGAACCAATACATCCCGCTGAAGCTTCTGGGCAGCGGGATGTCGGTCGACTTCTACGTCGAGGCGGCCGCCAACCCCGATCTGTCGCAGGGCTGGACCTTCGCAGCCACCCCTTACGGGGACAAGGCGACCGCGGGAAACGACCCGAAATACCGGCTCGGCGGGATCGTCATCGCCGAACTCAACCAGACCGTCTGGGAGCTGCAGCAGGACATCCGGACCCTCAGCGGCCTGATGCACGAGCTGCCGATGGAACTGCCCCGCCGTCACGAAATCCTGCGCGCGCTGGAACGGATGCTGGACGTCATGGACCCCGACGACGTTCCGGGCACAGCAGGCGCCGGGCGGGAGGCCCTCGCCGGGGTCCTGGCCCGCCCGGCCTACGCCTCGGCGCACCACCTGCTCGCCACCGGACACGCCCACATCGACTCCGCCTGGCTCTGGCCCGTCCGGGAAACCATCCGCAAGTGCGCCCGCACCTTCTCCAACGTCGTGGCCCTGATGGACGAAGATCCGGGGTTCGTGTTCTCGTGCTCCTCGGCCCAGCAGCTCGCCTGGACCAAGGAACTGTACCCCGAGCTGTTCGAGCGGATCCGGGAGAAGGTCAAAACCGGACAGTTCGTCCCCGTGGGCGGCATGTGGGTCGAGTCGGACACCAACATGCCCGGCGGCGAGGCCATTGCCCGCCAATTCCTGGAGGGAAAGAGCTTCTTCCTGGCCGAGTTCGGCGTGGAGTGCGAGGAAGCGTGGCTTCCGGACACCTTCGGCTATTCCGCGGCCATGCCGCAGATCGTCAAGGCCGCAGGCAGCAAGTGGTTCCTCACCCAGAAAATCTCCTGGAACCAGGTCAACCGGATGCCGCACCACACCTTCGACTGGGAAGGAATCGACGGCACCCGGCTCTTCACGCATTTCCCGCCGGTGGACAGTTACAGCTCCGAACTCAGCGGCCGTGAGCTCGCCCACGCCGAGCGGAACTACCGGGACCACGGCCGGGGCACCACCTCGCTGGTCCCGTTTGGCTACGGCGACGGCGGCGGCGGCCCCACCCGTGAAATGCTGGCGGCGGCGCGCCGCACTGCGGACCTGGAAGGGTCGCCGAAAGTGGAAATCGGCCCGGCCGCCACCTTCTTCGCCCGCGCCCAGGCCGAGTACGAGGCGCTCCCGGTCTGGGTCGGCGAGATGTACCTCGAACTGCACCGCGGCACCTACACCAGCCAGGCCAAGACAAAACTGGGCAACCGGCGCAGCGAACACCTGCTGCGGGAAGCGGAACTCTGGTGCGCCACAGCCGCCGTGCGCGCCGGGTACCATTACCCCGCAGCAGAGCTGAAACGGCTCTGGCGCCTCGTCCTGCTGCAGCAGTTCCACGACATCCTCCCCGGCAGCTCCATCGCCTGGGTGCACCAGGACGCCGAGCGGAACTATGCCGCCGTCGGCGGGCAGCTCGAGGAGATCATCGCCGGCGCCGCGGGCGCGATGCTGGGCGCCGGGGAAACTGACTTCCTGCTCAACGCCGCCCCGCACGAGCGCACCGGCGTCGCCCCGCTTGCCATCGCCGCGCCGGCCGCCGCGGGGCAGCCGGTGCTCGTCACCGAGGCAGCCGGCAGCTTCGTCCTGGACAACGGGATCGTCCGGGCCGTCATCAACGCCGATGGCCTGCTGGAATCCCTGACCGACCATGCGAGCGGACGCGATGCGATCGCCCCCGGGCAGTTCGGGAACCTGCTGGAACTGCACCGGGACACCCCCAACGAATGGGATGCCTGGGACATCGACGCCTTCTACCGCCGCAACGTCGTCCGGCTGGCTGCCGCGCGCTCGGTGGCAGTGGAGCGCAGCGGCGGGGATGCCGCCGTCGTGGTGGAGCGGCTGGCGGGCGCTTCAGCGGTGACACAGCGGATCTCGCTGGCGCCGGGGGCGGCGTCCCTGGCGATTTCCACGGCAGTGGACTGGCAGGAAAGCGAAAAGCTGCTCAAGCTCGGGTTCGCCCTCGATGTCCGGGCCGACCGCTCCGCCTCGGAAACCCAGTTCGGTCACGTGTTCCGCCCGACGCATCTCAACACCTCCTGGGAGGCGGCGAAATTCGAGATCTGCGCCCACCGGTGGATTCACGTCGCCGAACCCGGCTACGGCGTGGCGCTGTCCAACTCGTCAACGTACGGACATGACGTCACCCGGACTATCCGGGAGGACGACGGCGGGACGACCACCACCGTGCGGCTCTCCCTGCTGCGCGCGCCCAAGTTCCCGGACCCCGGGGCGGACCGCGGCCTGCACGAATTGAACGTCACCATCCGTCCCGGTGCCAGCATCGCCGACGCCGTCGAAGAGGGCTACCGCACGAACCTGGCGCCCCGGGTCCTCAAGGGCGCGCACGGCGTGGAACCGCTCCTCACGGTTTCCAATCCGGCGCTGGTGGTTGAAGCCGTGAAGCTCGCCGAGGACGGCTCCGGCGATGTGGTCGTGCGGGTTTACGAATCCCTGGGGGAGCGGTCCGCCGGGCACGTGAGAGCCAACTTCGGCGTCAGCGGCGTCCATCCGGTGGACCTGCTGGAACGTCCGGCGGCTGCGCCCGGCGTGACTGCGGCGGCGGACTCGGCGGAACTGGCGCTCCGGCCATTCCAGCTGGTGACCCTCAGGTTTGTGCGCTGAGGCCGCGGTCCGGGCCGGTAAGGCGCCGCCGGGAGACTCTCCGGCAGGAATGCGCCGTTAAACAGGCTGAGTGGGAGCGGTCCAGTTGGACCGCTACCACTCATCCCCCCAATGGTGCTTGGGCGGCTGCCTCGGCTCCGCACGGATTGTCCCCGTTCACGAAGCGAATGCCGCTTTCACACATTCATGATTCTCTCACGGTCTAATGATTTTGTGAATGCCTAGTTGCGGTCCTTACGTAATGTTGCATTTCTGTTACCAGATTCGTTCGAGATCAGCCCGGAAAACCAGAAGAGGACGAGGCCCACGACGTAGCCCAGGGCCGCTGAGTAGTTGATGACATGCTGCGCCCCGGCCCAACTGTCCGGCGCGAAAGAGGCCGGAAAGGTCAGTACCGCGAAGAATGCGCCGAACAGCACCAGCAGGGCACCGGCCCTGACCAGACGCGGCAGCCGGCTCCTGACCGTCGCCAGCAAGGGAGGCACCAGGACGAGCGAGACGTATGCGGGATAGGCGCGCCCGGCCGCCGTAAAATACGACTCCAGGGCCGCGTTCGGTTCGCCGCCGGCCAGGACCTGAAGCCCGTCCTGTGATGAATAAGTGCCCATCAGGAAGAAGGTCACCGTCACGGCCAGGCAGCTGAGCCCCAGCGCCCAACGGCCGATTCCGCCGGCAATCAGTGCGTGGGCCCTGGCTGCGGCGAGACCCCGCATGAGACGGAGACCAACGAGCAGGACAGTTGCAAAGACGAGATAACGCAGAATGAGGCTGGTGAGCTTCCGTCCGCCCAGCACGCCGTCCACGGCCTCGTAGAGTTCGGACACGGCGAGCACACTGCACAATGTCCCGAGGAAGAGGATTCCGAAAACGGTTCTGTTGCGTCCGCGCACAGCGTCCGGTGCACGCAGGAGAAATGCCGCGCTGCAGACAGCCAGCGTCACCCATTCCAGGGTTGCCATCATCAGGGTTCCCCCCGTCGCTCCGCGGCGCAGCCCACAGCTGCTAGCCGGTCAAGCCAGTGTGCGCTTTCCGCGACTTCGCTGCCACTATTTTCGACGCCCAGATCACGGCAAGCCCCACCACGAGGCACAAGATGGCGGCGTAGCTGAAGACGAACCGCAGATATCCCAGCGATGGAGGAATGACGGGGGACAGGAGGCTCAGCGTCATGGCCACTGACCCGACCGCCAACAGGCCAGCGCCGAGCCGCACGAGGCCGGGCAGCCGGCTGCGGAGCGTCCGCACCATGGCAGGCAGGAGGGCAAGCGTGACGTACGCGGGATAGAGCCGGCCGGCGGCGCCGTAGTATTCCACGAGCGCGGCATTGCGGGCGTCTTTGGCGTACACCGCTACCAACCCGGCGGACGAACCGGCCGTGTCCATCATCAGGAAGACCACCACCAGGGCCACTGACGCCGCTCCCGCAAAGGCGAGCCCATAGGGCCCGGTAATCAGCCGGAGGCCGTCGTTTGCGCCGAACCCGCGCGCGATTCTGAGCCCCAGGGCAAAGATCGTGCCGAAGATGATGAAGCGCAGCAGCAGGTTGGCCAGGTTGAAGCCGCCCAGCACCCCGTCCACGGCCAGATACGGTGCGTCGATGCTCAACAGGATTGCTGCCGTAACGAACGCATAGATGGAGAACAGCGACCGGTTCTCGCCCCGGAGGGCGCTTGGGATGCGGGCGATGGCAGCCAGGGCGCACACCGCCAAGGTGGTCCACTGCAGGATCGCGATCATTGAGAAATCATCCCTGTTCTTTCGCGTTCTTTCACGCGTTTTGCCAGCAGGCTGGAGATCCAGACGAAAGCGAGTCCCAGCGCAAGGCACAACACCGAGGTGTAGTTGATGATGGCTTCCACATACCCGATTTCCGGCGGGATCAGGGGGTAGAAGGAGCCGAGGGCCATGCCTGCGAAGGCGATCGTCAGCAAGAGGGCTCCAATGCGGATGGCCCTGGGAAGTCGCTGGCCGATGGCCAGGTAAGTGGCGGGGAGGATGCACGCTGCGACGAACGACGGGTAGAGGCGGCCCGCCGCCGCATACCATTCGATAAGGGCCGCATTCTTCGGGCTCCTCGAGGGAAGAGTGGCCAGCCCGGTGACGGACCCCGCTGTGTCGGCCAACAGGAAGAGGACCACGGTGGCGATGCCGATAACTGAGAGAACTCCGAGGCCGACGGGGCCGACAATCAAGCGGACGCTCCTCCGGGCGGCGAAAGCCTTGGCAATTCGGTATCCGGCGAGCATCACCGTTCCGTAAACGACAAAACGCAGGAGGAGGTTCGTGTAGTTCTCCGAACCGAGCCACGAATCAATGGCCTGGTAGCTCACGTCGATGCTGAACAGAACGGCGAGGGTGGCGAGGACAAAGACGCCGAAAACAGACCTGTTCTGACCCCGGAGGGCGCTCGGGATCCGCGCGAGCGCCACGAGCGCACAGACCGCAAGAGTCGTCCACTGCAGGATCGCGATCAACCGAGGTTCTCCCATATCTTCTTAGTTTGTTCGTGTTCCTGTTCCTGGCGGCGCAGGGTCTTACCGAGGGACTGCAACCGCTCGCCGGCCAGGGCCGTGAGATCGCCATCGGAGAGTCCGTCCAAAGCGGCTTGCCTGGCCTGGGCAGGCCAGCCCGCCTCGGCTTCCGTTATCAAGCCCGTAGCGACGAGTCCGCCCGTGAATCCTACGCCCGCGGCGCGTGCGGTTGCGACTGCCAGTTCCGGGGAGAGCCTGTTGGCGGTCAACTGTGCCGAATAGTTCTGCGGCGCGATTCCGGTGGCTGCCGAGACCCGGTGCCGCAATTCGCCGTCGTCGATCGAGTCCACCCAGTTCCGGACCGAGGTGGCGTGCGGGGCAGGGCCGAGCGCCGGCGTCAGCGAACTGCCCTCGTCGCCAAAGCCGCCGTATGCCGGAGACGAACGGGAAATGACAGCCCGCAGTAAATCCATGGTGGCAATCTGGCTGACGAGTTCGGCCTTTGTAGGCGGCTGCGGCGGCCCCACAAGTTCGGCATAGCTGTCAAACGAGGCGAGGTCGTCCAGGGGGCTGCGCTTCAGGGCCCGGCTGATGCTGACAAGGGTGGTTTCCGCGACCTTGCCGCGGACCAGCTGCTGGGCGAGAGTGGTGCGCTTGATCCCGGAGATTCTGCAGATGTCGGCGGTGCTCTCGTTGGGAGCAACGCCATGGAGCCAGAGTTGAAACGCCTTGGCGGGTAAGGGCATTTATGGCTTCCTGCAGAGTCGAATGGAAGTGCGGCTTCTGACGTTCGGTGGAGCGGTGACTGTGTTGATTTTACGGGAGGTGCTGATTCAACTATGCTAAATGCTCGAACCCGCTGGTCCGTACACCCCCCAAGTCCGGACCGGCGGGTTCTTCTACGCCCGGCGGCCAGAGGCTGCCTGGAGCGCCCGTTGGCGCCCCGCCGCGGGCCGCGGTGAGAGAATGGACTAATGACTGCAACCCTTGTTGCCAAGGACCTCTCCGGTGGTCACGACCACCGCACACTCTTCTCCAAACTCTCCCTGACTGTCGCGCCCGGCGACGTCGTCGGCGTCGTCGGCGCCAACGGCGCGGGCAAATCCACCCTGCTGCGGCTGCTGGCCGGCGTCGACGAGCCGCAGGAAGGCACCGTCAGCCTATCCCCGGCAGATGCGTTTGTCGGCTGGCTGCCCCAGGAGCACGAGAGGATCGCCGGCGAGACGGTGGGCGGCTACATCGCGCGGCGCACCGGCTGCGCCCGGGCCACCCTGGACATGGAGTCCGCAGCGGACGCCCTTGGCAGTGGCGCCCCCGGCTCCGAGGACGGCTACTCGCTCGCGTTCGATCGCTGGATGGCCTCGGGTGCCGCGGACCTGGACGAACGCATCCCGGCTGTCCTGGCCGACCTTGGCCTTGAGGTGGGCCAGGACGCCGACATGACCGGGCTCTCCGGCGGACAGGCTGCCCGAGTGGCGCTCGCGGCCCTGCTGCTGAGCCGGTTCGACATCGTGCTCCTGGACGAGCCCACGAACGACCTGGACCTCAACGGACTGGCCAAACTCGAGGCGTTCGTGCAGGGACTCCGCGGTGGCGTGGTGCTGGTTTCCCACGACCGTGAGTTCCTCGCCCGCTGCGTGAGCACGATCGTGGAGCTGGACCTGGCGCAGAACTCCGTGGCCGTCTACGACGGTGGCTACGAGGCCTACCTGGAGGAACGGGCCGTGGCGCGCCGGCACGCCCGGGAACGGTACGACGAGTTTGCCACTACCAAGGCCGATCTCGTCTCCCGTGCCCGCACCCAGCGCGAGTGGAGCTCCCAGGGAGTCCGGAACGCCATGAAGAAGAACCCGGACAATGACAAGATCCGGCGTGCGGCCAGCACCGAGTCCTCTGAGAAGCAGGGCCAGAAGGTCCGCCAGATGGAATCCCGCATTGCCCGGCTCGAGGAGGTCGACGAGCCCCGCAAGGAATGGCAGCTGCAGTTCAGCATCGGGGCGGCGCCGCGTTCCAGCGCCGTCGTGGCAACACTGCGCGACGCCGTCGTGCACCAGGGCGACTTCACCCTCGGTCCCGTGAACCTGCAGCTCAATGCCGGGGAACGGATCGGCATCACCGGCCCCAACGGTGCCGGCAAGTCCACCCTGCTCCGGCTGCTCCTGGGCGTTCAGCGGCCCGATTCCGGCGACGCCGCCATGGGTGCATCCGTTGCCGTCGGGGAGATCGACCAGGCACGCGGGCTGCTGGCCGGCGACCTGAAACTGGGAGACGCCGTCGAAGCCGTGCTCACGGACCGGACCCCGGCCGAGGTCCGCACCCTGCTGGCCAAGTTCGGACTCAAGGCAGACCACACCTCCCGCCCGGTGGATTCACTCTCGCCGGGGGAGCGGACCCGGGCCGCACTGGCCCTGCTGCAGGCCCGCGGCGTGAACCTGCTGGTGCTCGACGAACCCACCAACCATCTGGACCTCCCGGCGATCGAACAGCTCGAGGAAGCCCTCGAAAGCTACGACGGCGCCCTGCTGCTGGTCACCCACGACCGCCGGCTGCTGGAAAACGTGCGCCTTGACGCGCGCTGGAACGTGGACAACGGCGTCGTCACCGAGCTGCTGGGCCACACCGCCCCGAAAGGCAACAACACATGAGCATGGACCGGGTAGCCTGGAGCTCCCTTTACAACATCACCCGCGCCTCGAGCGGCTCGAAGCCGTTCTCGAAGGAGACGCTCAAGCGGGTGTTCAGCTTCGCCCGTCCGCACAAGGGCCAGCTGATCGCCTTCGTGCTCCTGTCCATCGTGATGGCCGTCCTGGCCGTCGCCACGCCGGTCCTCGCCGGGCAGGTCGTCGACGCGATCATCGCCGGCGCGGGCACCGATGTCGTGGTCTGGCTGGCCGTGCTGATCGCCATTGTGGCGGTCGCCGAAGCCGGGCTGGGGCTGGTCACCCGCTGGCTGTCCTCCACGATCGGCGAGGGCGTGATCGTGGACCTGCGCACCAAGGTCTTCGACCACGTGCAGAAGATGCCGATCGCCTTCTTCACCCGCACCCGCACCGGGGCCCTGGTGAGCCGGCTGAACAACGATGTGATCGGCGCGCAGTCGGCCTTCGCCGGGACCCTCTCCGGCGTCGTCAGCAACGTTGTCGCGCTTGCGCTGACCCTCGTGGTGATGCTGGGCAAGTCCTGGCTCATCACCGTGCTCGCCATGATCCTGCTGCCGATCTTCCTGATCCCGGCCCGCCGGATGGGCTCCAAGCTGGCCGACCTGCGCCGCGAAGCCGCGGAGCACAACGCCTCCATGGGCACCCAGATGACGGAGCGCTTCTCCGCCCCCGGCGCCACCCTGGTGAAGCTCTTCGGCCGTCCCGACGAGGAATCGCGGGAATTCGCCGTCCGCGCCGGCCGTGTGCGGGACATCGGCATCCGGACGGCGATGCTGCAGTTCACCTTCGTGACGGCCCTGACGCTCGTCTCAGCGCTGGCCCTCGCGCTGGTCTACGGCCTCGGCGGCTTCCTGGCGCTGCAGGGGCAACTGGCCGCGGGCGACGTCGTGGTGCTGGCACTGCTGCTCACCCGCCTGTACGCGCCGCTCACGGCGCTCTCCAACGCCCGGGTCGAGATCATGAGCGCCCTGGTCAGCTTCGAGCGGGTCTTCGAGATCCTGGACCTCAAGCCGCTCATCGAGCAGAAGCCCGACGCGGTGTCATCGCCCCCCGGGCCGCTGTCCGTGGAGTTCGACGACGTCCGCTTCTCCTACCCTTCGGCGGACAAGGTCTCGCTCGCCTCGTTGGAGGACGTGTCCACCCTGGACACGCGGGGCGGCGAAGAGGTGCTGCACGGCATCAGCTTCCGGGTGGAACCCGGCCAGACCGTCGCCCTCGTGGGCTCCTCAGGGGCCGGCAAGTCCACCATCGCGCAGCTGCTGTCGCGCCTGTACGACGTCGATTCCGGTGCCGTCCGCTTCGGCGGGGCCACGCCCGGGACCGGGGTGGACGTCCGGGACCTCACCTTCGATTCGTTGCGGCACACCCTCGGCATGGTGACCCAGGACGGGCACCTGTTCCACGAGAGCATCGCCTCCAATCTGCGACTGGCCCGTCCGGATGCCAGCGACGAGCTCATGTGGGATGTCCTGCGGCAGGCCCGGCTGGAAGACATGATCCGCTCGCTCCCGGACGGCCTGAACACCGTGGTGGGCGAGCGCGGCTACCGGCTTTCCGGCGGCGAACGCCAGCGGCTCACCATCGCCCGTCTGCTCATTGCGCAGCCGCGCGTCGTGATCCTGGACGAGGCCACTGCTGCCCTGGACTCGACCAACGAAGCTGCTGTCCAGGAGGCGCTCGGCGCGGCGCTCGAAGGCCGCACCGCCGTCGTGATTGCCCACCGGCTCTCGACCATCCGGGCCGCCGACGCCATCCTCGTGGTGGAGGACGGCAGGATCGTGGAGCGCGGAACGCACACCGAGCTGCTGGCCGCTGAGGGCCGGTATGCCGAGCTGTACCGAACCCAGTTCAGCGAAGCCAGCGCCGTGGCGGAAGACGCCGTTCCCGGACTGTAACCGGGCCGGCCTCTGACCGGGCCGGCCTCTGACCGGGCCGGCCTCTGACCGGGCAGGCCCTAACCGGTCTGGCTCGCGAGGGCCGGCAGGACGTGGTCGGTGAGCAGCGGGGCCAGATCGTCCGGCAGCTCACCGGCCAGGTCAAGCCAGCGGATCTCGGCGATTTCCGCGGACGGATGGGCGCTCCACACCCCCGGCGCCGTGAAGACCGTCGCCTGGATCTGCGTCGCGGCCTCGTTGGCGGCGTCCGCGAACCAGATGCCCAGGAGCACCAGCTCTTCCGCGCCGAGCACGATCCCGACTTCTTCGGCCAGTTCCCGTGCGGCCGTCTGGGCGGCGGTTTCGCCCCCCTCAGGCTTGCCGCCGGGATGCATGAACTTGTCCGTGCCCCGCTTGCGCACGGTGAGGAGGCGTCCGGCGGCGTCGAAAACGCAGACCGCGGAGACAACGATGAGCGGGTTCATGCCGCGGCGTCCGTGGTGCGGCGCAGGACCGAGGTGAGCAGTTGGTTCTTGGCCGGCCCGGTGACATCCCACTCGTAACGGAATTCGTCCGGACCGGTTCTGGTGTAGTTCACGCGGTAGCTGTCCGGGTCACACCAGTGCTGGTCCCGGTTGCTCCGCGGCCCGAAGCCCATGCGGTGGAACGGCCGGCCGTCAGGGAAGAACATGTCCATCGTGTCCGGTGCGCCGGTTGGCCGGAGCAGGTATTCCCGGCTGGCCGGGCCGGTGAACGGTGTGCCGGCCGGCCCGCCCGGGACGGACGCCCAAAAAACGGTGCCCTCCTCGCGGAGGCGGAGGCCGCCGTCGTCGTCGGTTGTTTCGGTGAAGTGCACGGCGCCGGTGAAAGATCCCTGCGTGCCGGTGGCCCTGTCCAGGAGGGTTCGTTCCAGGGTCCAGCTGCCCAGCAGGAAGGCGCGGAGATCGAAGTCCGGAGCGTCGTCCGGGGACTGGGGGTTCAAGTGCCCTCGATTGGAATCGAACCAACGACACCGGCTTTAGGAGAGCCGTGCTCTATCCACTGAGCTACGAGGGCGGGCGTCCGTGCTGGTCGGCCGGGGCCGGCCCGTTCGGACACGGATATAAGCATACAAGGTGGGGGGCCGTACTACGCTCTTGGCATGACCGCCCGCGCTGACTCGCCGTCCAAGGACATCATCTACCTCCCGGATCTGCCGTCCACGAGGTTCTACGCCGGTGCGCTGGCACTGCTCAGTGTGCTGCAGTATTTTGTGGCGGAAGCTGCCGTGATTGGGGCGTGGGCGGGGCAGCAGCCGTACAGCCGCCGGACCGGCTATATCAGCGACCTGGGCGCGGGGGGCTGCGGGGCCTTCGAGGGCCGGGATGTCTGCTCACCCGCCAACCTGCTGATGAACACCTCGTTCGTGGTCCAGGGCGTGGGCATGATGGTCGGAGCGGTGCTGCTCAGCGCGGCGCTGTTGTGCACGGCAGCGCGACCCGTCGCGAGCCTCACGGCCGGGCTGGCCGGCCGGACACCGTGGGCGGCCGCGATCGCCGCGCGTGCCCTCACCGCCTTCGCCGGTGCCGGGACCGTCATCGTGGGGCTGGTCCCCGAGGATGCCGGCTCCGCGTGGCACGCGGTGGGCGCCATCATGTACTTCGCGGCAGGGGGCCTCGCGCTGGTGCTGCTGGGCTTGCTCTGGCTGCGGCAGACACCGCTGAGCTGGCTCATCCTGGCGTGCGGCGTGGTGTCCCTCGGCGCCCTCACCGCCGGCGGAGTGACGGGCATGGTCGTGCCGGAACCGGGTACCCTGGAGCGGCTGATGGGCTACCCCATCACCATCGGCACGGCGGCGGTCGGTCTGGTGGTGGCGCAACGGGTGGGCAGGGAGCGTACGGTCCGGCGGCTGGCCGGAGCGCGGGGTCACGCGGCGCGGGGGCTGGCGGACGGTTCCTGACCGGACGGGCGCGGCGGTTCCGGGGTGTCTTATGTCTCAAAACAACCCCGGCTTCGATTATCATGAGGGCATTCACCGGAACGTTCCGGTGCAGCATGCGCGACGTGACTCCAGCGCATGCTGAATGGCCGACTCCGGAGTCCAATGGGGACCAATGTCTGATGAGCTAGTCTTGCGGCGCCTTGATGCAGCGTCCGCCGTCGCGGGCTTGAACGACGGCATTGTCCACCCCGACTCCGATGCGGCCCCCGAACTTGCTGAGCCGGCCTACCACTGGGCTGAGCTCCAATGACGGTCGAGGCGGTGGCCTGGCCCGATGAACGCATACCCGAAGAGACCACGGGACTAGCCGGCCTGACGGCGGCGCCTGCGGCGGTGCCCGCGGCGGGTGCCCCGATCGGCGTCCGCATGCGCGACGGTGGCATCATCGAAGTCGAGCTCCCCGCCAACGCGGAAATTGAGGGCCCCGAGGCCCGCGAGGCCGGAACCGCGGTCCGGGCCCTGGCTAACGGCCGGCGAATGCCCGTGCTGCTGGTCATCACGGGTGTGGTGGGCCTCAGCCCCGAGGCGCGGCACGTCTACAGCACGTCAATCGCGGCGTCCGCATTCGCCCTCGTGGGTGAAAGCCCCGTCGACCGCGTGATCGCGCACTACCTGTTGCGGTCGAGGACCGAGAGCATCCCGGCGCAGTTCTTCATGTCCGAGGCTGAGGCTATAGATTGGTTAGGGCAGTACCAGAGTGATGACTGAGCCCCCGGACCCCAGGCTGCACGCCCTCGTCGAAGGCATCGTCCGAATCGCGGGCGGTGACCTGACGACCAGGATTCCCCACTCCGGCGCCAGGGACGACGTCGCCGCGGTCATCGCCGGGATCAACCTGATGGCGGACGACCTGCAGACCATCTACCAGGAACTTGAGCAGCGCGTCGAAAGCCGGACGGCGATGCTCCGCGAAGCCCAGGTTGAGCTTGAGCGGATGGCGCTGACCGACCCGCTGACCCAGCTTGCCAACCGGACAGCGCTGAACTCGGTCCTGAGCCACGCCCTGGCCGAGACTTCCCGGGGCGAATTGCCGCCGGCCCTGCTGGTCCTTGATCTCGATTCCTTCAAGGGCATCAACGACACCCTGGGCCACAGCGCCGGCGACGATGTCCTCCGGGTGATCTCGCGGCGGCTGCAAAGTGCCGTCCGCGACACGGACACGGTCGCACGCCTCGGCGGCGACGAATTCGCCGTGATGCTGCCGAAGTCCAATCTGGTCAGGGCCCGGCGGGTCGCCAACCGGATCCTCAAGGCGCTCGGCGAGAGCCTGGAAATCGGAGACCTGCGCATTACCTGCGGCACCAGCATCGGGCTGCGGGTCGCGGAACCCGGCCAGTCGGTCGACGATCTGGTGATGGAGGCCGACACGGCGATGTATGCGGCCAAGGCGCAGCCGCACAGCAGCATCAAGGTGTTCGAACCGGCGTTGCTCTATGCGCGGCGGCTCCAGAGCGTAATGATTACGGAACTGCGCGAGGCGATCCGCCAGGACCAGCTCACGCTGCACTATCAGCCGGTAGTGGACCTTGCCACCAGGCGGATCGAGGGTGTTGAAGCGCTGGTGCGCTGGAACCACCCGGAGCGCGGACTCCTGATGCCCGATTCGTTCATCCCGCTGGCCGAAGAGACGGGGATGATCGTGGACCTGGGCCACTGGGTCTTGCGGAACGCCGTGCGCCAACTGAGGCGCTGGCAGCAGCAGCTTAACGTGGACGGCAGCTTCAACGTCCGCGTCAACATCTCCACGACGGAGTTGCAGAACCTCGACCTGATCGAAAACGTCCGCGACGTCCTCCGCGAAACAGGGGTGGACGCCGCCAACCTCATCATCGAGCTCACGGAATCCATGGCCATCAGCGGCGGGGACGTGGACAAGTATTCACTGAGCGGGCTGCGGCGCCTGGGCGTGCAGCTCGAAATCGATGACTTTGGCACCGGCTATTCCTCCATCAGCTACCTGCGGAAACTGCCGGTCAACGTGGTCAAGATCGACAAGAGCCTGATCGACGGGCTCGGCTCAGACGAGGAGCAGAGCAACTTCGTCGCGGCAGTGCTGCACCTCATCCACGCCTGCGGGCTCAAGGCCGTTGCCGAAGGCATCGAGACGGCCGAGCAGGCGGCTGAACTGGTTCGCTTGGGCTGCGCGAGCGGCCAGGGCTATTACTTCGGCCGGCCCGTTCCTGCTGCGCAGATCGAGGCACTGATTGGGCCGGGGGCCCGGGGCTCGGTGTAACTGGGGCCTAATGTCTTGTTCAGGCTTTGTTTGAGGGTATTAAGCAAGAAAGGCGGGTACTGGAAGTCTCCTTCCGGTACCCGCCGATCCGTCCCTCTCCCTTAGTTCTTGGGAGTGGAATTCGGCCACCAGCCTACTGCAACGACTGAGCCCTGACCGGAGTCAGTGCCCGAGGCGGATACTGCGGCTGAGGCGGACAGGCCGGCCGCAGCCAGCGCACCGGCGACGAGGAGAGTTGCGAGGGTTTTCTTCATTGAGGGCTCCTGATACGTATGCGGCTGATGTGACTCATGTGATGCAAGTTCAGTATAGAGGCATAAGACACGCCGTGAGGTAACAATTTCCACCACAATTTCAAAACTGTGTTAGCCGTGCGGGTTGAGCCTTTCCTGCGGGAAAAATGCGTGGCTCCTGCTTTTGTGGCGTGTCCCAATCTGCTTCTGTGGCAACGGATAATGGAGCTATGCCATTGCACTCCGTTTCGCCCTTATACGCCGCCGCTGAATTGCGCGCATACGAGCACCGGACCAACCACGCTTTCGTTCAGGCAGCCTGCAGCGCACACGAAGCTGCCGAAATTGCCCGTGACGAAGGGGATCTCGAGTCATGGTGGAACATGACGTTCGTTCAGGCCGAGAATCTCCTGGACGCGGAGGAATTTGAGGCCTGCGCAGCACTCGCCTCGGACCTGCTGGGAGGTCCTTACTCCACGATGGAACCGCAGGCCAAAGCGCTGACGTACATCGTGGTAGCCAAAGCCAGGCAAGGTGCTGGCTTGCTGGAAGAAGCTGCGGAGGCTGCCCGGGCAGCGTCCGACCTGGTGACGGACGACGACGATGTCGAGATCCAAGTCAAGGCCCGCCAAGCCTTGATCGCCGCTCTGGCAGACAGCGGAAGGTTGGATGAGGCCTGGGTTGAATGTCTTCGCCTGGCGGATGCGGTTTCTGCCGAAGTCGACGACCAGTTGATCGGCAAGGTCTATTGGGTCATCGGGAACGTCGCATTCCTTTGCAACAAGGTGCAGGAGGGCCTCGACTATCACGAGCTCGCCGCCGCAACTTTTTCGCCGGCCAGAAACCTCGACATTTGGGCAAAGTTCAACAAAGCATCTGCGGCGATGCGTCTCGCTGCGGACGTCGCGGACGCCGACACCCTGCGCTGCATTGAACGGGCAGAATTAGCCACGGATGTAATTGGGGGTAGTTCGAACGATTACCTGTTGATGAAGCTCAACCGCGGTCACTGGAGCTTCCTGGCGGGAGATTCGCAGACTGCAATCGAACTTCTGGAAGCTGTGTGCGCCGATGCCGATACGACCCTGCCGCAAATTCTTGGCGAAGCCCGCCTGCTGCTCGGCCGGGCGTTTTCAGCCGCAGGGAACCGGGAAGCTGCCCGGGAAAACTTGTCGAAGGCCGCCCTCCATTTCGGTGCCGCGGGCGCGCCCCAGCGAGCGGACCAGGCGCGGGAGTATCTGGCGGCCGAGGCATAAGCCCGGCCGGCTGACGCTGGCCGCGCCTCCTCCGCCCCCGCGATGGACATGCCCTCCGGGACCCGGCGCGGATGGACATGGTGGCACTATGTCCAGCGGCCGTGACCAGGACTGGGCATGTCCCGCAGTAGGCGCCGTGGAGCACGCCCTCCGGGATCCGCCACGGATGGACATGGTGGCACTATGCCCAGTCGGTGTGCCTAGGACTGGGCATGTCCCGCGCTGGGAGAGATGGTCGAGGCAGGCTTGCGGCCCAGGAACACCGCGAGGCCTCCGGCCACCAGGCTCATCACCAACAGCACCCAGCCGGCGACGGTCAGGCCCGATGCCAGGGCGACCTGGCCGGCGTCGACCGTGTCGGCGGACATCATTGAGTCAATGACCGCGTTGCCCCACAACCGGACGGCCGCGAAAAGCAGGGGCACGGCCCACAGGGCCCAGCGCAGTCCCTTCCGTGCGACATTCGTGCCAATTAGCAGCAGCCAGGTGAAGCCGAAGATCAGGGGAAAGAGCGTGCCGGCAGTTTTGTGGATGTAGTTGAGCTGCCCGCGGGCATCCTGGTCCATCGCCGCACGCAACCGCTCCACGAAGCCTGAATCGAAGCCCCCGACCAGCGAGTCCGGCATGGCTGCGCCGCCGCTCAGCTGGGTGAGCTGGTTCAGGGTGAGCAGGTGGAGGTACCAGAACAGGAACAGGCTCGTCACGACCCCGGCAATCAGGATCAGGTTGCTGTTGTTCTGCGCCTTCTTCGGGGTCCGGCTGGTGCTTGGGTTGATCACCGACGGCAGATGGTGCTGGGGCACGGTCGCATTGGCGCCGTGCTTCTTGATCCGCTGTGCGGGTGTCTTGGCCATGGTCCATTATCGCCCGGCGCTTGGGCAGTCGGACGCCAGCCGTACGCCCGCCGTGGTGCGGGCAGCACCGCCCGCCGTCTGTTCACTGCCGGCGGGCGCCGATAGGCTGGAGCGCGTGACTGAACTAGGAAAGCACCGGCTCGGCCGGCACAGCACCGCTGAACTCAACCCCGCCCTGGACGACTACCAGCTCGCCGAGGCGCTCGTGCGGGAGGCCGGGACCCTGGCCCTCCTCATGCGGCAGGGCGGGCTGGAGGGCCGGCAAAAGACATCGGTATCCGACGTCGTCACGGCCGCGGACCACGCCGCCGAGGCCTATGTGCTGGAACAGCTCCAGCGCTGCCGGCCCGATGACGGCATCCTCGGCGAAGAGGGTGCCTCGGTGGCAGGCACCAGCGGCAGGACCTGGGTTATTGACCCGGTCGACGGGACCTACAACTTCCTGCACGGCTCCACCTACTGGTGCTCCGCGATTGCCCTCAAGGACTCTTCCGGGGTGGTGCTCGGCGCAATCTTCCAGCCCGAGGAGGACAAGCTCTGGCTCGGCGGAACGGCCCGGCCTGCAACCCTCAACGGCGAACGGCTGACCACCTTCCGTCCGGGCGCAGTCCCGGGCGCCAGCCGTTCCGACACCCAGTTGTCCGAACTTGGGGCCGCCACGTATATCCACCCCACCTGGCTCGCCGACCCGATGTGCGCGATGCCCTGGCACGCCGCCGCGACCTCCGCCGCCGCGCTGCGCATGTTCGGCTCGGGCTCCTGCGACCTCAGCAGGGTGGCCGACGGCGAACTGGGCTGCTGGTTCCAGCACAGTTGCCCGGAATGGGACTGGCTGCCGGGCCAAGCGATTGTCCTCGCGGCCGGCGGCGCGGCCGACGTCGTCCGGGTCAACGGACTGGACTGGTTCGTTGCCGGAGGCGCGACGGCGGTCCGCGAACTCCGCGCCGCCCTCGAATCCGGCTCCGCGGGATAGACACGGGATAGGGGCGGGATAGGTCCGCGCGCCCAACAGCCCCGAGCCGGGGGACATGCCCATTGTTGGCCGCGGGGCGTGAGCATGTGGGCATTATGTCCAGTGGCTGCGGGCAGGGGAGGGCATGTCCCGAGGGGCGGACCTGACTGTCAGCGGCACCGCCTAGACTTGTTAACACCATGGATATGTTGTTTGACCCCTACGCCGACGGACCTTTCCCAGCTGCCTCCAAGACGGGGGCGCGCACGAAAACGCCTGCCGGCAACGGGCTGACGGCGCTGGATTCCGCCCCGGGTGGCGGCTCCGGCCGCGTCCACACGGACAACCCGGCCGGGGAACGGGACCACGCCCCGCTCCCGGGCCCGGCCGAGCTCCTCGAGGGGCTGAACCCGCAGCAGGAAGAGGCCGTCAAGCACGCCGGAAGCGCCCTGCTCATCGTCGCCGGCGCCGGCTCGGGCAAGACCCGTGTGCTCAGCAACCGGATCGCCTACCTGATCGCCACCCGCCGCGCGCACCACGGCGAGATCCTGGCCATCACCTTCACCAACAAGGCTGCCGCCGAAATGCGGGAGCGGGTTGAGGCCCTCGTCGGCGGACGGGCCAAGACCATGTGGGTCTCCACCTTCCACTCCTCCTGCGTCCGGATCCTTCGCCGCGAAGCCAAGAATGTCGGCCTGAACTCCAACTTCTCCATCTACGATTCGGCCGACTCGCTGCGCCTCATCACGCTCGTGGCCAAGAACCTGGACCTCGACCCGAAGCGGTTCGCCCCCAAGGCAATCCAGCACAAGATTTCCGCGCTCAAGAACGAACTGATCGACGCGGACAGCTACTCCTCCAGCGCCAACCACAACGACCCCTTCGAGCAGGCCGTCGCCGAGGTCTTCAAGGGCTACACGCAGCGGCTGCGCCAGGCCAACGCCATGGACTTCGATGACCTGATCGCCGAGACGGTTTACATGTTCCGCGCCTTCCCTGCGCTCGCCGAGTCCTACCGGCGCCGCTTCCGGCACGTCCTCGTCGACGAGTACCAGGACACCAACCACGCCCAGTACGCCCTCGTCCGCGAGATCGTCGGCGAGGGCCCCGGCGCCGCCGAGCTGACCGTCGTCGGAGACTCGGACCAATCCATCTACGCCTTCCGCGGCGCCGACATCCGCAACATCGTGGAGTTCGAGAAGGACTATCCGGACGCCCGCACCATCAAGCTTGAGCAGAACTACCGCTCCACCCAGAACATCCTCAGCGCCGCCAACTCGGTGATCTCCCGCAACCCCAACCGGCCCGAGAAGCGCCTGTGGACCGCGGAGGGCGACGGCGAGAAGATTGTCGGCTACGTGGGCGAGAACGAACACGACGAAGCGCAGTTCATCGCCAAGGAAATCGACCGGCTGCAGGACGAGGGCGACCTCCGCCCCGGCGACGTCGCAATCTTCTACCGCACCAACGCGCAGTCCCGCTCGATCGAGGACGTCCTGGTCCGCGTCGGACTCCCGTACAAGGTGGTCGGCGGGACCCGCTTCTACGAGCGCAAGGAAATCAAGGACGCGCTCGCCTACCTGCGGGTCCTCGTCAACCCGGACGACGACGTCAACCTGCGCCGCATCCTGAACGAGCCCAAACGCGGCATCGGCGACCGGGCCGAGGGTGCCGTGGCCTCCCTCGCCCAGCGCGACCGGATCTCGTTTATGGCCGCGGCCCGCCGCGCCGATGAGGCCCCCGGCATGGCCACCCGGTCCGTCAATGCGGTCCAGGGCTTCGTGAAACTCCTCGACGACCTCGCCGAAGTGGCCTCCGGCTCCGGCGCCGCGGCCGCCCTTGAGGCGGTCCTGGAACAGACCGGCTACCTCGCGACCCTCCGCTCCAGCAGCGATCCGCAGGACGAGTCCCGGGTGGAGAACCTCGCGGAACTCGTCGCCGTCGTGCGGGAATACGAGCGCGACAACCCCGAGGGGTCGCTCGGCGCCTTCCTGGAAGGCGTCTCGCTCGTTGCCGACGCCGACCAGATCCCGGACGCCCCGGCAGGCTCAGCCGACCAGATGGCCGCCGCCGTCGCCGAAGCCAAGCGGCTCGGCGTCGTCACGCTGATGACCCTGCACACCGCCAAGGGGCTGGAATTCCCGGTGGTGTTCCTGACCGGCATGGAGCACGGGCTGTTCCCGCACCAGCGCTCCGCCACCGACCCCAAGGAACTGGCCGAGGAACGACGGCTCGCCTATGTCGGCCTGACCCGGGCCCGGAAGCGGCTGTACCTGACCCGCTCCGAAGTCCGCAGCATGTGGGGCCAGAGCCAGTACAACCCCGCCAGCCAGTTCATCGAGGAAATCCCGGCCGAGCTGGTGGAATGGAAGCGCGAAGGCTCCACCCGCCAGACCGGCGGCTGGGGGAACGGCGCCTCCATCGGTTCCAGCCGCTACGGCGGGTCCTTCTGGGGAGCCGGCACCGCGCGCGGCACCGAGGCCAGCCCCTCGGCCGGCTTCAACGCCGATGTTCCGGCGGCCATCGCCAAGAACCGCGTGCAGCCGCAGAAAGAGGTCGTCGCCGTCAGTGTGGGCGACAAGGTCAACCACACCAGCTTCGGCAACGGCACCGTGCTGGCCGTTGAGGGTGCGGGGGACAAGACGGTGGCGAAGGTGAAGTTCAGCGTCGGCGAGAAGCGGCTCCTGCTCCGCTACGCCCCGCTGACCAAAGTCGACGCCTGACCCACCTCAGCCCAAGCGGGCCGGAAAACGTTGTGACAAGGACTGAACGGGCCTAAAGTCTGGAATGGGGCCCCCCGCAGCGGATTACCGGTCCGGGGCGGAAGCTCAGTTCAGCGTTGGAGCCGCGGTATGAAGATTTTGTTGGCCAGCCAGGCTATTGCCGGACACTTCAATCCCATGACCGGCATTGGCGTCCGCCTGCAGGACGAGGGCCACGACGTCGGCTGGTATACCGGCCGCACCCTCGCCGGCAAAGTCAACGAGCTGGGCATCCCGCACTACCCCTTCGTCCGCGCGATTGAGCACACCGGGGACAACCTCAATGAGCTCTACCCGGAACGCGCCAAGCTCAAGGGGCCGATGGCCATCCGGTTCGACGGCGAACGGATCTTCGCCGGCAACGTCACCAAT
The DNA here is from genome assembly GCF_030433895.1 of Arthrobacter sp. PsM3. Taxonomy (GTDB): domain Bacteria; phylum Actinomycetota; class Actinomycetes; order Actinomycetales; family Micrococcaceae; genus Arthrobacter. Next base: position 84,978 of record NZ_JARUXE010000001.1, on the reverse strand, counting down.
TTCTTCGAAGACATCCGGGACGTGCAGCGGCGGTTCCCGTTCGACGTCGTCGTCCTCGACAACACCATGTTTATCCAGCGGCTCGTGGCCGTTGTGCTGGGCAAGCCGGTGGTCAGCGTCGTCCCCATCGGCAACATGCAAAGCGATCCGCTGGTGCCCCCGATGTTCTTCGGGTTCGCCCCGGCGCGGACCCCTGTCCGCAGGATCGTCCATGCCGGTGCCCGGCTGGTCTCGGACCAGTTCGTCACCAGACCGGCCCGCACCAGCTACGTCCGGCAACTGCACAACTACGGACTGCCCGCCGAGCGGGGCAAACCCATCACCGATGAGCCCTACCGGTGGTCGGACGCGGTCATCCAGACGGGCACCGCGTCGCTGGACTTCCCGCGGCGCAACGTCAACCCGAAAGTCCACTATGTCGGCGCCCTGCTGCCACACCGCGCAGGAGCCGCCGGCACCGCCGCCACCGCCGCCAGCGCAGGAGTCGCCGCTGCCGAAGGACCGGACGTCCGGTGGCCGACGGCGGCCGGGACCTACCGCCGGACCGTCGTCGTCACCCAGGGAACGGTTGACAACAGGGATCCGGCCAAGCTGATGGTCCCCACCATTGAGGCGCTGAAGGATATGGATGCCCTCATCGTCGTGGCGACCGGCGGTGCGGGCACCGAAGAACTGAGGCGCAGGTATCCGCAGCCCAACGTTGTCGTCGAGGACTACATCGACTTCGCCCGGGTCTTCCCCTTCACAGACGTTTTCGTCACGAACGGCGGGTTCGGTGGGGTACTGCTGAGCCTTTCGCACGGGGTTCCGCTCGTGACGGCGGGACTCAACGAGGGCAAGAACGATGTCAATGCCCGGGTGGCGTACGCCGGCGTCGGCGTAAACCTCAAAACAGAGAGGCCCAGCGCCGCGGCCATCCGTTCCGCCGTCGACACCGTGCTGGGCGATCCGTCCTGGCGTGCACGGGCGCAGACGATGGGCGGACAGTTCGAGGCGGAGGACAGCGTCGGCGCCGCCGTCGAGGTCATCAAGGCCGCCGTCGCCTCGGGCGGGACACCGGCCACCGGGGTCTGAGGGTGCCGCTGCACGGCCCTCGCGGGCCCGTCGTCGGCCCGTCGCGGGCGCAGCGCGTCCCTGCAGGCATAATGGAGCCCATGCGACGGACACTTCTGGGGATCCTGGCCGCCTTCCTCCTGCTGGCGTCCACGGCGTGCACCATCACGCAGAAGGACCCGGACTACGTTCCACCAGCACCGTTGCCTGCCCTCGAGCAGCTCAGCCAGGCGCCCGTCGTCGACCCCGCGAAGTATGTGGTGGGCCAGGACCTGCTCAGCTTTGTCACCGCGGACCGGAACGTGGCCTGCTCCCTGACCTCGGCCAAAGGCGAGCACGTGAACCTGCCCTATGAGCAGAACGGCTATTCGGGCTCCGCCAACAACAAGCTGGCGACCGTCCCGGTGGCGCACTGCGAACTCGCCGCCTACCCCGCGCCGGCGGCGAAGGACATCGCGGACGACTGCGGCGGCACCGGCCTGGGCTACCTTGGCGGTGCCGCGCTGCTCACCCCGGACACCGCCCGCTATGGCGAATGCCGCTCCGGTGTCACACAGCAGGAAGCGGAAGCCGGGCCCAAGGGGAGCCGGACCGGCCCGATATCGCAACTGCCGGTCCTCGACGAGGGCCAGAACCTGGAGCGCAACGGCTTGCGCTGCTCGGCCTACAACGGCGGGGTAGCCTGCGGAAACGTCTCCGCCGGCGTCGCTTTCTTTGTCTCGCGGGACCATTACGAGCTGATCTCCGACGCCGGAAAGCGGGCCTCCCAGCCTGCTTCAGAGGCCCCAAAAACCCCGTAATCTAGCGGTTTTTCTACGCTCCATAGAATAGTGTCCTTACTCACATAACGGGTACTCTGGGACGGGCCGGTCCCCAAAAGGACTAGAGTTCCGAAAGGAGCATTGCGCCGTGTGGCTCGTTTCCAAGCTAGTCGCAGGGCGCGTTTATTCCGCAGCCCGGTAACCGCGATAACGTGGGGTCCGGCTGTACAGAAACTACTTCGACGTAGAAGGACACTAAACCGTGGACCTGTTTGAATACCAGGCGCGCGATATGTTCGAGGCGCACGGTGTACCCGTGCTTGCTGGCATCGTGGCGCACACCCCTGAAGAAGCAAAGGCAGCTGCCGAGAAAATTGGCGGCGTAACTGTCGTCAAGGCACAGGTCAAGGCCGGAGGCCGCGGCAAAGCCGGCGGCGTCAAGGTCGCCAAGACCGCCGACGAGGCTTTTGAACACTCCACCAACATCCTCGGCATGGACATCAAGGGCCACACCGTCCACCGCGTGATGATTGCCCAGGGCGCGGACATCGCCGAGGAATACTACTTCTCCGTCCTTCTGGACCGGGCCAACCGCAACTACCTGGCCATGTGCTCGGTTGAAGGCGGCATGGAAATCGAGCAGCTCGCCGTTGAGCGTCCCGATGCCCTCGCCAAGATCGCGATCGACCCGGCCGTCGGCATCGACCAGGCCAAGGCCGACGAAATCGTCGCCGCGGCGGGCTTCGCCGAGGAACTGCGCGGCAAAGTCGCCAGCGTAATCCTGAAGCTGTGGGACGTTTTCAAGAAGGAAGACGCCACCCTCGTGGAGGTCAACCCGCTGGTCCTGACCGGCGCCGGTGACATCGTTGCCCTCGACGGCAAGGTCTCCCTGGACGAGAACGCCAGCTTCCGCCACCCCAAGCACGCCACCCTTGAAGACAAGGACGCTGCTGACCCGCTCGAGGCCAAGGCCAAGGCGCAGGACCTCAACTACGTCAAGCTGGACGGCTCCGTGGGCATCATCGGTAACGGTGCAGGCCTGGTCATGTCCACCCTCGACGTCGTTGCCTACGCCGGCGAAAACCACGGCAACGTCAAGCCCGCCAACTTCCTGGACATCGGCGGTGGAGCGTCCGCCGAGGTCATGGCAGCAGGCCTCGACGTCATCCTGGGCGACCCGCAGGTCAAGTCCGTGTTCGTCAACGTCTTCGGCGGCATCACCGCCTGTGACGCCGTTGCCAAGGGCATCGTCGGTGCACTGGCCGAGCTGGGCCATTCCGCGAACAAGCCGCTGGTAGTCCGCCTCGACGGCAACAACGTTGAGGAAGGCCGCCGCATCCTGGCCGAGGCCAACCACCCGCTGGTTACCCTGGCCGCCACCATGGACGAGGGCGCCGACAAGGCCGCCGAGCTCGCCAACGCAGCGAAGTAAAGGGACCCGACTATGTCTATTTATCTGAACAAGGACTCCAAGGTCATCGTCCAGGGCATCACCGGCGGCGAAGGCACCAAGCACACCGCCCTGATGCTGAAGGCCGGCACCAACGTTGTTGGCGGCGTCAACGCCCGCAAGGCCGGCACCACGGTCCTGCACGGCGACAAGGAGATCACCGTCTTCGGCACCGTCAAGGAAGCCATGGCCGAAACCGGCGCTGACGTCTCCATCGTCTTCGTGCCGCCGGCCTTCACCAAGGACGCCGTCGTTGAGGCCATCGAGGCCGGCATCGGCCTGGTCGTCGTCATCACCGAGGGCGTGCCGGTCCAGGACTCCGCGGAGTTCTGGGCACTGGCGCAGTCCAAGGTCGACGCCAACGGCAAGCAGGTCACCCGCATCATCGGACCGAACTGCCCCGGCATCATCACCCCGGGTGAGGCCCTCGTCGGCATCACCCCGGCCAACATCACGGGCAAGGGCCCGATCGGCCTCGTCTCCAAGTCAGGCACCCTGACCTACCAGATGATGTACGAACTGCGCGACCTGGGCTTCTCCACCGCCATCGGCATCGGCGGCGACCCGGTCATCGGCACCACTCACATCGATGCTCTCGAAGCATTCGAAGCTGACCCGGAGACCAAGGCGATCGTCATGATCGGCGAAATCGGCGGCGACGCCGAAGAGCGTGCCGCCGACTACATCAAGGCACACGTCACGAAGCCGGTTGTTGGTTACGTGGCCGGCTTCACCGCTCCGGAAGGCAAGACCATGGGCCACGCAGGCGCCATCGTCTCGGGTTCCGCGGGCACCGCCCAGGCCAAGAAGGAAGCCCTCGAGGCTGCCGGCGTCAAGGTCGGCAAGACGCCGTCCGAGACCGCCAAGCTCCTGCGCGAAGTCCTCGCAACGCTCTAGTCTCCCAGCACCACCAGCAACGCGGGGTCACTTCCGGCCCGTCCCACACCCTGGGATGGGCCCGAAGTGACCCCGCGTTGCTGTTTAAGTACGACGGCGGCAGGTCACCTTCCCGGGGAGGTGGGCTGCCGCCGTCGTACTTTGCTGTTCACCTACGGTGTAGCTCGCACCCGCCGCTGTTCACACGCGCCGTTGCTGGCCCGCGCGGCGGGTCAGACTTTCGCGCCGGCGAGGAGTTCCTCGAGCCGCTCATAGCCTTCGGACAGGCCGGTCTCCATACCGGACTGGGCCATGCCGTCGCGCGCCTCCATGCTGGGATAGACCGCGTGGGCAGTGAGCCGGGTGCGGCCGCCGCCCAGATCCTCGAAGGTCAGGAATTCGATGCTGACCACGTCCGGGTAGCCGTCGAACTCGAAGGTCTGGATGGCGAAGTCGTTTTCCCGGACCGTGTGGAAGAGGCCGTTGAAGCCGTAGCGGGCGCCGTCCGGCGCGATGTGGGTGTAGCGGTAGCTGCCGCCGGTGCGGAAATCGTAGTGGTCGATGTCCATCGTCAGCCTGCGCGGCCCCAGCCACTGGGCGACGAGTTCGGGTTCCTTGTGGGCCCGGAAGACCTCGGAGACGGGGAAATCGAACTCCCGCTCAAAGTCGATGAAGGGCAGCGCCTCCGGGACGCTGAGTTTCAGGGCGTTGGTCATGATGAGTCCTTTGCCTGCGTGCCGCGTGCCGCGGCGTTTGAGTGGAGCACAGCATCAAGGCTGCGGAACTGCCCCTCGCGGACCAGCCGGTACTGGTCGATCCATGCGGTGAGTGCCTCCAGCCGTGCGGGGTTCAGATGGACGGGCCGGCGCTGGGCGTCACGGGTGCGCGTGACCAGCTGTGCCTGCTCGAGGACCTGGATGTGTTTCGAGACCGCCTGCTTGGTGATCGCGAAAGGTTCCGCGAGTTCGTTCACGGTGGCCGGACCCCGGCTGAGCCGGGAGATGATGCGGCGACGGACCGGGTCGGCCAGGGCGAGAAACGCCGCGTCGAGCATGCCGTCGTCGCGTTCTTCCACTGGGTGCCCCACCTCCTCGTCGCGGATCCGGTAATCCAGCGGCTGACCAGTGAGCTAATCAACCGATCCATTGATCAACCTCTAGGTTGTTAACGCTACTCCCGGCCGCCGTCCTGTGCAATAGCCCGAAGCGCAGCCCGGTGCACATCCAACGCGCAGTCCAGGATGCTCCCCACCACTGCCCAAGGCGGGGCTGCCCAACGCGGGGCTGCCCAACGCGGGGTCACATCGCGCCCATCCCACCCCTCGGGATGGGCGCGATGTGACCCCGCGTTGTGTGGGTGGGGTGGGTGCTTGCATCGGCTTCCTGCAATTTGTTAGTATGTCAGGACAAACTACGGAAGGAGCATCGAGTGCCTCTCGTGCGAATCGACGTCAACCAGGGCCGGAGTCCCGAGCAGCTCCGGGCGCTCAGTCAAAGCATCCACGACGCCATCCTGGCCGAATACGGCATTCCGGAGCGCGACTACTTCCACGTGCTGACCGAGCATGCTCAGGGCCAGATCATCGCCCAGGATGCCGGCCTTGGGTTTGAGCGCACTCCGGATGTGGTGATGATCCAGATCTTCACCCAGGCCGGCCGCAGCCAGGAGGCGAAGCAGTCCCTGTTTGCTGCGATCGCCGCCAGCCTGGAAGCCGCAGGGGTTGCCGGCGAGGACGTGTTCATTGGCTATGTGGAGAACAAAGCGGGGGACTGGTCCTTCGGTTTTGGCCGGGCCCAGTACGTCACCGGCGAGCTCGGCGTCCCCGGCAAGTAGCCACTGGGTGCCGCCGGAATCCCACGGGAAGCCGCCCCGGCCACCACCGGAAGCGGTCCCGGCGACACCCGGATGACCGTCGGCTGGCCACGCGCGCGGCCGCCCTGGCGGCCGCGTTGTGGGCCCAAGTCGGCGCTCTGTGTCAAGTTGTAAATATGTCAGTACAAACCTTTGACAGTACATGGATTCTAAGGCAAAGTAGTGGATGTGGCCCGGCTCACGCCAGCCCGCCAAGCACCGAAGCTCAGGCTGTGTAAAGGTACAGAGTTCACACCAGAAAGGTCCACGATCACCGTGACCCACGAACTGCTCACGATCGGGCGCATCAGCGTTGATATCTACCCGAACGACATCGGGGTGGATCTGGAGGACGTGACGTCCTTCGGAAAATACCTGGGCGGCTCCCCGTCCAACGTCGCCGTGGCCGCTGCCCGCCATGGCCGCCGCGCCGGCGTCATCACCCGCACGGGCGATGACGCCTTCGGCAGATACCTGCACCGCGAACTGCGCAAATTCAACGTCGACGACTCCTTCGTTACCGCAGTCAAGGAATGGCCCACCGCGGTCACGTTCTGCGCGATCAAGCCGCCGGAGGACTTCCCGCTCTACTTCTACGGACGCTTCCCCACGGCGCCTGACCTGCAGATCACGGCAGAGGAACTGGACCTGGACGCCATCCGCGACGCCGGCATCTTCTGGTCCACCGTCACCGGCCTCTGCCAGGAACCCAGCCGCACCGCGCACCTCGCAGCCCACGAGGCCCGGCCCCGCACCGCGCTGAAGCCGGGCCAGTACACCATCCTGGACCTCGACTACCGGCCGATGTTCTGGGCCTCCGAAGAAGAAGCCCGGGAACAGGTCGCCAAAATCCTCCCGCAGGTCACCGTGGCGATCGGCAACGACAAGGAATGCGCCGTCGCCGTCGGCGAAGGCACCCCGGATGAGCAGGCGGACCGGCTGCTCGCGGCCGGCGTCGAAATCGCCGTCGTGAAGCTCGGCCCCGAGGGCGTGATGGCGAAGACCCGCACCGAACGCGTCGTGTCCGCTCCGGTCCCGGTGGAAACCGTCAACGGCCTCGGCGCCGGAGACTCCTTCGGCGGGGCCTTCTGCCACGGACTGCTCTCCGGCTGGCCGCTCGCCCAGGTCCTCGACTTCGCCAACGCCGCCGGCGCGCTGGTCGCGTCCCGGCTCTCCTGCGCCGACGCCATGCCGACGCCGGAGGAGGTCACCGCGCTGCTCGCCGAACGCGGCCGGCCGGTACCCGGAACCTACTCCACCGAAGGAGCAACCCTGTGAGCCTCAATCCCGCCTCCGCCTCCGCCGCGGTGGACGATGATCCCCGGCGCTACGAGCACCTGAGCACCATCCGGCTCGAAGACCCGGACGCGATCGCCCGCGCCGCCAAGGCGCGCCGCCGCCACCCCGGCCCCAAATCCGGCAAACAGAACTTCATCGTCGCCGCCGACCACCCGGCCCGCGGCGCCCTCGCGGTCGGCAGCGACCCGGTGGCCATGGCCGACCGCCGCCAGCTCCTGGACCGGCTCCGGATCGCCCTCGCCAACCCGGACGTGGACGGCGTCCTCGCCTCCCCGGACATCATGGACGACCTGCTGCTGCTCGGGGCGCTGGACGGCAAGCTCCTCTTTGGTTCGATGAACCGCGGCGGCCTCTCCGGCCTGGTCAACGAGCTCGATGACCGCTTCACCGGCCACACGGCCGCGGCCCTGGAAGCGCTGGGCGCCGACGGCGGCAAGATGCTCACCCGCATCTGCCTCGGCGACCCGGACACCGTGGCCACCCTGGAAGCCACCGCCAAAGCGATCGATTCCCTCGCCGAACGCAAGCTCATCGCCATGGTGGAACCCTTCCTCTCCGTCCGGGAAAACGGCAGGATCCGCAACGACCTCTCGACCAACGCGGTCATCAAGTCCGTCGCGATCGCCGAGGGCCTGGGCTCCACCAGCGCCTACACCTGGATGAAGCTCCCGGTCGTGGCCGAAATGGAACGCGTCATGGCGGCCACCACGCTGCCCACCGTGCTCCTGGGCGGGGACCCGGACAGCAGCCAGGACGACGTCTTCGCGAGCTGGGAAGCAGCCCTCGCGCTCCCCGGCGTCCAGGGGCTCACCGTCGGCCGGACCCTGCTCTACCCGCACGACGGCGACGTCGCCGGCGCCGTGGCGACCGCAGCGTCACTGCTGCACCACACCGAATCCACCCGCACCGCAGAAGCATCGGAGTAACTTCCCATGGGAACGAGAACTGCCCCCGGAACACGCAGACTGACGGTCGCCCAGGCCGTCGTCGAATACCTGTCCAAGCAGTACACCGTCGATTCGATCGGCGGCCAGGACTACCGCGAGCGGCTCATCCCGGGCACCTTCGGGATTTTCGGCCACGGCAACGTCGCCGGCGTCGGCCAGGCCCTCAAGCAGTACCAGCAACTCGATCCGACGATCATGCCGTACTACCAGGGCCGCAACGAACAGGCCCAGGCGCACCAGGCCGTCGGCTACGCCCGCCACACCCGCCGCCGGCAGACCTTCGCGATCAGCACCTCGATCGGCCCGGGCTCCTCGAACCTGCTCACCGGCGCGGCCCTGGCCACCACCAACCGGCTGCCGGTGCTCCTGCTGCCCAGCGACACCTTCGCCACCCGCGCCGCGGACCCCGTGCTGCAGCAGCTCGAACAGCCCCACGGCTACGACATCACGGTCAACGACGCGTTCCGTCCGCTGTCCAAGTTCTTCGACCGGGTGACCCGGCCCGAGCAGCTGTTCTCCGCGTTCCACCACGGGCTCCGCGTGCTGACCGACCCGGCCGAGACCGGCGCCGTCACGATCTCGCTGCCCCAGGACGTGCAGGCCGAGGCCTTCGACGTGCCTGAGGAATTCCTCGCCGAACGCGAATGGCGGATCCGCCGCCCGGACGCCGACGACGAGGACATCCGCCGCGCCGCCGAGGCCATCCGCGCCGCCAAGCGCCCGCTCATCATTGCCGGCGGCGGCGTCCTCTACGCCTACGCCAACGAGGAGCTCGCGAAGTTCGCCGAACTGACCGGCATCCCGGTGGGCAACACCCAGGCGGGCGTCGGCGTCCTGCCCTGGGACCACAAGTTCTCCCTCGGCGCTATCGGCTCCACCGGCACGACGGCGGCCAACGCCATCGCCGCCGACGCGGACCTGATCATCGGCATCGGCACCCGCTACGAGGACTTCACCACCGCCTCCCGGACCGCGTTCCAGAACCCGGACGTGCAGTTCATCAACATCAACGTCGCCGCGATCGACGCTTACAAGCACGGCACCTCGCTGCCCATCGTCGCCGACGCCCGCAAGGCCCTGGTCAAGCTGAGCCAGGCCCTCGGCGGCTACCGGATCGGCGCGGACCTGGAGCAGCAGATCGCTGCCGAGAAGACCCGCTGGGACGCCACCGTCGACGAGGCCTTCAACACCCGCTTCACCCCGCTGCCGGCCCAGAACGAGATCATCGGCGCCACGCACCGGGCCATGGACGCGGCGGACGTGGTCATCTGCGCCGCGGGTTCCCTCCCGGGCGACCTGCACAAGATGTGGCGCGTCCGGGACCCGTTCGGCTACCACGTCGAATACGCCTACTCCTGCATGGGCTACGAAATCCCCGGCGGCCTCGGCGTCAAGCGCGCGGCGCTGGCCGAAGCCGCGAAGGGCGGGGCGCAGCGCGACGTCGTCGTGATGGTGGGTGACGGTTCGTACCTCATGATGCACACCGAACTCGTCACCGCCGTCGCCGAACGGATCAAACTGATCGTGGTCCTGATCCAGAACCACGGCTACGCCTCGATCGGCTCGCTCTCCGAGTCCCTCGGCTCCCAGCGCTTCGGCACCCAGTACCGGGCCCTGGATGAGGAACACCACAGCTTCGACGACGGCGACCGGCTCCCGGTGGACCTGGCCCTGAACGCCGAAAGCCTCGGCGTGAAGGTGATCCGGATCGAACCGGGGGAGAAGGTCATCGCCGAACTCGAACAGGCCGTCCGGGACGCCAAGGCGGCCCCCGAACGCGGCGGCCCGATCCTCATCCACGTCGAATCCGACCCGCTGCTGGACGCCCCCAGCTCCGAGTCCTGGTGGGACGTCCCGGTCTCCCAGGTCTCCGAGCTCGACTCCACCAAACAGGCCTTCCAGACCTACATCGACCACAAGAGCCACCAGCGCAAGCTGCTCGGCTGACCCCGGCCCCTGAGCCACCCGGCATCCAAACCCCCAAGGACATTCTCATGAGCACCCCCACTGTCACCAGCACCAAAACCATCCACCACTTCATCAACGGCGCCGAAAGCGCAGGCGCCGGGGACCGCACCCAGCCCGTCTACAACCCCGCCACCGGCGCCGTCACCGCAGAGTTGCGGCTGGCCAACCGGGCGGACCTGGACGCCACCGTCGCAGCCGCCCGCGCCGCGGCCGACATCTGGGGCGACTTCTCCCTCGCCAAGCGCACCGCCGTCTTGTTCAAGTTCCGCGAGCTCGTCGCGGCCCACATCGACGAACTCGCCGAACTGATCACCGCCGAGCACGGCAAGGTCCTCTCCGACGCCAAGGGCGAAATCGGCCGCGGCCTGGAGGTCATCGAATTCGCCTGCGGCATCCCGACCCTCCTCAAGGGCGACTACTCGGACCAGGTCTCCACCGGGATCGACGTCTTCTCCTTCCGCGAGCCGCTCGGCGTCGTCGCCGGCATCACCCCGTTCAACTTCCCGGTCATGGTGCCGCTGTGGATGGCACCGATGGCGATCGCCACCGGCAACGCCTTCATCCTCAAGCCCTCCGAACGTGATCCCTCCGCCTCGATGCTGCTGGCCAAGCTCTGGAAGGACGCGGGACTGCCCGACGGCGTCTTCCAGGTCCTGCACGGTGACAAGGAAACCGTCGAAGGCCTCCTGACCCACCCGGACGTGGACGGCATCTCCTTCGTCGGCTCCACCCCGATCGCCAAGTACGTCCACGAGACCGCCACTGCCCACGGCAAGCGCGTCCAGGCCCTGGGCGGCGCGAAGAACCACGCCATCGTCATGCCCGACGCCGACCTCGACAACGCCGCCGACCACCTCGCCGCGGCCGCCTTCGGCTCCGCCGGTGAGCGCTGCATGGCCATCTCGGTCGCCGTCGCCGTCGGTGACGCCGCGGACGTACTGGTCGACAAGGTCCGGGAACGCGCCCTCGCCGTCAAGGTGAACAACGGCACCGCGCCCGACGCCGAAATGGGGCCGGTCATCACCCCGGCCTCCAAGGAACGCATCGTCCGGATCGTCACCGAGGCCGAGACGGCGGGCGCCGCCATGGTCGTTGACGGCCGCGACCTCGTCGTCCCCGGCCACGAGGACGGCTTCTGGGTTGGCCCCACAGTCCTGGACCACGTGAAGACCGAAATGACCGCCTACAGCGAGGAAATCTTCGGACCCGTCCTCGTGGTGGTCCGGGTCGAGGACCTCGACGCCGGCATCGCCCTGATCAACTCCAACCCCTACGGCAACGGCACCGCCATCTTCACCTCCTCCGGCGCCAACGCCCGCAAGTTCCAGCGCTCCGTCACCGTGGGGATGATCGGCATCAACGTGCCGCTGCCCGTGCCGGTGGCACACCACTCCTTCGGAGGCTGGAAGGCCTCGCTCTTCGGCGACAAGCACATCTACGGCCCCGAAGGCGTTTCCTTCTACACCCGCGGCAAGGTCGTCACCTCCCGCTGGCCGGAACCGACCCACGCCTCGGGCGCCTCCTACAATTTCCCGTCCAACTAGTCCCGGCCCGAACAAGAAAGACAACGCTGTCATGACTGAGAACAAGTTGATCATCGGCACCGCGCCGGACTCCTGGGGCGTCTGGTTTGCCGATGACCCCAAGCAGACCCCCTGGGAACGCTTCCTCGATGAGGTGGCCGAATCCGGCTACAAGTGGATTGAGCTGGGCCCCTACGGCTACCTGCCCACCGACCCCGCCCGGCTGGCCGGGGAACTCAAGGCCCGCGATCTGAAGATCTCGGCCGGCACCGTGTTCACCGCCTTCCACCGCGGCCTGGACCAGTGGGAATCCGCCTGGGAACCGGCCCGCAGAGTCGCCGAACTCACCGCCGCGATGGGCGGCGAACACATCGTGGTGATCCCGGCGATGTGGCGCGATGACGTCACCGGCGAGGCGGTGGAGAGCGGCGAGCTCACCGAAAAGGCCTGGGCCGACCTCTTCGACGGGCACAACCGCCTCGGCAAGACCCTGCTGGAGGACTTCGGCCTGAAGCAGCAGTTCCACTCGCACGCCGATTCGCATGTTGGCGCGCAGGAGGACATCGAGACCCTGCTCGCCGCCACGGACAGCAAGTACCTCAACCTGTGCCTGGACACCGGCCACGCCGAGTACTGCGGCGCCTCCAGCCTGGAGCTGATCAAGAACTACCCGGACCGGATCGGCTACCTGCACCTCAAGCAGATCAACCCGGACATCCTCAGGAAGGTCAATGCGGAGAACATGACCTGGGCCGCCGCCAACCTGGCCGGCGTGATGACCGAGCCGCCGAACGGACTGCCGGACCTGCGCGCCGTCATCGAGGCCGTCGAGGCGCTGAACCGGCCGATCTTTGGCATTGTGGAACAGGACATGTACCCCGTCGCGTTCGACGTCCCGATGCCGATCGCCAAGCGCACCCGCAACTACCTGCTCTCCTGCGGCTCCCGCACCGCCGTCAGCTAGACGTCAACCAGAACTGAGGACAAGACCATGACCAAAACCCTCCGCGTAGCTGTCATTGGCGCCGGCCGTATGGGCGCAGACCACATCCAGCGGCTCAACACCCGCATCCACGGCGCCGAAGTTGCCGCCGTCGTCGACGTTGACCTTGCCCGCGCCCAGGCCGCCATCGAAGGCATCCCGGGCGCCGTCGCCCTCGCCGACGCCGACGACGCCCTCAACAACGGCGACGTCAACGCCGTCCTGATCGCCACCCCCGGCTTCCTGCACGAGGACATCCTGCTCAAGGCGATCGCCAAGGATATCCCGATCCTCTGCGAAAAGCCGCTCACCCCGGACGCCGCTTCCGCCTGGAAGATTGTCGAGGCAGAGCAGAAGCTTGGCCACCAGCGCATCCAGGTCGGCTTCATGCGCCGCTTCGACGCCGAATACGCCGCCCTCGGCAAGATCATCCGCGACTCCGAACTCGGCGAGCTGCTGATGCTGCACCACCAGCACCGCAACCCGACCACCCCGCCGGGCTTCACCAACGAGATGCTGATCAACGACTCCGTGGTGCACGAATTCGACGCGATCCGCTACTTCACCGGCGAGGAAATCACCTCGGTCCAGGTCCGCCTCGGCAAGGCCACCCGGAACGCCCCGGCCGGTCAGCACGACCCGCAGCACGTACTGATTGAAACCGAATCCGGAGTCCTGGCCGACGTCGAGATCTACGTCAACGCCAAGTTCGGCTACGAGGTGGCCACCCAGGCCTCCTTCGAGGACGGCATCGTGAGTATCGGCGGGGACAAGGGCCCGTACACCCGCAGCAACGGCCGCTGGGGCGGCAACGTCACGCCCGGCTTCGAGGAGCGTTTCGGCGCCGCCTACGACGTCGAAATCCAGTCCTGGGTCGATGCCGCCCGGCGCGGTGAAATCGGCGGCCCGACCGCCTGGGACGGGTACGCCACTGCCGCCTGCTGCGAGGCCGGCGTCGAGGCGCAGAAGAACGGCGAAAAGGTCGCCGTGAAACTGAACGACAAGCCCGACCTCTACCGCTAGGAGGAACGCAGAAGGGGGCCACGGCCTCCTTCTGCGTTCCCGCCGGTCCCACGCACAACCTGACTGATCCACAATGGAGAGTTCCGAAGTGAAAATCGCGCTTGATCCAACGCCCTTCCACCACTCGCACAGCCTGCTCGAGTTTCCCCGGGTGGTGGCGGACCTCGGCTACAAGTTCATGCAGATGACCCCGCACGCCGATCTCATCCCGTTCTACAACCACCCGAAGGCCGATGACGAACTGGTGGGCCAGCTCAAGGCGGCCTGCAAGGATGCCGGCATCGAAATCGCCTCGGTGCTGCCGGTGCTGCGCTGGTCCGGCCCGGATGAGGATGCCCGCGAGGCCGCCGTCCGGTACTGGAAGCGTGCCATCCAGATCGCAGTGGACCTCGGCGTCAGCACCATGAACACCGAATTCAGCGGACGCCCGGAAAAAGCCGAGGAATCCGAGCGCGCGTTCTACCGCTCCATGGAGGAACTGCTGCCGGTCATCGAACGCGAAGGCATCGACCTGCTGATCGACCCGCACCCGGACGACTTCGTCGAGGAGGGCCTGGCCGCGATCCGGGTGATCCGCGGCCTGAACTCCAAGAACGTCGGCCTGGTCTACGTCGCCTCCCACAGTTTCCACATGCAGAACGCGCCGCTGGACATCATGCGCGCCGCGGGGGACAAGCTCCGCCTGGTCCACGTCGCCGACACCATGGACCACCACGCCTCCCACGGGCTGCGCTATATCACCAATCCGCCCGGCAACCCGGTCCGGGTGCACCAGCACCTGAAGATCGGCGACGGCGACGTCAACTGGGACGAGTTCTTCGGCGGTCTCAAGGAAATCGGCTTCCTCGACCGCGAGAACACCGTCATGGTCTCCAGCGTCTTCGCCGAGGACAACGACGCCGCCGAGGTCTCCCGCTACCAGCTGGACACGATGAATACCTACATCGAAGAAGCCCGGTAGCGGCCGCCCCATGAACCAAGCGGAAACCACACTCACCAGTCCGTCGACCCGCACCGCGCGCGGCCCCGCCGGTGCCCCCGCGAATCCCCAAGGGTTCATGCGGCGGGTCGCCCTGTTCTCGACCTTCGGCGGCCTGCTCTTCGGCTACGACACCGGTGTCATCAACGGTGCACTGCCGTTCATGCAGCGTGACCTCGGGCTGACGCCGCTGACCGAGGGCCTGGTCACGTCGACCCTGCTGTTCGGCGCGGCTTTTGGTGCCATCACCGCCGGCCGGCTGTCCGACCGGTTCGGCCGCCGCAAGACGATCATGGCGCTGGCCCTCATCTTCGCCGTCGCCACCGTCGCCTGCTCCCTCGCCCCCACAACGGAGCTGCTGGTCGCCGCCCGGACCGTCCTGGGCCTGGCAGTGGGCGGGGCGTCGGTGATCGTGCCCGTGTACCTCGCGGAGATGTCGCCGGCAGCCCAACGCGGGCGGATCGTCACGCAGAACGAACTCATGATCGTCACCGGCCAGTTCCTGGCGTTTACGTTCAATGCCGTCCTGGGCAACGCCTTCCCCGAGGCCTCCCATGTGTGGCGCTGGATGCTGGTCATCGCAACACTGCCCGCCGTCCTGCTCTGGTTCGGAATGCTGGTCCTGCCCGAAAGCCCCCGCTGGCTGGCCTCGGCCGGACGCTTCGGCGAGGTCCTCGAAGTCCTGCGCAAGACCCGCGCACCGGCCGATGTCTCCACGGAATTCGATGAAGTGCGGCAGGCGGCCCGGGAAGACTACCAATCCAGGCTCGGAACCTTTCGCGACCTCACAGTGCCGTGGATCCGCAGGATCTTCGTCGTGGGCCTTGGCATGGCGGTCATCAACCAGATCAGCGGCGTCAACGCCATCATGTACTACGGCACCTCGATCCTCTCCAGCTCCGGGTTCGGGGACAAGGGCGCCCTGCTCGCCAACGTGGTCAACGGGGTCACCTCCGTGGCCGCCGTCATTGTCGGCATGTCCCTGATGACCCGGGTGCGCCGAAAATCCATGCTGGTGGCCGGCCTCGTCGGTACGTCATCCTCGCTGCTGGCCATTGGCCTGATCTCGATGCTGATCCCGGCAAGCACCCTCCGGGGCTATCTGGTGCTGCTGTTCATGGTGACGTTCCTGGCGTCCATGCAGTCCTGCATCGGCACCGTGACGTGGCTGACGATGTCCGAAATCTTCCCGCTGCATGTCCGCGGGATCGGCATGGGCATCTGCGTGTTCGTGCTGTGGATGATCAACTTCCTGATCGGATTCTTCTTCCCGCAGATGGTCGCCTGGATCGGCGTCTCCATGACGTTCTTCATCTTCGTGGCGATGCAGCTGGCAGCGATCATCTGGGTGAAACGGGTGGTCCCGGAAACCAAGGACAAGTCCCTGGAAGACCTGGAGCACTACTTCAAGAACATGGCCGCCAAGCAACCTGTCGCCGCGTAGCCTTTCCTACACAAAGCCCTGCCCCGCGATCCAACGCGGGGCAGGGCTTTTGTCCGTGCCCGGGAGCCGGGCCGCCGTTGCTAGGCGTGCGCGTGCAGCGTCGGGAGCGCGTCGACCAGGGGCGCCAGCTCCGGAACCTCCTGCGCCTCGGCCAGCGCCCGCTCCAGTGTGGCGTCATGGCTGGGCCGGGCCTCCTCCAGGAGCTTGATGCCGCTCGCCGTCAGCTCGGTGTAGATTCCCCGGCGGTCGTCGGCACACAGTATCCGGGTCAGCAGCCCGCGGTCCTCGAGGCGGTTGACCAGACGCGTGGTGGCGCTGGCGCTCAACGCGGTGGCGCGGGCCAGCTGCTGCATCCGCATATGCCAGCCGTCCTGGCGGCTTAGCGCGTCCAGCACGGTGTACTCCACGACGGACAGCTGCGCCACCGCCTGCAATGAGCGCTCCAGCTCGGCCTCGATCAGCCCGTGCAGGGCCGCCAGGGTCCGCCAGCCTTGCGCCCGGACCTCGACAGCGTCGTCCTTGATGCCCATCAGCTCTTCCCTTCAGATCAGCCTGCCCGCCCCGGATATCCAGGAACACAGACAGCCCACAATTTAGTTGCTTGCGCGGGATAGTTGCTTGTGCAACAATAAATAACGCGTCTGCAACTAATAGCTTACGCTTCGCATTTCTTTCCGTACAGTTCTTGAAGGAGCATCTCCATGCCTATTGGCCTGATAGCACTCGCCCTCGGCGGGTTCGGGATCGGACTCACCGAGTTCGTCATCATGGGCCTGCTGCCCGAAGTGGCCGCGGACTTCCAGGTCAGCGAGGCCTCGGCGGGCTGGCTCATCTCCGGCTACGCGCTCGCCGTCGTTGTGGGGGCCCTTCTCCTGACCGCCGCCGTGACACGCTTCGAGCGCAAGCCGGTGCTGGCCGTGCTGATGGTGCTGTTCATTGCCGGCAACCTGGTCTCCGCCATTGCGCCCGACTACGCGCTGATGATGACCGGACGCATCATCGCGGCGCTCGCGCACGGCGCCTTCTTCGGCATCGGCGCGGTGGTTGCCGCCAGCATGGTCGCCCCCACCAGGAAGGCCGGGGCAATCGCGATCATGTTCACCGGGCTTACGGCCGCCAATGTGCTGGGGGTGCCGTTCGGCACGATGCTGGGCCAGGCCGCCGGCTGGCGGTCCACCTTCTGGGCGATTACGGGCATCGGTGTGCTCGCGCTGCTCGGCATTCTCACCCTGGTGCCGAAAACCGGTACGGGCGAGGCGGCACCCGGTTCTGCCCGTGGCGCACTCCGCAGGGAGCTGCGTGCCTTCCGCTCCGGGCAGGTCTGGCTCTCGATCCTGGTCACCATCCTGGGCTACGGCGGCATGTTCGGCGCCTTCACCTACATCGCCTTCACGCTCACCGAGGTCACCGGGTTCTCGGCCTCCACGGTGCCGTGGCTGCTCATCCTGTTCGGTGTGGGACTCTTCATCGGCAACACTGCGGGCGGCAAGGCGGCGGACCGGAACGTGGACCGCACCCTCCTGGTGGCGCTCGCCGCCCTGGTGGTTGTCCTGGTGGTCTTTGCCCTCACCGCCGGCAGCCAGCCGGTGACCATCGCTTCCATGGTGCTGCTGGGCGGCTTCGGCTTCGCCACCGTCCCCGGGCTGCAGATGCGCGTCATGAAGTACGCCACGACGGCGCCCACCCTGGCGTCCGGCGCCAACATCGGCGCCTTCAACGTGGGCAACGCCCTGGGCGCGTGGATGGGCGGCGTGACCATCACCGCCGGCCTCGGCTACACCTCGCCCATCTGGGCCGGCGCCGGAATCACGCTGCTGGGCCTGGGCGTCATGGTGTTCGCGGCAGTCGCCGCGAAACGGCACGGCGCCGGACAGGCCCCGCGCCCGGAAGCCTCCGGGACCGCCGGGGCCGCCGGAACCGGAGCGGCTCCCGGAGCCGACGCCGGCCGCGCGGACGGCGAGCGGGAGAAGGTGGACGTCCAGCGGGCCTAGCGGCCCCCCATCGCAGGGGCCATCGCGGCCATCGCTGCCGTGGCGGCGACAACAGCGACGACGACGACGGCGGCCTGGGCCTGCCGCCGTCGTCGTTTCCGGCTGGGCCGCGGGTCGTGGAATCACAGTCAATCCGAAGGTTCTTTACGCGCACCACCGCATTAATTACGTGATTACATCCTAATGTCAGGACAAACTATTGACAGAAGTGATCTAAATCACCATGATCGAGGTAGGCATTATTCCGGCGGCTGCAATCTAGCAGCCCGGAGCTGAGATCAAAGGAGATTCACGGTGGCTAAATTTTCCTGGCGCAAGGCAACCCTGGTAGCAGCGGTTGTCCCGATGCTGGCACTGAGCGCATGTTCAAGCACCGGCGGCAAGCCCGCAGACAGCGGCAACGCTGCCGGCGCGGGCGGCCAAGCCGCCGGCACCGCCCGCATCAAGGTCGCCCTCATTACCCACGCCGCGGCGGGCGACACCTTCTGGGACATCGTCCGCAAGGGCGCCGAGGAGGCGTCTGCGAAGGACAACGTTGAGCTGCTGTACACGTCCGATCCCGAAGCCGGCCGGCAGGCCCAGCTGATCCAGCAGGCCATCGACCAGAAGGTCGACGGCATCGCGGTCACGCTCGCCAAGCCCGAAGCCCTCAAAGACGCACTGAAGAAGGCCACCGACGCCGGCATCCCCATCGTAAGCCTCAACGCCGGTGAGAGTGTTTCGACGCAGTTGGGAGCGTTCACCCACTTCGGTTCCAACGAGCAGCTCGCAGGCCAGGCCGTGGGCGCCAGGCTCGCGGCAGAGGGCTACAAGCACCCGGTCTGCGTGATCCAGGAGCAAGGCCACGTCGGCCTTGAAGCCCGCTGTGCAGGCGTCAAGGCCAAGGTGCCCGGAGCGGAAATCCTTTACGTCGACGGCAAGGACATGACCGCCGTGCAGTCCACCGCCACCGCCAAGCTCCAGGCTACCAAGGACGCCGACGTGATCATCGGCCTGGGGGCCCCCATCACCCTCACGCTCCTCAAGTCCGTCACGGACGCCGGCAGCTCAGCCAAGGTTGCAAGCTTCGACCTGAACGCGGACCTCGCGCAGAAGATCGTCGACGGCGCTGTTCTTTTCACCGTGGACCAGCAGCCGTGGCTGCAGGGCTACATGTCCATTGACGCGCTCTGGCAGAACAAGCGCGGCGGCTTCAAGCTGGGCGGCGGCCAGTCGGTCCTCACCGGCCCGAGCATCGTCGACAAGAGCAACGCGGCTGATGTCCTGAAGTTCGCCCAGCAGGGCATCCGCTAACAGTCCGCTGGCCGGGCCGGTCAAGGCCGGCCCGGCAGCAAGGAGAATCATCATGACCATCACCCAGACCAAGCCAAAGCCGGCGGCGCCCGATGAACGCGTCGCCAAGCGCAGTCCGTTCCAGAAACTCCTCGGACGTCCCGAGGTCGGTGCCCTGGTGGGCGCCATCGTCCTCTTCGTCTTCTTCGCGTTGGTGTCCCCGACATTCACCCAGCCCAACGCCTTGGCGACCATCCTCTACGGTTCCTCCACGATCGGGATCATGGCGGTGGGGGTGTCCCTGCTGATGATCGGCGGGGAGTTCGACCTCTCCACCGGTGTCGCCGTGATCTCCTCGGCACTGACCGCGTCGATGTTCAGCTGGTACTTCAGCACAAACGTCTGGGTCGGTGTGGCCCTGGCCCTGGTGGTCTCCTTGTCCATCGGCTTCATCAACGGCTGGATCCTGATGAAGACCAAGCTGCCCTCCTTCATCGTCACCCTGGCGACGTTCCTGATGCTGACCGGCCTGAACCTGGGCCTGACCCGGTTGATCGGCGGCTCGGTGTCCTCACCGTCCATCGCAGCCATGGACGGCTTTGCCTCGGCCCGGGCGGTGTTCGCCTCCTCGGTCAGCATCGGCGGCGTCGAAGTCAAAATCACCGTGTTCATCTGGTTCGCGCTCGTCGCGGTGGCCACCTGGGTGCTGATGCGGACCCGGGTGGGGAACTGGATCTTCGCCGTCGGCGGGGACGCCAACGCCGCCCGCGCCGTGGGCGTGCCGGTCAAGGCCACCAAGATCGGCCTGTTCATGGCCGTGGGGTTCTGCGGCTGGATCCTGGGCATGCACAACCTCTTCGCCTTCGACACCGTGCAGTCCGGTGAAGGCGTGGGCAACGAATTCCTCTACATCATCGCCGCGGTCATCGGCGGCTGCCTGCTCACCGGCGGCTACGGCTCGGCGATCGGCGGCGCGATCGGCGCGTTCATCTTCGGCATGGCCAACAAGGGCATCGTCTACGCCCAGTGGAACCCGGACTGGTTCAAGTTCTTCCTGGGCCTGATGCTGCTGCTGGCCACCATCGTCAACCTCATCGTCAAGCGCCGCGCGGAACTGAAGTAAAGGGGCCCCGAAGAACATGAACGCCAAAGAGATCGACCAGCAAACGCTGCTCCAGAACGAAAGAGACCCCCTCACCCACACCCCCGTGCACCTGCTCTCCCTCGACGGGGTCGCCAAGCACTACGGCAACATCATCGCCCTGAGCGATGTCACGATGGCCGTGGACAACGGCCGCGTCACCTGCGTCCTGGGCGACAACGGCGCCGGCAAGTCCACCCTGATCAAGATCATCGCCGGCCTGCACCAGCACGACGCCGGGATCCTGAAGGTCATGGGAGAGGAACGCAAATTCACCTCCCCCCGCGACGCGCTGGACGCCGGCATCGCCACCGTCTACCAGGACCTCGCGGTGGTGCCCCTGATGCCGATCTGGCGGAACTTCTTCCTCGGCTCGGAACTGACCTCCGGCTTCGGCCCGTTCAAGAGCATGGACGTCGAGAAGATGAAGGAGATCACGCTGAAGGAACTCGCCGCGATGGGCATCGACCTGCGCGACGTCGAACAGCCCATCGGCCAGCTCTCCGGCGGTGAACGCCAGTGTGTGGCGATCGCCCGGGCCGTGTACTTCGGCGCGAAGGTCCTGATCCTGGACGAGCCCACCGCTGCCCTGGGCGTGAAGCAGTCCGGCGTGGTCCTGCGATACATCCTGCAGGCCCGCGACCGCGGTCTCGGCGTCATCTTCATCACCCACAACCCGCACCACGCCTTCCCTGTCGGCGACCGGTTCCTGTTGCTCAAACGCGGCAAGTCAATCGGCTACTACGACAAGAAGGACATCACCCTCGACGAACTGACGGCCCAGATGGCCGGCGGCGCCGAACTCGCCGAACTCGCCCACGAACTCGAACAGCTCGGCGGCCACGGCGACGTCGTCAAGGAAGTCCAGAGCGAAGTGGCCGGGGTGGCCCAGACCACCGGCAACCCCTACTAGCACCAAGGGAGAGCAGGGCCCGCCCGTCCGGGCCTGGCCCTGCTTCTTCATGGGCCGGCCAAACCCCGGCCCGGAATTCGCGGCCACACCCGGACCGGCTCCCAGACAAATTTGTGATTACCTTTGAAAGGACGAGCCCATGGCTTACCTGAACCGAGACTCCACCAGTCTCCCCGCGCCCGTGCGCATCGGACTCATCGGCTCCGGCTGGATGGGCGCGTTCCACGCCGAGAGCATCGCCCGCCGGGTTCCGGACGCCGAGCTCGCGGCCATCGCTGACCCCAACGTGGAATCCGCCGGCGCGCTGGCAGCCGCACTGGGAGCCGGCAAGGTGACCGCCGACGCCGGCGACATCCTCGCCGACCCGGAAATCGACGCCGTCATCATTGCCAGCCCGGCGCGCTTCCACTCCGCGCTGATCGCCCAGGCCGCCGCCGCCGGGAAGCATGTGTTCTGCGAGAAGCCGGCCGGGCAGGGGCTCGACGAGCTCGACACCGCCCTGGCCGCCGTGGAGGCAGCAGGAGTGCATTTCCAGATCGGCTTCAACCGCCGGTACGCGGCGGACTTCCAGGCCGCCAAGAAGGACCTCGCCGCCGGAACCGTCGGAACGCCGCAACTGCTGCGGTCGCTGACCCGGGATCCCGGCACGGGAAGCATCCCGCACGCAGCCAGGGTCCCGGCGTGGACCGTCTTCCTGGAAACGCTGATCCACGACTTCGACACGCTGAACTGGTTCAACGAAGGCGCCGAACCGGTGGAGGTCTACGCCGTTGCCGACGCGCTGGTGGAACCCGGACTGCGCGACCAGGGCTTCCTGGACACGGCAGTCGTGACCATCCGCTACAGCAACGGTTCCATCGCGGTGGCCGAGGCAAACTTCAGCGCCCTCTACGGCTACGACATCCGCGGGGAAGTCTTCGGCTCCAAGGGCATGGTCCAGGCCGGCCGCGCCACGGAAACCGCCGCGCGCCGGTTCACCGCCGAAGGGATGTCGGCCGACACCCCGCGGCTGAACATTGAGCTCTTCCGCCAGGCCTACACCGATGAACTCATCGACTTTGCCAACGCCGTGCGCGCACGGCGCGACGGCACCACGCCGCCGTCGGCCGCCTACTCGCTCACGCCCGGGGCTGTTGACGCCCGGCGCGCCCTGGCCGTGGCGCTGGCCTGCATCGAGTCGGTTAAGCGCGGCACCCCCGTGGCCGTCAACACAGCCGCCGTCAACGAGACGGCAGTCCTCTGATGCGCCTGGCCGTCTGCGCGGAGATGGTCTTCACCGACCTCCCGTTCACGGAGCGGGTGCGCCGGATCCACGAGGCCGGGTTCGACGTCGAACTCTGGGACTCCAGGACCAAAGACATCCGAGCCCTCAAGGCCACCGGGGCCGTGTTCTCGTCCATGACCGGCTACACCGCGGGCAGC
Organism: Arthrobacter sp. PsM3; assembly: GCF_030433895.1. Taxonomy (GTDB): domain Bacteria; phylum Actinomycetota; class Actinomycetes; order Actinomycetales; family Micrococcaceae; genus Arthrobacter. The sequence goes on along the minus strand of NZ_JARUXE010000001.1, from coordinate 62,083 downwards.
CTGGTGGACCCCGACTCGGCCGATGAGGTGGTGCGGACGGCCGAGTCGCTGATCCCCACCGCCCTGGAGCTCGGCGTGAGCCGGATGGTGGTGCACCCGGCCGAGCTCATCGACGGCCACGCGGCCCGTCCCGTCTACCGGTCCAGCGGGCCGATGTGGATCACCGGGGCCCGGACCCTCGAGCGGCTCGGCCGGCTCGGCGAGACATACGGGGTGACGTTCTGCCTCGAGAACCTCAACACCATCCTCGACCATCCCGGAATCCCGCTGGCACGGGCAAAGGATACCCTCGCGCTCGTGGCGGCCGCCGGCCACCCCGGGGTGAAACTTATGCTGGACCTTTACCACGCCCAGTTGGGGGAGGGGAACCTCATTGAACTGGTGCGGACCGCCCTGCCCCACATCGGTGAGATCCAGGTGGCGGATGTTCCGGGCCGCTGCGAACCGGGAACCGGTGAAATCAGCTACGCGGCCGTCGCCCGGGCACTCGCCGAGGCAGGCTACAACGGCACCGTGGGCATGGAAGCCTGGGCCAGCGGTAACAGCGACGCTGCGCTGGAGGCTTTCCGGGCGGCATTCACCATCCCCGCACTACGCACAGGAGCAGACGCATGAAAGACGTAATCCTCGGACTGATCGGGGTGGGGCGGATCGGCGTGATGCACGCCAACAACATCGCCGGGCTCAACGGCGTCCTGAACCCGCAGGGCATCAACGTCCGGCTCCGGCTCACCGACGTCGCCGAAGAGCACGCCCGTACCATTGCCGCCGGGCTCGGTGCCGAGTTCCTGCCCTCCGTGGAAGCGCTCCTCGCTTCCGGGCTGGACGGACTCGTCATCGCCACCGGAACCGGGACCCATCCGGAGCTGATCAAGGCCGGAGTGGACGCCGGAATCCCGGTCTTCTGCGAGAAGCCCGTAGCCCTGAACGTGGCCGACGCACTGCCCGTCCTCGACTACATCCGGGACCGGCACGGCATGGTCCAGATCGGCCACCAGCGCCGCTTCGACGCGGGCTACCTTGAGGCCCGGCGCGCCTACCAAGCCGGGGAACTGGGCTGGATCCACTCGCTGCGCGCCGTCACCTGCGACATGGCCCCGCCGCCGGTCGAGTTCCTGGCCAGCTCCGGAGGACTGTTCCGGGACTGCTCGGTCCACGATTTCGACATCCTTCGGTGGCTTACCGGCCGGGAAATCGTCGAGGTGTACGCCAGGGGCTCCAACAACGGGGACCCGGCCATCGGGGAAGCCGGCGATGTGGACACCGCCCTTGCGCTGGTGACCTTCGACGACGGCACCGTGGGAACGGTCTCGGCTACCCGTTACAACGGGGCGGGCCACGACGTGCGGCTGGAAATCCAGGGTTCCCGCCGTTCGCTCATGGTCGGCCTGGACGACAAATCGGCGCTGGCCTCGGCCGAAGCCGGGGTCTCGTTCCCGGCCGGAGAGCCGCACCGGACCTTCGCCGAGCGCTTCGAGGCGGCCTACCGCTCCGAGATGGCGGCTTTCGTCGAGTTGAGCCTGGGGCGCCGGGACAACCCCTGCACCCCGGAGGACGCGGTGGCCGCCTCCCGGGTCGCGGACGCCGCCCAGGAATCCCTCGCAACCGGCGTGCCGGTCCGCGTGCTCCAGACCGTGGCCGGCTGAACGGACCGCTCCACCCGGTTCCGTCGCCGGGTGGAGCGCAAGAATCCCGGAGCCCAAGGGCTCCGGGATTCTTTTGTGTCTGGGGTGGGTTGCGGCGTCTCAGGCGCCGAAGGGCAGCCGCGGATCGAGGTCCTGGCCTTCCCACGTCTGGCGGATCCAGCCGTGATGCGGGTCGTCGCTGATGAGCCACTCGCGGACCGGGCCGGGGCCGGCCATCACATTGAGGTAGTACAGGTCATAACCCGGAGCCGCCATCGCCGGGCCGTGCCAGCCGTACGGCACCAGGACGACGTCGCCGGTCCGCACCTCCGCCGCGACGTCGATGGGCCGCTCGTCCGAGGCGTACACGCGCTGGTAGCCGATCGCGTCGTCCGCTCCCGGCCGGGCCGGAGCGCCGGGCGTCACCCGGGTTTCAAAGTAGTAGATCTCCTCGAGGCTGGTTTCGCCGTCCTTCTCCTCGTCGTGCTTGTGCGGGGGATAGGAGGACCAGTTGCCGGCCGGTGTGAGGACCTCGCAGACGATGAAGCGATCCGCCTCCAGCGCGGCGGGGGTGCCGAAGTTGTGGACCTGGCGGGAGCAGTTGCCGGCCCCGCGCAGTTCCACCGGGGTCTCCGCGGCCGTGATGAGGCGGGTCGGGTAGGAGGCCTTGGCCGGGGCCGTGGCCACGGCGACGCGACCGCCGTCGACCGAACTGATGCTCAGGGCCCTGCCGGTTCCCGTGTAGAGGACGTCGCTGGGGCCGCTGAAGACGTCCGCCCGGCCGGCCAGCCGGTAGTCCTCGCCGTCGACGGACACCGTGAAGGACCCGTTGAGCGGGACCACGATGCGTTCCTCGTCCGCCGCGGGGAGTTCGACGGCGGCCCCGGCGCCCAGCGTGGCGACCTTCAGCCCGGTGTGGGCCCAGCCTCCCACCGGCACGGCGGAATCGACGGGTCCCAGCGAGATGTCCCAGCTGCCTTGGGCGGCGGTGCCGAGCGGATAGACCCAGTTGGCCATGAGTTCTGCCCTTTCGTTGTCGCGCCGGAGGAGGGCGCGGGTAGTTGACGGGGTGGGGTGTTCGCGGTGCGGTGTTCGCGGTGCAGTGTTCGCGACGGCGGGGCGCGCGTCGCCGAACGGCCAGCTGGCGCGGTGGCGCCTATCTTTGGACGAGCGTCATTTCGAAGCTGTAGGAATCCGCGCGGTAGACGTGGTGTCCGGTCTCCACCTGGCGCCCGGTGTCGTCCACGGCCGTGCGTTCCATGGTCACGAGGGCCGAGCCGGGGGTGGTTTCCAGCAGGGTGGCCTGGTATTCGTTGGCGATCATGGCGCCGATCCGCTGGGAGGCGAGCCGGAAATTCACGCCGCCGTTGCGGAGGATCCCGTACAGCCCTTGTGAGCCCAGGAGCGCCTCGTCGAGGGGGGTGATGTCATCGCGGACCCAGTTCTCCATCAGCGCCAGCGGTTTGCCGCCGACCTTCCGGAGCCGGGTGAAGTGGTAGACCTTGGCGCCGACGGGGAGCTCCAGTGCCTTCCGGGTGGCGGGGTCCGCCTCATCGTGGGAGAAGCTCAGCACCTCCGTGGTGGGCTTGCTTCCGTTGTTGCTGAGGTCGTCGAACAGGCTGGAGAGTTCCAGGGGGCGCCGGACCTGGCTGGAGACCACCTGGGTGCCGACGCCGCGCTTGCGCACCAGCAGGCCCGAGCGGACCAGCTCGTCCATGGCTTTGCGCATGGTGGGGCGGGAGAGGTTCAGCTGGGCGGCCAGGTCGATCTCGTTGTCGAGCCGGCTCCCCGGCGGAAGGATCCCGCCGTGGATCGCGGCTTCAATGCCCTGGACCACCTGGTGGTAGAGCGGGACCGGGGAGTTCCGGTCGACGTTGAGTTTGAGTTGATTCGCCACTTTTTGAATAGCCACTGTTGAAGCGCTCCCTTGTGCCCCGGACCTGGGCCCAGATTGGGCCGCCGGTCACGTTCTTCAGCATATGTTCGCTTGATAGGACATACTGCCTAACTTCATAATAGCAGGGCGTTTCAGGCCAGGGGAGAGCTGCGACACACCTCAATGAAGCTGCGAAAAGGGGCCAGCCGCTCCTCGGCCGGCAGTTCCAGGGCCTCGGGATGCCACTGCACGGACGCCACCCAGCGTTCCGGATCCTCGAGCGCCTCGACGGTCCCGTCCGCGGCCACGGCTGTCACGACGAGTCCGGCGGCGAGCCGGCCCACGGCCTGGTGGTGGCCGGAGGCAATCCTGACGGTGACGCCGGCGGTTCCGTTGCCTGCGCCGCCATGGCCCGTGCCGCTCGCTCCGCCGCCGTTGCCGGCGGCTGTATCCCCGCCTGTTTCCCCGCCGTACAGCCCGGCAACCTTGCTCCCGCCCTGCACCTCGACCTCGTGCCAGGCCCACGGCCCGGCCCCGTCTGCCGGCTCCGGTTCCCGGTGGGCCACGGTCCCCGGATCCATATCCTGGATCAGCGTCCCGCCATAGAGCACATTGAGCAGCTGGTGCCCCCGGCAGACGCCGAGCACCGGCAGTCCCGCGCCGATTGAGCGCCGGGCAATGGACATGTCCAGTTCGTCCTGGGCGTGGCTGACGTCGTAGCAGGCGCCACCGGGCACCTCGCCGTAGCGCCGGGGGTCCAGGTCGCCGCCGCCCGGAAGAAGGACGCCGTCGAGCGCCTCGAGCGGCTCCTCCGGCGCGGTCAGCAGCACCGGTTCGCCGCCGCCGTCGCGCACCAGTTCCACGATGTAGTCGAAGAGCGCGTTGGCCTCAGCCACCCGCGGATCCGGGTCCGTGGAGCTGCTGAGCCGGACGGGAATGCCGATGCGGGGCCGGCCGCAGCGGGGGAGGGTCGGAATCTGCATGATTTATTCTGCAACAGATCTTCTGTCCCACAACGCAGGTCTAGGCTTAGCGGATGACCAACAGATATCTCGTGTCCCGCAGCCGCTTCATCGCGGCCGCTCCGGAAGCCATCTTCGAAGTGCTGTCCAACCCCGCGCTGCACAGCGTGATTGACGGTTCGGACACCGTGAAGGGCGCCCAGCCGCGCGGCCCCGAACGGCTCGCCCTGGGTGCGAAGTTCGGCATGGACATGAACATGAAACTGGACTACAAGATCCTCAACACGGTGTGCGAGTTCGAGGAGGGCCGGCGGATCGCCTGGCGGCACTTCGGCGGCCACATCTGGCGGTACCTGCTGGAGCCCGCGACCGACGCCGCCGGCAACCCCGGCACCCTCGTCACGGAACAGTGGGACGCACGGCAGGTGCGCGCCAGGATCCTGCTGCGCCTGGCCGGCTACCTCCGCCGCCATCCGGCCAACATCGAGCAGACCCTCGCCAAGCTGGACGCCTACGTTGCGGCCCCCGGGCGGCGCCAAGCCGGCACTCCCGGGGCTTCCTGACGCCTGGGCCGCGCCCATACGGGCCGTGCCGCCGGGCGGTGGCTCCCGCCGCGTCCGGCGGCTTCTGTAATGTGGATGGCACCGGGAGCAAAAGGCAGGACTGAAGGTAGGAGCCGCGATGGGCCGCAGGACACTCGTTGACGACCTCGTCGACGGCCTGCTCGCCGACATCCTGGACGGCAAACTGCAGCCCCACCAAGCCATTCCCCCTGAAGCTGACATCGCCAAGGCCTACGATGTCAGCCGCCTGACGGTGCGCGAAGCGCTGAAGGCCCTGCGCGCGCAGAATATCCTTTACGTGAAGGCCGGCCGCGGAACCTTCGTCAATCCGTCGGACAACTGGACCGGCCTTGATGCGATCTTCAAGGCCGCCTCGCACGGCAGCGGGGCGGAGCAGGTGGGTGCAGGCCTGATTGAGATGCGCCGCATGGTGGAAACCGGGGCCGCCGCGCTGGCGGCCAAACGCCACACCCCCGAACATGCCCAGCAGATGCGCGAGTGCATCGCGGACATGAAACGCTTCCATGATTCCGGCGACCTGGATGCCTTTGTGGCGGCGGACATCGGCTTCCACGACGCCGTGCTGAAGGCCTCGGGCAATCCGTTCGTGCGGGCGCTGTTCGCCCAGCTGGGGCAGCTCCTGTACCTGAAGCGGCGCGAAACGTCAGCCGTCGAGGAAATCCAGGTGCACGCCATCGAGTACCACCAGAAGGTCCTGGACGGGATCCTGAGCGGCGACGCCGAGCTGGCCCGCCGCAGCATGGACGAACACATGGACCAGACGTACCGGGACTACGAGCGCTACGTGCACAACGCGGCGTCCTGACCCGACGGTCGCACGCCGGCCGGGGGCTTGACGTAACCCACGTCACTCTTTTATGCTCTTCCTCATGCTCTTCCATCAGATGTCTGACATCTGACTCAGTTCCTTTCGAGCCGGTACACCCGGACTGAGCCTCCCCACCCTCCCCACGGAGACCCGCCACCCCCGCCGGTGCGGGCCTCCGTTAGACAGAAGGTCGATGATGACTTCCCTCTCCCAAAAGTCCGCCGGACTCGGCGAGCTCGGCGAGCGCACGCTCCGCAAGGTCCGCCGCCGCGTTATGCCGCTGATCGTCCTGCTCTACTTTGTCGCCTACCTTGACCGCAACAACGTCGGCTTCGCCAAACTCACCATGAGCGAGGACATCGGCTTGAACGCCGCCGCGTACGGGCTGGGCGCCGGCATCTTCTTCCTCGGCTACGCGCTCCTCGAGATCCCGAGCAACGCAGGCATGTACCGGTTCGGCGCACGCAAGTGGCTGGCCCGCATCCTCATTACCTGGGGCATCTTCGCCACGGCCATGTGCCTGGTGAACGGCGAATCCACGTACTACATCGTCCGCTTCCTGCTGGGGGCGGCCGAGGCCGGGTTCTTCCCCGCAATCCTCTTCTACCTGACCCTCTGGTTCCCCGCCGCGCAGCGTGTGACCGTGCTCGGCATCTTCATCCTGGCCCAGCCGGTGTCCAACGCCCTGGGTGCCCCGGTGTCCGGGCTGCTCCTGCAGATGGACGGCGTCATGGGCCTTCAGGGCTGGCAGTGGCTCTACATCATCGAGGGCATCCCGGCCATCCTCCTGGGCCTGCTCACGCCCATCCTCATGACCGACCGCCCGCGGGATGCCAAATGGCTCGACAATGACGAGCGTGAATGGCTTGCCGGCACCATGGAAGCCGAACTGGCCGTCAAGTCCGGCGCCGGCAACCACAACTTCCTGGCTGGCCTCAAGGACAAGCGCACCCTGGTCTACTCCGCCCTCTACTTCGGACTGGTCTGCGGCATCTATGGGCTGGGCCTGTGGATGCCCACCATCGTCGCCGCCCTCGGCAAGTTCTCCACGCCCCAGATCGGCTTCATCGTCTGCATCCCGTACACCGTGGCCGCCGTCTTCGTCTACTTCTGGAGCAAGCGTGCGGACCGGACCGGGAAGCGTGCCTGGCACACCGCCGTCAGCATGCTGCTGGCCGGCATGGGCCTGCTGGCCGCAGGATACCTGCTGCCCGTCAACCCCGTTCTGGCCATGATCGGGCTGACGGCCTCGGCCATGGGCATCTACGGCGCCATCGCACCGTTCCTGTCGATGCCTTCCGCCGCCCTGACGGGGGCGGCCGCTGCCGCCGGCCTGGCCATGATCAACTCACTGGGCAACCTGGGCGGGTTCGTTGCCCCCTACGCCGTCGGACTCCTGAACGACGCCACGGGCAGCAACCAAAGCGGCCTGCTGTTCCTGTCCCTGTGCCTGTGCATTACCGCGGTGGCAACGTACCTCTACTCCCGCAAACGCCCCGAGGGCGATGCCGCGCTGGATCCCGCAGTGGCCGCGGCCGCCGCAGCGACCACCGGCTCCACGGCCCCCACCAAGATCTCCTGACCCCGACATCCCCAAAGGAAACACAAAATGAGCGCAACCACTTTCCCCACCGAACGCACAGTTGTTCTGACCGGCGCTGCATCGGCCCGAGGCATCGGCCGCGCCGCCGCAGACCGGATGGCCAGCGAAGGATGGTCCATCGCCATCCTGGACATCAACGCCGAGGACGCCAAAGCCGCCGCCGCCGAGATCGGCTCCAACCGCGCGGTCAAGGCCATCGGGGTCGGGGCGGATGTCTCCGATGCGGCGTCCGTTGACCGGGCGATCACCGAGATTGAAGATTCGCTGCCGCCGATTGTGGCCCTGGCCAACCTGGCGGGCATCAGCTCCCCGACGCCGTTCATGGAAACGACCGTCGAGGAGTGGGACAAGGTTTTCGCCATCAACATGCGCGGAACATTCATCGTCTCCCAGCGGGTGCTCAAGGGCATGATCGAGCGCAAGCTCGGGCGGATTGTGAGTATCTCCTCCATCTCCGCCCAGCGCGGCGGCGGCACCTACTCCAAGGTTGCCTACAGCGCCTCCAAGGCCGGCATTATCGGTTTCACCAGGGCCCTGGCCCGGGAAGTGGGCGAATTCGGCGTCACTGTCAACGCCATCGCACCCGGTCCGATCGACACGGACATCATGGGCGGCGCGCTGAGCGACGAGCGCAAGGCCCAGATGTCCGAGGGCATCATGATGGGCCGCGTCGGCACCCGCGAAGACGTGGCGGCACTGATCGCCTTCCTGCTGGGACCGGATGCTGGCTACATTACGGCCGCCACCTATGACATCAACGGCGGCCTCCAAGTTTCCTGACGCGATCCGTAACCACCCACGGGTGCCCCGCCGGTTTCGGCGGGGCACCTCCGTGTTGGCGGCCCCTGTGCCTGCCGCGGCGGAGCCGATGACCTTGCAGGGACCTGCAGCTGCGCCCCCATTAGGCTGGCCCTATGAACGCCGCCCGCAGCCTGCACCCGAGCCCGCGAACACTGGAGGTCGAAAGCCTGGACAGCTTCGACCGGCTGGTCGCGGCCGGGGCCAGGACGATGCAGGGCTGGCATGCCCAGTCGCTGGACCTGCGCGGACGCACAGCACAGCTCAAGGCCATGAACGCGCAGGGCGGGATCTTCCTCGGCTGCACCTTTGACGACGGCGTGGAGGATGCGCTGCGCAGCCGCGGCGCCCTCATTTTCCCCAAGCTTGCGGCGGTGCCGTTCAATCCGTACCGCGCACGGCTATACACCCCGCAGGAGCTTTACGAGGGGATCGGCGAATCACGCTATGAGGACACCCTGGACGCCAGGGTGTACCAGTGGAGCATCCAGCCGGGACAGCGCCACCGCCTGGACGCGACCCTGGCCGCGGCCCTGCACGACCACTCGATCGGCGATGCCCTCGAGGAGCTGACCCGCTCCGAACTCTGCGTGGGCCGGACCATGGTGGGCGTGATGGGCGGGCACGCGGCGCGGCGCGGTTCCGGTGTTTTCGAGGAGGCCGCGCTGCTGGGGCGGCTGCTGGCCCGGGACGGCCGGGTGGTTGCCACCGGCGGCGGTCCCGGCACGATGGAGGCTGCCAACCTCGGCGCCTACCTGAGTGACGCCCCAGAGCAGGATTTCCGGCGGGCACTCGACGACCTCGCCGCGGTTCCCGGCTTCAGGCCCTCTGTTTCGGCGTGGACGCGTACTGCCGCCGCCGTCGTCGAACGCCATCCGGAGGGCACGCCGTCACTGGGGATCCCCACCTGGTTCTACGGGCACGAGCCGCCGAACTTCTTCGCCACCCACATTGCCAAGTACTTCGCGAACGCCATCCGCGAGGCCATCCTGCTGGAGCTATGCAACGGCGGCATTGTCTTCCTGCCGGGATCCGGAGGCACCGTGCAGGAGATTTTCCAGGATGCCTGCGAGAACTACTACGGCACCCCGGAAACCATCATGCCGATGGTGCTGGTGGGACTGGAACACTGGCTGCGGCGCTACCCGGCCTGGCCCCTGCTGCAGAGCCTCGCCGCGGGGCGGGGGATGGAGAGCCGGATCTTCCTGGTGGACACGGTGGAGGAGGCGCTCGCCGTCCTGGACCGTTAGGCGCTCACAGGTCCTTGCGGCAGTGCGCCTTGCCCAGCTCGTACAGGCCGTTCAGATCGCCGGCGGCCAGGCCGTCCGGGGCACCGATCTCGGGGTACATCAGCTGCGTCGGGTCGTCCACATGCTCCAGCCCCATGACATGGCCGAGTTCGTGCAGGATCACCGCGGTGGCATACGCGGCTCCGTCCCGCCGGTTGAGGTCCTCGGCGATCTGCGGAGCGTCGAGTTCCAGGCTGCCGGTGACAAAGCTTTTGGGTCCGGCGCCGAAGCTGAAGTGGGTGCTGCCGCCGGTGCCGATCACCGGGCCCTTGAGCTGCGGGGCCTGCTCCGGGGTAGTCCAAGCGATCAGCAGCGGCGCCCAGCGTTCGCCGTAGACGTCCTGCTGGTAGGGGACGCGGGACTGCGAGGGCTGCTCGGCGGTGGGCCCGTCGTTGACGAATTTGATGCCGGTCGCCCGGGACACGGTCCTGATCGCGTCGTCAACCAGGCGTTCGGCGCCCTCCGGGGCGACTGCCGCGTTCACCACAAAATGCAGCGGCCGGCAGGGCGAGTAGCCCACCGGGGTGCCGTCGTCGTTCATGGCCAGGAACTTGTATGAGCTGCTGGAAAGGGCCGGTTTCTGCGGGCGGCCCAGCGGCTCGTCCTGCTCCTGCAGTCCGGGCGGGGGAGTGTCGGTCCGCACGGCTTCAGCCGCCGCAGGCTGCCCGGGCTGGGCCGGCTGGCCTGCCTGCCCCGCCATCGACCTGCCCGGCCCGGTTCCGCGGCTGACCTCGAAGAGCCCGGCGAATCGCGGATCCCCGTAGATGAAGCCGGCCGCCAGGAACGCGGCGCCGGCAATCAGGGCTGCCGTGGCGAGGCCCCGGATGATCCGCCACGTGGTGCGTGAACGGCTGTGCCGCGGTGTCCGGTCCCGGAACTCAGGACCGTCCACTAAGAGACCACGGCGCCGAAGGCCATGCCCAGCAGGTACGTCACGCCGGCGGCGCCCATGCCGATGGCCAGCTGGCGGAGGCCGCGGGAGGTGGGCGAGGTGCCGGAGAGGAGGCCGACGACGCCGCCGGTGAACAGCAGCGCCAGGCCCACCAGGACAGCGGACACGGCGAGGGCCGCGACGCCGGTCATGCCCAGGACGAAGGGCAGGATCGGCACGATCGCGCCGGAGGCGAAGAAGCAGAAGCTCGACGCCGCCGCGCTCCAGGCGGTGCCGACCGCTTCGTGCTCGTCGCGGGCCTCCGGCAGCTCCGGCTGCAGCGAAAGGCTGGGGTCGCAGTCGCAGTCGAGCAGGCCCATCCGCTCCGCGACGCGGTGTTCGGCAGCCTCCCGCGACATGCCGCGGGCCAGATAGACCAGCAGGAGTTCGTTGTGCTCGATGTCCAGCGAGGGTGCGGCGGCCAACGTGATCTGGGTGGGGCGGGTCGCGGCCAGGAGTTCGCGTTGCGAGCGTACGGAAATGAACTCGCCGGCCCCCATGGACAGCGCCCCGGCCAGGAGCCCGGCGACACCGCTGAGCAGGACCACGGAACTGCCCACACCGGAGGCGGCCATGCCCATGACGAGGGAAAGGTTGCTGACCAGCCCGTCGTTGGCGCCGAAGACGGCCGCACGGAAGGTGCCGGCCAGCCGGTTGCGGCCCCGGGTCGCGAGCCCGCGGACGACTTCCTCGTGGATCTGTTCGTCGGCGACCATGGCCGGGGTGGCCGAGGGGTCGTTGGCGTACGGCGAACGGCTTTCGGCCCGCTGGGCGAGGGCCAGGACAAAGACCGAGCCGAAGTGGCGGGCCAGGAAGCCCAGCAGTTGGCTGCGGAGCGAGGCGGGGCGGGGCCGGCCGGCGTGCCCGCCGAGCAGCTGGAGCCAGTGCGCCTCGTGGCGGCCTTCGGCTTCAGCCAGGGCAAGCAGGATCTGGCGTTCCTCGCCCCGGCGGTTTTGGGCCAGGTCGCGGTAGACGGAGGCTTCGGCCCGTTCGTCGGCGAGGTATTGCCGCCACCGCTTGATGTCCGCGGGGCTGGGCTTTGCATCTCCCGGCGCTGCGGCGGGCGGTGTTGCATCTCCCGCCGTTGCGGCGGGCGTTGCTGAGGGGCCGGGTGTTGCGGCCGGTACCTCGTGGCGGGATTCGTGGTGGGGTTCTGGGTTGAACGGGTCAGATGTGGCGTGCTGGGACACGGAAGCTCCTGGGCTTGAAAAGGGCATGGTTCGGCCCCATTGCGTATTCAGCGTACCCCGTATTTCCGCGGATTTTCGGCTGGCGATCCTTAGTAGAGAGTTTAGGCGGACCGTAAAAAGGGCCCGCGCCGCAGGGCCTTTCGAGGCTGTCGGGATCCGGCTCGACGGGAGCCCTTGACCGTCCGGGTTCCCGGTGTTCGAATGAAACCCAGGGCGGGCTCTCCGGGGCCCTTGCCGCCACCCCAGTCACACGGAGGTTGCATCATGGACAACATCGGCTCAAGTCCAATCCAGCCGGCCCGGGATTCCCTCGAGTCCGACCCCGCGTACGACTTCGCCGAGGATGCGCCCGTGAGTGATGGCGAGGAGAGCGAGGAGGACGAGCTGTTGGAAGAGGCCGATCGGCTCGTTCCCCTCGAGGAGGAGGACTTCCTGGGCGACGAGACGCCGGTAGTGCCTCTGGAAGGGGAAGAATTCCTTGAGCCGGAGGAAAACGAATGATGCCCCCGGTGGCTTGAACGTCCGACGGCGGCGCCCCCGGAAGGGGAGCGCCGCCGTCGAACTTTAATACGCAATCCGGACCTTGGTGCGTCAGGACGTTCCTGGCTCCGGGGCCTGGTCCGTCCGGAACTGGCGCGTCCGGAACTGGCGCGTCCGGGCCCTAGTGCGTCAGGACGGGGACCTGTTCTTCCTCGGCCGCACCGCCGGCCACCCGGCGGTGCCAGTTGGCCATGACCGCCGGATCCGTCGGCCTGGTCAGCAGCGACACCGCAATGTAGACGGCTGCGGAGGCCAGCAGGCCGTAGTAGATCGGTTCGTTGGCGTAGATGCCGTCCAGCGGGACCTCGGCGTTGATCTCCAGGAAGATCATGGTGCCCAGCGTGATGACCGAGCCCACGGCCATGGAGGCAGCCGCGGCGACGCCGGTGCCGCGCTTCCAGGCCAGGCCGCCGAGGATGGCGACCAGGAGTCCGCCAACGAGGATGTCGTACGCGATGGTCAGGGCGGCGACGACGTCCTTGGTGATGATGGCGATCACGATCGCCACGATGCCGAGGCCCAGGACCCACATGCGGTTGGCCTTGACGTCGTGCTCCGGGTTGTCCGTGTCGTCGGTGTTGATGTTCTTGCCGAACCAGCCGGCAACGAACGGCAGGACGTCGGCGCGGGCCACCGTGGCGGCGGCGATCAGGGCGCCGGAGGCCGTGGACATCATGGCGGCAACGGCCGCGGCGAGCACCAGGCCGCCGATGCCGATCGGCAGCAGGTTGGTGGCGACCTCGGCGTAGACAACGTCCTTGCCGAGGGCCTTGACGTCGATGGCCGGCAGGGCGACGCGGGCGCCGAGGCCGATCAGGGCGCCGGCCGCACCGTAAAGGATGCAGTAGATGCCGGCCGTGGCACCGCCCCAGCGTGCGACCGTGGGCGTCTTGGCGGTGAAAACGCGCTGCCAGATATCCTGGCCGATCAGCAGGCCCAGGGTGTAGACGACGAAGTAGGTGATGATCGTCTGGATGCCGATGCCGTCAATCTGGAAGAAGCTGGCGTCCACGCGGGCGCGGATCCCCTCGAAGCCGCCAGCGGCGTTGAGCGTCAGCGGCAGCATCAAGAAGAAGATCCCGACCGTCTTGATGACGAACTGGACCTGGTCGGCCAGGGTGATGGACCACATGCCGCCGATGGTCGAATAGACCAGGACGATCGCGCCGCCGATGGCGATGGCGAGGGCACGGTCCCAGCCGAAGAGCACCACGAAGATGGTGGCGTAGGCGCCGGTGGATGTGGCGCAGAGCATCAGCGTGTAGGCGAGCATCACGATGCCCGAGGTCTGGGTGGCGTGGCTGCCGTACCGCAGGCTCAGCATCTGGGAGACCGTGTAGATCCTGAGTTTCTGGATGGTGCTGGCGAAGAGCAGGCTGAGCAGCAGCACGCCGGCGCCGATCGCGACCACGAGCCACATGCCGGAGATGCCGAACTTGTAGCCGAGGCCGACGCCGCCGACGGTGGAGGCGCCACCGAGCACGACGGCGGCCATGGTTCCGGTATAGAGGAACGGGCCGAGGCGGCGGCCGGCCACCAGGAAGTCGCTGTTGTTCTTGGTGCGGGACTTGCCCCACCAGCCAAACGCCAGCATGGCGACCAGGTACACCACCACAATGGCGATGTTGACGAAACTTGCGTCCATTAAGGGCTCCTCGGAGCTGTTCGAAGCAGGGCTGAACCGGCCGGCACGCCACAGGGCGGCGGCGATCGGGTGCTTCTTGACGGGTACGGAGACGGGGTGCCTGCGGAAGTGTCCCGTGGCCGGGTAACACCACCGCGGTTCGGCGGTCGCTATTGCCCTATAGGCAACACTTGTTGCCAAACACTAGGTGTGATCCGCGTAACAGTCAAGGCGTATGACGCGTCGCGGGGGGATCAGGCCGCCGGGGGATGCCGTCCCGCTAGTATTGCTCCAATGATGGGGCCGAGCGGCCGGCCGTGAAAGGTTCCTAAATGAAGGCTCTACCAGTTGAACCGAGCAACGTTCCCGTTGCCATCGGTTCCCGGATCCGCGCCGCGCGGCAGTCGCAGCGGCTCACCATCGAGCAGGTTGCCGATGCCACCGGGCTGACCAAGGGCTTCCTCAGCCGGGTGGAGCGCGACCTCACCTCACCCTCGGTCGCTTCCCTCGTGACGCTCTGCCAGGTGCTCTCCATCTCGATTGGCGATCTCTTTGCCGCACCGGAAACGCATCTAACCAAAAAGAACGAGGGCCCGCGGATCTCGCTCGGCGGCGAAGGGATTGTGGAGCGGCTGCTGACCGCGCGCTCCGAGCGCCGGGTGCAGATCATCCAGGCCGTGATCGAGCCCCGCGGCCGCGGCGAATCGGAACTGTACGCGGTGGACTGCGACGTCGACGTGCTGCACGTCGTCAACGGCAGCATCCGGCTGATCCTCACGAACGAGGAATTTGTGCTGCACGCGGGGGACACCGTGACCTTCCCGGGCCGTGAGCCGCACACCTGGGTGAATCCGACGGACGAAGCCGTCGAGGTCCTCTGGGTGCTGGTCCCCGCCGCGAGCCGCTAGGGCCCGGTGTCTAGGGCTACGGCTAGGGCTACGGCCCGGCCATGGCCGGGCCGCGGGCCTGCGCGCCCCGGTGCCGGGCCGCGAGCCATGTGAGATGTACGTCACACGCTGTTAACGTCGCCGAAACACCGATTTAGCTTTGGCGCTTCCCTTGTTACGTGGCCGCAATACCGGCACAGCCCGCCTGAAACACGCCCCCGGTAGCGTCGGCAACGGGGGAGGGACGGGCAACTGTGCCGACATAAGTAACGGTCTCGCCGATCCGGCGCCTTTGGAGCGCCGGCACTCAAGGAAGGCTCCCACAATGAACATGGCTGTGCTTGCAGTAGCAATGGAAGTTGATCCCCAGGCGCTCGACCCTGGTGCGACGGCATGGATGCTGGCGGCATCCGCGCTGGTTCTCTTGATGACTCCCGGTCTGGCCTTCTTCTACGGCGGCCTCGTCCGGATGAAATCCGTCCTGAATATCATGATGATGAGCTTCGGCGCCATGGGCGTGGTGGGAGTCGTCTGGGCCCTGTGGGGCTACGGCATGGCGTTCGGGCCCGACTCACTCAACGGATTGATCGGCGACCCCTTTGCCAATTTCGGCCTGAGCGGGCTGACCAGCACTATCGGCACCAAGGCCGCCGGCCTGCCTGACATGGTGTTCATCGGATTCCAGGCCACCTTTGCCATTATTACCGTAGCCCTGATCAGCGGTGCCGTCGCTGAACGCGTCCGGTTTGGACCCTGGCTGCTCTTCGCCGCCTTGTGGGTCACCCTCGTTTACGCCCCCATTGCCCATTGGGTCTGGGGCGGCGGCATCTTCGGGGCCGACGGCGTCATCGGGAGCAAGATCTCGGCCCTCGACTTCGCCGGCGGAACCGTGGTGCACATGAACGCCGGTATTGCCGGCCTCATGCTGGCGGTGGTCCTTGGCAAGCGGCTGGGCTTTATGAAGGACCCGAACATCCGCCCGCACAACCTGCCGTTCGTGATGCTCGGGGCGGGGCTGCTGTGGTTCGGCTGGTTCGGGTTTAACGCCGGCTCCGAACTGGCGGCCGACGCCACGGCGGCCCTGGCCTGGACCAACACGCTGCTCGCAACGTGTGCCGCGCTGCTTGGCTGGCTGCTCATCGAGCGGCTCCGCGACGGGCACGCCACCTCCCTGGGCGCCGCCTCGGGCGCAGTGGCCGGGCTCGTGGCCGTGACCCCGGCCTGCGGATTTGTCGACCCCATCGGCGCCATCGCGATCGGCGTCGTGGCGGGCGCGGTCTGCGCGCTCGCCGTGGGACTGAAATTCAAGATCGGACTGGATGACTCCCTGGACGTGGTGGCCGTCCACTTCGTCGGCGGCCTGTGGGGCACCCTGTCACTGGGCTTCTTCGCCCTCCCCTCGGCCAAAACGGAGGGCGGCCTGTTCTACGGCGGAGGCATGGCCCAGTTCTGGCCGCAGCTGCTCACCGCGCTCATCATCACATTGTGGAGTGGCCTGATGACCACGCTGATCGCCTTCATCATCCACAAGACCATGGGCATGAGGGTCTCCGAAGCCGACGAACTCAACGGCATCGACGTGACCGAACATGCCGAGACAGCCTACGAACTCCTGATGGTCGGCGGCAGCTTCCACCCGGGGGATCCGCACGGCAAGGCCGATGCTGACGCAGTGGCCGCCGAGAGCCAGCAGGAGGGCGAGCGCAGCCGCGGCAAGGTGTCCACATGAAGCTCGTCACTGCGATCGTGCGGCCGGAACGCGTCGACGCCGTCAGCGCGGCCCTGGAGGAACTGGGCGTCAACGGCCTGACCGTCAGTCCGGCCAGCGGCTACGGCCGGCAACGCGGCCACGTGGAGGTGTACCGGGGCGCCGAGTACACCTCGGACCTCCTGCCTAAGGTCAGGGTTGAGGTGCTGGTCAACGAGGATGTGCTCGACGCCGTGATGGACGCCATTATGGCGGCGGCCCGCACAGGAAGCTTCGGGGACGGCAAGATCTGGACCTTCGAGGTGCGCGACGCCGTCCGCGTGCGGACGGGGGAGCGGGGCGCCTCTGCAATCGCCTGAGGATCCATCGGTGGGGCCAGGGAGGGTCAGCTGGTAAACAATTGATGCGCAATACGAAACTTCGAGTGTATGATGGCTGTCACACCCGTCGGTCAATCCTCGAAGGAGAGGCTTTCTTTTGGAAGAGCTGCGCATCGAGGCCAATGGCAACCTTGGCCCCATTGATTCATCCCGCATTCCGCGCTACGCGGGAGCCGCCACCTATGCGCGCCTGCCGCGGCTGGACCAGGTCGCCAAGGCCGACGTCACGGTTGTCGGCGTGCCGTTCGACTCGGGCGTCTCGTACCGGCCCGGCGCCCGCTTCGGGTCCAACCACATCCGCGAGGCCAGCCGGCTGCTGCGCCCGTACAACCCGGCGTGGGACGTCAGCCCCTTCGAAAACATCCAGGTGGCCGACGCCGGCGATATGGCGGTCAACCCCTTCAATATCCATGAAGCGATCGAGACCATCCAGCAGAACGCCCTGGACCTGACCGCCTCGGGCAGCAAGCTGCTGACCCTCGGCGGGGACCACACCATCGCGTTGCCGCTGCTCCGCGCCGCCGCCGAACGCGCCGGCCAGCCCATTGCCATGCTCCACTTCGACGCGCACCTGGACACCTGGGACACCTACTTCGGCGCGGAATATACCCACGGCACCCCGTTCCGCCGCGCCGTCGAGGAAGGCATCCTGGACACCGAGGCGATCAGCCACATCGGCACCCGCGGCCCGCTCTACGGCAAGAAGGACCTCGACGACGACCACCGCTTCGGCTTCGGCATCGTCACCTCCGCCGACGTCTACTACCAGGGCGTGCTGGAAACCGTCGCCAAGGTCCGCGACCGGATCGGCAACCGCCCGCTCTACATCTCCGTCGACATCGACGTGCTGGATCCCGCCCACGCGCCCGGCACCGGAACCCCGGAGGCGGGCGGCATCACCAGCCGCGAGCTGCTGGAAATCATCCGCGGCTTCCGCGGCATGAACCTGGTCGGCGCCGACGTGGTCGAGGTAGCCCCCGCGTACGACCACGCGGACATCACCGGCGTCGCCGCCAGCCACGTGGCCTATGAACTCGTCACCCTGATGGCGGACCGCGCGGTTGATGGCGACCGTTTCGGCACGCCCAGCGGGTACGCGGTTCAGGCCCTCGGCCAGGAATCCCGCCGCCCGGCCGGCTTCGCGGCTCCGGCTGGTTTCGCGACGCCGGCTGGCTTCCCGGCTCCGGCGGGCCGGGGCGCCGGGAACGGAGCCACCCAGTGACTGGTGTGCGTAACGGCGGCGACCTCGTCGTCGAAACCCTCGAAGCGCTCGGCGCCAAGACCGTATTCGGCATCCCGGGCCAGCATGCGCTGGGTCTCTTTGACGCCATGGGCCGCGGAAACCTGCATTTTGTCTCCTCGCGGGTGGAGAACAACTCGGCCTTCGCCGCGGACGGTTATTCCCGGGCCACCGGCGAGGTCGGTGTCCTGTTCCTCTCCACCGGCCCCGGCGCGCTGACCTCCCTGGCCGGCCTGCAGGAGGCCTATGCCACCGGCGTTCCCATGGTGGTCGTCGCGAGCCAGATCCCACTGGAAGGACTCGGTGCCCGCCGCAAGGGCATGCTGCACCAGCTCGATGACCAGAAGGCCTCGGCCGCGAACGTCACCAAGAGCCAGCGGCTGATCCAGCACGCCTCCGGTATCCCCTCCGCCATCCAGGACGCCTGGACCGAGGCGATCTCCTCGCCGCAGGGCCCCGTCTGGCTGGAAATCCCGCAGAACGTGCTGCTGGATCCCATCATGGTGCCGCCGGTGGAGGACGCGCTCGCCGAAGCCGCGGACAATCCGCCCCGCGTGGAACTGGTCCGCGAGGCCGTCAAATGGCTCGCGACGGCAGAACGTCCCGCCATCATTGCCGGCGGCGGCACCCGCCGCGGCCGGGCCGAAAAGTCGCTGCTCTCCATCGCCGAGAAACTGCGGGCACCTGTCATCTGCACCCCCGGCGGGAACGGCGCATTCCCGTGGAACCACGAGCTCTCGCTGCAGTCCTGGATCGAGGACCAGTACATGACGGAGCTGCTCGAGGACGCCGATGTCCTGATCGTGATCGGCTCCTCGCTCGGGGAAGTCACGTCCAACTACTTCACCTTTGCCCCGCGCGGCAGGATCATCCAGA
This sequence comes from Arthrobacter sp. PsM3, assembly GCF_030433895.1. Lineage (GTDB taxonomy): Bacteria > Actinomycetota > Actinomycetes > Actinomycetales > Micrococcaceae > Arthrobacter. Next base: position 43,162 of record NZ_JARUXE010000001.1, on the reverse strand, counting down.
TCGATGCGGAACCGCGCGTGCTGGAATCCAACAGCCCCGGCCTGGGCATCCGGGCCGACGCCGGCCAGGCGCTCGCCGCCCTGGACGCAGCCCTTGATGCCGCCCTTGATGCCGCGCTCGGTGCCGCCCTGACGGAGCCGCGTCGAAAGCGCGCGGACTGGCACGGCACCCCACCTGAGACCCTGGTGAAGGACGCCCTCGCGAAGGTTAAGGCCCGGCTGGAATCCCAGGACCTGGGCAAGGAACTGAAGTTCATGGCGGACATCAGGGAGGCCGTGCCCTCCGGCATGCAGACCTTCTGGGACATGACCATTTCCGCGTACTGGGCCTGGAGTTGCTGGGACGCCCGCGCGGGCCAGTTCCACTCCGCGCAGGGTGCCGGCGGACTCGGCTTCGGTTTCCCCGCGGCGATCGGCGGCGCCGTCGGCCTGGAAACCACCGGCAAGTCCGGCGCTTCAGCCCGGGTGCTTGCCGTCTCCGGCGACGGCTCGGCGATGTACTCCATCTCCGAACTGGCCACTGCCAAGCAGCACAACGTCCCGGTCACCTGGCTGATAGTGGACGACGGCGGCTACGGCATCCTGCGGGAATACATGGTCGGCGCCTTCGGCAAGGCCACCGCCACCGAACTCGCCCGTCCTGATTTCGTCAAGCTCGCCGAGGCCTTCGGGGTTCCGGCCGTCCGGGTTGCACCCGAGGACGTCGGGGACGCCCTCAAGGCCGGTTTCGCCGGCCACGGGCCGAACGTCGTCGTCGTCGAAACCCTGCTCAGGATGTTCGCCCCCACCCACGTGGAGCCCTGAGCAACACCCTCCCCGCCCCCGCGAGCACGAGCGCGGACCGGCAGCACTGCTGCCGGTCCGCGCTCGGCATTTAAGCCCGGAAATTAAGCCCGGAAATAGGGTTAGTTTCCCAAAGTAACTAATTTCCTGCTATATTGTTGCCTTAGGCAAGCAAAGAGGGGCCCTCATGGCAGTTGAGCCGGACACCGCAGCCAAACTCGTCCACCAGATCTTCGATTTGCAGCGTGCTGTGCGCTGCGTCGCCGCCGTCAAGCTTCGCGGGGAGGACACCGGCGTGGCGCTTCAGGGCGTCCTGCGGTTCGTGGGGGAGGGCGAAGCCCGGGCCACCCAGCTCGCGGACCGGCTCGGGGTCAGCGCGCCCGTCCTCAGCCGGCACATTGCCGAGCTGGAGGAGCAGGGCTACGTGGTCCGCCGGCCTGACCCCCTGGACGGGCGGGCGCAGCTGGTCGCGCTCTCCGACTCGGGGATCGGGAAACTCCGCTCCATCGAGGACCAGCGCGCCGCGACACTCCTGGGCTTCCTGCAGGACTGGAGTGAGCAGGACGTCGAAGAGACAACGAAAACCCTGCAGAAACTTGCTGAGTCCCTCAGGACCTCGGCCCGGGCAACGACGGCCGGATCCCCCAATACGACCGAAATTGTTTAAGGAGCGTCCCATGGCAGCAACCACAGAAATGCCCCCCGCACCAACGTTGGTGATGACCCACCGCCAGATCATGGAAGCCCTGACCGGCCTGCTGGCCGCGTTCTTCACCGCGATCATCAGCAGCACGATCGTCGCGAACGCGCTTCCCACGATCATGTCCGAACTCAACGGCACCCAGACCGACTTCGCCTGGGTCATCACCGCGGCCCTGCTGGCCAACGCGGCGACCACCCCCATCTGGGGCAAGCTGGCGGACCTCTTCAACAAGAAGGTGCTGGTCCAGCTCAGCATCGTAATCTTCGTCGCCGGGTCCGTCATGGCCGGCCTGTCCGAGACGATCCCGCTGCTGCTGACCGCCCGCGTGATCCAGGGCATCGCCATGGGCGGGCTCACCGCGCTGGCGATGGCCATCATCGGCTCCATCATCCCGCCCCGCGACCGCGGCAAGTACTCCGGTTACATGGGCGCCGTGATGGCCGTGGGGACCGCCGGCGGCCCGCTGCTCGGCGGCTTCATCGTGGACAGCCCGCTGGGCTGGCGCTGGACCTTCTTCGTCTGCGTTCCGCTGGCCATCGTCGCGCTCATCCTGCTGCAAGTCACCCTGAAGCTGCCGCACGTCCGGCGCCCTGCCAAGATCGACTGGCTCGGCTCCATTCTGCTGACCTCCGGCGTGAGCCTGCTGCTGATCTGGGTGTCCTTCGCCGGCAACCCGGACTACTACGACTGGTGGTCCTGGCAGACCGCGGCCATGGTGGGTGGCGGCATCGCCCTGCTGGCCCTGTTGGTCCTGGTCGAATCCAAGGTCTCGCAGCCGATCATTCCGCTGAAGATCATCTCGCAGCGCACCACCGCCCTCGCCATCCTTGCCTCGATCGCCGTCGGCGTCGGGATGTTCGGTTCCTCCGCCTTCCTTGGCCAGTACTTCCAGGTGGCACGCGGCGCATCACCGACCGAAGCGGGGCTCCTGACGCTGCCGATGATCGCCGGCAACCTGATCGGCTCCGTGGTTTCCGGACAGCTGATCAGCCGGACTGGAAAGTGGAAGCGGTACCTGGTCGCGGGCTCAATCCTGCTGATCAGCGGCCTCGGAATGACCGGAACCATCGATCACACCACCGAACTCTGGCAGACCGGCATCTACACCGCGGTCCTGGGCCTCGGCCTGGGCCTGCTGATGCAGAACCTCGTCCTGGCGGTGCAGAACACCGTGCGGGCCAGCGACATCGGAACCGCCAGCGCCTCGGTCGCGTTCTTCCGGTCGGTCGGCGGCGCCATCGGCGTCTCCGTGCTCGGTGCCATCATGGGCAACCGGGTCAAGGAACTCGCCACCGAGGGCCTTGCCGCCGCCGGGATTCCCGCCGGGGGCGGATCCGGGTCCAGCATGGACCTCAAGGACCTGCCGGAGCCGGTCCGCGAGATCATGCGGGCCGCCTACGGTGACGCCACCGCCCAGATCTTTATGGTCTCCGCGATCGTCGGCCTCGTCGCCCTGGTGGCCATCCTCTTCATCAAGGAGGAGCCGCTGCGGCGCACCGTGGATATCGCCACCCCCTCCGCCAAAGTCAACGCCGCCAAAGTCGACGACGGCGGCCCGTCCGCAGGGACTGCGGTGGAGTCGCCGGCGCCTGCGTCGGCTGCGTCCGCCGGACCGGTGGCCGGGACCGGCATCGTCGATCTCGACCGGGAATTTGTCGAGGTGCTCAGCCAGCAGCGCGAAAGCCAGCGCCGGGCCAAATAGCCAGGAAGACTGCCTGCGATCGGCACTGCGGCCGCCCCGATAATCAGGGGGCGGCCTCGGTGCCGCACTATTGTCTTTGCAGTCCGCGGGAATGTCGTCGCAGGGCGTGAAAAGTACGCCGTTTGGATGATTTTCAGTGTCCGATGTTCCGCGCGGGCCGGTCGTTTCGTAGAGTTGGATCGCTAAGGCTGTCGGACCCCTCTGCTTGGACTGGGGACATGCGGCAGGCGTATCCGGCCGGACTCTTCTCCAGCCTCATCCACTTCGCTATCTCCTAAGGACTCGTGGGCATGCTTGTCACCCTCATACGGCGCTTCTCAAAGCCGTATCTGCCATACATCGGTGCGGTGGTTTTCTTCCAGCTCGCCTCCACCATCGCGGCGCTGTATCTTCCCAGCCTGAACGCCCAGATCATTGACGAGGGCGTCTCCCGCGGCGACACGGACTACATCTGGCGTACCGGAGGGGTGATGCTCGGCGTCGCCCTGGTCCAGGTTGCCACCGCGATCGCCGGGGTCTACTTCGGATCCAAGGCCGCCATGGCATTCGGCCGCGACCTGCGCCGCGGGGTGTTCCGCAAGGTCTCGAGCTTCTCCGCGAAGGACGTCAACGTCTTCGGCGCCCCCACCCTGATCACGCGCGGCACCAACGACGTCCAGCAGGTGCAGATGCTCATGCTGATGGGCCTGAACTTCATGGTGGCCACGCCCATCATGTGCATCGGCGGCATCTTCATGGCTCTCCGCGAGGACCTTAACCTGTCCTGGCTGGTCTGGGTTTCCGTTCCGTTGCTGGTGGTGGTGGTCGGCTACATCGTGGTCCGCCTGATGCCGCTCTTCCGCACCATGCAGAAGAAAATCGACCGGCTCAACGGCATCCTCCGCGAGCAGATCATCGGCATCCGCGTTGTGCGTGCCTTCGTCCGCGAACCGCACGAAGCCGAGCGCTTCGGCGCGGCGAACAAGGAACTCACCGATGTTTCGCTGAAGATCGGCGCCCTGTTCGTGCTGATGTTCCCCGCGATCGGCATGATCCTGCACATCTCCACCGCGGCCGTGCTGTGGTTTGGCGGCCAGCGGGTCGACGCCGGCGAGATGCAGGTCGGCTCGCTGACGGCGTTCCTGCAGTACCTGCTGCAGATCCTGATGGCCGTCATGATGGGCACGTTCATGGCCATGATGATTCCCCGCGCCTCGGTCTGTGCTGACCGCATCGGCGAGGTGCTCGACGTCGAACCCTCCATCCACGAGACCCTCACCCCGGTGGCGCCGGCCGCCAAGGCCGGCCGCGTCGAGTTCCGGAATGTGTCCTTCGCCTACCCCGGCGCCGAAGCGCCGGTCCTCAGCGGCATCAGCTTCACCGCCGAGCCCGGCCAGACGGTGGCGATCATCGGCTCCACCGGCGCCGGCAAGACCAGCCTGCTCTCGCTGCTGCCCCGCCTCTACGATGCGGACTCGGGGGAGGTGCTGCTCGACGGCGTCCCTCTCACCCAGCTGGACCGCTCGGAGATCACGCAGCGCGTGGCCATGGTGCCGCAGCGGCCCTACCTGTTCTCCGGAACGATCGAGCACAACCTGCGTTTCGGCAAGCCCGAGGCCACGGACGAGCAGCTCTGGGACGCCCTGGCCGTGGCCCAGGCAGCCGACTTTGTGCGCGAGAAGAAGGACGGACTCGGCGCTCGGATCTCCCAGGGCGGCACCAACGTCTCGGGCGGCCAGCGCCAGCGCCTCTGCATCGCCCGGGCCCTCGTCACCGAACCCAAGGTTTTCCTGTTCGATGACTCCTTCTCCGCCCTGGACGTCGCCACTGACGCCAGGCTCCGCCGCGCCCTCAAGGCGAAAACCGCCGACGCCACCGTCATCATTGTCGGCCAGCGCGTGTCCACTATCGCCGACGCCGATCAGATCCTGGTGCTCGACAACGGACGGATCGTGGACCGCGGCACGCATGAGGAACTCTTGCAGAGCTCCAGCACCTACCAGGAAATCGTCGAATCCCAGCTGACCGCGGAGGCCGTGGCATGAGCACCAACGAAAAGGTCGAACTCGAGCCCGCGGGCACCGTATCCGCCGCCGGGTCCGCCGCGGCCGGGCCGGACGACGACTTCTACGAAGAGGAATTCACGCCCGGCGAGGCCGACGGCGGGATGTTCGGCAACCTGCCCGCGAAGAAGGCCCAGCACTTCTGGCCCTCCGCGAAGCGGCTGATGGGCCTGCTCAAGCCCGAGCGGACCGGCATCATCGCCGTGCTCGCGATGGTGACGGTCGCCGTCGTCCTCAATGTTGTGGCGCCCCGGATCCTCGGCCAGGCGATGGACGTGATCTTCGGCGGAGTCGTTGGCAAACAGTTGCCGGCCGGGGGGACGAAGGAGCAGTTCGTCGAGGGCCTGCGCGCCCAGGGCCAGGACAACTTCGCCGACATGCTCGCCAAGATGAACGTCGTCCCCGGTGCCGGCGTCGATTTCCAGCAGCTCGCGTTCCTGATCAGCGTGGTGCTGGTGATGTACTTCGTCGCGAACATCTTCCTCTGGCTGCAGGGCTATGTCCTGAATGTCCTCGTCATGCGGGTGGTCCGCCGGCTGCGCGATGACACCGAGACGAAGCTGAACCGGCTCCCGCTGAACTACTTCGACACGCGCCAGCGCGGTGACATCCTCTCGCGGGTCACAAACGATGTGGACAACATCCAGCAGGCACTCCAGCAGGCCTTCGCGCAGCTGGTGAACTCGGCGCTGACGGTCATCGGCATCGTCATCATGATGTTCATCGTGTCCTGGCAGCTGGCCCTGATTGCCCTGGTCGCGTTGCCGCTCTCGGCCGTAGCCGCCGGCATCATCGGCTCCCGCAGCCAGAAGCTCTTCGCCGCCCAGTGGAAGAACACTGGCGAGCTCAACGGCCAGATCGAGGAATCGTTCTCCGGCCACGACCTCGTCCGCGTCTTCGGCCGCGACGCCGACATGCTGGCCCGCTTCGACGAGCGGAACGAAGCTCTCTACCAGGCCAGCTTCGGGGCGCAGTTCGTCTCCGGCATGATCATGCCGGTCATGCAGTTCGTCTCCTACCTCAGCTATGTCGGGATCGCCGTCGTCGGCGGGCTGCGCGTGGCCTCCGGCGGGATGAGCCTGGGCGACGCCACCGCGTTCATCCAGTACTCTCGCGAATTCACCCAGCCGCTGGGCCAGATGGCGGGCATGGCCAACATGCTGCAGTCCGGCGTCGCCTCCGCCGAGCGGGTCTTCGAATTCCTCGACGCCGAGGAACAGGACGCCGAGACCGCCACCGAGCAGCTGCCGCCCAAGACCGACGGCCACGTCGAGTTCCGCCACGTCACCTTCAGCTACACCCCGGACAAGCCCCTGATCGAGGACCTGTCGTTCACCGCGGAGCCGGGGCACACCGTGGCGATCGTCGGCCCCACCGGTGCCGGCAAAACCACCCTGGTGAACCTCGTGATGCGTTTCTACGAACTCCAGGGCGGCAGCATCACCCTGGACGGCGTCGACATCACCCACCTCAGCCGAGCGGAACTGCGCGCCAAGGTGGGCATGGTGCTGCAGGACGCCTGGCTCTTCGGCGGGACCATCTACGACAACATCCGCTACGGCAAGCTGGACGCCACCGAGGACCAGGTGATGGAAGCGGCAAAGGCCACCTTCGTGGACCGCTTCGTCCGCGCCCTCCCGGACGGCTACAACACCGTCATCGACGAGGAAGGCAACAACGTCAGCGCGGGCGAGAAGCAGCTGATCACCATTGCCCGGGCCTTCGTGGCCAACCCCTCGCTGCTGATCCTGGACGAAGCCACCAGCTCGGTGGACACCCGCACCGAAGTGCTCGTCCAGAAGGCCATGGCCGCCCTGCGCACCGATCGCACGAGCTTCGTGATCGCCCACCGCCTCTCCACCATCCGCGACGCCGACACCATCCTGGTGATGGAGGCCGGCCGGATTGTGGAACAGGGTGCCCACGCCCAGCTGCTAGAGCTCAAGGGGGCCTACTACCGCCTGTACATGTCCCAGTTCGCGGGCGAAGACGCGGAGACGGCCTTTTCGGAAAACACGGCAAACGACGCGACGGCGGTGCACAGTTGAGCGCCGACGGGCGCGCCGCAGAGCCCCGGCGCATCGAGGTGCAGATCCCGATGCGCTGGGGCGACATGGACGCGTACGGCCACATCAACAACGTTCAGCTCGTCCGGATCCTCGAGGAAGCCCGCATCGCGGCCTTCGGGCCGCCGCGCGGGCCGGGGCTGCCGGGGGTTGAGCCGCCGGTGTCGCTCTTCAACGTGGTCCCGGAGGGGACCCTGGCGCTGATCGTGGAGCATAAGATCCGCTATGTCCGGACCCTCGAGTACCGCAACGTCCCGGCCCTGGTCCAGCTGTGGGTCGGGGCCGTGAAGGGTGCCAGCTTCGACATCCACTATCTGGTCCAGGACCCCGTTACCCGCGAGGACTGCGTCCGGGCCACGAGCCACCTGGCGTTCGTGGACGAGGCTACCGGGCGGGTGCTCCGGCTGACGCCGGAGCAGAAGGACAGGCTGGCTCCGTACATGGCCGTCCGCCCAGCCCCGGCCACGGCCACGGAACCCGCGCACCCGGTCCGATAGCCTCTACCTCGGCCCACCGTTCGTCCCTAGAATGAACAACCCGCGGGCAGTCAGCCCGGAAGCCAAGGAGTACTAATCATGGTGAACAAACGAGCACAGATCATGGCGCACAAGCGCAGGAGGAACGCCCGGAAGAAGACCTGGAAGGAACTCTCGCCGATGGCGAAGTTCGGCACGATTACGGCCGCCATCGTCCAGCTCTCGCTCCTGTTCGCAGCCCAGCGCGACATCTCACACCGCCCGGCCGAACAGATCCGCGGCAGCAAGACGTTGTGGCGGCTGGCCACCCTGGTCAACTTCATCGGCCCGGGCAGCTACTTCACGTTCGGCGTCAAGCGGACCCCTGCTGCCAAGTAGCACGCCGTCCCGCCTCCGCGCGGAGCTACCGGGCAGTAACTTTGGGGGCGCCCCATGATGCGGGCGTCCAGCTTAAGCCTGTAAATTGAAGGCATGACCCCAGCCAAAAAGCCTGCCATGCACCGCGCCCTCGGCATCTCCAAGGAGATCGAGGACGCGGCGTGGTTCGTCTTGGGGCCGGGGCTGCACGGTAAGGCGTCGGCCCTGGACGGACGCACCAAAACCTGGTCGGTGCCCGCTGCCGCGGAGCTGCTCCACCGCCTCGAGCGCGGGGTCCCGGACCCCAAAGCTCCCATGATGACCAACCTGCGGCAAAACCTCCAGGACGCCTCCCGGGGTGCCAAGCAGCTGGCCGTCGAGCTGCTCTTCCTGCAGTCCCTGCCGTTGGCGCACGAGGTGAAATCCCTCAAGGTCAAACGCGCGCGCGTCGCCGAAGCCGCCTCCTGGCTGGAGCCGCCGCTGGAACTGCCGGATGAGCTGTTCGCGGGCATGACGGACCACGGTGTCATCCGGGACCGCACCGCGGAGTTCAACTGGACCATTTGGGACCACCTGAAGTGGCTGTGCCGGTTCGTGCAGCACGTCGCCCGGCGTCCGGCCGGCGCCGTCGCCGCAGCGGTCAAGGACCCGCTGGCCTTCCACCAGCTCGTTGCCGGCACGCCCGGTGACCAGCCGGCCATCCGCCGCAGCATCGAGTTCCTGGTCTGGCCCAGCTACTTCGAGCCCGTGGTGGCCGACGTCGAACGCCAGGAAATCCGTGACGCCTTCGCCTCCCTCGTGGGCGGCGCGAAGGGCGACAGCGACGAGGACATCTCCGCGGACATCCACCGCATCCGGCTGCACCTCGACGAACAGGCCGGCCAGCGGATCGACTGGTACTCCCGGCAGCTGGTCAGCCAGTGGCGGAAGGTGGGCGACCCCGGGCGGCGGGCCTGGCTGCTGCGCACCCACCACGACAACGCCGACCTGCTCGGCAGCTGGCAATCCGAGGAGCGGGTGACGCTCGACGTCGAGCACCTCCGCCTGCTGGACCCCGGCGTCAGCGCCGGGCTGGTCCAGCACGCCGTGGATGAGGACTACAAGCACCTCGGCTACGTCGAGCGGGAGGACACGAAAACCGCCGTCTTCGCCTTCCTGACCGTCATGAAGCCCGGCGACCTGGCCCTGTACCAGAGCGCCGGCACCGTCCGGGTGGGTGTGGTCCTGGGCGAGCCCGAACACCACGAGGCCAACCGCCGGCTGCGCCGGAAGGTCCGCTGGTTCGACGAAACCCACAGCATGACCGAGCTGCCCCGCCACGTGCAGCGGCAGCTGGCCACCTCCGGCATCGTCGTGGACATCACGCGCGTCATCCAGGCCCTGGAGGCGCTGCTTCCCGCCGAAGCGGAAGCCGAGACGGACGAAGGCGCCGAGCCGGCCGCCGTCGTCGAACCTGTCTGTGAGGGGTTCCGCCCGCTGACGCCGGAATTCGCCGCGTCGCTGCACATGGACCTCGAGCCGCTCCAGGAAATCGCCGAACTGCTGGAGGAGAACCGCCAGTTGGTGCTGTATGGCCCGCCCGGCACCGGCAAAACCTACCTGGCCAAGCACCTGGCCGCCCAGCTCGCCGGAGACACCACCGATGAGCGCGTCAAGCTGGTGCAGTTCCACCCCTCGTATGCCTATGAGGACTTCTTCGAGGGCTTCCGTCCGGACAAAACCGAGGAAGGCCAGGTGTCCTTCAAACTCGTGGCGGGGCCGCTGCGCCGGATCGCCGAAGAGGCCGCCAAGCCGGGGAACGAGAGCAAGCCGTATTTCCTGATCATCGATGAGATGAACCGGGCCAACCTCGCGAAGGTCTTCGGCGAGCTGTATTTCCTGCTGGAGTACCGCGACGACCGGATCTACCTGCAGTACAGCCCCAACGAGCCCTTCACGCTGCCGGACAACCTCTACATCATCGGCACCATGAACACCGCGGACCGGTCCATCGCGATGATGGATGCAGCCATCCGCCGCCGCTTCTCCTTCATCGAGCTCCACCCCAAGACGGAGCCGGTGAAGGGATCGCTGCTGCGGTTCCTGCAGGCCCGGGAGCTGGACACGACGCCGGCCCTGCTGATGGACGCGCTCAACGATGCCATCGATGAATGGGACCGGGACCTGATGATCGGTCCGTCCTACTTCATGAAACCGTCCGCGCAGACGCCCAAGGGCCTGCGCCGGATCTGGAAGTACGAGCTGATGCCGCTGCTGGAGGAGCATTACCACGGCCAGCTGAACCGCGCGCAGTTGGAGGAGCGGTTCGGGCTGGACCAGTTGCTTGACCGCCTTGCGCGCGTCTAGCCAGCCGGGGCCGGCCAGCCGCACGGCGCCGGGCTCCAAGCCGGTCCGCCGGATCGTCCTTGACGAGCTGTCCCGGGGCGTCGTGGAACGGCTTGACCCTGCCAGTGCGGCCTACGTCAATGGCAGCGGCCTGGCCAATGCCTCGCCCATGGGGATGGGTTTGTTCCGGATCGAGCCTGTGGGGAAGGTCGGCTCGGTGCGCACTCCCACAGTGCAGCTCGAGGTGCGGCCCAAGGAACGGCTTGGCCTGGACCGGCTGCTGTTCCTGCTCGGCTACGCCGGGGACCAGGGCTTCCGGGAGGATTGCGTCGCAGCGGTCGAGGAAGCGGACCTGTGGAGCGCACTGGCCGAGTCGCTGGCCCAGCTTGCGGACCGGGCGCTTAGCCGCGGTGTGCTGCAGGGCTACGTTAATGTGGAGGAATCCCTCCGGACGGTCAAAGGCCGGATCCGGATCTCGGACCAGATTTCGCGCCGGCCCGGCATGCTGGTTCCCCTCGAAGTTTCCTATGACGAGTTCACCGGGGACATCGCGGAGAACCGCATCCTGCGGGCTGCGCTGGAACGGATGTCCCAGGTCCCGGGGGTCCGGCCGGAGGTGCTGAGCCGGCTCCGCCAGCTCAAGGGCAAGCTCGCGGCCGTGACCCGGCTGCAGTCCGGCGCACCCCTGCCGGTGTGGCGCGCCAGCCGGATGAACACCCGGTACCAGGCCGCGCTGCGGCTCGCCGAGGTGATCCTGCGCCATGCTTCGGCGGAGGCCGGCGACGGCACGCAGCAGTCAGCGTCGTTTGTGGTGGACATGTCCACGGTGTTCGAGGACTTCGTCGGGACGGCGCTCCGCGAGGCCATGGCGGCATACCCGGGGGAGATGCGGCTGCGCTACAACGCCCTGCTCAATGAGGCCGTCCGCGATACGGACCGGATCGTGGTGCAGCCAGGAGCGGTCCACCTGCTGGGAGGCCGGCCGGCGATGGTCTACGACGCGAAGTATCGGGCCGCGACCGATACCGGCGCGTCCCTGTCGGGGGACCACTACCGGATGCTCGCGTATTGCACCTCGCTGCGGGTGCCGACGGCATGGCTTGTGTACCCCGGCTCGGGAGAGCTCAAACTGCGCCGGATCCTCAACACTGACATCGACGTGGTGGAATTCCCGCTGGACCTGTCGAAGCCGCCAGCGGAAATCCTGGCCTCCGTGGCGGACCTCGCGCAGCAGTCCTGGGGCGAAGTGGTGCGTCAGGCGACCATCAACCGCTGACGCGCTTCGGGGGAGCCGCAGTCAGCTGGCTTGCTGTTCCGCCGACACGGCCAGAAGGTGGCTCAAGAGGGCTTTTTCCGGCTGGCCGGGGTTGTTGGCGACATGCCAGCGAAGCTTCTCACGCACCGGGGCTTCTTCGGGCGTGGTATCAGCGAGAATCGCGTCGATGATCGCGGACACCTGCCGACGCAGCGGGCTAAGGTCATGCTCGCCATCTGCGGACCGCCGGCACTCCTGGGCCCAGGATTCCTGGGAGGACTTCGGTGGCCGAACTGTGTTCAGCGACGCGTTGGACTTCAGCAAGTTCGGCATCTCACGCTCTCCCGTGGTGAATTAAAACGGTAAGTGCGGACCCGGGTAGGGTCCTTGTCCCCAGATTGGGATATTACCCGAGGCAGGCCAGTCTGTCTGGTAGTGCTGAGCTCTCTTCATGATGTCGCTAAAACGACTTCCGCCAGCAGCGAGGCGACCGGCCTATGCGGCTGTTCCCCGGAGGAAATCATCCAGCTGCTTTTCCAGCGCCGAGCGATCCTTGAGTTCGCACTCCCAGACGGTGAGGACTTCCCAGCCTGAGCGCTCCAGCTGATGGCGTTGTTCGGCGTCGCGGTTCCGCGTGCGTGTGCGCTTGGTTTCCCAGAACTCCGCATTGGCCTTGGGCGCGTGCTGCCCGACCCTGCAGTCATGGAAATGCCAGAAGCAGCCGTTGACGAAGATGACTTTGTGGCGGCCGGCAAAGACCAGGTCCGGGTTGCCGGGGAGCCGTCCCCCGCGGGCGCTGCCGTGCAGCCGGTAGCGGTAGCCCTTGGCGTGGAGCAGCTTTCGGACCAGCAGTTCGGGCTGGGTGTTCTTCCCGCGGATGCGGGACATGTTCCAGCTGCGCCGCTCGGGTGTCAGCTTGTCCGCCATGGTTTAAGTCTAGGCGGGCTTCCGGAGCCCGCTTGTTAGATCTCCCGCTCAGGGTGCTCGCCGAATTGGAAGTGGCGCCCGCTTACGGAGGTGGGCGCGATCTCGACGTAGAAGTCCTTCAGGGTGGGCACCCACGGCTTGAGCCCCAGGGCCTCTGCCGCCGCGATATCGGCAGACTGTTCCAACACCCGGGCCGTGCCCCGCAGGACGATCGACCACGCCTCGTCGGAGAGAATGCCGTCCGTTTCAAACAACACCTTGGAATTGATGGTCAGTTCAGCGAGTTTGTTGCCGGGGGCAGTCCGGAGATAAAGCTTCCTGCCGCTCACGGCGTAGTTCACCGGAAAGATATCCGGTTCGCCGCCCACGATGACCACGAGCCTGCCGTGCTTGGTGCCTTCAATCAGCTTCCAGCTCTGGTCGTCATCAAGGATCAGGATGGGGTTCTCGTCTGCATGTTCGAACATCATGGGTTCATTGTTCTGGCCTATGTAGAAAAATGCCAGAGGCTGGGGCGGGAAAGTCGATCTGAGTCGCTGTGAGGCGGAGCATTTGCGGCGAAGCGATCAGGCTCGCGCGAATTGTCGGACCTCATCCGTAGGCTGATGCCGTTCGCCTTCAAACGGTCGCTCTGGATTTTCTGGGGTTGCCGGCAGCGGTGCAGGCTGATCCGCTCCTTCAGTGAGGCGGTCCCGCCGCCCTTGTGGTTTGGGAAGTTGGCCGCCCGGGCGCTCAATCGAGCACCTGTGGATAACTTGGATGTCCAAAATGTGATGTCAGTTACCCTTAAGTCATTGTTTGGCTTCAGGCGTCTTGATTTCTATCGGGGGGAATAGCTGACCATGACATCTCGCACTCCATCTTTCGTCCGCCGCAGACGCGTTTGCGCAGCCATGGTCGCTCTGTCCCTGTTCCCGGTCGCCGCCTGTACCGCCGGGGGAACAACGCCGGGTGCAACGGCCGCACCCGGGTCCTCGAGTCCGACGGCGTCGCCTACACCTACCGCCACCCCCTCGCCATCGGCCAGCTATAAACCGGCCGATGCCTCGGGCAGGGCGGAGAACGTGCCGGTCCCCGTTCTGCCGGACGCTGCGAAGGCCGAGACGAAGGAAGGGCTGGAGGCATTCGCGCGGTACTGGTTTCAGTTGCTGAGCTACGGGTATGAGACGGGCGACGCTAGCCGCCTTGAGGCCACAACCAGTTCAGGTTGTGAAGCCTGCGAACATGCCAAGAAAGTGTTGACGGGGTGGCACAGTGACGGCCGGTGGTTGGTTGGAGGAAGACTCGATACCCCATCCATATCGACGAGATTCCGGGTTACGTCCGACGGCAACTATCAGGTGGCGATACAGGTGTCGCAACAGGCTCTGTCCTATTACAACGCCGACGGCAGTCTCGATAGCGCGGATCCCAAACCGGAAGATACGGGCAACCTAATGCTGGCGGTCTTTAGGAACGGGTCCTGGTACGTAAACAATATTCAGCCGATCGCGGGATAGTCATGAGGGGGACGGCTCGCCTCGACGTCGGATTATTTCTCCTGGCAGTGTTTGCAGGAACCTCCTTCAACGCGGGTATGGCCAACGACGGAGCGGATGGGAAGCCAGTCAAGGGCACTTGGGTTCCGGGAGCTGTAACCGTCGGGGCATGGACATTGGACCCTGGGTCAGGAGACTTTATCTGGGCTGAGCCCGGGACCGTAGCCTCCGATCCATACCAATACAAGTACGAGCTGCAGTGCCATCTGGGCGGCGGCGACTTCGATACAAAGTGCCTGGCTGTCGTCGTGGACTGCAAGAACGGCCCCGACGGCAAGGACGGAATTCCAGTCGTGTGGCTGAAGGCCCCGGCTGGCGTGCCAAACCCGACGTGGAGCTTTCACTCCGGGCCCACGTGTCTTTTCGATCCCAAGCCGGAGGATTTGCTGCCCAGGATCGCCGCCATGATCCAAACGGAGTTCCAGAGGCTGCCCATCGCTGCAGGATCTGTCACGGCTCAGCCGAGCCCACATACCCTGCGCGGTGCCGAGACCAACTTCTTCGCGGCCGCCGCGGAGCAGCAATTCGACATCACCCTACTGACGCAGAAAGTTCACGTCGTTGCCAAGCCCGTCCAGTACACCTGGAATTACGGCGACGGCACCTCGCTGGGGCCGCAGACCTCGGCGGGTGGATCTCTCCCGCAGGACCGCTGGGGCGAAAAGACAGCCACCAGCCACATCTACACCCAGACCGGAGACTTCCCGGTGGTGCTGACGACGCATTTCCAAGGGACTTACTCCGTCAATGGAGGCCCGCCTTTGCCCATCCCGGGCCAGGGGCAGTTCAGCTCACCGCCGCAGACCGTGAGCGTCTGGCGCTCCATCACCCGGAACTACGCTGACGACTGCCTCCGCAACCCGCAAGGCCAAGGGTGCCCCGGCGTCGTGCCGCCGGCTCCCTAGCATCGGGACCAACACGACGCCAATGGCGCAGCGCTCAGGCTCGCAGCTCCCGGTCGACCCGTTCCATCCGTGCGCTCACCAGCTGGCAGCGTGGATCCTGGGGTCCCAGCAATGCGGCCGCAGTCGCTGCGGCAGCCGTATCCGAGGAGCCCATGTCGCTGGTGCACCACTGCAGCATCAACCGGGCGTCACCGCTGGCCCGGACGGAGGCGCCGACGGCTTCATTGAGCTCATCGCGCATGAACCCGACGGCGAGGTTGCCCGAACGGTTGAGGAGCTTGGCAGGGTAGGCCGCAACGGCTTCCGCCACCCGGCCGTCGCGCAGATGGCCAGCCACGATCGAGGCATCCGTCACCACCGTGACGGCGGACGAGAAACGGTAGGGGTTCGCTTCCACCACATTGCCCAAGATGCTGCGTACCCGGTGCATCTCGGTCCGGATGGCTGCAGCGGTGCCCGCGTCGCCATGGATCTCGTAGGCCAGTTCATCGGCGCTCCACCCCTGGGTGCGGGAGGCCAGCAGGGCCAGGATTTCGGCGCGGCGCAGTGTCAGCGGCCGGCGGGTGCCGCCGTCGAGCGCCGCAGATGGCGCGTCCCCCAGCAACTGCAGCACCAGCTGTGACCGGGCACCGGCCTCGGAACGCCCACCAGCGAACCCGGCGGCGCTCCAGGTCCTGCCGCCGGCACCGACGGGAGGGGCCGCGGACTTCAACAGCTCCTCAGCCAGCCGCACGCCACAGCGCACCAGGCGAAGGCTGTCCGGCGTGACTGATTCATACGGGCCGGAAACGTCCAGGACGCCAACAACCTCGCCGGTCAAAGGGTCCCGGATCGGGGACGCCGTGCAGGCCCAATCGTGGTGCGTCCGCACGAGGTGTTCGGCCGAGAACAGCTGCGCCGGGGCGCCCGTCACCAGTGCCTCGCTAATAGCGTTGGTACCGACCCCGGATTCGGACCAGTCGGCACCCTCCACGAACTCCAGCGAGTCAGCAAGTTTCAAGGCCTGCTTGCTGCCCACGCGCCACAGCACTTCACCCTGATGATCGGTGACGATCAACAGGTGCCGCCCGGTAGCCGTCTCATCGGCCAGCAACTGCGACAGAGCGGGCATCACGGCGGAAAGCCTGTGGCCGGCACTGAGCGAGCGCGCCTCGGAAACTTCGTGCCGGTGAACCGGGCGGTGCTGGTCCGGATTGATGCCCAAAGCCAGGGAACGCTGCCAGGACTTGACGAGGGACGGAGACAAATGCGGACTTGGCGTGCCCGAAACCGTGGCCTCGTGCGCCTTGCGGAGGGCCCGTGCGTACTCCGCCGGCGCAGAAAACCTCAGGTCCGAAAGCTGCGTGATGGGACGGCTGCCCGGCCGCATGCTCATATTCCCAACCCGCCCTCGAATCATCGCACCCGGCCAGCTACGCCGGCCCCCGCCCGGCGGTAAGCGCGGGCCAAGAGCCGGAGAGCTCTGTGTAACCCGATTGTAACCCCCTGAGACTTTTACTTGTGAGGCAGGTCACTGCATGGCCCGGTTGCCATGCAACGGGACCGGCCCACAGCTGGCAAAGGAAAGAGGAAACATGCCTGAGACTCCAAACGGCGTGGTCGAGGCGTGGCTGGCGCAGTTCGATGAGGCGCTGCGCAGCCACAACACCGACAACGTGCTTGAACTATTCGACGACGATTCGTACTGGCGCGACTTCGTCTCCTTCACCTGGAACCTCAAGACCCTGGAAGGCAAAGAGGACATCCGGCGCATGCTGGATGCGACCCTGGACGACGTGAAGCCCAGCAACTGGACCCTGGCCGAGGACGCCACCGGGGACGCCGCCAACGCCGAGGCCTGGCTGAATTTCGAAACAGCCCAGGCCCGGGGTTACGCCCACCTGCGCCTTCGAAACGGCAAATGCTGGACCCTTCTGACCACCATGCAGGAGCTCAAGGGCTTCGAGGAAAAGAAGGGCGTGAACCGGGAGAAAGGCGTCGCCCACGAGATCACCAAGGGCCGCAAGTCATGGCTGGAGCTGAAGGAAGAGCAGGAAGCCCGGCTCGGCTACGAGGACCAGCCCTACACCGTCATTATCGGCGGCGGCCAGGGCGGAATCGGGTTGGGGGCGCGGCTGCGCCGGCTCGGCGTGCCCACCATCATCATCGAAAAGAACGACCGTCCGGGTGACTCCTGGCGGAACCGCTACAAGTCCCTCCACCTCCACGATCCGGTCTGGTACGACCACCTGCCGTACATCAAGTTCCCGGATGACTGGCCGGTATTCGCGGCGAAGGACAAGATCGGCGACTGGCTGGAAAACTACACGCGGATCATGGAACTGAACTACTGGTCCAAGACCGAATGCACCAACGCACGCTTCGACGAGTCCTCCCAGGAGTGGGTCGTTGAGGTGGTGCGCGACGGCGAACCGGTCACCTTGCGCCCCAAGCAGCTCGTCTTCGCCCTGGGCGTCTCGGGGTATCCCAGCGTCCCCGCGTTCGACGGCGCCGAGTCCTTCCTGGGGGAGCAGTACCACTCGTCCAAGCACCCGGGCGGCGGGGACTGGACCGGGAAGAAGGCCGTGGTCATCGGCTCCAACAACTCGGCCCACGACATCTGCGCCGATCTCTGGGAGCACGGCGCGGACGTCACCATGGTCCAGCGCTCCTCCACACACATCGCCCGCAGCGAATCCCTCATGGACCTGGCCCTCGGCGGTCTCTACTCCGAGAAGGCGCTCGCCAACGGCGTCACCACGGAGAAGGCCGATCTGCTGTTCGCCTCGCTGCCGTACCGGATCCTGCCCGAAGCCCAGATCCCGGTCTATGCGGAGATGGCTGAGCGGGATGCCGAGTTCTATTCCCAGCTGGAGGCCGCGGGCTTTGACCTGGACTTCGGCGTTGACGGCTCCGGCCTGTTCCTCAAGTACCTGCGGCGCGGCTCCGGCTATTACATCGACGTCGGCGCCTCGCAGCTGATTATCGACGGTCGGGTCAAGCTCGCCAACGGCGAGGTCGGCAAGATCACCGGGAACGCCGTCGTGATGGCCAACGGGGCGGAGCTGGAGGCGGACGCCATCATCTACGCCACCGGCTACGGGTCCATGAACGGCTGGCTGGCCGATCTGGTCTCACCCGAGGTGGCGGACGCCGTCGGGAAGTGCTGGGGCTTCGGTTCCGATACTCCCAAGGACCCGGGGCCGTGGGAAGGGGAACTGCGCAACATGTGGAAACCCACCAACGTGGACAACCTGTGGATCCACGGCGGCAATCTGCACCAAAGCCGCCACTATTCCAACTATCTGGCGCTGCAGCTCAAGGCCAGGATGGAAGGGCTGCCGACGCCGGTCTTCGAGCGCCAGCCCACGCACCACACGCGCTGACACGGACGGGCCGTGACAATCACAGCCCCGGGAACCACACTGGGGTGACGGCCACCGTTGTGATAATCCAACGACATGCCGTGGATGCGCCCGACCGGGCGCATCCACGGCCCATAATGCGAAGGACAAACACCATGAAAGCAGCACGATTCCACGCCCGTGAGGTCCTCCGGATCGAAGACATTCCGGAGCCGGAGCTGCGCCCCGGAGCAGTGAAGATCGCCGTCGCCTGGTGCGGGATCTGCGGGACTGACCTCCACGAATTCCTGGAAGGGCCCATCTTCACCCCGCCGCCCGGCCACCCCCACCCGATTTCCCACGAGGAAGCCCCGGTCACCCTGGGGCACGAATTTTCCGGCACCATCGAGGAACTGGGCGAGGGTGTGACCGGGCTCGCCGTCGGAGACAGCGTGGTGGTGGAACCATATATCGTCTGCAACGAATGCGGCCCGTGCCTCAGCGGCCACTACAACCTGTGCACCAAACTCGGCTTCATCGGCTTGGCGGGCGGCGGCGGGGGCCTGAGTGAGAAGGTCGTCGTCGACACCCGGTGGGTCCACCCCGTCGGCGACATCCCGCTGGACGAAGCCGCCCTCATCGAACCCCTCGCGGTGGCCTATCACGCCGTCGGCCGGGGCGACGTCAAGGCCGGGGACGTCGCCGTCGTCGGCGGTGCGGGCCCGATTGGCCTGCTGACCGCAGCGGTCCTCAAGGGCCTGGGCGTCACAACGATCGTCACCGAGCTGTCGGCGGCCCGGAAGGACAAAGCGGTGTCCTCCGGGGTCGCTGACCATGTGCTGGACCCGAGCTCCGATGACGTCAAGGCACGGGTCCTGGAACTGACGGGGGGCCTGGGGGCGGACGCAGCCTTTGAATGTGCCGGCGTGAATGCCGTGCTGGACACCATGCTCGACGTCGTGAAGCCGGCCGGCGTCGTGGTGAACGTCTCGATCTGGGGACGTCCGGCCACCGTGGACATGCAGAAGGTCGTCCTGAAGGAAATCGACCTCCGCGGCACCATCGCCTACTGCGGCGATCATGAGGCAGCGATCAAGCTCGTCCAGGAGGGAAAGGTTGACCTGAAACCCTTCATCACGGGACGAATCGCCCTGGATGATCTTGTGGACAAGGGCTTCGACACCCTGATCCACCACAACGACACCGCGGTCAAGATCATCGTCCACCCGTAGTGATCCGGGTCCCACCCGGAATAGTTGCAGGCGCTACGCAGTTGCAGCCAGTGAACCCAATCCCTGGTGAAAGGAACTGCGCATGCTGTTTTCCCCGATGACTCTCGGCGAGCTGGAACTGCCCAACCGACTGGTGATGGCGCCGCTGACCCGCGTCCGCTCCGGTAAGGAAGGCATTCCCGGCCCGCTGGTTGTCGAGCACTACCGCCAGCGTGCTTCGCTCGGACTGATCGTCAGTGAGGGCACGTATCCCAGCCGGGCCGGCCGGGGGTTCCCGGGCCAGCCCGGCTTGGTAACCGAGGAACAGCTTGCGGGCTGGGCCAAGGTCACCTCCGCCGTGCACGCTGAGGGCGGCCGGATCTTCGCCCAGGTCATGCACGCCGGCCGCGTCACCCACGAAGACACCACTGGCGGTTACGAAGTGGTCGCTCCCAGCGCCATCGCGATCGACGGCGAAACCCGCACCTACGAGGGCAAGCAGGCGTTCCCCGTCCCGCGTGCGCTGACCACGGACGAACTGCCGGGCATCGTCCAGGAGTTCGTCACGGCGTCCCGCAATGCGATCGGTGCCGGGTTCGACGGCGTCGAGCTGCACTCGGCCAATGGTTACCTGCTGCACGAATTCCTCGCCCCGTCCGCCAACCAGCGCGACGACATCTACGGCGGCTCGCCGGAGAACCGTGCCCGCTTCGTCATTGAAGTGACCCGGGCCGTAGTGGATGCCGTTGGTGCCGACCGCGTCGGCATCCGGATCTCCCCGGAGCACAATGTCCAGGGAGCCCTGGAGCTCGACGCAGCCGACGTCCGGGAAACCTACGCCATCCTGGTGGATGCCCTGGCGCCCCTGAAGCTGGCCTACCTGAGCGTCCTGCACAAGGAACCCGCCACCAGCGAACTGGTGCAGGATCTGCGCACCCGCTTCGGCGGAACCTTCCTGCTGAACTCGGGCTTCGGCGTCATCACCACGCGTGAGGAAGCCAAGGCGCTGGTCGCTGACGGCCACGCTGACGCCGTAGTCGTGGGACGCCCGGCCATCGCCAACCCGGACCTGGTCCGCCGCTGGAGTGAGGGACTTCCGGTCAACCAGCCGGATCCGTCCACGTTCTACACCGACGGCGCCGAGGGCTACACGGACTACCCGGCCTACCAGAACTAGGTTCCCGAGAGGCAACTCCGCCGCCACCTCCGGCGCCCGGAACCTCCCGCACCACCATCGCGGCTGGACATGTCCCGCCGCGGCCATGAACAGTGGACAGAATGCCATTCTGTCCACTGTTCGCTTTTAAAAATGAGCATGTCCCCCGGGTATGTGAGCCAGGAATGGGCATGTCCCGCGGGTATGTGGGCCCGGAATGGGCATGTCCCGCGGGTGGGGACGTCAGGGATGAGCATGTCGCGAGCACGTCTCCGGAAGACTCCCGCTTCGGCCAGTCCTATAGGATTTGATCATGCAACCAGCTCCGCCAGGCAACCGTGCTGAGGTCCGCACCAAAGGCCGCACCATCAGCCGCCAGGTCCTCGCTGATCACGTGTACGAAGAACTTCTGGCGTCGCTCATGGACGGCCGGCTCGAACCCGGGGCCGTGGTGAGCATCGACGGCACCGCCAGGGAACTTGATGTGTCGCCGACGCCGGTCCGGGAAGCGCTCGCACGCCTGGAGCACACCGGCATGGTGCGCCGCGTGGCACTTAAGGGCTACCGGGTCGCGCCGGTCTTCACCCGGGAAGACTTTGCCGAACTCATGGAGGCACGCCTGGCGATTGAACCCGTAAACGCCCGCCTCGCGTGCGCCCGGTTGACGTCAGAGCACCTCGCCGAGCTGGAGCGGGCTGTCGCCGACCTCAAGACTGCGCCGCGGGGTCCGTCGTTTGCCGAATACCGCGACTATCTGGAAGCGGATGAGAGGTTCCACCGGCTGATTGCGGAACAGACCGGCAACCAGTTCATGGTCGCCGCCTACGCCGCCCTTGGGGGACAGGTCCAGCGGTTCCGCCTTTTCGGCGGGGTGGGTATCACCGACGCCGAGAATGCCATCGCCGAGCACCAGTCCGTCCTGGACGCATTCGCCACGGGCGACCCGGAGAAGGCGGCAGCTGCGATGGCTGACCACGTGAACAAGGTGCGTGGCCGCGCCATCGCCGACGCGCCGGCAGGCTGACCCGGGCCCGAGCCCGAATCCAGTTTCACCGGCTGACGGCCGCCCGAGCGGCCCTACCCCGTCCTGGCCTGCGCAGCCCGACTTCGCCCAGCTTGACCCGAGGTCCGCCGCCGTCCCGGAGAAGGGCCCCTTCGAGAATTTCACGGGAGCCCTACCGCGGCCGGGTTTTCCCCTATAGGATCTTCGATTATTGCCGAAAACCCCGGGTGTGATCTTGACAACACTCTTCGGATAGTAAATCCTATAGGAAACAGGATTCCACGAAGGAGTGAACCCCATGGCGTACACAGCCGAAAACTGGCCGATCACCGCAGCGCTGCTGCAGTTCCCCGGCGTCGACGCCGCCGGAACTCAGATCAACGATGCACCCGCCGCGGCCTGGGCCGAGGTCCTCACCGAGGTCAAGGACGCAGGCTTCGCCGATGCGGACCTCACCGACAGCTGGGTCCGCCCCGGTGACCTGAGTGCCGCCCGCCTTGCCGAGTTCAAGCAGACCGCTGAGAATGTCGGCATCGGCATCCCCGTCATCTCTGCCATCCGCCGCAGCGTGATTGAAGAGGGCAACTGGGAAGCGAACCTGGCCTACAGCCACCGCACGATCGACGCCGCCGCCGAACTCGGCTGCGAGGTGGTCTCCTTCGGGCTGCACCAGGCCATCACCGCCGAGCAGCAGAAACAGCTCTGGTTCTGGACCGTCGAAGGACATAAGGACCCGGTGGGGGACAAAGAGACCTGGGGCAAAGCAGTCACCCGGCTTCGCGAACTGGGCCGGCACGCGGCCGAGGTCGGCGTCCTGCTCTCGCTCGAAATGTACGAGGACACCTACCTCGGCACCGCGGACTCGTCCGTCCAGATGGTCCAGGACATCGGACTGGACAACGTGGGCCTCAACCCCGATCTCGGCAACCTGATCCGGGTGCACCGCCCGATCGAGGACTGGCGCGAGATGGTGGCCAAGACCCTCCCGTACTCCAACTACTGGCACATGAAGAACTACATCCGCGATGAGGATGCGGCCCGTGACAGCTATGTCGCCATGCCCGCACCGATGGAAAGCGGCCTGATCAACTACCGCGAGGCCTTCCGGATCGCCCTGTCGGTCGGTTTCCAGGGCATCCTGTGCACCGAGCACTACGGCGGCGACGGTCTCAGCGTCACGGCCAGCAACCAGGACTACCTCCGCCGCCGGATCCTGCCCAAGACCGAAGGCTATGCCCTCGGCCAGAGCCAGGTCGCACAGGGCCGGCAGAAGCCGGCCGCCGCGGCCCTCGCCAGCGTCTGACCCGGCGTCTGACACAAGCGCCAGGTGCGGCCGTCAAGCCATTTGGGGGCGGCCGCACCACACCCCAGCCCCCGGCAATACTTTCCAACACGGATTCAATGAGGAACCATGACCCAGATCTTCGACAACCCCGCTGACTTTGCGGATGAAGCGTTGGACGGCTTTGTGGCAGCCAACCGCGGGTACGTTGCCCGCGTGGACGGCGGCGTCGTCCGCTCCACCGAGGTCCCGGCCGGGCAGGTGGCCCTGGTGGTCGGCGGCGGGTCCGGCCACTACCCGGCCTTCGCCGGACTTGTGGGACCCGGACTGGCCGGCGCCTCCGCCTGCGGCAACATGTTCGCCTCGCCCGCCGCCGGCCAGGTCTACCGGGTGGCCAAGGCCGCCAACGCCGGGGGAGGGGTGCTGCTGAGCTACGGCAACTACGCCGGCGACGTCCTGCACTTCGGCCAGGCCCAGCTCCGCCTCAACGCCGAAGGCATCGAAACCCGCACGGTCCTCGTCACGGATGACATCGCCAGCGCCCCGCTCGACCAGATCGAGAAGCGCCGCGGGATCGCCGGTGACCTGACGGTCTTCAAAATCGCCGGCGCCGCCGCCGAGGCAGGACTGGACCTCGACGGCGTCGAGAGGCTCGCCGTCCGGACGAACTACCGCACCCGCTCCCTCGGCGTGGCCTTCGACGGGTGCACCCTGCCGGGAGCCGACGCCCCGCTGTTTTCCGTCCCTGCAGGACAAATGTCCCTGGGTCTCGGAATCCACGGCGAACCGGGCATCTCCGAACACCCGATGCCCACCGCCTCCGAACTCGCCGAACTGCTGGTCACCAAACTCCTCGCCGACAAACCCCACGACGCCGGCAGCCGCGTCGTGGCGATCGTCAACGGCCTGGGCACGGTCAAGTATGACGAGTTGTTTCTGCTCTTCGGCAAGATCGAAAAGCTCCTCCTCGCCGCCGGACTGACAGTGGTGGAACCGGAATGCGGCGAGCTCGTCACCAGCCTGGACATGTCCGGGCTCTCCCTGACCCTGCTCTGGCTGGACGACGAACTTGAGCAGTACTGGGCGGCCCCGGCGGACACCCCCGCGTTCCGCAAGGGCAGCATGGCACCGCGTGCCGCGCGTCAGCTGGCCGCGGCGGACGCGGAAGTGACGTCCGACGTCGAACGCCCCACCACGGCCGCGGCAGACCTCGGACGGCAGGCCGCCGCCATGCTCCGTCAGGTGCGGGACGTCGTCGTCGAGCACGAGGACGAGCTGGGCCGGCTGGACGCAATCGCCGGCGACGGCGACCACGGCATCGGGATGCGACGCGGCGTGGACGCTGCCGTCGCAGCCGCCGAGCAGGCGGCCGCGAACGACGCCGGCGCCTCCGCCGCGCGCGTCCTGACCTCCGCCGGGGAGGCCTGGAGCGAACGCGCCGGCGGCACCTCCGGCGCCCTCTGGGGATCCGCGGTCATCGCTGCGGGACTTTCGCTGGGAAACCGTGAGAGCTACAGCGGCGAGGACGCAGCGGCCGTGATCACCGCCTTCGTCGGTGCGATCACCGAACTTGGCAAGGCCGATCCGGGGGACAAAACCATGGTGGACGCCCTGCTGCCCTTCCGGGACACCTTCCTCACGGCGTTCGACGGCGGCGCGTCCGTCGCCGAAGCGCTCGCCGCAGCAGCCGCCGCCGCCCGGGCCGCTGCCGACGCCACTGCGAAGCTCCGGCCCCTGAAGGGACGCGCCCGGCCGCTCGCCGAAAAGAGCCTCGGACACCCCGACCCGGGAGCGATTTCATTCGCCCTCATCGCAGCAAGGATTTCTGCACACACCGACAGCCGGCTCGCTCACCCCGAACCGGCCCAGCAAGGAGCACAGGCATGAGCACAGCAGCAGGCTGGCGCGTGGTCGTCGGAAACGACGAAGCCGGCGTCGAATACAAGAACGCCCTCAAGGCACTGCTCGAAGCGGATCCCCGCGTCGCGTCCGTGCAGGACATCGGTGTCGGCGCCAATGACTCCACCGCGTACCCGCACGTCGCCGTCGAGGCCGCCCGGATAGTGGCCGAGGGCGGCGCCGACCGGGCCCTGCTGATTTGCGGCACCGGCCTGGGCGTCGCCATCGCGGCCAACAAGGTCCCCGGCATCCGCGCCGTCACCGCACACGACAGCTACTCGGTGGAACGGTCGGTGCTCAGCAACAACGCCCAGGTCCTCACCCTCGGGCAGCGCGTCATCGGCCTGGAACTCGCCAAAAAACTAGTCAGCGAATGGCTGGGCCACCGCTTCGACGAAACCTCTTCCTCCGCCGCCAAGGTGGACGCCATTTGCTCCTACGAGCCCGAATACACGAAGGCAGTCTGACCATGACCGAATCAACGAACACCGCAGCCGCCCTGAACGCCGCCCGCAGGATCGCCGTCGTCGGCTCCGGCTACATGGGCGGCGGGATCGCACAGGTCCTGGCGCTCGGCGGTGCCCGGGTGGCCCTGGCCGACGTGTCCGCCGAAGTGGCGCAAAAGAACTACGAGCGGCTGCTGGCCGAATCCGACGAATTCGTCGCCGCCGGACTCTTCCCGGCAGGCTCCACCGCCATCCTCAAAGAGAACCTCTGGGCCGCCCAGGACATCGAGGAAGCAGTGGCGGACGCCGACTTCATCGAGGAAGCCGTCCCCGAGATCCTTGCGATCAAGCACCAGACGCTGGCACGGATCAGCGCCGCCGCCCGCCCCGACGCCATCATCGGGTCCAACACCTCCACGATCTCCATCGCGGAGCTGTCCGAGCCCGTCACCCACCCGGAGCGGTTCCTGGGCGTGCACTTCTCCAACCCCTCGCCCTTCATCCCCGGCGTTGAGATCATCCCTCACGCCGGGACCTCGGCCACCACGATCGGCGCGGTCCGCGAGCTGGTCCACGCCGCCGGCAAGCAGACCGCCGTCGTCAAGGACGTCACCGGCTTCGTCCTCAACCGCCTCCAGTACGCCCTGTTCCACGAGGCCGCCCAGCTGGTGGAGCAGGAGATCGCGACGGCGGAGGACATCGACACCCTGGTCCGCACCACGTTCGGCTTCCGGCTGCCGTTCTTTGGGCCGTTCGCCATCGCCGATATGGCGGGGCTGGACGTCTACAACTTCTGCTACAAGTCGCTGCAGACGGAATTCCCGGAGCGCTTTGCGACGCCGAAGATCCTCAGCGAGCTCGTCGACGCCGGGAAGCTGGGCACCAAGACCGGTGCCGGCTTCCTCAACGTCCCCGCGGAGCGCACACCGGAGCTCATCGCCTACCGGAACAAGGCGTACGTGGCCATGCAGAAGCTCATCGATGAGCTCGGCCCCGCCCCCATCAGCTGAGCCCCGCATCAACTGAGCCCCGCATCAACTGAGCCCCGCCATTTTCACACTTTCAGGAGCAGTTTCATGAGCAACTTCCCCGCAGAACGCACCGCGATCATCACCGGCGCCGTTTCCGAGCGCGGCATCGGCCGCGCGACGGCAAACTACCTGGCGGCACAGGGCTGGAACGTCGGCATCATCGACCTCGACGACGCCCGGTGCAAGGCCGCGGCCAAGGAACTGGCGGCCGAGCATGGCATCAAGGCGTTCGGCGCCGGCGCCAATGTGGGCGACGAAGCATCCGTCCGCGCAGCCATCGACGCAATCGAGGCCGAACTGCCGCAGATCGTGGCCCTGGCCAACGTCGCCGGCGTCAGCTCCCCGGTCCCGTACCTGGAACTGGACGCGGCCGAGTGGGACCGGGTCCTCGGCATCAACCTCAACGGCGTCCACTACGCCACCCGCCGGATCGCCGAGTCCATGGTCAAGAACCGGATCGGGCGCATCGTCAACATCTCCTCCGTCTCCGCCCAGCGCGGCGGCGGCACCTACTCCAAGACCCCGTACTCCGTGGCCAAGGCCGGCGTGATCGGGCTGACCCGTGCCACCGCCCGCGAACTCGGCGAATACGACATCACTGTCAACGCCATCTCTCCGGGCCCCATCGATACCGACATCATGGGCGGCACCCTGAGCCAGGAACGCAAGGATGACCTCACCAAAGACCTCGTCGTGAACCGGGTGGGCTCCACCCGGGACATCGCGGCCGCCATCGCCTTCCTCATCAGCGAGGACGCCGGCTACATCTCCGGCCAGACGCTGAATGTGGATGGCGGACTCTACATGCACTAAGGAAGAAGCGCCGTGGCACAACCGAATAAGACCGCAGCCTCCGGATTCGCGTCGTGGAGCAGGGGACGGAAGATCTACCTCGCCGTCGGGATCCTGGCCTGCCTGGCCGGGATCATGATCATCGCCTTGTCCCGCTAAAGAACACCCCTTTTGACCGCTCCACCCACCTGATTCACTCAACTAATCTGCTCGACGAGGAGTTTTGATGTCCGTTGTATCAACGTCCACCAGGGACCTTCTGGAGACCCCGGTCCTAAAATCGGCGATCTCCAAGGCGTCCCGCCGGCTTATGCCGATGCTGGTCATCCTGTACGTGGTGGCCTTCCTGGACCGCACCAACGTGGGCTTCGCCGAAGCCGCCCTCGGCGTGGACAAGGGCATCACTGCCGGCGCCTACGCCCTCGGTGCCGGGATCTTCTTCATCGGCTACGCCCTGTTCGAAATCCCGAGCAACCTGCTCCTGACGAAGTTCGGCGCCAAGATCTGGCTGGCCCGCATCGCCATCACCTGGGGAATCGTCTCCGCGTGCTTCGCGTTCGTCCAGGGCGAGACGTCGTTCATCATCCTGCGCTTCCTGCTGGGTGTCACCGAGGCCGGCCTGTTCCCGGGCGTCATCATGTTCCTCGCCGCGTGGTTCCCCAACAAGGTCCGCGTCAAGATGTTCGCCATCTTCTACCTGGCGCAGCCGTTCTCCCAGATGCTGGGCGCGCCGCTCTCCGGCTGGCTGATCAACATCGGCGACCAGGTCCCCGGTGTCCAGGGCTGGCAGGTCATGTTCTTCGTCGAGGGCATGCTGGCCGTCCTCGCCGGCGTTGCGGCGTTCTTCTTCCTGATCAACAGCCCGCAGGACGCCAAGTTCCTGAACAAGGAAGAGAAGAGCGCGCTTCTGGAGGTCATGGCGCTGGAGGACACCGTGAAGGAAGAATCCGGCCCGCGCGGCGTGCTCGCAGCCATGAAGAACG
Organism: Arthrobacter sp. PsM3; assembly: GCF_030433895.1. Classification (GTDB taxonomy): domain Bacteria; phylum Actinomycetota; class Actinomycetes; order Actinomycetales; family Micrococcaceae; genus Arthrobacter. The sequence continues at coordinate 14,958 of NZ_JARUXE010000001.1, read as the reverse complement.
GCAAGGTCTGGTACTTCACCGTCATCTACTTCTGCCTCCAGATCGCCGTCTACGGTGTGACGTTCTACCTGCCGCAGCAGGTCGCCCAGCTGACCGGGCAGAAGGTCGGCTTCGCCGTCGGCCTGATGGCCGCGATCCCGTGGTTCTTCGGGATCTTCGCCTGCTACTTCATCGGCAAGGCCGCCAACACCGTGGTCCGCCGCCGCATCTGGGGCACCGGGCTCTTCATCTCCACCGGACTCTGCATCTTCGGCTCCGCATGGGCCGGCGCGAACCACATTCCGGCGCTGGGCATCATCTTCATCACCCTCGCGGTGTGCAGCTTCCTGTCCATCGGCCCCATCGCCTGGTCCTACCCGACGGCGTTCCTCACCGGAACAGCGGCCGCAGCGGGCATCGGCCTGATCAACTCCCTGGGCAACCTGGGCGGCTTTGTCGCCCCGATTCTGCGGACCTCGGTCAACCAGATGACGGCCTCCGACACCGGAACCATGGGCGTTTACGCGCTGGGTGTCCTGCCCTTCCTGGCCGCGGCGATGATGTTCGCCACCAAGCGGTTCAAGAACAAGGCAGACGAGCTGCTGGAGCAGCAGCCCTCCGTCCCGACCGTTGCACCCGGATCCAAGTAGAAAGCAACACCAATGCAGCAGCACCACCCCAGCCAGATGACCGGCGGCAGCATCCTGGTCGGTGTCAGCACCAAGATGTACCTGGGATATCAGGACAGCCTGGACTGGCTGGGGCTACTGCGCTGTGAAGTGGACACCCGCCCGGCCCTTGCGGCCGGGCGGGTTGTCCCGTTTGTCATTCCGTCTTTTCCCGTCCTGCCCGCCGCCGCCAAGCTGCTGGCCGGTTCGCCGCTGCTGCTCGGCGCCCAGAACTGCGGCTGGGCCGACGGCCCGTGGACCGGGGAGGTGGCCCCGTCCATGCTCGCGGAGCTCGGCGTCCGGCTGGTGGAAATCGGCCACGCCGAGCGCCGGCGCCACTTCGGCGAAAGCGACGCCATGATTGCGCGCAAGGTCCGGGCGGCGGCCGACGCCGGGCTCACACCGCTGCTGTGCGTCGGAGAGTTCGACCGCGGTGAGCCCGCTGCCGCTGCTGCATTCGTGCACGGGCAGATCCGCTCGGCCGTCGACGGCGACTGGGACCTTGCCGCGCGCCTCGTCATCGCGTACGAACCGGTCTGGGCCATCGGTGCCACGGAGCCCGCCGACGCAGGGTTCGTGTCCGACGTCGTCCGGCAGCTCCGGGAACAGCTAGCGGTCTCCGGGCTGGGGAACCTGCCCGTCATCTACGGCGGCTCGGCAAAGCCCGGGCTGCTGCCCGCCCTCGACGGCGTCTCCGGCCTCTTCCTGGGTCGCTTCGCCCACGACCCGGGGAACTTCGGGGCCGTCTTGGATGAAGCACTCCTGCTGGCTGAGGACATGGCTGTGGCGGCTATCCCCGGGACGGCCGCGGCAGTTTCGGTTCCCGCCAGCGCCGCCCGCCGCAACTAGAAGAACCCGCTGCACGCGCCGTCACCACTGGACATGTCCCGTCGTGGCGGCCACCGGTGGACATAATGCCATTGTGTCCAGTGGCGGGGCCCAAGAATGGGCGTGTCCCCGGCTGGGGCGGTCCAAGAATGGGCATGTCCCGCGTGTGCGGGCCCGGAGATGGGCATGTCCTACTGGCTGGCCGCCACGGAGCGTTGGCACAGCCCGATGAACCCGCCCAGTTGCTCCAGGCCCTCGGGGTGCGCGGGGAGGTAGTTGGTCAGCTCGGGTGCCCGGACCACGACGGCGCGCCACTGTCCGCGGGAGACCGCCACGTTGATCCGGTTGCGGGAGAGCAGGAATTCCATGCCGCGCGGCGCCTCGGCCACCGCCGAACAGGCCATGGACACGATCACCACGGCGGCTTCCTGGCCCTGGAACTTGTCCACGGTTCCCACCCGGACGCCGCGGAAGCCTGCGGCATCCAACGCGTCGCGGATGACGTTGACCTGGGCGTTGTAGGCCGCGACCACCAGGATGTCGGCGGTGTCGAGCGGCCGGGTGCCCTGCTCCGAGTGCCAGTTCAGGCACAAGTGGCGCCGCACCTGGCGGACGACCTCGGCGGCTTCCTCGGCCGACGACGTGATGTTGCCGCTGTGCTCCACCATGACTGTCTCGATTCCGGCCGGAACTCCCTCGAGCCGCCGGAGGTCCGCGGCCGGCGCTGAGCGCAGCTTGCCCTCGTAGGAGAGCTCCGAGACCGCCCGGCACAGCTCGGAGGTCATCCGCCACGAGTCGGCCAGGAAATAGCCGAGTTCCGGCGGAAGGGTGGCATGTCCGGCGGAAACCCAGCCCAGGGCTGACTCATCCACGGGTTCGGGGTGCGAGCCCTGGCTGACCTGCGGCAGCTGCTGGGGATCGCCGAGCAGCAGCAACCGGCTGCTGGCCTGCGCCACGGCGAGGGTGTTGGCCAGGGAGAATTGACCGGCTTCGTCGATCACCAGCAGATCCAGCGAGTCGGCCGGGACGTTGGCCCCCGTCATGGTCCACGCCGTCCCGCCGACCAGCGCCCCTCCCGGCGAACTGAGCAGGCGCGCCACATCCTTCGCCGAGCGCTGCTGCCAGGGGAGGGGCTCCGCGTGTTTCACATCCTTAGCCACCAGTGCCGGATCGACCCCGGCCTTGGTCACTGCCGTCTTCAGCAGGTTCTCTACCACCGCATGGGACTGGCCGACGACGCCGACCTTCCACCCGCGGGCCACCAGCCGGGCGATGACATGGGATCCCACATGGGTCTTGCCGGTCCCGGGCGGACCCTGGACTGCCACATAGGAGCGGTCCAGGGCTCCGACGGCCTCCGTGATCGCGTCAATGAACCGGTCCGGCCCGTCGCCGGGCGCGGGCAATTGCGCCCCGGAGCTCAACCGCGGCGGAACACGGCGGACGAGATCCAGGGCCGGATGGCGCGGGAAGGCCGCCGGTCCGGACCGCAATGCCGCGGCCACGTCGGACGCGAGGGCCGCCAGTGCGTCCTCAAGGCTCTTGGTCTGGATGGGTTGGTCTTCGGTCAGGGCGGCGGGGACCTGACTGTAGGGTTCGATGGTCTTGCGGAGCTTGTCCCGGATGATGACGGTGTCCTTGCCGTCCTCGTGGCCCAGCTCCAGAACCTCGGTCCCGAACCAGCCGTTGCGTCCGGTCCCGTTGATACCCGTGCCCTCCAGCCCGGCCGGAAGCGGCGGCTCATACATGCGGAACCAGGTGCTGCCCTCGCGGAGATCGGAGCCCGGGCTGACTGTGCCGATCAGCTTCACCTTCCGCTCCGGAAGCTTCGCCCCGTCCTTCCACCAGTCCTCGAGCACCTCCGCGTCCTCGACGAGGAAAACGTTGCGGTCCTGCTGGTGATGCGTGTCGGGGCCGTTCTCACACCGGTCGAAGTGCGCCCACCAGAACGCCTTCCGCTCCCGGCGGTGATAGCTGACCGCCGCCGCCAACATGGAAACGGCCTTCCGGTCGTCCTCCGCCAGCCCGACGGCGGCATCCGCCAGCCCGGCCAGCGCCACTTCCAGCGGGTCCAGGTCAGCGGCATCCGTCGCGTCATCCAGCGTGGTGTCCGCGAGCCCGCCGCCGGCATTGGACAGGCCGCCAGCCGTGGCCGTGGAACCTATGCCGTCCCCGGCTGGCCTGATCCCGCGCTCCCGCGCCAGCCCGAGCAGCCAGTTCCGGAGCTCCAGCGTGGAGAGGCAGTCGTATTCGTTGTAGTCGGAGATCCCGGCGAGAATGCTGGAGGCTTCCTCAACCCGGCCGTCGTCGCGCGCATCGCAGTAGTGGGCGTAGGCCACCACCGAGGCGCCGGCGTCCTTCACATCCCCGGAGCGAAGATTCGTCCCCATGTAGAGCGGTTCGAGCTTCTTGATGCTGTAGGAATTCTCGGAGATCCGGATGCTGTTCCGGACCGTCTGGTAGAGATCCACCAGCAGCCCCTCGCGCAGCCATTCGTCGACGATGTCCTCGCCGGCAACGTGCAAGACGGAGAGTTTCCGGAGCGCTGTCTTCTCGTAGGCCGCGTAGTGGTAGACGTGCATGTCCGGATAGTCCTGCCGGCGTTTCTGCACGTAGTCGAGGAAATCGAGGAAGGCCTGCTTCTCCGCTTCCCGGCTGTGTGCCCAGAACGGCCGGAACACTCCGGGGACGCCGGGGCCCGTCGGCGCTTCGATGACGCCGAACAGGTATTCCAGGCCCCAGACTCCGGTGGCGCTTTCCTGCCACAGGGGATCGCCCTCGAAGTCGAAGAAGATGTCGCCCTGGCTGGGTGGCGGCAGTTCAGCCAGCGTGTTTTCCGGAATCAAACCAAAGCGAATGGTGTGCTCTTCGCCGTCCTTGGCGTACCGCACCTCCCCATCCGCGGCACCGACCCCGCTCTGCATCCGTGCCTGGTCCTGGAGCCGCAGCAGTGCGCCGTTCGCGCCGGGGAGCCGGGCCTCCGCGAGCTCCTTGACCGTGAAGATGTTCTGTCCGTGGAGTGCCTTGCGCTGCGCCGAGTTCATCCGCGCCACGAGGAGCAAGTCGTCGGTGGCTACCACCTGCTCCTGGCAGTAATCGCAGCGGCCACAGGCGCTGAGTCCTGGCGCACCCCACTGCACGGTGCCGGGCTGCGCCAGCTGCGAGGAGGTCAGGGCCAGGAACCGGTCCCGGCGCTCGCGGAAGACCGGCAGGATCTCGGAAAGTTTGTGGTGGCTGCGGACGTAGTCGAAGCCGCCACCCGGGAGCGGGACGGTGGCGCCGAGGACCAGGGTCACCAAAGGGGCCGGTGTTATCCCGGCCTTGAGCAACTGATCGCCGTAGGCGGCAAGCTGGAGCAGCGCGGTGACCTTCGCGTGGCGGGCCAGTTTGGTGTCGAACACCGCGTAGCTGCCGTCGGCCTGCCGGACCAGGAAGTCGGAGCGGCCGTGGAACTGGCCGTCGAAGAAAGCGGCCTGGAACACGACATCGGCGCCGGAGCGCAGGGCGTCCAGGGATTCCCGGTGCTTGGCCAGCAGGGTGGCGCGGTCCATGGTTTGTGCCGGCACGACGTCATACACGCCGCCCTCGGACACCGGATCCCAGTGCCCGAACTCCTCCACGAAGCCGTCGAGGACCTTGTGCTCGTGGCGGTCGCCCAGCACGGCTGCATGCTTGAGCATCTCATCGTCGTCGAAGGACGCCTTGGGCGAGCGGCCGAGCTTCTCGTCGAGCTTGCGCAGCAGCTGGTACTCGCAGCTCGCGGCCGTGACGAGGTCGCTCGCGGAGAACACCAGGTCCTGCGCGGTCCCCGCTACTTCCGGTTCAAGAAAAAACACTGTGCCCCCGATATTGATGCGCTGCGCATGAAGCCGCCTGCCGCCAAAGACCCGCCGGCAGCGCGGCCTGGCTCCCTGCTCTTCAAACTATCAAAGCCCTCTGACAAGCAAGCGGGAACCGGAACCCGGAACCGGGCAGGATACCGCTGGTTCCCGTCGCAGGATCGGCGTAGGGTCTGAGGACTATGACCGAACAGCAACCCTATGAGCTGGTCCAGCGCTTCGCGCACTTCGAGCTGCGCCGCTATCCCGCGTACGTGGTGGCCGAAACACAGGTCAACGCGACGTTTGACCGGGCCGGGAATGCTGCCTTCCGGCACCTGTTCAACTACATCAGCGGCAACAACAACGCCCGCCAGAAGCTGGCGATGACGGCACCGGTAATCCAGGAGCTCGGTCCTTCGCAGAAGCTGGCGATGACCGCCCCGGTGCTTCAGAGCGGTCCGCTGCCGGGAGGCGAAGGGACCGCTGATTTTGTGGTCGCCTTTGTGCTCCCCGCAGGGTTGACAGCGGAGACGGCCCCGGTACCGGCTGACCCCCAGGTCAAGATCCGGACCATCCCCGGGTCCCTGGCGGCTGTTCTGCAGTTCTCCGGCAGTAGCTCGGAAGCTGCCTTCGAACGGCGCAACAAGGGCCTCCAGGCGGCACTGGTGCTCGCCGGGCTAAAGTCCGTGGGGCCGCCCCGATTCGCCCGTTTTGATCCGCCGTTCAAACCGTGGTTTCTGCGCCGCAACGAGGTTGTCCAGGACGTCCAGGAGACCACTCCACCCTCGGGTGAGCCAGGCCCCTGAGCCCGGTAAGGCAAAATGGCAGGGTGACCCAAATCCCGCAGCGCCCCGCCAGTTCAGCCTCCGCACCGCCGCCCCGGACTCCGTCCGCCACAGCCCAGGCCCCACAGACCCAGGCCCCGCAGACCCGGGAGTCCGGCATCGCCGCGCAGATCGCCGCCGAACTCGGCGTCCAGGCCTGGCAGGTGAAAGCGGCCGTGGACCTGCTCGACGCCGGGTCCACAGTGCCGTTCATCGCCCGGTACCGCAAGGAAGCCACCGGGACGCTCGATGACACCCAGCTCCGGGAGCTGGAGGAGCGGCTGCGCTACCTGCGCGAGCTCGAGGACCGCCGCCGGACCATCCTCGAGGCGATCGCCTCCCAGGGTGCCCTGACCCCGGAACTGCAGGCCGCCGTCGTCGGCGCCGACACAAAATCGCGGCTGGAGGACATCTACCTGCCGTTCAAAACCAAGCGGCGGACCAAGGCGCAGATCGCCCGCGAGGCCGGGCTGGAACCGCTCGCCGACGCCCTGCTCAAGCGGCCCGAGCTGGATCCGGAACGCGAAGCCGCCCGGTACCTCAACGCCGAGCACTCCATTGACGACGCCGCCGCTGCGCTCGCCGGCGCCCGCTCCATTCTGGTGGAACGCGTCGCCCAGGACGCCGACCTGGCCGCCACACTGCGGGAGCGGCTCTGGACTCAGGGCCGGATGGTGTCCCGGGTGAAGAAGGGCAAGGACGCCGAGGGGCAGAAATTCAAGGACTATTTCGAGTTCTCCCAGCAGCCGTCGGCGATGCCCTCGCACCGCGTCCTGGCGCTGCTGCGCGGCGAAAAGGACGGGGTGCTGGAGCTGGACCTCGCCGAGGCTGAACCGACCGACGACGCCGCCCTCACCGCCGCGCGCGGCCGCTACGAAGCCGCTGTGGCCCGGTTCCTTGGGGTTGCCGACCGCGGCCGGCCCGCCGACGCCTGGCTGCTGCAGACCGCCCAGCTCGCCTGGCGCTCCCGGGTGCTCGCCCGGCTCACGGCTGACCTGCGAAGCCGGATGTTCGCCGCCGCCGAGGACGAGGCCGTGCGGGTCTTCGCTGCCAACCTGCGCGACGTGCTGCTGGCAGCGCCGGCCGGGAACCGGGCCACCCTGGGCCTGGACCCCGGGCTGCGCACCGGGGTGAAGGTCGCCGTCGTGGACGGCACCGGCAAGGTCGTGGCCACCGACACGATCTACCCGCACGCTCCGGCCCGGAAATGGGACGAGGCGCTGCGGACGCTCGTGAGCCTGGCCCGGAAGCACGCCGTCGAACTCGTGGCCATCGGCAACGGCACCGCCTCGCGGGAGACGGACAAGCTCGCCGCTGAGCTGCTCAAGCAGCTCGCTGGCGCGGACCCGGCGGGCCAGAACGCCAAACCGCAGAAGATCGTGGTGTCGGAGGCCGGCGCCTCGGTGTATTCGGCCTCGGCGCTGGCCGCCGCGGAGCTGCCCGGCATGGACGTGTCCCTGCGTGGGGCCGTGTCCATTGCGCGGCGGCTGCAGGACCCGCTCGCGGAGCTGGTCAAGATTGAGCCGAAGTCGATCGGCGTCGGGCAGTACCAGCACGACGTCACCGCCGCCAAGCTGGACCGCAGCCTGGATGCCGTCGTCGAGGACTGCGTGAACGCTGTCGGCGTGGACGTCAACACCGCCTCCCCGGCGCTGCTGAGCCGCGTTGCCGGCGTCGGGCCGCTGCTGAGCGAGAACATCGTCGCCTACCGGAACGAGCACGGCCCGTTCCACAAACGCAGCGAGCTGAAGAAGGTGCCGCGGCTCGGCGCCAAGGCATTCGAACAGTGCGCCGGCTTCCTGCGGATCACCGGGGGAGCGGAGCCGCTGGATGCCTCCAGCGTGCACCCGGAGGCGTACCCGGTGGCGCGGAAAATCAAAGCCGCCGCCGGGGGAAAGGGGCCGGCAGCGGGAAGCTACGCCACCTTGAACCCGCAGGACTTCGTCGACGGCTCCTTTGGCCTGCCCACTGTGCAGGACATCATCGCTGAGCTGGAGAAGCCCGGCCGGGACCCGCGTCCGGCCTTTGCGGCGGCGACGTTCTCGGAGGGCATCGAGAAGATCTCGGACCTCAGGCCCGGGATGGTCCTGGAAGGGACTGTCACCAACGTCGCGGCGTTCGGCGCGTTTGTCGACGTCGGGGTGCACCAGGATGGCCTGGTCCACGTCTCCGCGCTGGCCAACCGCTTCGTGTCCGATCCGCGTGAAGTGGTCAAATCCGGCCAGGTGGTGCGGGTCAAGGTGCTTGAGGCCGATCCGGAACGGAAGCGGATCTCGCTGACGCTGCGGCTCGACGACGAACCGGCGGCCGCCGGGGGACGGGCGGCCCCCAGCGGGCGCGTCGATTCGCGGCCGGACCGTCCGCGGCCAGCGGGTCAGCAGGCGGCTCAGCAGGCGGCCCCGTCATCAGCCCGACGGGCGCCGGCGCAGCAACCGTCCGGGGAACCCGCCCCCGAGCGGCGGGCTCCGGCCAGGGAGTCGCAGAAGTCCACCCCGGTCCCGCCGCCAGCCAACACCGCGATGGCGGAGGCCCTGCGGAAAGCCGGACTTGGAAAGTAGCCCGACCGCTCACCGCGGAATTCCTACCACTCGGCGCACGACTAGTACGTTTGCTGATGATTTGCACCATGATTGCCGGAGGCAACGGCCCGCATTTGGGGGCCATTCGCCTCTGTGCCGCCGGGACACCGACGTCTTCGACAAGCAAGGGGAGCAACAATGGGCTGGCTGGACCGCGAACGAACGATCGCCCCACCGGGATTCAACCGGTGGCTGGTGCCGCCCGCAGCGCTCGCGGTGCACCTGTGCATCGGCCAGGCGTACGCGACGAGTGTCTACAAGACGGCGCTGGTGAAGCACTTCGGCGCCAGCCTGACCGAGATCGGCGTGATCTTCTCGATCGCCATCGTGATGCTGGGCCTCTCGGCCGCCATTATGGGCACGTGGGTGGACAAGAACGGTCCGCGCAAGGCGATGTTCACCTCGGCGGTGTTCTGGGCCAGCGGTTTCCTGATCGGGTCGCTCGGCATCTTCAGCAGCCAGCTCTGGCTCGTTTACTTGGGCTACGGCTTCATCGGCGGCATCGGCCTGGGCATCGGCTACATCTCTCCCGTCTCCACCCTGATCAAGTGGTTCCCCGACCGCCCGGGCCTCGCTACCGGCATGGCCATCATGGGCTTCGGCGGCGGTGCCCTGATCGCCAGCCCGGTCTCCACCGCGCTGCTGAAAATGTATGACCCCAATTCCGGGGCCAAGGGCTGGATCGCCAGCGGCGACTCCGTCGGCAAGCTTTTCCTGACCCTCGCCGTCTTGTACCTCGCTTACATGATGTTCGGCGCGTTCACCATCAAGGTCCCGGCCGAGGGCTGGAAGCCGGCCGGCTTCGACCCCTCCAAGGTCAAGGCCGCCACGCTCGTCACCACGGACAACGTCTCCGCCAAGAACGCCGTGAAGACCAGGCAGTTCTGGCTTGTCTGGATCGCCCTGTTCTGCAACGTCACCGCCGGCATCGGCATCCTCGAACAGGCGGCGCCGATGATCCAGGACTTCTTCCGCCAGTCCGACGGCGTGTCCCTGGTCAGCGCCGCCGTCGCCGCCGGCTTCGTCGGGCTGCTCTCGATCGGCAACATGTCCGGCCGCTTCGCCTGGTCCGCCACCTCGGACGTCACCGGCCGCAAGCGCATCTACATGATGTACCTCGGCGTCGGTGCCGTGCTCTACGCCGTGCTGGCACTGGCCGGCTCCACCAGCACGTTCCTCTACGTGGCGCTCGCGTTCATCATCATCTCCTTCTACGGCGGCGGCTTCTCGACCGCCCCCGCCTACCTGCGCGACCTCTTCGGCACCTTCCAGGTCGGGGCGATCCATGGCCGGCTCCTTACGGCCTGGTCCGCTGCCGGCATCGCCGGGCCGCTGATCGTCAACGCATTCCTGGATGCCCAGGGCAAGCCCGGCCAGCTAACCGCTGCGTCCTACCAGCCGGCCCTGCTGACCATGGTGGGGCTGCTGGTGATCGGCTTTGTCGCCAACCTGCTGGTCAACCCTGTCGATGCCCGGTTCCACGAACCCCGCCCGGGCCGCGCCCGGTCCGACGAACCCGCCTTGGAGGCCTGAAATGAGCACTGCACAGACATCGGTCAATCCGTCGACCGGGAAACTGGTAATCGCCTGGGCGCTCGTCGGGGTTCCGCTGGGATACGGCGTATACGAAACCCTCACCCGGGTGGCGGCCCTGTTTGGCTGAGCCAATGACGGCTGGCGGTTCCTTGGGTTCCCCGGGGGGGTTCCGCGCAGACCGGTCCGGTGGCGTTCACCCGTCCGGAGGTGTTCACCACCCGCCCCACGCTGCAGGGCACCTTCGGGATGAGCGCCTCCACGCATTGGCTCGCGACGGCGGCTGCCCAGGCGGTGCTGGAACGCGGCGGTAACGCGTTCGACGCCGCAACGGCCGGAGCCTTCGTACTGCATGTAGTGGAGCCGCACCTGAACGGTCCGGGCGGGGACATGACCGGAGTCTTCGCCACCGCGGAGGAACCCGGCAAACCCGTCGTGCTGATGGGCCAGGGCCCGGCCCCGGCCGGAGCCACCCCGGTGCACTATCTCGCCGAAGGCCTGGAACTGGTGCCGGGCTCGGGTGCCCTGGCCGCCGCGGTGCCCGCCGCCGTCGACGCCTGGCTCCTGCTGTTGCGCGACCACGGGACGTGGGAACTGGGCGAGGTGCTGGAACTCGCGATCAACTATGCCGGGGACGGGCACCCGATGCTGGGCAGGGTCGGCACGACAATCGCCGCCGTAGCGGAACTGTTCCAGACGCACTGGCCCGCCTCGGCCGACCTCTGGATGCCAGGAGGCCGGATTCCGGCCGAAGGGGAGCTTGTCCGGAACCCTGCGTATGCCCGGACGCTGCAACGCCTGGTCGACGCCGGGGCAGCCGGTTCGGTTGAGCAGGCGGGGAACGACACCCGCGAGGCCCGGATCGATGCCGCTCGCCGGGAATGGCGCGAGGGCTTCGTGGCCAAGGCGATGGTGGAATCCGTCCAGACCCCGCACCGGCATTCCTCCGGCAAGGACCACCGCGGGGTCCTGGCACTGGAGGACCTCGCGGGATTCCAAGCCGGGTACGAGCCGGCAGCCACGGTGGAGTTCCGTGGACACACGATCGCTAAGACGGGGCCGTGGGGGCAGGGCCCGGCGCTGCTTCAGACGCTCGCCATTCTCGAGGGGTTCGATGACCGGTACCTCGACCCGTCCACCGAGCTCGGGGCGCACACCATCCTGGAAGCCCAGAAGCTGGCACTCGCCGACCGGGAAGCCTACTACGGCGACACCGACGTGCCGCTGGAGTATCTGCTGTCCGCCGAATACTGCGCCGGACGCCGCGCGCTGATCGGGGAGCGGGCCTCGCATGAGTTCCGGCCCGGCACAGTGCCCGGCCGTGAGCCGTACTTGCCGCCGCTGCGCACCCACAACACGCCGCCAGTTCCTTCGGGGGCGGGAGCGGCAGCCGGCGGCCTCGGGGTGGGGGAGCCCACCGTGGCGCCGGGCGGGGAAACCCGCGGCGACACCTGCCATATCGACGTCGTGGACCGCTGGGGCAACATGGTCTCTGCCACGCCGTCGGGCGGCTGGCTGCAGTCCTCGCCCGCCATCCCGGAACTGGGCTTTTGTCTCGGCACCCGGCTCCAGATGACCTGGCTCGAACCGGGTACACCGTCCACCCTGACCCCGGGGAAGCGGCCCCGCACCACGCTGACACCCACCCTTGTGCTGCGGGACGGCAAGGCCGTGACCGCGCTGGGTTCGCCGGGCGGTGACCAACAGGATCAATGGCAGCTGCCGTACCTGCTGCGCACGATCGTCGGCGGCTACACGCCGCAGCAGGCCGTGGACGCACCCACGTTCCATACGACGTCGATGCCCGGTTCGTTCTGGCCGCGAACCTGGGAACCCGGCGGCGCCGTCGTCGAGGACCGGCTGGGCGAGGACGTCATCGCGGGGCTGGAACGCCGCGGTCACGTCGTCACCAGGGTAGGCGGCTGGACGCTGGGACGCTTGTCTGCGGTGGTGCGGGATCCTGCGACCGGAGTCCTGCAGGCGGCGGCAAATCCCCGCGGTGCGCAGGGATATGCCGCGGGACGTTAGCGGGCGGCGTTGCCATTCAGCCGACGAATTCGTTGAGCGAAGTCAGGTTGCCTTCGGTGGGATAGGGCGGTGGGATGCGCTCCGGCATTTCGCTCAGGGCAATGCTTGAGCCTTGGGCCGCGCCGAACACCATGGGGTGGTCCGTCGGGCCGGTGAGCAGATCGAGGCCGAGGACGTCTCGGTAGAACCTTCGGGCGCGGTCGCCGTCCTGGGCAGGCGGGATGGGATTGACGCAGAAGCGGCTGAGCAAGCCAAGGCTCCTCATTCGCAGAGCCATTTTGGATGCCTCCATCGTGGCAGAATCCGGGTGTCCCTGGCGGTGTCCTTGGGCGGCGCCTGCCTGTCAGCCGGCGCTGCGGACGCCGTCCATGAAGCGGACTGATTCCGCAGCGATCTGCTGCTGGGCCTGGTCGCGGGGGACGCCCGGTTGGCCGTCCCCGGGTTGCTCACCATAGTCTCCGAAGAACGCGTGCACCCCGCCCTGCACAGTTGCGAAGGTGGCGGTTGGAGGGAGCAGCAACTTCGACGCAGCGATCTTGTCAGGGGTGGTGAGGCCATCGTTCGAGCCTGAGATGGACAGCACCGAGAGATTTTCGCTGTCCTCCAGGCTATCCGCGGGGTACGAGCCAAAGAGCAGAAGCCCGGAGACATCGGGGTTAGATTTCGCGAAGGAGGAGGCGCTCACTCCTCCCAGCGAGTGGCCACCGACCGCCCACGCCGTGATCCCGGGGTGGCGGTCCATGGCTCCGCGTGCCTGGCCAGTGTCCAGCAGCGAGATGCCCAGCGGTGGTTTCACGATGACGACCAGATGGCCCGCGTCCACGAGCGGGCCAAGGATGTCCCGATAGGCGTGCGCGTCTACCCGCGCCCCGGGGTAGAAGACGAGTCCCGACGTGGCCTTCCCCTCCGGGGCGAGAGTGATCGAGGTGGCGTCCTCAGCGGAGGTCCCGGTCGTCTGGCCATCGGCGCCGCCGGGCTGGTAGGGGAACGGATTGAGCCATGCCAGACCCGCGACGAGACCGAGGACAACAATCCTGCCCGCAAGGCCGCGGACCAGTTGCCAGCGCGTCACCCTGCGCTGTGGCCTCCGGCTATTGTTCGAACTCCGGTGGAGGTTGGGGCTCCAGCGCCTGAGCAGGGTCGAGTGTTTGATAAGGATGAACATCCAGACAAGGCCCATTGCGACGGCGGCCAACAACAGGGCCGGCAGCGCCGGGTGGCCGCCAAGGACGGCGCTGTTGCCAAACAACATCCAGAGCGGGACCACGATCAGTCCTGCCGCAGTGAGGGCGCCGCTCCACCTCAGGACTGCCGGTCCAAGCCTTGCGGGTTCATGGCTGCCCTGGTCCTCCAGTATCGCGTTTCTCACAGCTCGATGGTATCTCCATCATCGAGATAACTGGATGCTGCACCGTGCAGGACGGCACTTGTGTTCATGTGGCGCGGGGCTTGCCGTCGTTGTTCAGGGGTCCAGTGTCAGACGGGGGTGTCGGGGTCTGTGGGCCGGAAGTAGTGGTTGCGTCGGGGTTTTTGGCGTGGGTCCAGGTGGGGTGGCGGGATGAACCAGGGGATGCCGTGGCGGATTTGGATGCTCCATTGTTCTTTGTGGATGACGTGGTGGTGGTGGGAGCACAGGAGTGCTCCGTTGTCTGTGCCGGTTGTTCCGCCGCGGGACCAGTAGGTGATGTGGTGGGCTTCGCACCAGGGTGCGGGGATGGTGCAGCCGGGGAACGTGCAGCCCTGGTCGCGGGCGGTGAGGGCTTTGCGGATGTGGGGCGGGAAGACCCGTGAGGCGCGGCCGATGTCCAGGACCCGGCCTTCGCTGCCGAGCAGGACCGGGATGATGTCCGCGTCGCAGGCGATCTTCCGGACGGTGGAGGCGGTGACGGGGCCGGTGAAGAGCAGGTTGCCGGTGTGTTCCGTCGTGTCTCCCGGGTGGAAGGGGCCGCCGGTGTTCTGCGGGTCTCCGTCGGCGTGTCCGAGCCGGGCGAGCAGGTCCCGGTAGTCGATGGTGACCCTGACCTGGGGGCGGAGTCCTCCCGCGGCGGGCAGGGTGCCGGCGGCGAGGGCGGCTTTGCAGGCACTGACGAGCCCGTCGAGGAGTTTCTGCGGGCGTGAGCGCAGGTCAAGGGGGACCTCCGCGCGGTCCGGGCCGCCCTCGGCCCACGGGACAGGGCCGCCGGCGACGCCCCCGGCGCAGATCCCGGCGGCCGGGACTCCGGTGGCAAGGGTGGTGCCCGCCGGTGCGGCGTCGGTTCCGGGTTCCGGGGCTGGTGTGCGGGGGTTGGTGGCGGTGTTCATGACGGTGAGGAGGTGTTCGAATTGTTCGGCCGTTCCGAAGATCTCCAGGTGCTGGAGTCCGTGGCGGGGTTTACGGAGGAAAGCGCCCTGGAGTTGGCGCAGGAGCTCTTCGGAGGGCTCGGCGCCGTCCTGGTCCAGCGCATCGGTCCAGCTCCGGGCCACGCGGGTCAGGAAGTCCGTGTCGTTTTCCGCGGCGGTGCGGGTCAGGGCGTGTTCCATCCGGGCGGCGGCGCCGGCGTCGCAGACGTGCCGGACACGGTCCAGTGCCAGGGTGATGATGGTCGCGGGCCGGGATGCGATCTCCCCGGAGGCCACGGCGGCCCCGAGTTCCCCGTGCACGGAAGGCAACGGCCCGCCGGTGAATCCCTGGCGCGGCAGCAGGGATTCGGCCAGGGAC